>NZ_JACBYI010000030.1 GCF_019352175.1 Paenibacillus sp. S150
GGATCAGGAGCGTAACGACCTTGCTGCAATAACCTTTGGATTTCCCTTAGGTTCGTGCTCACATTCTTCTCGTACATTCCGATGCTGACGCCATCCACTCCGCCACTTCCTTGATTCTTCTTCACCGATAACCAGGCTTCGTGCAGATTATTCATTTGGTAAACCTTATCGATTAAGGAATAGTAACGTCTTTTCGGTTTCATTGGTGTTTCACCACCTTTACGCTGCTCTCCAAGCGGGTCTCGTTTCCGCTACAGAGATCGATTCCTTGCTTGTTCCATCCCGGCAACTGCGTGTTAGAAAAAAAAAATTCAATCGCTCCTATTGCCTTGAATGTACTCAGGTCGCCAGTTTGCCTCATCCCCAAGCGTTCTTTCGCTCTCGGCGGGACGCACCCTCTCGGTCAAACCCCAGCTGGTTTAAGACGTGTACGATCTCCACTCGCGAGAACTCACAGGCTTTGACGAAGCACGTTCCCTTTGCCTCTGTCTCTCCTCTTTTGGAGTGAGAGCAGGGTATGCGACAACACCTTCTTTTTTTTTTTCCAGACTACTCGCCATCTCGCAACCCTTCGGCTTGGCTTTCCCTTTCGGTTATACCGCCCCTACCTCGTCCGCGTTTGCGCCAAGGAGACTACGAGACTTCCCTCAGTCATCTGCACCTTCTGTTCTGTCCATCCTGACCCTAATCACGTCGATGAGTCCTACAGGTCATTTCCCTTTAGTTGTTTTCCTGTAAGATATATGAATTCGTATAGGTTTCCCCGTTTTCTTGGCGGGTCACCCAACATCGCCGCCACCTCTGGTTCACTGCATTCCGGGCTGGACTTTGCCTGCAGGCCCTTCAGATTCTTCCTCGCGGAAGACACCCTGCCTATCCGGGCAACCTTCGGTTGCCCGGATATCTACTTCGGCTACGGCACTTTAAAGGGTAAAGTTACCGGGTGGACTTGAACCACCTAGATGGTGCGACTGTGAGGCGCACAAGAAAAGCGACCCAAGTAGGTCGCTTTTCTGCTTCTCCAATACTCCATTTTAAGCCGGGATGCCTCGAACCTCAGTCCGTAAAACTCAGATAGGTGTAGAGCAGCCCGGTTTTTAAAACTCTCTAATTCAACTGTATATAATACAAATTCGCAGTGCTATCCTTCGTAATGGTATGGGCGCCCGCTGCAAGGGAGATCGTGGCGATGCCATTCGTTATGGTGTAGCTTGTTCCATCCACTTTGATTTTGGTGCCCTCTGAGTTGAACACCAGGGTTAAGGTTGCAGCCTGGGCAGTCGTGAACTGAATGCTGGTTGCACTCTCGATTTTCAAGCATTGGGTCAGGGTCAGACCGTTATATACCACGGTTCCCTTGCTTGTTGAGAGATTCCCTTGGATATTGAAGAAACTGCTGGTTGTCCCGGATGTGGTAAAGTTATGAACGGTTGCTCCCGCTGTCGGCACCGGAGTTGCCGTTGCTGTTGGCGCCGGAGTCGTTGTTGGTGCAGGAGTTGCGGTTGGCGCCGGAGTCGGGCTCGTCGGGTTGGAATTGCCCCCTACGGATTCAAGCCCGGAGGTGTAGCTCCGGATCGCAGACATCAGCGCTGCATTCACTGCATACGATGCGTCATCCACCGAATCATTAAATGTCCATGTGAAGTCTCCGCCGTTCAGGCGTCCGGCTTTTGCCGAAACAACCTGTTCAACATTGCTTACGTTATCAATATTGGAGGCGCTCACTCCAGTATTGACGGTCGTGTCGAAGTTGTTATAGGCGGTTCCGCCTTTTAATGCTTTGTATGAGCTTGGAACGGTTTCATTTCTCGACGAAGCGAGATAGGCATCGAAGGAGGTTGCATTGGCCGAAGCCGTTCCAGCATTGGAGTTGGCATAAATCAGACTTGCAGCACCAACAATACTATTGTTGTAAGCCTTAATTACACCGCCATCTTCGCCTGAGAACGTCCCCTCTCCCAGAGCATCTGTGCCTTGCAAGGAAATCAGCATTGGATTTTTGGTATTTCTGAAAACATTGGATTCTACAAAGGCCGAAGCTCCTGTGGTAACGCCCACACCATACTTGGAGACTCCGTCAAAGAAGTTATTATAGACATGAACAGAGGCCACCCGGATCCGCGGATGACGGGAGTCCGAATGATCGAACCAGTTATGGTGGAAGGTGACAAAGAATTCTGCCGACTCGCTTAAGCCGACCAGAGCCGCTTTTCCGGAATCCCAGTAGTGGTTGTACGAGATGGTAATATACGTTGATCCTTTTTTAAGGTCTGTGGAACCATCGCCTTTGGCTTGGTCCGCATCGCTTCCCGCCGCTCCATAGAAAATATCATTATTATGCACCCATACATTCACATTGCCCGTATCCATTGAAATGCCATCGTCAGGGAACAGCATTACACCCAGGTTTCTTACTTCCACATTGCCGACATATCTAAGCAGCATTCCCCAACCATAGGCATAAGCATCTTTGCCGATTCCTTCAATTGTAATATTCATTTCCGAATAATTGTTTTTACCTTTGACTTCAAGATATCCGCTGCTGTTAAGCTGTCCGCTCAGGTCAGAGGCAGTAACTTTTCCGATAATCCGGATGGCAAGCGGCGTTGTATCATAGCCTTTTTGTCTCAGTGTCAGAATCCCGCCAAGACCCACACCCGTCTGTATAGTGCCCGAGCTGCTGGTTTTCACAGGAAGCGTTACGGTCTGGGCATTCTGCGAGGTAACGTACAGCACTTGCGCACCATTCTTGAGCGTTCCATTATCATTATAAGCGCCTGAACCTGTACCGTATTGCGAGCTTGGCGAAAAAGCAAATCCGGAACGGTCATATGACGTTACAGCCAGCGTTCCTGTGACAGCATTTGCGGCCCCTCCCGACACCGTAGCTTCAACCTTTATTACATAGCTGCCAGCGGCAAGCCCTACAGCATCCGCTCTCCAATAGGAAGCGTATTTACGAATCAATTCAGTATTGATTTGTTGATACTGGGAATCCGCTGCACTTGCAGCTTTGACATATACCGTATATCCCGTCGCATTGCTCACAGGCGACCATTCCACATATGCCGTCTCACTGCCGCCTCCACTGCCGGTTATCGTAAGACCCGCAGCATGTACTACTGAATCCCCCCATCCGCCAGCAGCTATTAAAGATAGTACAAGTGAAAACATCAAAACAATACTGGATACCTTCGCAGCTCTTTTCTTCACTTAATTCCCTCCCGATTTTAATTTATTGCAGCTACTACTGAAACCGTTTGCAAATAATTATGAAGCTTTTTTATCCTCCTCCTTCTTTAAGATCTTGTCTCTTTTTCCGGCGGGTCAGGACAATGGGGCCGGGGTTTGCCGGATTCTCAAATTTCTTCAAAAATTCCCCCTTAAAAAGATACATATTTTGGAATCCCAACGTCCTGAGCATACCAATCGTGAAAGCGGTTCCGAAACAATCATTTACTCATATCGGATTGCTTCCTGCAGTATTCTGAGTTAATGATTATAAGACAGTGGAATGATACTTTACCGGTCTGCGGCATATCTTAGCTGGAGGGCTTAAGGAACGGCGGGTAGCAGGACAAGGGGCAAACGCGGGTTTTATGAGGCAGGCTTGGCCTGGATACGCGTAAAACAAGCAGAAACGGCTACGCCGTCCTTGTAGAAGGACGGCGTGTTTCAGCGGGAAATAGAAGACATCCCTAAAGATGTCTTCCGCATTGCAATTCTGAGATAACGGCATGATTTACAAATCAAATGCCCTTCTTAAGGCCTCAATTCTTCTCTCCACACTCTGCCGCACAATTTCGCTTTTTTCGGCTACATCGTATCCATGGATCGTTCCCTTTGTGTAATGTATTTCAACCGGAATCCCGCTTTTCCGCAGGGCTTCGGCGTAATGGATTCCTTCATCCCGCAAGCAATCAAACTCTGTAATTTCAACAAAGGCATCAGGCAGGTTTTCAAAAGAAGCGGCTTCCATAGGTGAAGCATATTCTCTCTTGCCGGCTCCTACCCCATCCTTGAGATACAGCTTCCACATCTTCTCATTCAGCCTGGAGTTCCACAGCGGTGTATCTACAAACTCTTTAATGGATTCCGTATCCTGTCTTGCATCTGTTACCGGATAGAGCAGCAACTGAAAACAAATACGCGGTGCCTTCCGATCACGGGCCAATAGTGTCACTGCAGCAGCAAGTGCGCCGCCCGCACTATCTCCGCCTACGGCTATTCTGTTTGTATCAACGCCTAACGTTTCCGCATGCTCGCAGACCCATTCAAATGCAGCATAACAATCCTCAACGCCATAAGGAAAAGGGTACTTAGGTGCCAGTCTATAATCCACAAAGATTAATTTGCAGGGTGTCTTCAGAGCATACTCGCGAACTAAATGGATATGGGAAGGCGCTGCCTGTAAGGCAAAGGCCCCTCCATGTAGGTAAATGAGGCAGGGGGCGTTCGTCCCAATACCCGCAGGCTCAAAGAGGGTCAGGTCAAGCTTTCCATTTTTATAGCCGGAAATGACTTCTTTCGATACCTTCATCCCCCCGGCAGGCTCAAGCTTATTCACACTTCTCACTATCAGCTTATTCAGTATTGGCAATAACCAAGAATTCAAAGGGAGCGTTCTCTTGGCGTATGGCTCAAAGTCACTATGTATGCTGTATTTGCTCATTCGATTCCTCCTGTAATAAGAGCTTGCTGATACTTTATAATAGCTGATTGTATTTATAAAAACAAACCGGAATCACAATGAGTTCAACGCAGCCGTATAAGCAAATCTGCCCCCGGCAAATCCGACCTTAGGATCAAATCGGGTTGGGATAATCCGTCTCTTGATCCGTCGGGAATTGCCGCGGGAATTGTCAGCGGGGCAGGGCTCCGGGGGGGCGGGCATGATTTTATGCAGAACAAATCAGGAATCCCATATCATCCGTATGCAGGTAGAATAAACCTATGCTTCAATATTTGATTGACAGCCATGTCACCGGAGGAACCGGATTGAATTTATATTCTAATAATGTATAATTGTTATAACAGTCATATATATTAATAAGTAGGAACTCCAATGAATAGGGTGATCGAAATGGAACGGAAAGTTTCAAAAATTGGAAATAGCCTTGGTATAACAATGACCGATGCCCTAAAACAGATAGGACTAGATCAAGGAGATACTGTCCTTATTGATGTAAACCCGGTGACGGGTGAAATTATTATCAGAAAATCAAATAAAGTCTCATTGCCTAATGGAATTAGCGAGGATTTTATGGATTCTTTGGCCGATGTTATTCATAAATATGATCAGACATTACATGGACTCAAAGATAGATGAAGCTAACACGCTATTTATCCGTACAAGAAGTCATCGCTGTTAATCTTGCAATGATTCAACGCTATAGCCCTGGAGAGCAAATTGGGGTAAAAGACGCTGGGTTACTTGATTCAGCAGTCTTTCGCCCGCAATTTTCCGCTTTTGGAGATGAGGCTTACCCCACTATTTTTGAGAAAGGCGCAGCATTGTTTCAATCACTGGGCCAAAATCACCCGTTTCACAATGCTAATAAACGCACTGCTTTTACAGCACTTGTAATTTTCTTAAAGCTCAACGATTTGAGCTTTGAGATGGATACGAAGAAAGCTGAAGATTTTACGGTAGATATGGTTAACCATAAATTTGAGCTTAAGGAGTTAACCCATATTCTTGAAGCCCACTGTGTCCCAAAATAGGAGCATAAATCAAAAAGCGACCGATTAAGGTCGCTTTTTCAATTTTATAACACAATCCTTATGGTTAAATAATTCGTCCGTATACGCTACTCAAGGTCTTCTTCTTCATCCACGTGTCCTAAATAATCGCTATACAACTCCATCATCCCATCTCCAAAACCCCAGCCAATTTCCTGACTGCTCTGCATCAATTCGTTGCATCGATCTACAAACTTGTCTTCCAATTGATTGTCCACAATATACTTTAGGGCTTGTTCATATATGCTTGTAATAGTACGATAGAATCTTTCATCTATATCTCCGTATGAAAGCGTAAAATCCACCCCGCATTCCACTGTAAAAACCATTATTTCTGCAATATGCTCCTTGTTGTTTGAAATATTACTAAAGTCCTTTATTGCTTGCTTCATAATCGGGTATCGCAGAATCTCTCCCTTGTGGTGGCCGAATTCCTTCTCAATAATTTTCTTGTACTTGTCTAAGACCTCCTCTTGCTCGGGAAATAACACCGAATAATAATACTCATGAATAATTGGATGTTTCTTGGCCAAATTCAAGATTTCAGCCTCAAGCTCTTCCCTCGTAAGATTGTTCAAATGCTTTTTAATGGTTGAGTTACTTAATTTCAGCATTACTATGATCTCCTTAATCGGGTTATAATTCCCAGTATTATTACTCAGCAGCTTACAAGGTATAATATAAATAAAACGTGAGGACCAATCAATGGACAATATCGAGGACAAATATAATGCGGCTCTGGCGCATATTGAGGAACTTAAGCTGGAAGTCACCCGGTTGAGAAGTCTACTAGGGCTTTGGGATGATGACAATATAGTAATTACTAATGAACAAATAACTTCCAATCCCACCTCCCAGAAAAAAGAAAGCAAGGGGACAACCGTTCCAGAATCCATTGTTCACCAGTACTCCACCGTAGAGGACAAGCTCGCCCTATATAAAAGTTATTTCCGCGGCAGAGACGATGTTTATCCGATTCGCTGGAGCAACAAGCAAGGCAAGTCCGGATATTCGCCCGCTTGTGCCAATGAGTGGACTTCCGTCTGTGAGAAACCCCGAATAAAGTGTTCGGTTTGCAAGCACCAGAGCTTCATGCCTCTTACAAACGAAGTGCTGTCAGCCCATTTAGATGCACGGCAAGACCGGACGATTGGTATCTATCCCATCCTGCCGGATGAGACCTGCTGGTTTTTGGCCATGGATTTTGACAAACATGATTGGAAGCAAGATGTTACTGCCGTGATGGAGCTATGTGCAAGCCATGAAATCCCCGCACTCTTAGAGCGCTCGCGTTCCGGCAATGGGGGGCATATCTGGATTTTCTTCAGTCAAAACATTGAGGCGGCTACAGCCAGAAGATTCGGAATGACCCTGCTGAGTCTTACCATGAACTACAGATATCAGATCGGCATGGATTCCTATGACCGCCTGTTTCCCAATCAGGACACGCTGCCCAAAGGCGGATTCGGCAACCTCATTGCCCTTCCTCTTCAAGGCGGGCCGCGTAAACAGGGAAACAGCGTCTTTGTTGACGATTGCTTTGAGCCTTATGCTGACCAATGGGGTATATTATCCAAACTTGGCAAGATGGGCGAAGACCAAGTAAAGCAATTTATATACAAGCACGGGGAGCGTGGACTTTTCAGCAATTACAAAATTACTACGGGATCAGACCATGACGCAGATGGATTAATCTTGTTACAAGAGAACCCGACTCAGATAGAAGAGGTCCTTATGGAATCTTTACCTGCTGAAATACAGATTCTGCAATCGGATCGTCTGTATATTCTCAAGTCCGGACTTCCTTCAAGCGCAATTCATGCTCTGATCAAAATAGCTTCCTTCTCCAACCCTGATTTTCATAAAGCACAAGCGATGCGGCTCTCCACCTATGGTAAACCCCGGGTGATCTCGTGTGCCGAGGATCTGGAGAACTATGTAGTTCTGCCAAGGGGATGCTTGCAGGATTTGCTATCTTTTTTCGAGCATAATCAAGTTAAGGTATCGCTTCAGGACCAACGTTCGTCTGGAACTTCTATCGAGGCAGAGTTCACCGGTACGCTGAGTACTCTTCAGGATACAGCAGCCAGAGCTATTCTAAGCCGGGACATAGGCGTTCTCTCGGCGGCAACCGCATTCGGTAAAACTGTCATAGCAGCCAGCATTATCGCTTCAAGAAAGACAAACACCCTTATCTTGGTGCACCGCCGGGAGCTTATGGAACAATGGCAGGAACGTTTGCAAACCTTTCTCGAAGTCCCAAAGCAGGCAATTGGATTGATCGGCGGCGGCAAAAACAAACGAACCGGCATCATCGACATTGCTGTCATTCAGAGCCTCAACTATAAGGGGAATGTTAAGCCCTTCGTAAGTGAATACGGCCAGGTCATTGTGGATGAGTGCCACCACGTATCCGCCTACAGCTTCGAACAGGTTCTGCGGGAAGTCAAAGCAAAGTATGTGTTTGGCTTAACGGCCACACCTAAACGGCAAGACGGACAGGAAGCCATTGTACGGTTCCAGCTTGGACCTGTGTTATTGAAGGTGGATGCCAAAAGCCTAAGCAGCTCCAGAGGATTTTCATTAAGGGTGGTCCCCCGTTATACTCACTTTCAGATCAAGTCAGGGGAACAAACTTCCGGAATTCAGGACATCTACCAGCAGCTTGTAGACAATGAGGAGCGTAATACACTTATTTTTGACGATTTGCTAACCTGCTTGGATGAAGGTCGCTCTCCACTGCTGCTGGTTGAACGAATCGCTCATGCTGAATATTTTGCAGAGAGATTACATGCCTTTGCCAAAAATGTAATTGTGCTTAGAGGCGGAATGGGGAAAAAGCAAAGAGAGGCTCTACGCGCCCAAATTGCTTCTATTCCAGAAGATCAGGAGCGTGTAGTTATTGCTACCGGCAAGCTGATCGGTGAAGGCTTCGATGACGCCAGACTGGACACCTTGTTTCTGGTCCACCCCATCTCCTGGTCAGGCACCTTGCAGCAATATGCAGGCCGCCTGCACCGAAGTCATGCAAATAAAGAAGAAGTGAAGATATATGATTATATTGACCTTCAGGTTCCAATGTTAATAGCGATGTTCAAGAAAAGAGTGAAAGGATATCGGAAGATGGGATACAAGGGGGCGGAGTTGCAGAAAAGTTATGAAAAATAAGCCGGGCGTATTGTACCCCTTCCCAAAAAGGGTCTTAATGTCTTGCTGGTAGGCTTCTTCAAATTCAACAGATAACTTTTCTGTAAAGCGCTAAATCTCCTTTGCCCCATTTACTTCAAAAGCCGTAATATCTAATTCATGATTAAAATATGATGTATTTAATGTATTCCTTCCCTATTTTTTATGTTCCTCTTACTGATTTCCTTACATCAAAAAAATGCATATTTTGTTTTCAAAATTTAAAAACCCATGTATTTATAATCACATATCGGTTAAAATGAAAATAATATAGTTTATCACTATCGAAAGTGAGGAATAACGATGGGAAAAGTACCATTTACCCCGGAAACCCTACCCTTAAATGGCGAACGAATTAATCAGCTGTTTTTTATTAACGAATTAATTAAAGCTAATACAAAAGTTGCCCAATATCAAGTTCTTCTTCAAAACACTAAACTTCCATCTCATTTATTGTTAAATCCCGTGATGTTAAATGAGGCAGTTCAATCAACTAAAATTGAAGGTACGCAAGTAACTTTAGATGAAGTTCTCGAAGTTGAAGCTCTAAGCAGAAAAAATAATAAAGATATTCAGGAAGTACTTAATTATTATCACGCATTACGGGATGGAATGGATAAACTCACCTCTCTTCCGATTTCAACAAGGCTTTTTAAAGCAATGCATATTACACTGATGTCGAATGAGGTTCGTGGAAGTAATCGTACTCCTGGTGAATATAGAAGAATTCAGAATTTCATAGGACCAGAAGGATGCTCTTTAGAGACAGCAACATATGTCCCGCCGCAGCCGCAGCTAGTCGATACCTTTATGAATAACCTTGAAATTTATATCAACAACCCACAGGATAGCCTCAATGAGCTTATTCGGGTTGCCGTTATACATGCACAGTTTGAAACGATCCATCCTTTCCTTGATGGAAATGGTAGAATTGGCCGTATATTAATTCCTTTATATTTGTATAGTAAAGGGGTCATTAATTATCCTAACTTTTTTTTAAGTGAGACCTTGGAAAAAGATAAACATAAATACTATCGGTTCCTTAATGACACAAGGTACAAAGGTGATTGGAATCAATGGATTAAGTTTTTTCTCGAGGCTATGATACTGCAGTCCGATAAGCATATACGTTTAATAAATAATGTGAATGAGTTATACGAGCATGATCTAGAATTAGCTCAGTCTTTGATTAACAGTAGTGGTGTCAAGAAATTAATTGATGCCATTTATCAGAAACCAATTTTTATGGTGCAGGCCATCGCTTCCCTGGCTGAGCTTTCTGAAGCAACTTGTCGAAGATATCTAACTATTTTGGAAACAAACAGGATTATTTTTTCTGATGGCAAACAAAGGTCTAAGACCTATTACTACTATAACCTACTTGATAAGTTGCGTTAATTAAATCCAGAATAACTGATATATACTTTAAGAAGACACCCCTAAAGGTGTCTTCTACTTTACCCCATATGGAGCCGAGGGGAGTCGAACTGTTGTCCTTAAGTTTTTATCTTGTATATAGTTGAATTAGTAAGTACCAAATAAGCTTATTTCATGCGACCTCGCGTTGCTTAATTTGTTATTTAATATTAATCAGGTTTATTGATGATTTCCTTATTTTATTGCTCTTGTCTACAACTCGTCTACAGTTTTAGGACAGGAGTTTTCGGTAAAACACAATTGTAATTACAGTGTATTGTCTTTTCCCAGTTTCGTGCTACCTTGGAATATAATACGGTATTTTTGTTGGGCACAAAATCTGACAACTGTAAAAACAATGGCTTATTTATCTCTTCTCTGTTGTTATAAAGATTTGGCGTTCATACCTGACTCCAAATCTACATATCAAACTAATTTTCCTGAATTTTTACACATATATGGTATAGACATGTAGTTTTTCCCGAACGATTATGAATTGTCGTCATAAACCTTATTTCAGAGCATGGATAATCTTTATCAGCATTCATATCTGACGAAATAAGCATTACTGGATATTCATGATTTTTCACATGGACGCAATACTTATCCCAAAAGGAACCAAAATCCTTAACCTTAACATATGACAGGCATACATTGAAAACATTCCCTGTTGTATCATAAGAATATATTTTGTCAAGATGAGTATTAAGATACTTAGTATTCAAACTTTCTAAATTAAGCGCTTCTATAATAGTAAACGGCATACCATTTTTTTCAATAAATATATCAACCTCGCCAGATGATTTTCCTGCTGCAGAACTTCCGCGCCGAGTTTGATCCTTTAGGCGATAGCCGTTTGTTTCTAGTAAATCTGCAATAAAGTCATTGCGCTCATCTTCTGTAGCACTCACATAAAGTTTTCGTGCTTGGAGTTTGATGCAGGCCAAGTAGAGATCACGAATAAATAGCTCAGGCTGCGATTCTATATTCTGCGTAGATTTGAAGAAAATGGAGCTTGTATTCTTTTTCACTTTAATTACATAAATGTTTTTACCATCAATATTAAGACTCCCAAAATCTATTAACGGTTGTTCAGATAATAAGCTAAGTGCCCGTTTAATGGGTTCATCTATCTTAAACCCTGCACTTACTCCATTTATAGAATATTTATCATTACTTTTACTTGCTCCAATTACAATATAACCGTACTCATCTGGTATGTTTGACAGAGCAGCGATAAGCATAGCCAAATTTTGCGGTCTAAATTCTAACTTCCTACAGATAAGATTTTTTGATCCTGGGGATTGTAGTAATTGTAACACTTCATCTATGTCGATCACTTCTCTCTTATGCTCCTTAATGGAATTTTGTTAACTCCAGTTAACTTCAATATTTTCCCAAATGTTATTTTTTGCGGATCGCTTTTCCCATCTTCCACCCACAATTCACAATCTTTTTCATAATCAAGAACATCTAACTCGGAATCATAATATAAGATTATTTGACCATAATCGGACGGGCGAGTAATCAAATAAATTTCAGTGTTATATTTTTTAATTACAAAAATCGTATCACTAATTTCTACCAAATCCGAAACATCATAATCGGAGTGCTCACTTAAGAAATCGATAATCTTTCTCTTGGATCTCTCAAGAATCTCTTTTACATAGCTAAACATCTCTAAGCTAACTTTAGAATCATGAAGAAATTCTGCGTTAAGAATATTATTTGCTAGAGCACGTTTTAAATCTTCTTCAGTTGAAATACCCCATTGTGCAAGAAGTTCCTTTGATAACTCCACCGTTTTACTTGGGCTACTTTCGATATCGGAGAGAGACAATATCTTTTCTAATTCCTCCACTCCAGAAACGCCATATCTCTTTAACACATCATTGTATTCTTCCACTTTAGACATATTGTCAGCAATATCATTGTCATTATAAAACCAATGTAAATTGCTTAATAAATCTTTAAAGCACCTTAAGACCGTTTCATTAGTCGAGTTTTCTCTCAGCCAAAGGTAGGTTTTATTAAAGACTTCTTTTTCATCAGCATCATATTGGCCTAAGCTGTTCTTATTCTCCTTCACATACTTTGTGGTCTTCTCGGAAATGCTCTCGAGGTAAATTGTTCTATTTTCAGGCAAATTGAAATAAATGTCTTTTAATAATAATGTTTCACGCACGTCATATCCTGCATACTTGCATGCGTCCTTGAGGATTTCTTCAATTTCACCAGAATCCAGTGAGAGTTCTGCGCTTTTTTTGAAGACACCATACTGATTAGGTAATATATAGAAACGATCTAATAAATGATCCTGCTGATATTTCACCAAAATTTGCACAAAATTTGAAAGCCAAATAATCGCCTCATTTTTATTATCAAAACTAAACTGAGAAGTGAATACGTCCAAGCATTCACACGAGCTTACGTCCCTAGTTATTTTTTCTCTCCAGCATTTCAATGCTGATCTAAGGAGCACGTTTGAATGTCTTGTAACTTTACTTTTTCCCCATGAATCATCACAATACAGATTCTTAACAAGCCTTAAAAAGTCATCTTGTTCTTGGTTATGTTCAGCTTGTAGGCAAATAATATCTTTATAAAACTCCTCTTCTTTGGGATGTGGTCTCTGCAACTTCTTTTCCATCTCTGAAAATACATCTTCTAACGTGCACTTTTTTAGGTTAGGCAGAAATTCATGTTTAATTTTTCTATCTAATAATTTACTTTTAAAATCAAAATCTATAGTAGCAGATATTTTTTTATAGGTTTCATCAACACCGCAATCCAGCAAAATTGAATCTATAGCACATAATTCACCATGCTGATTTGGCAAAATACGTGGATTTCTGCCAAGAGTGTTAGCGAAGGTCTCTTCTTTAACATAGAATAATACCAATAATTCATTTAGCCAATCATTTACATCACCGATAACATTTTTTGATAATTCATCTATGTTTTCGAACTTTTCTACTCTTTCGATTAAATCTAATATGCCATAATTGCGACAATCATCCCATAAAGAGTTGTACCAAAACTCTAATTCTTCTCGTTTTGTAATCATATTAGGAATGAATTTGCTTGATAGTACCCATACTTTTTTTCTAACGTTTTCATCTAAATCTTTTGGAATAAGTACGCAGGTATCGCCCCATTCATCGAAGAGAGGCTTCTTCTCAGTATTATGTGTGTAAATAAGCGGAATTTTTTTAATGTGAGATTTAAGTGGGTTAACAATTTTTTCCTCAAACCATTCTTTAGTTAGCCACTCCTTTTCAGACTGTTCAGAGATTTTAACAATGTTATAAACTCCTCCATAACTTTTTTCCGAAAAATAGTCCAGCATCTTAATATAAAGTTGGCAGGCTTCCAGCAATGTTTGCTTATTTTCTGTTATTTGTTCATGTTCTTTATCAGTTAGGTGGATTCCATTTCGTGGTTCTGTTGGATTAAACAGTGGACTGTTTACAACTACAGGAAATGAAAAATCATTTGTTCCTAATAGAGGAAAGTCGCAAAAAATCCGGGGCAATTCTTCATGATATTTAACAATAGAATTAATTCCTTCTTTTTTTTGTATCTCAACTGCTAGTGACAAATCTTCAGTTCCAACAACACAAATATGCTGATTTTTGCAGTTATCTCTCCCATTTTTTTTCGTTTCAACAACAACCTCTATTTCATATGCATTTTCTAAATTATTAGTAACTGTTTCTCCACGACTTATTTTCCGAATATATTGATCGCTTGTGACTGTTAAAGAACTTATCTCGGGAACAAAAGCAAATACGTATGGTGCGGAAATAAGTAGATTATTCAGGCCCTTCTTTGCGGTTAAGACTCCAGACTCATCCAATACATATTTAAAACAAGTATTGAATTCATTTTCATCTATTGTTTCACCATCAGTAGAAGTAGTATTTTTATCTAACTGAGAGCAACTCTCTCGTATCGCATTTATTATTGCCTGTTTATCCTTACCAGATCGGTCTAAGTCAACACTAAAAGAACACGGCGGTTCTCCAATGTCCTGCAAATATCCAGATACCCTCACCTTTTCTGAAAGCAAATGCGTAGTTAAGAACCCTGTTCCAAATTTCCCTGTAGTCTTCTTGTTTTTCGCTTCGATTATTGTGCGGTCTTTTGTGGAAACTTGTTCAATAAGAAAAACAATATTTTCCGTTGAGAATAGTTTGCCGTTATGTTTAAATTCAACAGTTTTACTGCCTTCATCAAAGTTGATAATAATATCAACCAATCCGCTAGAGTTAACAACATCTTTAGCATTTTGAATAAGTTCCCAAGTCCATCTGTAAGAAGTTGTATCATCATTCTTCAATTTCAACTGAGTTAACATATCGATAATTTTATTAGCAGCTTGTGTTTCTTGAGCCTTATTTCGCAGCCTTTGTATTTTTTGTGAAAACTCCATCTTTATCCCCCTTTGTTTCCCAGCAACCTATACCCATTAAAAATAATTCTAACAAACTTCATTAATATGTATTAATTATAAATTGACCATCCGTTTCCATTCGATTTACGTTATAAGTTATTTTTCGACATTTGTTTACAATTCCCTTTTTCTAATGGCAATAAGATTTGTTTGCAATCTTCTTCATGATACATTCCTCTGGAACACTCGAATAGTCCGGCAACGCTTCCCCCTCCGATAACTTCCACTTAATTAATCCTGCTTTTTAAGCAATTGGAGAAGTACTGATGCAGTTCACTTTCCTTTTCTCCCCCTTCCTATGATTACCTGTTCACTGTGCTGAAGCATTCTGCAAATATAACTAATAAATTACTATGTAAAAACACCTATATGCTGAATAGAGGCTGCTAAATTTAGCAGCCTCGTTTTGCTTGCACATTCATCTCCCACTAACATTGGCTCAATCAACTGATACCTGTTAGCTATATCACAAAGTTTAAGCAAATCACGGAGAATGCCTTAGCAGCTATTACTAACTTCCACTAGACCGAAGGACATTCCCGCTTCTCCTCTTTGTCTGATTTCCCCCGTTACCCTTTCACCGGAATCTACTACTTGACTTACAATTTTTCTTGCTCGTATTCTTTTACACGCCGATAAAACGTTCGGTGCTTCATATCCAATTGCTTCATAGCCATCCTTGCCGTAATCAAACCAGACCTCCATTGCTTATATATCCCAATGAACGCTTCATCTATTTCCACCCTTGGTCGGCCAAATCTTACACCATCAGCCCTAGCAACTTCAATGCCTTCAGCTTGCCGTTGTCTGTTCTTCTTTCTCTCCTGCTCGGCCACATAAGATAGTAAGCTTAGAAACTGATCTTCCATCACCTTTCCGAAATCACCCATTGTTCTAAACTTACGAGAATCAAACAATGTCTCATTATCCAGGCAAACAATATCCGCTTTCAACTCACGGGTAATATATTTCCATTCGGCTATAATTCCATCATAGTCACGCCCCAACCTATCCAACGCATCAATATATATTAAATCGCCTTCACGGATCATTAGTCGCAAAGCCTGATAGCGCGGTCTGTTAAAATCCTTGCCGCTTAATTTATCCACAAAAACATAACGCTCCTCAATATCCAGTTCTCTAAATTTCACGAGTTGCCTTTCTATATTTTGATCTTTTGCTGATACTCGTCCATATCCCATTTTCATATATGATCCCCCTCATAATGCCGTGTCAAAACACCCCACAGTAAAGGTGGCACATGCCTAAAGTTAATTCGTAATGTTTTGACACACTATTTTTAGCCTTTACTGAGAGTGCCAAAAAGCATGCTTTATGACACAGTAAAAAGAAGCAGCTATGAAAGCCTGCTCCTACCCTAACCTCTCCCTCTGAATACTATCGTAACGCATTACTCATCGCGTTTAATGTACTCTTATGGGTTTTATCAAATCGATGGGTATATATTCGACTGGTTGTACCAATGTCACTATGCCCTAGTGCTTGAGAGATAGCCAGCAAGTCAACTCCTTCATCATATAGTACACTTGCAAAAGAATGACGTAGATCATGCAGTCTTATCCGAGGAAGATCATTCTTCTCAAGAAAATCTTTGAATTGCTCAGTAAGTGAATTTACTCTATAAGGTTTTCCATCATCACGAGTTACAACATAACCGCTATCCTCATATTCTTTGCCTAATGCTTTCTTGAGTTCACTTTGCCGAACTTGAGTTCTGAGCAATAGTTCATATAATTCATCTCCTAAGAAAAGCGTCCTCCTACTTTTGTCCGTTTTTGGCGTTTTGATTATG
This sequence comes from Paenibacillus sp. S150, assembly GCF_019352175.1. Lineage (GTDB taxonomy): Bacteria > Bacillota > Bacilli > Paenibacillales > Paenibacillaceae > Paenibacillus_AQ. The sequence goes on from NZ_JACBYI010000030.1 coordinate 16,614, forward strand.
ACATTTTTCCCAGCGCTCGTTCTAACCTCTTGGATTTGTAGTTTTCGATTTTGAAGATCTATCCATTTCCATTTTAGACCTACAACTTCTTCTCTCCTAAGACCTAAAAATACTGAAAGACTTATTGGCAACTCTATTTTGCTATCCTGTAATTTCTTTAGCAATTCGTTCAATTGTTCCTTTGTATAGGATTTCCCCTCAAAGGTTCTCTTTCGAGGTAATGAAACGGCATCTGCTACATTTCTATAAAGAAACTGTTGTTTCAAACCATAGTCCAACGCTTTACGCAGGTTTGCATGATGTTTATGAACAGTATTAGGCGATAAGCCCTTTTCATCCATCAAATATTTATAGTATTGCTGTATATGAGTTGGCTGTAATTTCTGCAATTGAATTTTACCAAGGTAAGGAGCTACATGCTTATAAATTATATTTCTGTATCCATATGCAGTCGTCTCTTCACAGTTATATTTCACGTAGTTTTCCATCCAGTGCTCTAGAAAGTCTAATACGGTAATGCTACTTGGCTGAACAAGTGAGTTCCGCTGCTGATTGTATTCAAACTCGGCTAAAAGCTTTTTTGCTTCTGCTTCTGTAGATGCGTAAGAATACTCTCTAAGTCTCTTCCCATTGTTATCCTTTCCCAGTTCTTTTGTAATCCTGTACTTATTTTTAATCTTTTGAATACTACCCGCCATGTCCTTCACCCTTTCCAAGCTTAAATACTAGAAGGAGCCTTAACTCCTTCTAGCCATTTCGTTCAGAATGCCCTTTACCTCCAATTCATTTAAATTCATTATTGCAATTAATCTCAAGAAACTTGGATAGCGCTTCAGCAGGAATAAGAATTTTTTTACCAATTACTATTTTGGGAAAGTCACTGCGATTCACTAGTTTATATAACGAATTTCTACCTAACGGTATAAATTCTGCTAACTGTGATACTGTATACAAGACTGGCTTTTTAATGGGTTCCATTACTCTTCCTACCTCCAAGTTATAGATATAATATATAAACGATTAAATTTATTTAACTGTAGATCAACTGTAGATGAGGGGTAGCTTACGCAATCTACGCTTATCACTGTGCTTTCTCCTAGTAAATCAGCGTAAATGACAGCCTGTAGATAATGTAGATCAATCTTTCAACTTCTTTACTCATTCCTCAAATAAATGGGTCTTTAAAGTAATACCATGGTAGCCAAAAAGAGGATTGGAGCCACGGTATCTAAACTTGTGTATTTCCACTGGAAACTTAGCTATCTCAGTAAAAAATTCTTCCTTCGTCAAAACCTTCATACAATTCTCATTACAGTAGATTAAGTATTGGCTATAAAGGTCTCGCTTTAGTACTCGCAAGCCAGCTCTCAATTCACAGTTATCTTGAACGAACTCCTGCACATTATTTAAGGAATTAAGATACTGTTTTTTAAACAGGGCTGAATCCGCTGGTTCAGTAAAAACAAATCTGTTTCCCACTAATCTTCTTAAACCATCCATAGCCCATCTCACAATAAAATCACGCTCCTCAGAAAGTTTCTCTATTAATCTTAAATCCCTCTCCTCTTCTGGTACTGTACGATTAAATAATAAAAATACAATTCTATCTGTAAAAGCACTTGTACTATCAAGCTTAGCAATAGAAGGCATCTGATTTCCCGCAAAAACCATCTTCGCTTTATTGTGAAAGTAAAATGGATCTTTCCCCTTTTTTTCAGCAACTAGGGTATCTCCCCCGGTTGCCGCCTTCAGAATATCGAATTGCTTAATGTCCCCGTTATGCAATTCTCCACTAATATTGAGCTTCTTCTGATATAGTTCTGCAATCAGAAATCTTTCGTTTAATCGGTGTAATGGAACAGCGCAAGTATATGAAGGACCAACTAAAATTTTCAGTAGCTCTAGAAGAGTGCTTTTACCTGAATGAGGAACCCCAAGGAAACAAAACCACTTTTTCGCATTAGAATAGTTGGATAAACAGTAGCCAAATACCTCTTGAACTAGCAGTATCTTATCTTCGTCCTCTTCAGTGATATTATAGATCAATTGTAAAAAAGAACTCTTCTCCTCAAGCGGCTGATATTCTGAGTACTCTTGATAGTCAGCCTGTATATATGAACTGAAGAGGTACTTAGGATCGTGGCTATAAGTATGCATATTACGAATATCTAAAACACAGTTTTGAAAATTAATCAGATATTCATACCGATCAAACGCATCTACATCTATCTGAAGCTCGCTGGAACAAACAAGTTTATCAATAATTTCATCAACCTTGTATCGATTTAGTTGTCTTAGTACTTCTTCCTCCCAATTCCTTCTAACAATTACTCTTAGATCAATATTAGATAATTCAGTAAAAAATCCATGTTCAGTGTTATACAACGAAAGCTTTCCTTGACAACTTACTAATACGTACATTTTAAGTATCTTTTTGTACAATTCATACTCTGTACCTTTTGACTCCTTGTCATTCTTACTTCCCTTGATATCTGTACTCACTGAGGGCTTGTTTTCGAATAACGACTCATCAGGTAGTTCTTCAGACCAAGGGGTCTCATCGCCATCAAAGAAGCTTTCAGAAGCCGTTCCGTAATCAAACGGCATCATATTATTTACTTCATAATCCAAATCAATATTATTTTCATTGTTATAATTATCTGATATGCTTCCTCCCAGGAAGCTGATTTCATCAATATATCGCTTCTTTTTATTTTTCGTCATGATCTTCTCCGTGATTTAACTCCTCATTTAACAGCCCTAGAATATTAAAATCTGGCATCATGAGTCCCACAATACTTTGTGCAATTCCCCTTAGCGCATCCATCCCCATAGAATTTTTAGAGATCATATAATTCACTTTAGTCGGTATAGATTCATCAACTATGATAAGTTGAGCGAAATATTCATCTTCAAGAAAGAGTACCACTCTCTCCTTCTTTCCTTTCGATATGTTTTTTTGTGAACACTTTACAAGATCACCATTATCATTGATAAGTAGTTTGATATTATCTTTATTTCTTCGATCAATAAAAACTCTAATAAAACTATCATCATTCTTTGTGGAACTATTCATAATCTTGTCCCCAATCTTGAAGAAGCACGTTGATTCCTGAATATTGGAGTGACATATAATAAATGCCCGATGTCTAATCTTCCTTTTGTCTAAGCAGGCCATAGTCTCCTTCTCATCTGTACTCATCAATTGAATATCTTGGCCTTTCAACATATTTTCGAAAATATCTTGTTCCTCATCTACAAGCATTGAATTTTGGCTGCTCATTTCCCCACTCCTTAAAGGTGTTGTTTGCTACACGCTTATCCTCTCATATGCTTTTTAGTAGGTAGTATCCATTTTTTCTTCTGTACCAGTTCAAACCCTTGAAAATAAAGAAAGTTGTCACTCGTATATGAGTGACAACTTTTTAAGATAATTTTTTTACTCACTGTCTGCTTTCTTCCAAATAATCATAAACAATAAAATCTTGTGATTTGGCTGTATCAGTAAACTTTATATGTGGTAATACATTTTTTTGAACTTGTTCTCTTAAGACTAGCTCCACTTGTACTCTCCAGTTAATATTTTCTTTCAAATTTCGTATGGTTTTTAATTGTTTTAGAGAATCATCCATTTCCAATTCAATACATTTTCTAACTTCATCAGCGACATTTCTAATTTCTTTCGCTTCTTTATACAGATCATAAAAAATTTGATCATAATCATTATTCTCTGTATCCTGAATATAACTTTGTACAATAGAAATATCCTCTTCTGACAAAAAATAATTGGAATAATCCATACGGTAACAATGAGCCTGTTTTAAAAAAGCATAACGTTTTAACTTAATTTTAATTTGTCTTCCTCTTAGCGAATTAGCAAGTGGCACCTCTTTATTATCAATAATCTGTACTAGCTTTTGCTTCAATAACGGCAGCTGCACAAATAGTAACCTGAATAATGGTAAATATCCTAATGCCTCCGTCGAAGTATAATTTGCTGCAGCTCCTTCTTCTATAAAGTTCTCTAATATGTGTAATTTAATTCTAATATCCTCTATTATTACAAAGCTGCTAATTACCTTAAGTATTTCTGTTCTTCTATTTTTATTTTTATTCAAGAACCAATCATCCTTTTTCAGCAAAACAATTGCTTTTAATAAAAAAAACAGATCACTAAATTCCTCCAGTCTAAGTAAATCTTCAGTTGCATCGTAATCATCTGGAAACATCTGAAGCATTCGAAGGTATTTATTGTAATGCTCTAATAGCCCAGCTATAAACCTTTTCATTTTTTTTGGTGAAAGATTGTTATGTGCTTTAGCTAAAGCTTTTTTTGCCTTTAACACCTCGCAAGTCTTATATAGAGGAAAGAAGGAACCAGACTTTAATGAATGTGAATGCCATGCTTCATTAAATTCAATGCCTGATTTTCCAGTGTAATCATCATCATCGTACTTATAAGGCATATTCTCTCCGAACATTGAAGTTGTTAACTCTTTAACATCCAATCTCTTTTTTAGAGAAAATGAACTTAAAATTTTATCTCCAAATGTTTTATAGTAATCACTAGGGTCTGAAAAATGAGTCTCTTCTAGTATTGAACTTAATTTTATTCCATCTATTTCATCTGCCGAATAATCCTCTACACGTATTTTTTCTTCATAATTAAGTTTCATCGACTCCTGCTTGATCTGATGCAATGCATACTTAATCAAAGATTCTTTAACAAATAATTTGTCCCACTCTTCATCTATGCATAGTTCTTCAAATATTGGCCCTAAGTGAACCCCTTGTATTAGCTGATTAAAGTTAGCTATTTCTTTATTGGTAATACTTATACCTTCATTAGCACATAGCATATCTAAAATATCAATTTCTTCACTCATGTATATCACCCATATCTTTTTCTCTTTATTTTATGCTTAGAATCCCCTTATTACAGCCCCTTTTATGACAGATGTCCATCCTAAGCCCAAATACAAATAAAAAAAAGTGGCATCGCCGCCACCCTCATTTGCAACATTATCTATTTTTCTATAGTTAATCTACTAGCATCTATCCAGCTAGAGTCCTTATAGTTTATCCCTGCTAGCATTGCCACATAATCAACATCTTTGTCTTGTACCCATAGATTATCTTTACCATCCCAATACACTAGTATTCTTCCACCGTTCACTTGTTGAACCTCACCATAGAAAAAACCACAAATAACTCTATCGCCTAACTGAATTTTATTTCCATTCTTATCAATAGGATTCGTGCTCTTAACTTGTGATGATTTATTCTCTTCAGCCTTTACTTCACTATTTTCACTGTCAGTTTTAAAGTATCCATCATAGAAAACGGGTATAAACTGAAAATCTCCATTATACAGGGCTATTATTTGATTCTCTTTATCCCATACAAGTTTAACTCCCAGATTATCACTAACAAAACGCAATGGAACCATAGTTCTTCCGGCTATTATTGTTGGAGAAACAGATATACTCTTTTCCTCTCCATCTACGATTGCAGTAGCTTTATTCAACCATAGCTTAACCTCATGATCGTTAAGGGTAATAGTAACTCTTTGGTCTGCTCCGTCCCAGGCAACATTACCGCCTAACTCTTTGATAATATTGGAGATAGGCAGTAAAGTAGCCCCATTCTTAACAACTGGTGTCGAATATGCTACATTATCTATCCTCTTTACATCTTCATTAACATACATCCAGGGGTCATTCACTTTCATAATGATAACCATGTTATTCTCCTGAATATCGGCCTTATAGTCACTAGACTGAATCACCAATTTAAGCTTCTCACTATTAGATGATTCAATACTTACATAGGTGTTGGTACCTAATGCTTGTTCAAAAAATTCTTTAGGAACATAGAGCATCGGGTTCTCAGCATCTTCTATTTTTGTCGTCTGTATTTGTATCTCTTTACTTTGACGAACCGTTCCTGTCTTATCATATACTTCTATCGAAGAATCACGTCCCACAAATTTAAAGATCTGCTCCTTAAAACTTATATAGTAAGATGCATCTATGTAGGAATTATTTGGAGCAGCGGGATTAGGCTCCTGTTCCATTTTCATAGTCTGTTTAGTTTCAGGATCAACTATTTGAAGTATCTCTAAGAGAGGGAAAAACAAACGGCCATAGTAACTATCTTTTAAAACATCATTTTTGAGTTTATAATCCTTTCCATTGTATTTAAGAGTATAGGAATATACTACATCTTCTTGCTCGGCAAACGCACTAGAATACGGTAGACACAATAATAAAATTACAAGAACAGATATTATTTTTTTCATCTCTTCACTCCCCAAAATTTTTATACATACCTAATGTGTTATTTAATCCGCATGCTTCAATTGTAGCTTCATTTATTACTGGGTCCTACTTTTAGTACCATCTTTATTGGATTTCTTCTTTTGATTGACACCCCCATGTGTATTTCGCTGGAAACTCAAAGCAATTATATAAGTACTAACAACCAACGTCAATTACTATAGTAACTTAATTCATTAGTTACTATAACCGTTTGTTGTGTTTTCTCCTAACCTCTATCTTGAGCATAGAGGTGAGTGAAGTTGAGTAGAATTTCTGAGGCTGTTGGTTCTCAAATAAGAGTCTTACGACAAGAACGTGGAATTAGTCAGGAGAAACTTGCTTTGATAGCAGGAGTAAACACATCATATGTTGGACAGATAGAACGCGGCATAAGAAGCCCCACAATAGATATGCTGGATAAAATTGCACAGGCACTTGAGGTTAATGTACTAGAGTTATTCCGCTTAGAAACTGACCGCTCCCCACACAAGAACTCAGATACATTAAACAAACTTATGTTTGAGCTAAGAACCCGTACCGAAGACGAACAGAATTCCGTATATGACATTGTTAAGCGTCTTTTAATCTTTAAAGATACCTAAGCACGAACCATTAAACCTTGTTCCTTTAAACTCACATACTTTCTTCCAGCAATGATTAGATGATCCAATACATCAATACCAATAATTTCACCAGCCTCTATAAGACGATGGGTAATAATTAGGTCTTCATTCGAAGGGGTAGGATCACCGCTGGGGTGAGAATGAGAGCAGATAATTGAGGCACAAGAGCGTTTGATTCCAACCTTGAATACTTCACGCGGATGGACAATAGAAGCGTTAAGAGAGCCTATAGAGATCGTCTCCTTGTGGATCACACGATTCTTAGTATTGAGGTACAGACATATAAAATGTTCTTTGGTGTTATATCGATGCTCCGGCTCAAGTAAATGAAACGCATCCTCAGGTTTGCGAATAGCCGGAAACTCTATATCCGGCACGATAAGTGTCCTTGCCAACTTTAGTATTGCTACAATCTGTTGGGCCTTGTGTGGCCCAATACCACTGATTGAGATTAACTCCTGCTCAGTAACCTCTATAAGGTCTGAGACGGAAGGAAACCGATTCATTAACTCTTCAATTAAATAACTTCCTTGTTTTTCACGCAAAGAATCGGTTAGTAGTGACTTCAGCTCAGTATTTCGTTGTGTTAGCATCAGTAAAACCTCCGTTAGCTTAGTTTAAGTTGCCTGCATCCTCCAAACCTTTCTATGGTTTGCTTATTGCAGAGAAAAATGAAGGCCATACACCTAAATGTGTATGGCCTTCATTAATGACTACCTATCGACTAGGTATCATTATAATAATATATATATATTCCTTTTGAGATTACTCTAATATCGATTAACCTAAAACGAATGATTATTTAATTACTCGTAAGCTTATTAAAAAGTTGAATTTCATTGGTTAGGTCTGTTTTTTATAGACAAAACTACCCCTGGCAAAGATTTCGAATCATTTAATGTACCCTCATCTAACCCTAATAACATTTCCACTTCCGATTTATGCAAGCTAATATTGTTATTTGATAACTGCTGCATTAACATATCTCCTGATAAGACACCATTACTGAGTAAAAGCTCTATTGCTCTTCTAAGTACCGTAGGCTTAGCAACCTGAAGTATATTATCTAATGGCTCTTTAGTTCTCCACCCATTCTTTGAAATTTGCCTCATTAGATACTGATATTGATTATAATTTATGACCTTTAGTTGATATGCTCTTACAATCATTGCAGAAATGGAGACTTTCCATTTCTTTTTTAGTTCAACATAAAACTCTAATTTGTTTGGATAAATTAAGTCTCGAATAAAGGCATCTTTGGGTAGTAAAAAGGCTGCAGCAAATTGATTAGCTTCGTTCTCCAATTGCCGGAACTCTTCACGAGTCAATAATTCTAGATCTAGAAACCAATCATGCAAAATAATATGGCCTAATTCGTGAGCAGCATCAAATTGCCTTCTGGCTGCCGAATTCTTATTACTTCCCAATACAACAAAAATAAAATCATCATTATTAGTCTCTTGTCTTTGGCTAAAAGCATCAATAGTATTACCATCCGTCTGAAATGCACTTACTATAAACCCATTCTTCTCTAACAAATGGACCATATTATTTATTGGTTCCATACCTAAACTCCAATAATTCCTTACTTCTTGAGCTACCTTTTCAATATCGGAAGCTTGTAAAGGCAGTAATGGAATATTCAAATTAGGGAAATCTACATACTGATTTAATACATGATATATTTGAGATAATACTTTTGTTTTTTGCTCTTGGGATAATCTATCTTTCTTATTAGTCGTCAGTAATGCTCTAAAAAATGTCGCTCCTGTTTTTATTTCTTTCTTATCCTCTTCATAAAAATACTCCCTTGGGAATCCAAGGGCGCTAATAAGTTTAAATAAAGTTTCTAAACTTGGTTTTGTCTTTCCATTCTCGTATAAGGATACAGATTGTTTAGTAACACCTATATCATCTGCAAGTTCCGCTATTGTCTTCCCTCTATATATTCGTGCCGCTTTGAGCCTTTCCCCATTAAATTCTCGTGGATCTAACATATTATAACCCTCCCGAGAGAAGTTTATCTTATACCTTCTTCTCTACACTGTCTTGTCTCAGTTGCACTATATTATCGTTTGGAAGAGGGATTATGCCCTTTTTAAGTCCCAATACAATCTCTTCATCTTGATTCGCTTCTGCTTCTGCTTCATGAGAAAACACTGTACTATAATCAGGTGCAATAAAGTCATTCCAATTTTCTTCATGTGCAATTCTCAAATCAGGTGTTGGGATATAAGAGTTTACTGATTTCATTTCTCCCTTTTCAGTTTTGAACGTAACTAATACAAAGCGTTTAAGCTCACCAATTATAGGGAATGCCATTTTTTTCAGCACCGCATTCACTGCTTCTTCCCAGTCACTGTTATCAACCTCAAATAAATTGAGCTGCTCTGACTCCCTAGACACTACATCAGTATTTACGGATGCAAGTGCATCTATGTAATGAACTTTATCCCGCACCTTTCGCTCACGTAGTTGATAAAAACGTTTTTCATTCATCAACGCATAAGCACAGCCAGTAGCTTGGTTGAAAATCAATACAAACTCCCATAAGCTACCTCGCTCAATTCCAATGCATTGGTATTTAGGATTAAGAGTACGAGTCACATTTTTATTAATGAAATCCCATTTCAAAAAATGTTTACTGACAAAGGTTTTAAAGTCATTCTCCAACTTAAAATCATGAATATCCCTTTTATTAGCTTGTACTACGGCATCTATAATAAGTGTTTTATCGCTATCATCCATCGGAATAACATAATGCATATATAATCACCACTTTTCCAATTATTTATACATTAAATTTACCATATTCTTTGATTTTGTCAATCGAATTATCTTTTTTCATTAATAAATAATCATTTATTGTCACAGCTTAACTCATCAGTCTTCCCAACATAACGAAACGACATGAATATCATTTAATTTATAATTTTCTTATCCACAATTAATAGTCAGAATTTAAGTATACATAAATTTTATTAAATAATAAAAGATAGAGCCGGGCATTAAATGCCCGACTCTTCTTACACGCCAATCTCCAAGGAGGAAAGAATATTATATAAAAAGCAATTCCCAATATACCTCAATCCCTTTAAGTGATCAGGCTAATAGTCATTTCAAACAAAGTAAGAAATATCTCCTTTATAAAGGTCAGTAAATCTCAAAAGCTAATGGAAACATGTTCATTTATTATTCCATGTTTTTTTGCTAATTCAATAACTTCTGAAATAGGTACAATCTCATTCGGTGACACACCATTCATCGTTGCTCCCTTAACAGCAAGCCCAATCACTTCATTGTCCGTATTTACTATTGGGCCCCCGCTGTTCCCGCCATAAATTGTAGCAGAAATCTCACGGCGCTTGTATCTTTTGGTTCCATCCTTACTCAGATGCATTCTGACTCCTTGTACAAATCCCTTTTGAATTTTTATGTCTTGGCCTTTTCTGTAGCCAGGGAAGCCTACTAGTTCAATTTGTTGCTCCTCTTTTATAGATTCGTTATACATATATCCTTTTTCATGGATCTCTAAACCTTCAACGCTTAAGATCGCGATGTCTTTTTCAATATCATAACAAAGCACTTTTGCATTTTCTGGAAAACTATACAGTGTAGATTTGTATGCTTCTATATAGTATTTTTTTGAGAAAATAAATTTTTGCTCAAGCCCTTCTATAATACCCTCGATAACGTGAGCATTAGTAACGAGACCTATGGTTCTTAAAATAAAACCTGTTCCCTGGCCATACAACGCCTCATCAAAAATATTCTCATTGTGATTATAATATTTTGCAGTATAATCCGAGTCAATTACATATGTGTTATCCTCATGGAATTCTCTTCTAGATAATTGCAATTTTATCGGCTCATGAGGCGTAACTTTATTAAATCTATTCGCAAGCTTCCAGTAAACCGAATCTTGCTTTCCTTTGACATTTCCAACATGAGAGATCATACCTCTCAAGATTAGAAACATATCAGGATTACTTCCTCTCTTTCTTTGCCGAAAAGGATATTTCATTTCAAAAATCTTGTGGGCTTCATCAAGATTATTGATATTTTTCTCAATACAACTTAAGATTGATCGAATTCTCCTTATATATCTTCTATCAATATTTAGTTTTTCATTAACAGTTATTCCTGTAACGGATTGACTTTGTTTGTGATTTTGAAGCCTTGTTTTTTTATCATTAACTTTAAATCCATTCTTCTCAATAATCTTTATTATATTTTCATTCAAGGTGATAATTCCAGATTCGTTTATTGTAGCAATTTCCTTCGGGAATTGTTCTTTACTTGTTGAAAAAGTAATATCATCAGCATAACGAGTATATTGAGTCCACTTTGCTCCGATGGCAACTCTCTTCAATTCTTTATCTAATGTCTTTGCAATAATATTAGACACCACTGGTGATGTCGGTGCTCCTTGAGGCAAAAATCCATCTGGATGAGAACAAATATTAGCTAGGGTACTAGCTACTTTATCATTGAACTTATAATAGGATATAAACATATGCCGTATTCTACGGAATGAAATACTCTCAAAAAAGTTCTCAAGATCCAGATTCAAAACATATTTTTTACGTAAATGCTCTGAAGCATTAGTGACGATACTACGATTCTCAATAAATCCATGAGACCTATCATGATGGGTAAAGTTTAAGGATAGTATGTAGGAAAGTTTTTTCTGTAGAATTGCTAAATTTGAAAGGGGTGAATAAATAGTTCTCTCATCACCATTTTTCTTACGAAGTTTAAACGTCCTATAATTCACGAGCTTATCTCTAACTAAAATTTTCCAAAGAAACTGGACTGGAATTTCCAATAGATGCGCAATATCATCAAAAGTGTTTAATTTTCTAAATTTCAGTCTTATATCAGTAGGTGAACTCTTCAGTTCAACATTCACATGTCCAGATATAGCAACCTACTCCTTATTTTTTTAAATAGACAAGCAAGATATTATTCTACCGTTCTAAATCTACTACTAGACGCGAAAATCCGATCAGGACAACCTAAACCGGAAAATATGCGCGGAATACCCAATACGTTAAAGTCTTAGGCAGCGATTTCACCGCCAAAAAGTCAATTACCGCTTGCTTGTCTAGACTGATTATACTATGTGATAAACAATAAAAACAACTAAAACACTTTCCTCTTTGATCACAAAAAACCATTACAAATCCAATAGATTTAAAGCTATTTTGTAGACATTTGGTCTATGAGAATGACCAAAATTGACAGCCTAATAATTGCGTGTCTACGTCCTGTCTACAAATTAGCTGATAAACAGCAAAAAACCCGCTATTTAAGCGGGTTTTTTAGATGGAGCCGAGGGGAGTCGAACCCCTGTCCGAAGATAACGGCACATAAGCTTCTACGAGTGTAGTTACAGTTTTGATGTCACCCGAGTATCGCCCCGTAACCGGCTATACGTTGGGTCAGCCTGATTGTCTTCTTCAGCTCACCGCAGGCGGAGATGAGACAGCGTATCCCACTACTTGTTAGCCCCTATCCCTGTCACATGGGCGATGCAGGGTAGAAGCACGCACACAGGTTATTAAGCTGCGAAAGCGTAGTTGTTTTGTTGTTTGCCGTTTAATAGGCTTTAGCGTTGATGAAGCGGACGCGTCCCCACTACTCGCTGCTCATGCTCGAACTACCCCCGTCGAATCCAAGAACGGCCCCTCATTAAAAAGGGCGCTTCGGATCAAGCGGATCTTCCGGCAAGAGAGATCCCATCTACAGCCTCTGTCTAAGAGGACTGCCACGAAGCAAAAATCTTACTTACACAGTATAGCACATTTATCAACACTTTAACACGCGGGTTAAAGGAATTGAAGGATATATCTGGAACGGCAGGAAGCGCCGGGCCACCGGCTTATCTGGCGATTTTTTGTTTCTCTCGCAGCGCACGCGCAATGTCGCGTTGAGCGTCTTTTTTGGCGGCGGTATCGCGTTTGTCGTATTGCTTCTTCCCTTTACCGAGGCCGATAAGCAGCTTCGCATAGCCATTGCGCACATACACCTTGAGCGGCACAATCGAGTAGCCTTCCTGCTTGGATAGACCGAGCAGCTTGCTGATCTGCACCTTATGCATGAGCAGCTTGCGTGTGCGTGTCGGGTCTGTCGGGTTGTTGCGGTTCCCCTGTTCAAAAGGGCTGATGTGCATATTGTGCACATGAATTTCGCCGTTCCGAATAGTGGCAAAAGCATCGCCAATGTTAGCGCGACCATTACGCAGCGACTTGATTTCCGTACCGGTCAGCACCAAGCCAGCCTCATAAGTGTCCTCGATAAAATAATCATGGGAAGCTTTCTTGTTCTGGGCGAGCACTTTCCCGTCTGCTTTTTTACCCATGAAAGTCACTCCTTGCTTCGAATTTCCCGTTTGAACGGAGGCAAACGTCAGATCTATATTGTATCAAAAGCGGTCATGCCAGCGCAAGGAAGGATGATCCTCTGAGGTGAACATCGGCAAAACCGTTCTCATAAAGAAGCTCAGACGGTACTTGCCCTATGCCAACCGAGAAAAAAGCGCTGCTCCCTCACACAGGAAGCAGCGCCACTTATCGCTTTTGGCTTACTCTTGCGTTTTTTTCTTCTTCTTGCGGCGGCCGCTGCGCTTGGCGGATACCTTCTCAGAGGTCTCTACGTTGCCTGGCGTCACGGAAGGGCCGATGAAGACGCCGCCTTTGTTGTTCTTCTTGCGGCGGCCGCTCTTGCCTTCGCCGTCACTGCGGCCTTCGGCTGCTGCGCCGCTGCCGAGATCCTCACGGCTGGTGAACCGCGTGCTGGCGTCTACGCCGCGCAGCTCGCTGCCCTGCTCCGCTCCGCCGCCGGGGCCGCCGTAGCCGCCCTTGCCGGAGCCGAAGCCGAAGCTGATGCCGCGCCCCCCGGCACCGCCTCCGGCCTCTCCGCCGCGGCCACGCCCGCCGCTGCGGTCCCGCTCACGCGGCGCACCAGCCCCGCCGCGGTTCACGGCCGCGAAGGCCCGGCGCGCTGCCTCTGCCGGGCCGCCGCCCCCGCGCTTGCCAGGGCCGCCAGCCGGCGCACCGCCGCCGGCCTCCTCCGCTGCGCGCGGCGCTTCCCCGGCGCGTGCCACCGCGCCGGGCTTGGCCTTGCCCCGGCCCGCTGCTGCGCTGCCGGGCTTGCCTTTACCGCCGGCGCGGGCCTTGCCGCCGGCTCTGCCACCGGGCGGCTTGGCGAAGCCGCCGCTGCCCGCACGGCCGCCCTTGCCGCCGCGGCCGCCAAAGCTGCGGTGCTCGCCCGCCGCACGCGGCTTCATGTCGACCAGCTCGAAATCGATCGTATGGTCGTCCATGTTGACCTTTGCGACGCGGATCTTCACCTCGTCGCCAATGCGGAACACCTTCGAGGTGCGCTCGCCGATGAGCGCCATGTGGGCTTCGTCGAAGTGGTAGTAATCATCGCTCAGCGCGCTGAGGCGGATTAAGCCTTCAACGGTATTTTCCAGCTCGATGAACATCCCGAAGCTGGTGACACTGCTGACCATGGCATCGAATTCCTCGCCTACCTTGTCCTGCATGAACTCAGCCTTCTTCAGCTGCTCCGTGTCGCGTTCCGCTTCTACCGCCACACGCTCGCGTTCCGAGGACTGCTGGGCAATCTCCGGCATCCGGCTGGCAAGATATTCATGACGCTTCTCCGTCAGCGCCCCGCCATTCTCAATGACCTCCCGCATAACGCGGTGAATGACAAGGTCGGGATAACGGCGGATCGGTGAGGTGAAGTGGGAATAGAATTCCGCTGCAAGCCCGAAGTGGCCGGTGCTCTCCGCATCATACTTCGCCTGCTTCATGGAGCGGAGCATCATCGTGCTGATGACGGTCTGTTCCTTCGTCCCTTGAATCTGCTCCAGCAGATCCTGCAGGGCACGCGGATGCACCGAGTTGCCCCGGCCTTTGACATGATAGCCAAAGTTTGCCGCGAAGGCCATGAAATTCTGCAGCTTCTCCGGGTCCGGATCTTCGTGAATCCGGTACAGGAAAGGCACCTTCAGCCAGTGGAAATGCTCCGCCACCGTCTCATTCGCCGCCAGCATGAACTCCTCGATAATCTGCTCGGCCACGGAACGCTCGCGTTTCACGATATCTATGGCCTTGCCGTTCTCATCTACAATAATCTTGCTCTCTTCGAAGTCAAAATCCACCGCCCCGCGCCGCATCCGCGCATCTCGCAGCTTCATCGCCAGCTCTTTCATCAGGCGGAAATCGTCGATCAGCGGAGCGTAGCGCTCCAGCAGCCCGGGATCTTCGTCTTCAACGATTTTGCGGACATCGGAGTAGGTCATTCTCTCTTTGGTGCGGATTACGCTCGTAAACACATCATGCTTCACGACCTTCATTTGCTCGTCGAATTCCATCTCGCAGGACATCGTGAGCCGGTCCACCTTGGGGTTCAAGCTGCATATGCCGTTCGACAGGCGGTGCGGCAGCATCGGAATCACCCGGTCCACCAGATATACGCTGCAGCCGCGGTCATAGGCTTCTTTATCCAGCTCGGACCCTTCACGCACATAGTAGCCAACGTCAGCGATGTGCACCCCCAGCTTATAATGGCCGTTCTCCAGCCGTGACACGTTGACCGCATCATCCAGGTCCTTGGCATCTGCACCGTCAATTGTGACAATGTTCAGCCCGCGCAGATCGCGGCGCCCCTGCTGGATGATCTCTTCCTCCGTAATGGAATCCGGAGCCTGCTCCGCTTCGCTCATCACTTCAGCGGGAAAAGCCTCCGGCAGCTGATGCTTGCGGATCACCGACAAAATGTCCACACCCGGGTCGTCCTTATGTCCAAGAATCTCAATGATTTCGCCTTCAGCCGCTGCCCGGCCTTCCGGGTAATTCACAATGCGGACCACGACCTTCTCGCCGTCGACCGCACCTTTGAAGGACTGCTTCGGAATAAAGATATCCCGGTTAATCCGCTTGTCATCCGGCAGCACAAAACCATACGTCTCCAGACTCTGAAACACGCCGACAGTCTGCAGCACGCCTCTTTTGACGATCCGCACAACCTCGCCTTCCATGCGTCCTCCGGACGGGCTTCTTGAGGTAATGCGCACCAGCACGATATCGCCGTTCATCGCACCCTTCAGATCATTGGCATTGATATAGATATCGGGATGATCGCGGTCATCGGGGATCAGAAAGGCAAATCCTTTGGCATGCGCCTGCACACGTCCACGCACCATATCCATCCGCTCCGGCACGCCGTAGCGGGCATTGCGGGTCAATATCATTCTTCCGTCCTGCTCCAATGCGAGCAGCAGCTCCTCGAAGGCTGTGAACGATTCGCTGTCCTCTATCGCGAAATGGCTCACCAATTCGTCATAAGTGAGCGGCTTATAAGCGGTCTCCCGCATGAAATCCAGTAGTTGTTCCTGTGTTATCAACTTCGTCACCTCGGCCCTCCGCAGCATTTGTTATGCTGCTGGCATATATGTATATCTTGTCCTGCTACTAGCCTGTGTGTATTCCAGTAAATTTTACCTTTATATACTCATACCCTAGTATACACGAAATCAATCCCCGGCATCCCTGTAATGATCAACCGAAGATTAACGCAGCACAAAATTTACTTCTAACAGTAAGAAGAAACAGCTTCGCCGTCCTCTGAAAGAGGCGGTATCCGTTTCTCCAAAAATAGAAGGATAATGGATAGCGTGAAACATATAAATATATTTCAAGCAGAAACGGCTACGCCGTCCTTATAAGGGCCGGGTGTTTCAGCGGGAAACAGAAGGATCATTTAGTATGCCAAGCATATAAATTCTTAGATTTAAAAATAACCCCACAAAGTGAGGCCTGGGCTTCGAAGCTTACCCAGGTACTTTGCGGGGACCCCGGAAACCTATTAAACACCAAGTAGAAACGGTTTCGCCAGCCATTAAGGGACGGTATCCGTTTCAGCGGGAAAGAGAAGGATAATTAAAGCGTGAAACATATAAACTTCTTATCTTTAAAAAAAGCCCCTGCCCCATTCCATTCAGAACAGGCAAAGGCTTGCTGCAAGCAATTAGTCAATTACAATGGCCACCACGATCGACATAATGAAGAATCCGGCTGCCAGTCCAACCGTTACACGCTGCAGTACGAGCTCCATACCGCGTGCTTTTGTTTTACCAAAGAGATGCTCAGCACCGCCGGAGATGGCACCGGAAAGACCTGCGCTTTTTCCTTTTTGCAGAAGAACGACCGCAATCAGACCTACGGAAAAAATCAGGAGCACTACTTTTAAAAAGATATCCATTCACTTCCACCTCCTACGTCCAAGCATCACTATCTATGCTAATTTGGGTTTTACGTTTCATAAACAGCATTTTAATTTTATCATAGCACCAGTACGAATACAACCTTCCAGTCGTATTCCCTTAATAAATAGCGCATTTTCTTCTTCTATGGCCTCCAAGTAACAGAATCACGGCGGTTTCGGCGCTCCTGCAAAAAAAAGAGCCTGCCGATTAAGGCAGACTCTCCAGGAAAGCTTAGCTCAAAAGAATTTATCTTTTGAGGTTGTAGAAGGATTTCAGGCCGTTGTATTGAGCCAATTCACCCAGTTCGTCTTCGATGCGAAGCAATTGGTTGTATTTAGCGATACGGTCTGTACGGGAAGGGGCACCTGTTTTGATCTGGCCGGCATTGGTAGCCACGGCGATATCAGCGATTGTGCTGTCTTCGGATTCACCGGAACGGTGGGAGATAACTGCAGTGTAGCCTGCGCGTTTTGCCATTTCGATGGCGTCGAAGGTTTCAGTCAAAGTACCGATTTGGTTAACTTTGATCAGGATGGAGTTACCGATACCTTCTTCGATCCCTTTGTTCAGGCGCTCAGTGTTGGTTACGAACAGATCGTCGCCAACGAGCTGGATTCTGTTGCCCAATTTTTCGGTAAGCAGCTTCCAGCCTTCCCAGTCATCCTCGGAGCAGCCGTCTTCGATGGTGATGATTGGGTATTTGTCCGCCCAAGAAGTAAGCAGGTCAACGAATTCAGCTGGAGTGAAGGATTTGCCTTCGCCTTCCAGATGGTATTTGCCGTCTTTGAAGAACTCGGTGCTCGCAACGTCCATGCCCAGGAATACGTCAACGCCCGGTTTGTAGCCGGCCTTTTCGATAGCTTCCATGATGGAGGACAACGCATCTTCGTTGGACGTGAAGTTAGGAGCGAAGCCGCCTTCATCGCCGACTGCTGTGTTCAGGCCTTTGCCTTTAAGTACGGATTTCAGGGCATGGAAGATTTCAGCGCCTGTACGCAGAGCTTCTTTGAAGCTAGGTGCGCCAACCGGCAGAACCATGAACTCCTGTACGTCAACGTTGTTGTCGGCATGTGCGCCGCCGTTGACGATGTTCATCATTGGAACTGGAAGCTGCTTAGCGTTGAATCCGCCCAGATATACATACAAAGGCACATCCAGTGCAGCTGCCGCAGCGCGGGCTACAGCCATGGACACAGCCAGGATCGCATTAGCGCCAAGCTTGCCTTTGTTGTGCGTGCCATCCAGAGTAATCATCAGCTTGTCGATGCCCAGTTGGTCAAGAGCGTCCATACCGATAACTTCCGGAGCGATAATTTCATTTACGTTCTCAACAGCTTTCAGAACGCCTTTGCCCAGGTAGCGGTTCTTGTCTTCGTCACGAAGCTCTACAGCTTCATGAGCGCCGGTGGAAGCGCCGGAAGGAACGATAGCGCGGCCTTTTGCGCCGGATTCCAGATAAACATCAACCTCTACCGTTGGGTTACCGCGGGAATCAAGGACTTCGCGTGCATATACATCAGAAATAATAGTCATGTAAGTTAATCTCCTTTTAACATGGGTTATAGTCTTGCGGGTATTGCCTATTTGCGGCTGGCAATCATGGATTGTCCGGTCATTTCCGCAGGCTGCGGAAGTCCCATCAGATCCAGAATGGTCGGTGCCACATCTGCGAGAATACCGGCTTCGCGCAGTACAACATTCTCAGTCGTTACAATGAAAGGAACCGGGTTGGTGGTATGCGCCGTGAACGGACGTCCGTTCTCGTCGAACACCATGTCCGCATTGCCATGGTCGGCAATGATGATCGCAACGCCGCCTTTGGCTACGACTGCATCCACAACCTTGCCCACACACTCATCCGTAACTTCTACAGCCTTAATGGTTGGCTCCAGCATGCCGGAGTGTCCTACCATGTCAGGGTTCGCGAAGTTCAGGATAATGGCATCCTGTCTGTCTGCTTCGATTTCCGCTACGCAGGCCGCCGCCACTTCGTATGCGCTCATCTCAGGCTTAAGATCATAGGTTGCCACTTTTGGGGAGTTGATCAGGATACGGGTTTCACCGGGAAGCTCTTCATCGCGGCCGCCGCTGAAGAAGAAGGTTACGTGCGGGTACTTTTCAGTTTCCGCGATGCGAAGCTGCTTCTTGTTCTGCTGTACAAGCACTTCACCCAGCGTATTGTCCAGGTTCTTCGGCGAATACGCCACGTAGCCTTGCACCGTCTCGCTGAAGGTAGTCAAGCATACGAAATGCAGGTTTTCCGGGAACAGCGGCCCCCGGTCGAAGCCGCGGAAATCCGAGTTCGTGAATACCTGGGACAGCTGAATGGCACGGTCCGGGCGGAAGTTGAGGAATACGACGGAATCGCCGCTCTCTACTGTCGCTGTCGGCTTGCCTTCGCTGTCCACAATGACGCTAGGCTCAACAAACTCATCGTACACAGAATTCTGGTAAGAGCCTGTGATCGCCAGCAGCGCATCGGTATACTGCGGGCCTTCGCCATAAACCATAGCGCGGTAAGCCTTCTCTACACGTTCCCACCGTTTGTCGCGGTCCATCGCGAAATAGCGTCCGGATACCGTAGCAATCTTGCCCACGCCTACTTCCTCAATCTTGGCGATCAGCTCCTGAACGAACTTCTGTCCGCTGTCAGGAGGTACATCGCGGCCATCCATGAAAGCATGGATATACACTTCGTGCATATCTTCCTTCTTGGCGAGATCAAGCATAGCAAACAGGTGGTTGATATGGCTATGTACCCCCCCGTCGGATACCAGCGCATACAGGTGAAGCTTTTTGCCGGTTGACTTTGCATTTCTTACAGCAGCAACCAGCGTTTCGTTCTCAAAGAATTCCCCGTCACGGATCGATTTGTCGATACGGGTCAGGTCCTGATATACGATCCTGCCGGCGCCGATGTTAAGGTGACCCACTTCGGAGTTGCCCATCTGGCCTTCCGGCAGTCCCACAGCTTCGCCGCAGGCGGTAAGCGTGGTGTTCGGATATTGTTTCAGGTAACGGTCATAGTTCGGCTTGTTGGCTTGGGCAACAGCATTGCCTTCAGCCGTATTGCGCAGACCGAAACCATCCATGATGATCAAAGCAACGGGTTTTGGTGCTGACATCCTTACTTCGCCCCCTCAACCAATGAAACGAAGGAAGCAGGCTGCAGGCTGGCACCGCCGACAAGAGCGCCGTCGATGTCGCTTTGACTCATGTACTCCGTTACATTCTCAGGCTTCACGCTGCCGCCGTATTGAATTCGCACAGCTTCGGCGGTCGCTTCATCGTACAGATCTTTTACAAGGCTGCGGATGTAGGCGATCACTTCATTGGCATCCTGGGAAGTAGAGGACTTGCCTGTGCCGATAGCCCAGATAGGCTCATAGGCGATAACAACACTTGCAGCCTGTTCAGCGCTAAGGCCGGCAAATGCGCCTTCGGTTTGAACTTTGCATACGTCCTTGGTCTGGCCGGCTTCGCGCTCTTCAAGTTTTTCGCCTACACAGACAATTGGAGTGATGCCGTGGCGGAATGCCGCATGCATCTTCTTGTTCACGATTTCGTCCGTTTCGCCAAAATATGCACGGCGTTCGGAGTGGCCGATGATCACATAATCTACGCCAAGGTCCTTCAGCATTACGCCGCTGATCTCGCCTGTGTAGGCTCCGTTATCTTCAAAGTGCAGGTTCTGTGCGCCAATCTTGATGCTGGTGCCTTTTGCCGCTGCAACCAGTGCAGGCAGGTTGGTGAACGGTGCGCAGATTACTGTTTCTACGCCTTCCACTTCAGCCTGGCCTTTGACTTCAGCGATAAAGCCTTCCGCTTCGGGAACCGTCTTGAACATCTTCCAGTTCCCCGCGATAATAGGTGTTCTGCTCATAGTAATGGATTGCCTCCTTCTACCTTCTACGTCTTACTTGTCGTTCAGTGCTTCTACGCCAGGAAGAGCCTTGCCTTCCATGAACTCGAGTGATGCGCCGCCGCCGGTGGAGATGTGGTCCATTTGGTCAGCCAGGTGGAATTTCTCTGCTGCAGCTGCGGAATCTCCGCCGCCGATTACAGTATAGCCTTCGGTTGTTGCACAAGCCTGGGCTACAGCCTTGGTACCTTCGGCAAAGATGTCGATTTCGAACACGCCCATAGGTCCGTTCCAAACTACCAGCTTGGAGTTTTTAATGATATCAGCATAAAGCTCACGGGTTTTAGGACCGATATCAAGCCCTTGCCAGCCGGCAGGAATTTCGTTCACGTCAACAATCTTGGTGTTGGCATCTGCGCCGAACTTGTCGGCAATCACAACGTCTACCGGAAGCAGGAAGTTTTTGCCGAGTGCCTTGGCCTTCTCGATAAATCCAAGAGCAGCATCGATTTTGTCGTTGTCTACAAGGGATTCGCCGATTTCGAAGCCTTGAGCTTTGGTGAAGGTGTAGGAAAGGCCGCCGCCGATCAGAACATTGTCAGCCAGAGTCAGCAGGTTATCGATAACATCGATTTTGTCCTTAACCTTGGAACCGCCGATGATGGCAGTGAAAGGACGCTCAGGGTTCGACAAAGCTTTGCCCAGTACGGACAATTCCTTCTCCATCAGAAGACCGGATACCGCCGGCAGGAAATGGGCGATGCCCTCTGTCGAAGCATGTGCACGGTGAGCCGCGCCGAACGCGTCATTGACGAACAGGTCAGCCAGTTCGGCGAACTGCTTAGCCAGCTCAGGATCGTTCTTTTCTTCGCCCGGATAGAAACGGACATTCTCAAGCACAAGCACATCGCCGTCGTTCAGTTCAGCAATTTGTGCTTTTACCGCTTCGCCGACAGCTTCGTCAGCTTTGGCTACCGGTTTGCCGAGCAGCTCGGACAGACGCACAGCAGCTGTTGTTAAACGCATGGAATCGACGAATTGGCCTTTAGGACGGCCCATGTGACTGGCCAGAATGACCTTTGCACCGTTCTCAATCAGGTATTTAATTGTTGGAAGGGTTTCGCGGATACGGGTATCATCGGTGATCTTGCCGTCTTCCACTGGCACGTTGAAATCCACACGCACAAATACGCGTTTGCCTTTTACTTCTACATCACGGACACTTTTTTTGTTCATGATTAACATTTCCTCCACACCCAAAATTGGTCATTCACGAATCCATTTAGAAAGAGCGGAAACAAGGAACTTCTGTTTCCGCTCTATAGATGCTGCTTATGTGAAATCGATATTATTGAGCAAGCTTAGCGAAGTGTTCCAAAGTGCGGACAAGCTGTGCAGTGTAGGACATTTCATTGTCGTACCAAGCAACGGTTTTAACCAGTTGTTTGTCGCCGACAGTCAGTACTTTGGTCTGCGTAGCATCGAACAGGGAACCGAAAGTCATTCCCTTGATGTCGGAAGATACGATTTCATCTTCAGTGTAGCCGTAAGTTTCCGGATCGGAGGCAGCCTTCATAGCTGCGTTCAGTTCTTCAACAGTAACGTTCTTCTCAAGAACAGTAACCAGCTCAGTCAGGGAACCGGTAGCTACAGGCACACGTTGAGCCGCGCCGTCGAGCTTGCCTTTCAGTTCCGGAATTACCAGGCCGATAGCCTTGGCAGCACCGGTAGTGTTAGGGATGATGTTCTCGGCAGCAGCGCGGGCGCGTCTGAAGTCGCCTTTAGCGTGTGGAGCATCAAGTGTGTTCTGGTCGCCGGTGTAAGCGTGGATTGTAGTCATCAGGCCTTCAACGATTCCGAACTTGTCGTTCAGAACTTTTGCCATTGGAGCCAGACAGTTGGTTGTGCAAGAGGCGCCGGAAATTACTGTTTCAGTACCATCCAGGATGTCATGGTTAACGTTGTAAACAACAGTTTTCATGTCGCCGGTAGCCGGAGCGGAGATTACTACTTTTTTGGCTCCGCCTTTCAGGTGCTTCTCAGCCGCTTCTTTAGTTGTGAAGAAGCCTGTGCATTCCAGAACGATGTCAACGCCGAGGTCGCCCCAAGGCAGTTCTTCCGGATTGCGGTTCGCCAGAACCTTAACTTCTTTGCCGTTCACTTTGAAGAAGCCGTCATGTACTTCAACGTCCCCTTGGAATTTACCTTGGGTTGTATCATATTTAAGCAAATGAGCAAGCATCTTAGCGTCAGTCAAGTCGTTGATGGCTACCACTTCGATACCTTCTACATTTTGAATACGGCGGAATGCAAGGCGTCCAATACGTCCAAAACCGTTAATACCAACTTTTACACTCATTGAATAGTTCCTCCTAGATTTCGTTTTATTTATTCAAGACAGGCCGTTAAGCTTGTCAAGACAACAATGTTAAGTATAATGCATAATAACTTTGCTTGCTCCCTATATTGTGGAATCTATAGGACTGTCTGGAGCTGATTGTCGATTTCTTTGCCGATTTCGACAGCCGCCGCCTCATCGGTAACAAGTATATCCTCTTGCCCGAACCGCAGCATGGCATGGATGGCTTTGGCCTTGCGTCTGCCTCCGGCAATACCGATAACCACTTCGGTGCGGATAATATCCTCCAGGCGGAGTCCCATCGTCAGCATGGTATGAACAACCTGGCCCTCTTCATTAAAATAATAGCCGAACGATTCGGCAACCGCTCCTTCTCCCTGGATTTCCGAGACTGTCGCCTCATCCAGCTTGCGGCGGCGGGTCATTTCAATGGCATCGCCAATGCCGTGCACAATAACGCGCGATCTGCGGATGATCTGTACGATCTCGCCAATGTTTGCGTCAAGCGCAAGCGACTGGTAAGCATCTTCACTGAGTAAATCAGGTACATGCAGCAGGCGGTAATTGGCTCCGATCCGTTTGGCCATCTTTGATGCAATAGTGTTGGCCTGAATCTCCATGCTCTCCCCCAGCCCTCCGCGCGCCGGAACAACCCAAGCGTTCTTATAGGAAGGGGACAACGGCGGTGTGAGCTGATCAGCCATTTCAGCAAGCGTTGAACCGCCGGTAACGGCAATGGTATCATCGGAACGCAGTACACCAAGCAAAGCTTTGGCGCCTGCGCGCCCCAGCTCACGCTTCGTGAACGGCGAGGTCTCGCAATCACCGGGCACAACAATAACTTTGTTCAGACCATACGTTGTACGAATTTTCTCTTCCAGTTCATCCAGGCCGAACAGGCTCTTGGCGATCGGCTCCAGCAGGTCAAGCAGTCTGCGCCCGGCATCGCTTACGCGCATGCCTACGCTCTCGATCTCAATGAGCCCTTGCGATTTCAGAAGATCCGTCTCGGCGCGCAGCACCCGCTCGGTCATATCCAGCGAAGCGGCCAGCGTTCTGCGCCCAATAATGTCGGACAGCATGATCTGATGTAGAATCGTGTAACGTCTCTTAAGGGTTTCCATGAGATCAGGCAGAAGCTGCTTTTGGATTTCTAATAAATTGCGCATGCTTTCACTCCTGCAACTTCGTCTTCCTCTTATTCCCTTGTTCATGGTCTCAAAACGTCCCGGGTTAACTTTTTAAGTCCCACCCATATTCTACCCAAATATTACGCGAAGTGCAAGTCTTCCGAGAGTATAATTCTCAACCTCTTTTCATCTTATACATCTGCTGCGTCATGGAAAGTGCTGAAAGTCCCGCAATCCGCTCCTAAAAATCCGGCAAGCGGTAAAGGCGCCTTCGTCCATTAAAAAAGCTTGTACATCCTAAACATTGCTAATAGCTTTCAAGTGTCCGTTTCAGCTAGAATTCCCTAAATGAGAACAGGGCAAAGAAATCAAGAAAACAGTATGAGTATTAGATTGCAATTGAGCTATAAATAGTATATAATAATTTCTGTTGCGCCCGTGGTCCAATGGATATGACGTAGGCCTCCGAAGCCTGAGATCCAAGTTCGATTCTTGGCGGGCGCGCCATTATTTTCACTTTTGAACATAATTTAGCAGCCGTTATTTATAGTATTTAACCAAAGAGCCACTTGCCGGCTCTTTTTTTATAAACTAAGTTTGACTTTCTTTGACTTTTTGTTTGAATTTGTTTATCATGTGGTTAATACGGTAACAGTAAAAAATGAACACATTCGAAGAACCAATTCAAGGAGGTTTTCCACGTGAGTTATATTCCTATGGTAGTAGAACAGAGCAACCGCGGTGAGCGCGCTTATGACATCTATTCCCGCCTGCTGAAGGACCGCATCATTTTCCTCGGAACGGAGGTTAATGACGTGGTTGCCAATTCCATCATTGCCCAAATGCTGTTCCTGGCTGCCGAGGATCCGGAGAAGGATATTCACCTGTATGTGAACAGCCCTGGCGGTTCCATCACAGCGGGTATGGCTATATTTGATACAATGCAGTACATTAAACCGGATGTTTCCACCATCTGCGTGGGCATGGCCGCTTCCATGGGAGCATTCCTGCTGAACGCCGGCGCCAAAGGCAAACGCTTTGCGCTGCCGAACAGTGAAATCATGATTCACCAGCCGCTGGGCGGTGCTCAAGGACAGGCCACGGATATTGAAATCCGCGCCCGCCGCATCCTGAAGCTGCGCGACAAGCTGAACCGCATTCTCTCCGAACGCACCGGCCAGCCGCTGGAGCGCATTGAGAAGGATACGGACCGCGACTACTTCATGAGCGCTGCCGATGCAGCTGAATATGGCATTGTCGATAAGGTTATCGAGAAGACGCTTCCGGCAGGCGTATAATACAAGCTTTACAGAAAGAGGCTGCTATAGACCAATGGTCTATAACAGCCTCTTTTTGTTGTGTGTACAGCAAGCAACCTTGTATCATCCAAGCCGCCCGTAACCCAAAGCATCCAGCTTTCCGGCGATTACACGGTAGCCTCTCCCGCTTGGATGCACATGGTCCAGTGACAGCAGCCCACGCTCATTGCCTGCAAATTCTTGATAGATGGAAGCAAACCCGCATACGCTGCTGCTGTAGCCCGCAGCGTAGCCATTGAACTGACGTACCCAGTCTGACGCTTCCGTTAACTGGGGATAGGGATTATACAGTCCAACAATCCGGATAATGTAGGCTTGACGGCTGCCGTTCTTCAGCTGGCGGAGCGAGCCCATAATATTACCGAAGTTTCTTTTACACTCACTGAGCGCCCGTTCCAGGGCAGGAGACAGGTCACCCGGACGAAGCGAAGCGGCTTTGGCCGCCTTGATCAGATCATTCCCGCCGATGGACAATGTAATGATCTCCGCATCCTTTATCGCTTGGCGGAACATGGCGTCTCTGCTCAGCCGCTGCTCCAGCGCAGCCGTAGTCAGTCCATTAATGCCAAGGTTCGCTGCGCCGATCGGCACACGCAGACGCCCCTCAGCCAATCTGCGGTAGACCGGCACAAATCCGTTGCCCGGCAGAGCTCCGAACCCGGTCGTTAAGGAATCGCCGATGGCTGTGTACTGATAGCTCATATCCTTCCCTCCCCGCGTATAAGCTGGTTTCTCCTTTAGCTTATGAACGGAAGAGGCCCCAGGCAACGGAAAGGTGTCCATACACGGCATTAGCGGAGCCGGCTGTTCCTTCCTCTTTTCAGAAGAAGTTAGTTACTTCAGCGCTGCAAACGGGCTGCTGCCGTCGGGCAGCAATTCCTTAAAGGTGAATTCGTACGTTGGGAAGCCGGAAGCATAAGCTGTGTATTCATAGAGCTGGAAGAAGACTGCCAATTTCCCGTCCTTCACATAATAGTTCTTTTCTGTGTTAAGACCGCCAAAGCCGCCCAGGTACCCGCCTTCAGCCTTAATCAGCTTGGACAGCTTGGCATTCAGCTCTTTTTTGTAATTCGGGTTGGCCTTCAGCAAATCTCCGATTAACAGGCGTTTGCCGTCCTTCAGAGAGAATGTGAACGCATTGCGGTAAGTCATGCCATGAGCGCCGCCAGTGTAGCTGTATTGGTTGGTGATTAGACTGAGAATGCCATCCTGATTGTATGTGATCACATAACCTCCGTCGAACTCATACGGCCGGTCGTCTGCCGGTTTATTCGATATTTCCTTCTCAGCCTCAGCCGCAAACTTCGTGAACGTCTGCTTGATTGTGTCATTGATCAATTGCTCCGCCTCGGCGTTCGCCAGTCCGCTGAACTGCGGATATTCCAGCTTGACCGGAGCATCCGCACGGTCCCCCACAATGCTCTCCGTCTTAATGGCAATCGCATTCTGCGGTTTGCTTATGACATTCAGTCTGCCGGTAGCCGCGCTCCAGTCTCCCTTGTACCCCAGGTAATCGCTGATCAGGTCAAACGGAACGAACATCCGGTTATTGATATTTTTTGCCTCATATTCATTCAGAAAAAAATTGTTGACCGAAATCGAAATCCCGTAATCGGAGACCATCAGCCGAACCTTTGAGGTTCCTTTACCAAGGGTATAGGTTTTATTGGCGTTATCGTAGGTTAAGGGCATTCCAAGCGCATCGCGCATGAAGGTAACCGGGACCCATACTTTTCCGTTCTGAACCATACCCGTCTGCTGCATGATTTTCCCGTTGACCTTCAGCACCACCGGAGAATTATCGGCTTTCGCCTGTGCCGCGGCCGCCTGATTTGTCCCTGCAGGCAGAAGCCCCCCGCTCAGCAGCAAGCCTGCTGTCATGAAGCCCACTCCCCATTTACGTGCCTGTTCCTTCGAGATGCAATTCATAGTTATTTCTCCTTCCGCTGGTACGGTGATAGTCTTGATGTTCATTCGGAATACTTGAGAAACAGCCTGTCCGCCGCCCTCATTACACTCTTTCCATTATAGAGAATTCAGGAACAGCGGTTGTTACAGAGACCTTTACAATTTCTTAAAGATCGCGGACCCTTTCAAGGCTGCTTATTACATTTCTTTAAACAAAATGAGAGATTTCCCAACAATTCTCCCTGAAAAAAAATAAAAAAGAGGCACTGCCCTCCGCTGTAACCAGCAGAAGAAGCGCCTCTTGGGGGCATTGATTATTTCAGCTCATACATTACGCTAAGCTGCGTGGAGACCTTCACTTCACCTGGTTCAACAGAGGTTCCGCCGGCTGAATCTGCCATGGCTTTGGACATAGCCGCATTCTCCAAATACACTACCGGATTATTGCCGTCATCATTCTGCGTCACAGTAATGACCTGTCCCAGGCTGCGCTTGGCTGCCTTGGCAATAGCTCCTGCTTTGGCATCGGCGTTGGCCATCGCTTTCTCAATAACCTGTGCTTCAAAAGCCGAGGGATCTTCGATCGCAAACCGTGCGTTGCCGATGTTGTTGGCACCCGCAGCAGATGCAGCATCCAGCAATGCGCCTACCTTGCTCAGATCACGGTAGGTTACCTGCAGGGTATGCTGGGCAATATAGCCTTTAACCTGCTGTCCATCTTTTTCAGTATAGCTGTAGTTCGGTTGTACACTGAATTGTGTGCTCTGAACGTCTTTATCGGCAATGCCCCAGGTCGTCTTCAGCAATGTGGTCAGCTTCGTAATCTTCGCTCCGTTGGTCTTCTGTGCTTCTTCCGCTGTGGCGGCCGTAGTATTGACCCCGATAGACAAATAAACGACATCCGGCTTAATCGCGAGCTCCCCTTTGCCTATCACATTAACGACATTTCTCTGCACATCCTCGGCGAAAGCCTTTTCAGGACCTTGAAACACTCCGCTCAAAGCCATCCCCCCTATCATCAAGCTTCCCGCCAGCAGCACCGCTCCGAGCCTTTTACCCCATGTCTTCACGCTTGCCATCCCCTTTCATTCATTATAATTGTTGTTGGTACTCTCTAGACGGAACGGCTTGGCAAAAGTTGCATAACCGCCATGAAGATTTTTTGTACAGCTTAAGGCTACTGTCCGCTTCCGGTTTCAATCCAGAACCTCCGGATTACATTCCCGTCCGGTTCAACGAAATCTTCAATCTGCCGCCCTCCGTTGCCGCGAATCGTGCGTTCCGAAGCCGTATTCACCGCATCACAGACGACCAGCGCAAGGTCGATTCCCAGACCTCGGGCCTTCACCAGAGCCTGCTTCAGCAGCTCCCTGGCATAGCCCTTTCTGCGCTCGGACTGCCCCTGAAGCTCTGCCGATGGTTCCTTGAGAAACACCTGGCTGTTCATCATATTCATTCTCCTTAAGTATGTAAGTATACACTTGTGCTTCTGGAATTAAAAAAAGCCCCGGGGGGCTTTTTGGTCTACCATTTAAAAGTAAAGCCTTGCAACAATTACTGGTTCTCAAGCTCTTCTTTGCTGACAAGACTTGTCAAAGCGGTTACAGCTTGATCCGCATCGGCGCCATCCGCGCTGATATAAATCTCCGTGCCGGAACTGATCGCCAGGCTCATAATACCCATGATGCTTTTAGCGTTCACTTTTTTATCGTCTTTTTCCACGAAAATCTCCGACGAGAATTTGTTAGCTTCCTGCACGAACAATGCTGCCGGCCGAGCATGAAGCCCCGTCTTCAACCGTACTACTACCGGGTGCTTTGTCATGAAACGCTTACCCCCTATTTGAGATCTGCCCAAAAATTTCACATTAATTTTATAATATTATATCATTATAACCTCAACCACACTAGAAAAAAAATAATCATCCGCCCCGGACCTTGTCCGCCAGCTCGTCAATCTTGCGCAAGCGGTGGTTTACCCCCGATTTACTGACAGTACCCTTCAGCATTTCGCCGACTTCCTTAAGGTTAATATCCGGGTGGGCCAATCTGATCTCGGCGACCTCGCGCAGCTTATCCGGCAGGCTTTCCAAGCCTACCTCACGCTGCAGCAGCTTGATGTTCTCAATCTGCCGCACTGCCGCACTAATGGTCTTGTTGAGGTTGGCCGTTTCGCAGTTGACGATCCGGTTCACGGAATTGCGCATATCGCGCATAATCCGCACATCCTCGAACTTAAACAGCGCTTGATGCGCACCGATCAGACTGAGGAACTCGATAATTTTCTCGCCTTCCTTAATGTAAAGAATGAAGCCCTTTTTGCGCTCAATGCAGCGGGCATTCAGGTGAAATTCACCAGCCAGATCCACCAGCGCCTTACAGTGCTCCTCATACATTGAAGCAATCTCCAGATGATAGGAAGATCCTTCCGGATTGTTGACCGATCCCCCAGCCATAAATGCCCCGCGCAGATATGCGCGTTTGCAGCAGTTCTTGCCGACGATCTCCCGGTCGATTCCATCGGTGAAGATGAAGCCTTCGGAGACAATCCGCAGATCCTTGAGAATCTCCTGGACGCGGTTAGGAATCCGCACAATATAAACGTTATTCTTCTTCAAACGCATTTTTTTACGCACGAGCAGCTCGATATGGACCTGGTAATATTTCTTAAGCAAAGAATATACCCGCCTTGCAATCGCGGCGTTCTCCGTCGAAATGTCGAGAACTACCTTTTTGCTTGAAAGCTGCACCGACCCGTTCATCCGGATCAGCGCGGACATCTCCGCTTTCTCGCAGCAAGGCTGGCTCTCCACCATCGTCAGCTCTTTTTTGGTAAGGGCCGCAAAAGACAAGGGGCTCACCTCTTTCATGATCTAATCAGAATAAAAAACACACTTATCTGGAAATCCAATCCTGTACCAGCTGGTAAATATGCTGGCTGAGCTTATCTGTATCATGCCTCAGATAGGTCTTGAATAATACCAGCTTGTCGGCAATGACCTTATACCCGTTGCCGTCCACTGCATCGCGGTCAAGCTGTACCGGACGGGCTCCCTTCTCCGCATACTTGATCTGGACCTGCTCGGGAATTTCGCCATCGTTCACGATTACGTAATCGAATAAATGCAATCCGATGTGATCATAGACCGCCTGCAGGTGGTCACTGACTGTGTAGTTGTCAGTTTCACCCGGCTGGGTCATCACATTGCAGACAAAGATTTTGATCGCATCCGAAGCCACTACAGCCTCTGCCAGCTTGGGCACGAGCAGATTGGGAAGGATACTGGTATACAGACTGCCCGGGCCGCACAGGATGGCATCGGCATTGCGGATGGCCTCAAGCGCCTCGGGCAACGGTTCAACATCCGCAGGCTCCAGAAAGACACGTTTGATGACACCGCCCGCTTCGGGGATCTTGGACTCCCCGGTAATAATAGCTCCATCTGCCATTTCGGCATGCAGCACCACGGCCTCACCGGCCGCAGGCAGCACCCGTCCGCGTACGGCAAACAGCCGGCTGAGGTCCTGGACCGCAGTGACGAAATCACCGGAAATATCCGTAAGCGCCGCCAGGATCAGATTGCCGAGGCTGTGACCGGCCAGGCCCTCGCCGCTGCTGAAGCGGTATCTCATGATCTGGGCCATGAGCGGTTCTACATCAGCCATCGCTGTCAGTACATTGCGGATATCGCCGGGGGGCGGCATTTGCAGTTCGCTGCGCAGAATGCCGGAGCTTCCCCCGTCATCCGCTACAGTGACTATAGCTGTAATATCAAGCGGCTTTTCCTTCAAACCGCGAAGCATAACAGACAACCCCGTACCCCCGCCCATGACGACGATACGAGGACGCTGTCCCTGTTCTTCAGCCACTATTGACCCCTTCTCTCTTAATGCCGATCACGCTCGGAATCCCGGTGGCTGACCGCTACCAATTCCGTCTCGCTAACCCCCAGCATCTTGCCCAGATACTCAGCTATCGCCACGGAGCGGTGCTTGCCGCCTGTGCAGCCAATGCCGATAATAATCTGGGATTTGCCTTCCTTCCGGTATTGCGGAATCAGAAAATGAAGCATATCCAGCAGCTTGGTCAGAAACGTCTGTGTTTCCGGCCATTTCATTACATAATCGTAGACCTCGGTGTCCTGGCCCGTCTTTGGCCGCAGATGATCCACATAATGCGGGTTAGGCAAAAAACGGACATCAAACACAAGATCTGCGTCGATCGGAATCCCGTATTTGAAGCCAAACGAAGTAATATTGACAGAAAGTGTGCTTTTGCCCAAATGGGAAAAGCGGGATACAATCTTCTCCTTCAGCTGAACCGGCTTCATGCTGCTGGTATCCAAACACAAGGTGGCTGAGTTCTTCAGCTCCTCCAGCATCTTGCGCTCCAGACGGATGCCATCAAGCGGCATGCCTTTGGGGGCCAGCGGATGATGCCGGCGGCTCTCCTTGTAACGCTGTACAAGTACAGAATCCGTCGCGTCCAGGAATAGAATTTCGAAAGCGATCGTCGACTCGTCTTTGATATAGGATAGCGATTCCGACAAAGCAGTGAAAAACTCCCTGCCGCGCAAATCGATAACGAGCGCCACTTTGGCGATTTTGCCTTTGGACTGCTCAATCAGCTCGGCAAATTTGGGAATCAGCACCGGCGGCAAATTATCCACACAGAAGAATCCAAGATCTTCCAGGCTCTGCACAGCAATCGTCTTGCCCGCACCGGACATGCCCGTAATAATAATCAGGGTGGCACCACCGGGCGGTGATTGTTCCAGTTCGGTCATCGAAGCGCCCCCTCCCTATAAATAGTATATGAATAATTCCCGCCGCTTAAGAACGCAGCAAAAGACCCGCGGCACCAATAATACCCGCATCATTTCCAAGCTCGGCAGGCACGATCGTCACACCGGTCTGAAGCGGCTCCGGAGTCAGCTTGGCGAACACGCGGCGAACCTCGTCAAACAGAATGTCTCCGGCTTTGGATACACCACCGCCAACGATGAACACCTGGGGATTCAGCACCGCTGCTACAGCAGCCATGGATTTGCCCAAATAGAACGCAGCACGGTTCACGATACGCAGAGCCGCTTCGTCACCGGCCTTGGCCGCATCAAATACCTCTTTGGCGGCAATTTTCTCCACCATGGACAGCGAGGTGCGGTCGCCGCGGCTTACAGCATCATTGGCCATGCGGATAATACCCGTGGCAGAGGAAACGGTTTCCAGACAACCCATATTGCCGCAGCCGCATTGAATAGCTTCCAGATCAGGCACTACGGAAATGTGTCCAAGCTCAC
Source organism: Paenibacillus sp. S150 (assembly GCF_019352175.1). Lineage (GTDB taxonomy): Bacteria > Bacillota > Bacilli > Paenibacillales > Paenibacillaceae > Paenibacillus_AQ. The sequence goes on from NZ_JACBYI010000030.1 coordinate 49,716, forward strand.
CGGCCAGTCCGGCAAAGCCTTGGTACACCTTGCCATTAATAATGATGCCGCCGCCGACCCCGGTGCCCAGCGTGTAGCACACACAGTTCTCCACACCACGGCCCGCGCCGCTCCAGGCTTCTCCCAGTGCAGCCACGTTGGCATCATTGTCTATTTTGACAGGCTTGTTCAAACGACCTTCCAGAATGGAACGGATCGGCACATCTCTAAAACCTATGTTAGGCGCAAGGATGATGATTCCTTCACGAATGTTCGTAAACCCGGCCAGGCCCGCTCCTACACCGGCAAGCTGATCCCAAGAGTACGGGGAGTCCTCCACAATCTGACGCACATACTTTTCGATATTATCGATGACAGCATCGACGCCATCTGCTGTCCCCGTAGGTCCCTCATAGGTGTGCAGCAGGTTCCCCTCGGCATTGCAGATTCCAACCTTAATCGTGGTTCCACCTAAATCCACGCCAACGTAGATACTTTCAGACATGTAACAAGCCACCTTTTTCTATGCTAAAATAGTTAATCCTACGTACCCACTATAATAGAAGGTATCCCTCCGGTCAAGGAGAGGCGGCACACCCGGCCATATGGGGATTTTTCATATCAAGCAGAAACGGCTTTGCTGTCCTTTTAAAGGACGGTACCGTTTCTGCGAGAAGTATCGGGAGGATATAAGGATACAGGTAACGGATATAGTTAAAATTCCCGGATACGAAAAAAAGCTGCTTCCCCGCCTTTTCAGCAAAGGAAGCAGCCTATTGAAATTCACACTATATTTACAGTGTTCTGCTCAGCCTGTAGGAATTACGGATATCGTGCGAGATCCGCATGCTGCAGAATTTGGGGCCGCACATAGAGCAGAAATGCGCTTGCTTGGCGCCTTCCGCAGGAAGGGTCTCATCATGATATTCCAGCGCCCGTTCCGGGTCCAGGGAGAGATGAAACTGGTCACGCCAGCGGAACTCGAACCGCGCCTTGGACAGCGCGTTGTCCCTGTCCTGCGCACCCGGATGACCTTTGGCCAGGTCTGCGGCATGCGCGGCGATTTTGTAGGTGATCACTCCTTCACGCACGTCATTCTTGTTAGGCAGACCCAAGTGCTCCTTGGGCGTAACGTAACACAGCATCGCTGTCCCGAACCAGCCGATCATCGCCGCGCCAATCGCGGAAGTAATATGGTCATAACCGGGGGCAATATCCGTAGTCAGCGGACCCAGTGTATAAAAAGGGGCTTCCCGGCAAATTTCCAGCTGCCTGTCCATGTTTTCCTTGATCTTGTGCATCGGCACATGTCCCGGACCCTCCACCATCACTTGAACGTCATGCTTCCAGGCCAGGGCTGCCAGCTCCCCAAGCGTCTCCAGTTCAGCGAATTGAGCCTCGTCATTGGCATCGGCAATGGAGCCCGGGCGAAGTCCGTCTCCCAGCGAGAAAGCCACATCATAAGTCTTCATAATCTCGCAGATGTCTTCAAAATGCGTATATAAAAAGTTCTCCTGCTGATGGGCAAGGCACCATGCGGCCATAATAGAGCCACCCCTTGAGACGATTCCCGTCATTCTTCCTGCAGTTAGCGGGATATAGCGCTTCAACACCCCGGCATGAATGGTAAAGTAATCCACGCCCTGCTCCGCCTGCTCAATCAGCGTGTCGCGGTACAGCTCCCAGGTCAGATGCTCGGCTATGCCGCCCACCTTCTCCAGCGCCTGATAGATAGGCACCGTGCCGATCGGCACCGGGGAATTGCGGATAATCCATTCGCGGGTGGCATGAATTTTTTTGCCGGTGGAGAGATCCATTATCGTATCCGCCCCCCAGCGGGTCGCCCATCTCATCTTCTCCACTTCCTCTTCAATAGAAGAAGACACTGCGGAATTTCCGATGTTCGCGTTAATTTTGACCAGGAAATTACGGCCAATAATCATTGGCTCGCTCTCCGGGTGATTAATATTGGCCGGGATAATAGCCCGTCCGGCGGCCACCTCATCCCTTACAAATTCAGGCTTGGCGTTCTCGCGGATCGCGATATACTCCATTTCCGGTGTAATGATTCCTTGCCGCGCATAATGCAGCTGTGTAACATTGCGGCCCTCGCGCGCTCTTAAGGGATGCCGCTGCAAGCCCGAAAAGGCTTCTGCCCATCCATCCCCGACCATTCCGTTATCCCCGGGCTGCACGGCTCTTCCGGTGTATTCCTCCGAATCTCCGCGCTCCGCAATCCAGCACAGGCGGTGCGGCGGCAGTCCTGTTCGAACGTCCGTCTCTTGTGCGGCATCGGTGTAAATGCCGCTTGTATCGTAGACACGCACCGGTGCATTCTCCTCATCCCCGGCAACGCCCCCGGTCTTGCTGAGGCTGATCTCACGCATTGGAACCCGAACATCCGGGCGCGAGCCCTCTACATACACCTTGCGGCTTGCGGGGAATCCTGAAAGATCGACCTCTTCCTTCTTCACTGATTCTGTCATTCTTATCTCCTCCTCTTTGCTCTAAGAGCAATTTGCAGATAAGATATCATGCAGCAGGCCGAAACGGCCGGGCCGTCCTTGCATAAGGACGGCACCGTTTCAGCGAGAATTAGAAGGATCATATATAGCGCAGGGCATATAAATCCTTATAATTCAAAAAGCCGCTCCACCTGGAGCGGCTTTATCAATGAACAGCCAAAGAAGGCTGTACCCAAAAAGGTCCGGCTCCACTTTCCTACGCTGGTATGATCCAGATCAGGTTCAAGGGTCCGGAAATTCAATTTTCCCGTCTCAGCCTATTCAGGCTCCCCTAGTGGGTATCTTATCTAATTAAATACAATTTACTTGGATAGGTATTTTTTGTCAACCCGCAAATTTTGCCGGCTTGCCCCGGCTGTTACTTATCCAGTGTTTCGCTCCAGTCATGAACCATAGAGCCTTCCAGAAATTTCTCGGCGTCCATGGCGGCCATGCAGCCCGTTCCTGCAGCCGAAATCGCCTGGCGGTAACGTGTATCCTGCACATCGCCACAGGCGAACACGCCCGGAATGTTGGTTTCCGTTGTTCCCGGATTTACCACAATATAGCCATTGGCATCCGTAGTAATCTGGCCCCCCAGAAACGCCGTGTTCGGCGTGTGGCCGATGGCGACAAACACACCGTCTGCCTCCACAAGCTCCTCAAGGCCCGTTTCATTGTTGCGGACCGTAAGCCCCTTCACCCCGGCATCCCCGACGGTGACTTCAAGCGGCGTGCGGTCCAATGCCCAGACCACCTTGCTGTTCTCCCGCGCCCGGTCCTGCATAATCTTCGAAGCACGCAGCTCCGGGCGGCGGTGGACCAGGGTTACGCTGGAAGCAAACCGCGTCAGGAAGCTGGCTTCCTCCATCGCGGAGTCGCCGCCGCCGACCACCACAATCTTTTTGCCGCGGAAGAAGAAGCCGTCGCAGGTTGCGCAGGTACTGACTCCGCGTCCGACATTCTCCTGCTCCCCCGGTATGCCCAGGTATCTGGCCGAGGCACCGGTCGATATAATGACCGACTCCGCTTCCAGCACCCCAAGACCATCCACGGTTACTTTGAAGGGGCGCTGCGAGAAATCCACAGCATCCACCCAGCCATTCTTAAATTCAGCCCCGAAGCGCTCTGCCTGCTTGCGCATGTTATCCATCAAATCCGGACCCAGGATGCCTTCAGGAAAACCAGGAAAGTTCTCTACCTCTGTAGTTGTGGTCAATTGTCCTCCCGGCTGCAAGCCTTCAATGACGAGGGGGCTGAGATTGGCACGCGCCAAATAGATTGCAGCAGTCAGTCCTGCCGGGCCTGTTCCAATTACAATAGTTTTGTACATTAGTAAGTCCTCCTTAAGGTCAGATATTTTCCGTAAAAGGCGGCAAAATTTCAGCTGCCGCCGCGTCCTGCGGAAGTCCGCATACTTGATGAATGCGCCGCGCATACCGGCTTACCATGGAGACGGAGACCTCGTAACGCTGGGCAGCCTCACGGTAAGTAACCGGATGCCCATGCAGCTTGGCGGTCAAATATTCAAGAGCCGCACACCAGCCCGCCGCATGCCGGAACAAGGGAACGTCCGGATAGAGCCCGCCTATGAACTGCTTCCAGAGAAGCTCGGCAGCCTTCTTCTGCGCCGCATCGTATCTCCGGTCCATCACGGCTGCCGTATGATCGATAATCCGCTGCCAGTCCTCTTTCCACTCCGGCGGCCCCTTATGGCCCGGTACCGCCGATTCCTGCAGCGTCCTCTGGGTTGCGCTCTCCTCCGGAATGCCGCCGATCAGCCGCTGCAGGCTGAGAAGCGCCGCCTCCTGCAGCGGCTCCTGCTCCACACTGCCCTGCAGCACCTCGGACATTTCATCGTCCTCAAGCCAGCGGAGCGCCTCGGTCACTTGCAGCTTCGTACTGGAGTCACCGTAGCGCAGCGCCCAGAAAAATGAAGCGCGCAGCAGCGGATTATTCCGCACTTCCTGGGTGAAGCTGTCCGTGTTGTCCTTCCACTGCTTCAGCTGCTCCTGAAAAGGCAGCTGGTAATTATAGCTCACCAGAGGCAGCTCTCTGCCTTCTGCCTGCGCCAGCTGCAGCTGCGACAGGAAAAATCTCGGCACCGCCGATTCCGGGTCCAGCCTTGCAGCCTGCTGCCAGCAGCGTGCAGCCTCGGTGTGAAGCCCGCTGTTGCTGGCCGCCGCCGCACAGTAATGGTACAGGCCTGCATCTCCGCCGACCTCTTCATCCTTCAGCAGGCGGCGGAAATGGCCGTAAGCCGTCTTGTGCTTGCCCAAAATCCCCATCGTTGTAGCCATTTTGAATACGTGCTCCTGGTGAAAAGGCACTGTAGCTTCAAGCATGCGCACCAATTCGGCAAGCTGCTCCTGATCGCCGGCATATTGCAAAAAAATAGCCATGTTGCACAATGCATGCAGGTTGCCCGGATCCAGCCTCAGCGCTTCGTTAAGACACTCCTTGGCTTTGGCGAAGCGGCCCATATAGAAATAGGCAAGAGCAAGATTGTTATGAGCTGCCAGGAAGTCCGGGATATTCCGTACAATTTCTTCAAGCAGCTTAACCGCTTGCGGAAATTTCCCCGCCTCCAGCAGACTCCGGGCCCGGTCATGCTCAACCACACCCTCCCGGCTGCGGATCCGAATCAGCGGAGCCGGACGGTTCAGCTCATATTGCAGCAGCTCCATCAGCTCCTCGGATTCTGCCAGGAACTCACCGTCCTCATCCTCCTGCAGGTAGGTTACAAGACTGCGTTCCGCCTCTTCAAAGCTTTCCATATTAGCGTAGTTATTAGCCATGTAGAAGTGGCATTCCGTCATCGAAGGATCAATCTCTTCCAGAACATGAGCCAAGATGCCGTTGGACGCTTCGTATTTCCCCATCTCGGATAATATACCCGCCATATTGCAATGATTCACCGGATTTTCCGGTTCATATTCAACAGCTTTGCGAAAATTCTTCAATGCCTTATCATATTGAAAGCGGTCCAAGGACCGTACAGCTCTTTCAAAGAAAAAATTGGCATCCAGAGTGACGGGAATCACGTTGACATTCTCGGCGTCTTTCTCTGAAGTTCTCTCAATCATGGAAGCAAGGCACCTCCCTTTGTACGCTTCCTTATGCTCACGAAAAATAGGAGAGCGGCAGCATAGCGCCTGCCCGGACTCCCACCTAAGTGCCGCCGTTTCCATTTATGGTCCCGGGCTGTCTCCACACAGTATACCACATGTGACAGGGGGATTCTCAAGCCGGGAAGTGACTCTTCCTGAGGAACAGCTTGAAACGACATAAGTGCAAGCCCCCACGATTGTTCAGCCCTATTCTTCTTGCCTTTGAAAAAAGAAAAGACACAGGAATTAAATTCCCGCGTCTCTGAACAGCTTATCAATAGAACCGCCTTCGATAATGATGCGTGTGGCTTCAGCCAGCATAGGTGCTACGGAGAGCACAGTGAACCGGCTGGAATGATCGTCCGGCAGCGCGATAGAATCGGTAACGACAATTTCATCTATATTGGGGTGATCCATGCGGCCCAGAGCATCCCCTGAGAAAAGCCCGTGCGTGGCGCAAACGATGCTGTTCTTGGCTCCCCGCTCCTTCAAGCCTTCCACCACATTCACAATTGTTGTGCCCGTATCAATCAGGTCCTCAATAATGATGGGTGTCCGTCCTCCCACGTCACCAATAACATGCGTAATCACCGACTCGTTGTGGGCCGGACGTTCCTTAATCATAATGGCAAACGGCGAATCCAGACGGCTGGCCAGCTTCTCGGCCATGGAGGCACGTCCCGCGTCGGGAGATACAACCACCAGATCCGTCAAGCCCTTCACCTTCAGATATCCGCTGATCAGATCAAGTGCCGTCAGGTGATCTACCGGGATGTTGAAAAAGCCTTGAATTGCCGCCGCGTGCAGATCAATTGTAATCACACGGGTAGCACCTGCTGTCGTAAGCACATCGGCGACCATCTTGGCCGAAATCGGCTCGCGCGGTGCGGATTTACGCTCCTGCCGGGCGTAGCCGTAATAAGGCACAATAATATTAACCGTTCTGGCCGATGCGCGCTTGGCGGCATCAATCATGACCAGCAGCTCTACGAACAGTTCGTTAATGGGATGCGCGAGGGATTGCACCAAAAATACGTCACAGTTCCGGATGCTCTCTTCATAATGCACATAAATCTCGCCGCTCTTGAAGCGGGTCAGCTTAATCTGGCCCAGAGGGGCACCCAGACGCTCCGCAATATCTGCGGCCAGCTTCGGATTCGACGAACCGGAAAAAATCCGCAATTGATGATGATGCATAGTACCCTCCTGGGGATCAAAATTTATAGTTCAAACGGAACGGATGTGCGGACACGCCCCTCAAACACCGCCAGCTGGCGGAAGCCGGTACGCCACAGCAAGCTGCGCGCTTCCTGCAAGCCGTCTCCCAGCTTCACTGGATCGTGGGCGTCCGAGCCCAGGGTGAGCGGAATGTCCAGCTCCAGCGCCTGCTGCAGCACATGCTCCGAGGGAAACATCTCCGCGCAGGGCTTAGTAAGCCCGGAGGCATTGAGTTCCATCGCTATGCCGCTGCCTGCTATTGCCTTCAGGGCATCCAGCTCCATTCCCCGCACCTCGGCCTTGCCCTCCGGTGTCTGCGGACCGTAGCCAAACCGTTTGATCACATCCATATGTCCTATAATATCATATAATCCCGATAACGCCGACTTCCGCACCGCATCATAATACCGGCGGTAGACCTCCATCACATCCCGGCCTTCCCAGCCGTGAGTCTGGCGAAAGTCCGTAATGTCCCATTCCCCGAGAAAATGCACCGAACCGATCAGATAGTCCCACGGATACGGTGACAAAAGCTCGCGGATCTGCTCCTCATAGCCTTCGATATAATCGGCCTCCAGACCCACCCGGAGCCCAATCCTTCCGCGGTATCGCTCCTTCAGGTTCAAGCATTCCTCCACATAGCGGGGCAGCTCGGACAGCGGCATGGCCATCTCCGGATAATAGCTATCCGGATCGACATGGATAAGCGGCAGGTGATCAGACAATCCAAGCTGCTGAAGCCCCAGCTCAATTCCGCGCTGCACATATTCTTCCAAGGTTCCTACCGCATGACCACAGCGTTCATGGTGGGTATGGTAATCAATATGCATGCTGAAGGCTCCCTTCTAATCGCGGCGCGGCCGTTCATGGCGGACGCTAAGCTCATCCATAATCTCATCCAGCGGAAGCTTGCGCTCCTGCAGCAGCACCAGCAGGTGATAGATCAGATCGCTGACTTCAAGGCGCAGCTCGGCATTATCTTTATTTTTGGCGGCAATAATTGTTTCAGAGGCCTCTTCCCCGACCTTCTTGAGAATTTTGTCGACACCCTTGTCGAACAGGTAGGTCGTGTACGCGCCTTCCGGACGCCCGGCCTCCCGCTCGGCAATAACGCGCTCCAGCTCACCCAGAACAGCAAAACGATCACTGCCTTCCCGGGAAGAGGCAGCAGATTCAGAGGCGCCCTTGCCACCGCCTGCTGCCGGCGGATTGCTCAGCGGAAGCTCACGGAAGAAGCAGGAGGTTGCGCCCGTATGGCAAGCCGGTCCTTCCGGCACAACCTTCACCAGCAGCGTATCGCTGTCACAGTCATAGTGAATCGAGGTAATCGCCTGGGTATTGCCCGAGGTCCCCCCCTTATGCCACAGCTCTCCGCGCGAGCGGCTCCAGAACCAGGTCTGTCCGCTCTCCAGCGAGAGCTGCAAGGACTCTTTGTTCATATAGGCAAACATCAAGACTTCCAGACTGTCCGCATCCTGCACAACGGCAGGCAGCAGTCCGGCTTCATTCCAGCGGATGCCCTCCAATACTTCTTGTTGGCCCAGGGCCGCATTCTGCTCTGCTTCGCTCATCGGATCTCTACCCCTTTTTGCTTCAGATCTGTTTTCAAATCATGAATTGCAATTTCCTTATAATGAAAAATGGTCGCCGCCAGTCCCGCATCGGCCCTGCCTTCGGTGAACACATCATAAAAATGCTCCATCTTCCCCGCTCCCCCGGATGCTATCACGGGAATGCTCAGCAGGTCGCTGACCGCAGCGGTAAGCTTCAAATCGAAGCCGTCCTTGGTGCCGTCCGCATCCATGCTGGTCAGCAGAATCTCGCCCGCTCCCAGCTTCTCTGCCTCCTTGGCCCAGGCCAGCGCACGGATTCCCGTAGGCTTGCGCCCGCCGTGCGTGTATACTTCCCATTCGCCCCAAGCCTCATTATATTTGGCATCCATTGCCAATACAATGCACTGGGCACCGAAGCGGCGGGCGCCTTCCAGAATGAGCTGCGGATTGTTGACTGCCGCTGTATTGATACCTATTTTGTCCGCACCCGCGCGCAGGATACGCTTCATATCCTCCGGAGTCGAAATCCCTCCGCCCACCGTGAACGGAATGGCAATTTCGCCTGCAGTCTGCCGCACGACTTCAACCATCGTGGCCCGGCCTTCCACGGAGGCGGAAATATCCAGAAAGACAAGCTCATCCGCGCCTTCCCGGTCATACAGCGCCGCCAGCTCCACCGGGTCCCCGGCATCGCGCAAATTCACAAAATTCACGCCTTTGACTACCCGCCCGTCCTTTACATCCAGACAGGGAATGATGCGTTTGGCTAACATGAACTAACCCCTTTCCATGAGTTTTCAAGTGAAAACCTTTTTCAACCTTTTCGATCCCCCTAAATCCCCCTTAGCCAAGGGGGACCCCAAGGGCCCCGGCCCTCTGGACACCCGGATGGCTGGCGTAGGCAGGAGTGTTGCGCTCCCGGGCAACTATGGTTTAAAGAGCGCTAACCCCTGCGGGGCCGCTTGGAATGGAGTGCTCCTGATAAAGAGCAGGAACCTGAGAACAGAAGAACAGAGAAGTGTAATAGCATAAGAAAAAAAAGGGATGACAGCAACGAGCAAAATGTATACAGAAAAACATTAAAGACATACAGGGAAAGATAAAAAGCATCATAACGAACACTTTGAAGCTTAAAAGCCAAAGCTTATAAACGTAAAAGCAAAAAACAAAAAAAGCTCATGACCCAAAAAACCTTCGTGTTCCGCGTTTTGGCCCCTGGCGGGAAGGCGGCTGCTCCGCCTGCGGGGAAGTTACTCCAAATCACTCCGGAAAAGCAGCTCCCTGCTTGATCTCACTCAAGCTCCGACCGGACACATTCTATCCTGAAATAACATTGTCCGGAGTGAGGGCATCGTTATGGAAGCCTCCAATTTGGCGAAGTCCAAATTGAGGGTCTTCCCCGAAAATTTCATCGTCTGAAGCGCCGCAATAGAGCCTCCTGCAAAAGTCCAGAGGACTGAGAGACAAGTGTATCCTGAATATAAATTTGGATAATTCGGACGATCCGCGCCGGTGAACACCATCACGCTCCGAAATTCGGTCGCCGTTCCCTACTTCCCGCTCAACGCCTGCAGCGCTTCGGCCAAATCGATATTGCCGGTGTACAGTGCTTTGCCAACTATCGCACCGCCGATACCGCTGCCGCTATGTACGCTCAGGCGCAGCAGATCATCCAGACTCGTGACGCCGCCCGAGGCGATGACGGTTTTGCCGCTGGTGGCGGCCATGGACAGGATGCCCTCGATATTCGGTCCCTGCATCATCCCGTCACGGGAGATGTCAGTATAGATGAACGTTTCCGCACCTTTGGCTGCAAGCGTCTGGGCCAGATCCTCAGCACGCACCTCGGAGGTATTCAGCCAGCCATGAGTGGCTACATAGCCGCCCCGGGCATCAATGCCAATCGCAACTTTATCGCCGTATTTGGCAAGCACCGCCTCTGTAAAAGCATGATCATTAATCGCCGCTGTGCCGATAATGACCCGGCTGACGCCAAGATCCAGCAGCTTCTCTACATCGGCAAGGGTGCGGAGACCTCCGCCGACCTGCACGGGAACGCCTGCGTTTTTGGCGATAGCTCCAATGATATCATCATTTACCGGGTGCCCGGCTTTGGCTCCATCCAGATCGACAAGATGTATGAACTGCCCGCCCTGCTCTTCCCACGATTTGGCTACCTTGAGCGGGCTGTCGTTGTATATAGTTTCCTGGTTGTAATCGCCCTGCTGCAGTCTGACGCATTTTCCATCCCGGATATCAATCGCCGGATATACGATAAAAGAAGACATGTGACGCCCCCACTTTCGTTACAATATAGTTATCTATAGAGAGTGAACCCGAAAATCCATGCCCCCGTGCCGATGAATTTCTGTAATAATACGGGGTTCGCCGGACAACAAAGTAATCGAATGCTTACGTTCAGCAGCTTGTAAAGCGGCTTATGCCCTTGTACCTTTCAGTTTCAAGAAATTGCCCAGCAGCTGCATGCCCAGCCCGCCGCTTTTCTCCGGATGGAACTGCATGCCGAATACATTGTCCCGGCCGACGATGGCTGTTACCGGATACCCGTAATCTGTTACTGCCAGCAGATCGCTCTGCTGGGCCACGATAGCATGGAAGGAGTGGACAAAATACACATGCCCTGCTTCAAGCCCTGTGAACAGCGGATTCTGCGGCTGAAGAAAATCCAGCTTGTTCCAGCCCATATGCGGTACCTTGTAGCCCTCACGGGGGGCAAACCGCACCACTGAACCGGGCAAAAGATCAAGCCCCTCGTGAGCTCCGTACTCTTCACTGCTGCTGAACAGCAGCTGCATACCGAGGCAAATCCCCAGCAGCGGCTGGCCTGAAGCTGCGGCTTCAGTGACCACAGCATCCAGTCCACTGCTGCGCAGATGCTCCATCGCATCGCCAAATGCACCGACCCCCGGCAGAATGACGCTGTCGGCAGCCAGAATCTCACTGGCTTCACCCGTCACAAGACTCTTAAGCCCAAGTCGTTCCACCGCCTTGCTGACACTATGCAGATTGCCCATGCCGTAATCGACGATTGCAACGGTCATCCTACAGCACTCCCTTCGTGGAAGGCACACCCTTCACGCGCGGGTCGATCAGCGTCGCTTCATCCAGCGCCCGTCCCAGCGCCTTGAATATGGCTTCGATCATGTGGTGGGTATTCGAGCCATAGTGCACGATCACGTGCAGCGTAATCCGTGCTTCCAGCGCAAATTTCCACAGGAATTCATGCACCAGCTCAGTCGAGAAGCTGCCGACCTGCTGCGAAGGATAGGCAGCCCGGTATTCAAAATGCGGCCGGTTGCTGATGTCGATCACCACCTGAGCCAGCGCCTCATCCATGGGGATGAAGACATTGGCGTAGCGCTTGATGCCTTTTTTGTCGCCCAGCGCTTCGCGCAGCGCCTGTCCAAGACAGATACCGATGTCCTCTACGGTGTGGTGGTCATCTATGTCGATATCGCCGCGTGCCTGCAGAGACAAGTCGAACTGGCCATGCTTGGTGAACAAGTCCAGCATATGATTCAGAAAAGGCACATCCGTCTCCAGCTCGGAAACACCGCTGCCGTCTACGGCCAGGGAGAGCGTAATATCCGTTTCATTGGTTTTACGGCTAAGTCCGGCCTGTCGCACTGCCGCAGCCTCGTTGTTATTTTCCATTCCCGTCTCCACCCCTCGCTTCATTCTCTAATCGGATCTCTATTGCCCGCGCATGGCCTTCCAGCCCCTCGCGCCGGGCCAGCTCGATAATCGCCGCCCCGTCGCGCAGCAGCGCTTCCTTGCTGTAATAGATCAGGCTTGATTTCTTAATGAAATCATCCACATCCACCGGCGAAGAGAACCGTGCTGTGCCGTTGGTCGGAATAATATGATTCGGACCGGCAAAATAATCGCCGACCGGCTCAGAGCTGTACGGACCCAGGAAGACCGCTCCGGCATTCTCGATGCTGCCGAGCAATCCCATCGGGTCCTCGGCCACAATCTCCAGATGCTCCGGCGCCAGCCGGTTCACAACGTCAATTCCTTCCGCCAGCGATTCCACAACGATAATCGCGCCGTAGCTGTCCACGGAAGCGCGGGCAATGGCCTCGCGCGGAAGCTCCTGCAGCTGCCGCTCCACTTCGGCAGCAACCGCCTCCGCAAGGCGCTGCGACGGCGTCACCAGGATGGCCGAGGCCATCTCGTCATGCTCGGCCTGCGAGAGCAGGTCGGCCGCGACGTAGGCGGCCTCGGCGGTATCGTCGGCGAGCACGACGATCTCGCTCGGTCCGGCGATGCTGTCGATATCGACAGCGCCGTAGACCTCGCGTTTGGCCAGGGCCACGTAGATGTTCCCTGGCCCGCAGATCTTATCGACCGGCGCGATGGACGCCGTGCCGAAGGCCAGTGCGGCGATCGCCTGCGCGCCGCCCACGCGGTAGATCTCGTTCACGCCGGCTTCGGCGGCGGCCACGAGAATATAAGGATCGATGCCCTCCGTGCCGCCGGTCGACGGCGGAGTGACCATCACGATCTCCGGCACCCCGGCGATCTGAGCCGGAATAACGTTCATCAGCACCGAGGACGGATACGCCGCCTTGCCGCCGGGAACGTATACGCCCACACGCTTCAGCGGGCGGATGATCTGGCCGAGGATCGTGCCGTCCGGCTGCAGATCCATCCAGGAATTGCGTTTCTGCCGCGCATGAAACGCCCGGATATTGGCGGCGGCGGCCCGGATCGCCGTAACAAAGGACGCCTCCACCCGTCCATAGGCGGCCTGAAGCTCTTCCGCAGTCACCCGCAGCTGTGCCGGCGTAAGTGCCGCGCCGTCGAAGCGTTCCGTATAGCGGAGCAATGCCGCATCGCCTTCATTTTTGATACCGGCCACAATATCCTTCACGGCCTTGTTCTGCTCCGGCGTTCCGTATTCCACTTCACGCTGCAGCTTGAATTCCTTGCCCGATTGAACCTTCACCGCTGCTTCCCCCTTTTGCATCCTTAGCGTTGAACTCCGCCGAGTTCCAGTCCAGGCAGCGCGATAACCGCCTGCAGGCGGTCGCATAGCTGCTGGATTTCTTCATTCTTCATCCGGTAGCTCACCCGGTTCGCCACAAGGCGGCTTGTAATCCCGAAGATGCTCTTCATCTCCACCAGTCCGTTGTCTTTCAGCGTCTGTCCGGTTTCCACCATATCGACGATGCGGTCGGCAAGACCGATCAGCGGCGCAAGCTCAATGGAGCCGTTCAGCTTCACAACCTCCACCTGCTGTCCCTGCTCGCGGAAGTAGCGCGACGCCACATTCGGATACTTCGTCGCTACCCGCTGCTGAATGCCCGGCTGCCAGTTCGGCAGGCCGATAATCGACATCCGGCAGCGTGCGATCCCCAGATCCAGCAGCTCGTAAACATCGCGGTTTTCCTCCAGCAGCACATCCTTGCCCACGATGCCGATATCCGCTACCCCGTATTCCACATACGTGGGCACATCGACCGGCTTGGCCAGGATAAATTCCATTCCTGCATCCGGCAGTGAAATCACCAGCTTGCGCGACTCTTCGCCATCCGGCGGAATCGGCAGTCCCGCCTGGCGGAACAGCTCCGCCGCTTTATTGTATATCCGCCCTTTCGGCATGGCGACCTTCAATATCTGTGCCATTTCATTGACCTCCGTCTCCAGTTCTATCTGATAAATCCGTACTATTAATAAGCGGAACGCTTAATTTATCAATCGGCGATGGCCGTGACTGCGGTAAATGTCTGAACTGTCGGATACTGCTGGAGATGAATTTCTCAGCCATGCTCGCTGACAAAAGACACGAATGTATAAATCTCCCCGTACCGCTCGCCGTCCGCTTCAACCGTATCCGTATCCAGGCGCTTCACTGTCTTCAGATCGCCGGGCTCTGCAGCCAGACGCGTCACCACCACATGACCTTCAGACCGCAGCCGCGCCGCCTCCTCCAGTCCTTCCTTGCGCCGGGGGGCGTCATACTGGATCAGGATCGGCAGGTCCTCCGCCTCCGGCGCACCGGATACACCGTCCAGAATACGGTTCGTCTTCAAGGAGAAGCCGGTCGATGGAATCGGACGTCCGAATTGCTGCAGCAGATTATCATAGCGCCCTCCGCTGCATACCGGAAATCCAAGCTCAGAGGCGTAGCCCTCAAAGGTCATGCCTGTATAATAGGAGAAATCGCCAATCATCGTCAGATCAATCAGCACATGCTGAGAGACTCCGTATGCCACCAATACCTCCCATACCTTGCAGAGATGCTCTATGGAGGCAAGGGCCAGCGGATGGCTGCTGAGCTCAAGCGCCTGGCCGCAGATCTCCTTGCCTCCCCGCAGCCGCAGCAATCCGTTCAGCTCATTTTTCTGCGCCTCCGGCAGCTCAAGCCGCCGCAGCGTCTCGCGGAAGGCTACATAATCCCGGTTCAGCAGATGGCTCTTCAGCTCTTCCTGGGCTTCAGGAAGACCGGATACAGCTTCTTGAAACAGCCCATCGAGGAAACCTACATGGCCCATGGCGATTTTGAAAGATTTCACGCCCGCCGCCTGCAGCGAGGAAATCGCCAGAGCAACCACCTCCGCATCCGCCTCCGGCGAATCATCTCCGACAAGCTCGACTCCGGTCTGGAAGAATTCCGCCTCCCGTCCCGCCTCTTCTTCAATTGCCCGGAACACGTTGGCGTGATAGGACAGGCGCAGCGGCAGCGGCTCGTCCTTTAACAGGGAAGACACCACACGCGCCACCGGCGCGGTCATCTCCGAGCGCAGCACCAGTGCCTGCCCGCGGTTGTTAAGTAATTTATAGAGCTTCTGGTCCGATGTAGAGCTGGCCACGCCGACCGTATCGTAATATTCCAGGGTGGGCGTAATCATCTGCCGGTATCCCCAGCGGCTCATGCAGTGCAGCACATCATTTTCTATCTTGCGCAGCTTGGCTACTGCACGCGGGAGATAGTCACGCACACCGGCCGGCTTCTCGAATCCCTTCGGTTTGGACATCTTCATTGGTCACCTCGTCAGATATCATCAATATAATAAGAACAAACACTTTACTATGGTACAGTGGTAGTAAAGTAAAGCAATGGCAATATCGTATCACGGACTTTTGTTTACGTCAATTGGACCTTTATAATATAGAATAGCATTTATTGCTGCCATATTGAGTGAACTTAAGATTTTTATATACGGCTCCTGCAATTGTTCGTACGTTCAATAAACGAATTCTTGTCTTCACTAAGCTTATCCCCATTAAGGCCAGACTAAATATGCCCCGCTGCACTGTTACCGCAGAATATCCGCCCGAGCATGAACCGCTTTCCGTTTGTTCTTTACAAATTAATAAGCTGAGTAGTAAGATACAAGCAAAGTTGTATACAAGTATACAGCAGTATCATACAAAAATCTGTTAAGGAGTGAGCCATATTGAAATTGGGCCTGATCGGACTGGGCAAGATGGGCTTTAACCTGGCACTGAATCTGCTGAATCACCGGCATGAGCTTGTGGTAAGCGATATCAGCCCGCAAGCGGGACTGCAATTGGCTGAACGGGGGGCCTTTGCCGCTTCCTCACTGGAGGAGATGGTCACAAACCTTGAGCATCCCAGAATTGTCTGGGTCATGGTCCCTGCGGGAGAAATCGTGAGCGGGGTAATTGACACGCTTGCCGGACTGCTGGAACCGGGCGATATCATTATTGACGGCGGCAACTCCCACTATAAAGAATCCATCGCGCGTGCAGAGAAGCTGCGTGGACGCGGCATTTATTTGTTCGATGCCGGCACATCCGGGGGTACGGAAGGCGCGGAGCATGGGGCCTGCTTAATGATCGGCGGTGATTCCGGGGTATTCGCACACGTTGAGCCGTTATTCCGTGATCTTGCGGTAGAGCGCGGCTATCTGTATTCAGGGGAAAGCGGCAGCGGCCATTTTCTGAAAATGATCCACAACGGCATTGAATACGGAATGATGCAGTCTATTGCCGAGGGCTTTGAGCTGCTGGAGAAAAGCGGCTTTGACTTCAACTATGAGCATGTCGCCCGGCTGTGGTCGAATGGTTCGGTGATCCGCGGCTGGCTTATGGAGCTTGCCCAGAATGCTTTTGCCAAAGATCCGAAGCTTTCCGGGATCCGCGGGGTGATGCAAAGCTCCGGAGAAGGAAAATGGACGGTTCAAACCGCTCTCGATCTTGAAGCCAGCACACCGGTGATTGCGCTGTCGCTTCTGATGCGTTACCGTTCCCTTGAGGACAATACTTTCCATGGCAAGGTTGTCGCCGCCCTCCGCAATGAATTCGGCGGTCATGCCGTTGTGCAGGAGAACAGCGGAATCTGACTAAGTGCTCTTTCAAGCCTAGAGGAAGATGCGCAGGCTAAGCGGATGGAACCGTGAAGACATTGTATGCTAGAATTAATGGAATGCCGGGTCGTAGTATACAATTAATCACATAGAGGAGTCGTTTTTCATGCATTTTCCTGTCACTTGGCTGCAAGGAGCCTCCCTTGGGGAAGCGATTGCCTGTGAACTCAGACTGCAAATTATTAACGAAACCCTGAAACCGGGCGAAGTGCTTTCCGAGAACCGCATTGCCGCCGATTTTGGCACCAGCCGTTCTCCCGTCCGGGAGGCTCTTAAATCCTTGTCGGGCGAGGGACTAATCCGTCTGGAAAGAATGGGTGCCATTGTTGTGGGCCTGAATATCAAGGATGTTGAAGAATTGTATGATGTGCGTTATCTCATCGAGAGCTTTGCCCAGCAAAGACTCGCCGTGACCATACAGGACTCGCTGATCCAGCAGCTTGAACAGAGTATCGACAAAATGAAGCTGGCTGTCAAACACAATGATTATGTTGAATTTGCCCAGCAGGATTTTTCATTTCATGAAGCGCTTGTCACAGAGGCCCATCATACCCGGATTCTTCATTTGTGGAACAGCATCCGCTATATTGTGATGACTGTTATTCTGATTACAACAGAGAAAGGCTTCACCCTTGGAGAAGAACGTATGAACTGGGTGGCAGAGAAACACCGGATGGTGATAGGGGCTCTTCGTTCGGGAGATCCCGATACCATTCACAAGGTAGTTCAGGAGTATTTCGCCGATTCTGGGGAAACGCTGATTCGCAGCCTCCCCTAACCCTTATTCAGCAAAATCCTGCCTTCGCCTGGCATCTCTTGTCGACAAGTACACCATTAGATCATTCTATTCAAGTTAGAAAGAAGGTCTGAAGCATGAGCGCTTCCTATATGATCGGCGTCGATATTGGAACTACAAGCACGAAGGCTGTCCTCTTTGAGGAAAATGGCAAAATCTCCGCGCAAGCGAGCCTTGGCTATCCGCTGCATACGCCTTCACCCTCGGTAGCGGAGCAGGACCCGGACCAAATACTGGGAGCCGTAATGCATACCATCTCCGTGGTAATGAAGGACAGCTCCATTGACCCGGAGTCCGTCCTTTTTCTATCCTTCAGCTCCGCCATGCACAGTGTGATAGCCGTTGACAGTGCAGGCAGTCCCTTGACCGGCTGCATCACCTGGGCGGATAACCGCAGTACTGCCAGCGCCGCCCGCCTGCGGGACAGGCTGAACGGCCATGAGCTGTATCTCCGCACCGGGACGCCAATCCATCCCATGTCTCCCATCACCAAGCTGATGTGGCTGGGGGAGGAGCAGCCGGAGCTGTTCCGACAGACGTACAAGTTCATTTCAATCAAAGAATACATCTTTGCCAAGCTGTTTGGAGAATATGTCATTGACTATTCTATCGCCTCTTCCACCGGCATGTTCAACCTGGAGCAGCTGGACTGGGATGCTGAAGCCTTGCATATTGCCGGTATCACGGCAGACCGCCTCTCGAAGCCTGTTCCCACCACCCGGATTATGAAGAATCTGCTGCCCGGTGTTGCCGAACAGCTCGGCTTGCGGCCTTCCACTCCCTTTATCGTGGGCGCAAGCGACGGTGTCCTCTCCAATCTCGGCGTCGGTGCAATCGAGCCTGGTGTTGTCGCTGCCACCATAGGAACCAGCGGAGCAATCCGCACGGTAGTGGACCGCCCAGTTACCGATCCCAAAGGACGGTTCTTCTGCTATGCCCTGACCGAGAAGCATTGGGTCATCGGCGGCCCGGTGAACAATGGGGGAATGCTCTTCCGCTGGGTGCGTGACGAGTTCGCCGCCTCCGAGGTAGAAACTGCCAAACGCCTTGGCATTGATCCCTATGAGGTGCTGACACGCATTGCCGAGCAGGTGCCGCCGGGCAGCAACGGCCTGCTCTTCCATCCCTACCTGACCGGAGAACGCGCACCGCTGTGGAATCCGGACGCCAGAGGCTCCTTTTTCGGATTAACAATGAATCATCACAAGGAGCATATGATCCGTTCGGTGCTGGAGGGTGTCATTTTTAATATGTACACCGTCCTGCTGGCCATGGAGGAGCAGATCGGACAGCCGAGTAAAATCCTGGCCACTGGAGGCTTTGCCCGCTCCGCTCTGTGGCGGCAGATGATGGCCGATATTTTTGACCAGGAGGTTGTCATTCCGGAGAGCTTCGAGAGCTCCTGCCTGGGGGCGGTCGTGCTTGGCCTTTACGCCACCGGACGGGCAGACACCTTTGATATTGTTTTCCAAATGATCGGCTCCACCCACCGGCATCACCCAGTCACAGACCATGCCAAAGTCTATAAACAACTGCTGCCTATCTTTATCTCTGTATTCCGCAGCCTGGAAAGCCAGTATCAGGCCATCGCGGAATTTCAGCGGGAGCAGGCCGGAGAATAGAAAGCCTTATTGGGTCAGTCTCCCTCATATCCCTGCAAATGCAAAGCGCCGGCCAGCCCGCAGTGTTCGGGACGGCCGGCGCTTTTGATATACATTACATTCTTAAGCTATACCGCTGTTTGTTTAGGCTGCTTCTTCTGCGGTCCGGAACCGAATAGAATCCAGGCAGGCTTCACATAACGGAAAATCAACGCTACAACGAGCCATGAGCCCAGCAGAGCCGCCAGCCACCCGCCGGCAATCGCTGAGGTATATGCAAGCGGGCCGCCATGAAACGGCAGCTTTCTATAGAAGAACAGCACTGCCGGATGAAGCAGATAGATTCCGAAGGAGCAGGCGCCAATGGAGATCAGCATTCTCGTCAGCAGACTGCGCCCCGCACCGTACAGCAGGAAGGACAGCTGCAGGAGCACAAAGCAGGAGAGCAGCGCATGAAAATTGGAGAAGCCCTCATACCACAGGCTGTTAATCACTGCTTTCTTCGTATAGCTGTTGAACCACAGCTCCACATGAATAATTCCGGCAGCAGCCCACACGAGCCATAGCACAATCCATACCGGCCCTTTACCGGAACGCCAGCCCTCCCGCGAGACGGCCAGCCATTTTTTCAGGGGAGCATAATAGACGGCAAGGGCTGCCCCCAGCAGGAAATAGGAGAAGTATGTGATTGACAGACTGCCTTTGGACAGCTGCCAATACCCGTGATTGGTCATATATTTGTTCAACAGCACGAATCCCCATTGCAGCAGCAGCCCGATTAGCGGAGCCCAGGCGGCAAGACGCCGGACCTTTTGCAGGCACCACAGCATGAGCGGAAACAGCACATAGAACTGGATAATGATGATGATGTAGTAGAGATGCGTATAAGCTGTCCCGGTAAGCAGATACTTGCCAAGCTTATGCGCCATTTCTTCCAGCGGCAAATTCCAAGTGTTGCCCGAGGTCATTTTCAATATAAAATACAGCAGCGAAAATACAGCATACGGCACAATAATGTAAATCAGCCTGCGGCTATAGAACTTTCCAAGAGTCTTTCCGCTTAACGGCCGGTCAATATAATTGTAGAACAGCACGAATCCGCTTAGGAATACAAACGACGGTACAGCGAATTGGCTGAACTTGTTAATGAACAGAAACGGATGGAACATTGAGGTGCCGAGCGTCTCTGCGAGTGTTCGTGAAGTGGCATGTATAGCGATCACCGCAAAAATCGCAATTGCCCGAAATATATCCAGCTGCGGAATTCTTTCCTTTTGTCCCATTCCATTTCCTCCTGTTGAACTCCGCACCCAAGGTGCCTATTTCCAGTAATCCGTTTGCAACCCTGCCTTGCCGGCCCATCCTTGCTATGACCCCTGCTTCTGCCGTTCCTCAAAAGCCTGTCCCCCGCTTCTGCCGGAGATATGCCCTGACTTCCTCTTCTCCAGGGGGCTAAGCGAACGCGGCACACTGCCAAAGACAATCCAAGACTGTTCAAAACGGCGGAATGCAAACTGCACAATGACCCAGCTTCCAGCCAGTGCAAACAGCAGTCCTCCGTATATAAAAAGCACATACAGCAGGGAATCGGTCGGGATACTGTAGCGGAATCTCCGGTACACCGCCAGCAGCAGAGGATGAATCAGATAAATGGCAAACGACAGCTCCCCCAGCCGGGTCAACCATGCTGCAACAACCCTGGGAGCACTACGATGGATAAGAAAAGCCGCATACAGCAGCACCAGCGCCGAGAACATCGTGTGCACATTCCACAGCAGCTCATACCACAGCGAGTCCGTCCAAATTCCAAAGTGCCGGGCTCTATACCAGAGCTGGACATGTGTAAACGCGGCCACTAACCATAAAACAACCAGCAGTCCCGTGAAACGTCTATGCTTAACCGGGAGCTCACTCCACGGCTTTATCAGCCAAGGCTTAATCTTTTCAAAGTTAATGGCAATATACGCACCCAGCATATAGTATGCCAAATAGGAAATCGACAGGCTTCCTTTTTCTATAATGTGCAGCGAATATTTATTCCAAAAAATAAATCCCCACTGCAGCGCCAGTCCAAGCGGAAAGGCCCAGCTTACCCAGATCCGGGAGCTCTGCAGCAGCTTAAGCAGCAGCGGAAACAGCACATAGAACTGGATGCTGATAAAAACAAAATATAAATGTGCATACGCCGAACCCGAGAACAAGGCCCCCAGAAAGCTGGACACCGTTTCTAACGGATGCTGCGACAGACGGCCGTTCATATATAAAGTCAGCCCATAGTAACCAAGCGAAGCCAGCAGGTAAGGCAACAGAATATACTTCAGCCTGCGCTGGTAGAAGCTCCCGATCAGGCTGCGGGTAACCGGACGGCCGTAATAATTGTAGAACAACACAAAGCTGCTCAGAAAAATAAACGATGGCGTGCCAAATTTGAAAAAAATATTGATCCAGTTCAGCCAGTAATAATATGGCGAATCCAGAGCCTGCTCCCCTGCCGCAAAAGATGATGAATGTACATGCAGCACACCAAGAATCGCCAGGGCGCGGTAAATATCAAGCTGGGGCAGTCTGTCCTGTTTGACAATATTCACTATAGGCTTCCTCTTCTCTGCTATGATCACTGTTCATAGAGACGCCAAGCGGAATCGGTGGAACTGAACATATCAGGAAGCCTGTCCTTGCTGCAATACAATCTGATATTTGCCGCTCGCATCATACGCGGAATCAGCGTCTATACTCTAAGTATATCGCCTCTTTCCCTTTGCTGAACACTTAAAAGTTCCTTAAACCTTGATTTCGTATTCATTTACCCATAAAAAACCCCGCAGCTCCTGCGTGAGTGCACGCAACCTGATACTGCAGGGCAACCCTATCATCCCTTGCCTTCGGATTGTTCGCCGTCCGCCTCAGCCGGTGAGCGCAGCTCCCGCAACGGATTGCCCCCGACAAAGGAGCCCGCAGCCACATCCTTATGCACCACTGATCCGGCCGCTATAATCGCTCCATCCCCGATGGTTACACCAGGGAGAATCGTCGTATTGGCACCGACCAGCACATTTTCACCGATAATTACTTCCCCAAGCCGGTATTCCCTGATTAGGTACTCATGGGCGAGAATGGTCGTGTTGTAACCGATCACCGAGTTTTCCCCCACCGTAATCTTTTCCGGGAAAAATACATCAACCATCGCCATAAGCCCAAATGCCGTATGCTTGCCGACCTTCATGCCCAGAATATTGCGGTATATCCAGTTTTTCATCGGCAGGATCGGACAATAACGGGCAATCTGTATAAAGATAAAATTGCGCACACCCTTCCACGGGCTGACCGTACGATAGATGTACCAGAGGGAGTTATGCCCTTCCACCGGATAGCGGGTTACTTTTCTCACGATTCAATCGTCCCCTGCTCCACGATACCGAAGATGTCCTTCATATCATGGATGATATAGTCCGGTTCATACTTCCGCAGTGTCTCCTCACCCTTAAGCGACCAGGCTACAGCAGCTACACGGACACCTGCCGCCTTGGCTGACTGAATATCAACGACACTGTCTCCGACCATCAGTGTTTTCCGCGGATCTACACCCAGGTTGGCGACAGCGGTCAGAACCGGCTCCGGGTGAGGCTTCGGCTGGACTACATCACTTACGGTAACAATGGTCTCCATATACTTACGCAGATCGAACATCTCCAGCGCCTTGATCGTTGTCGGACGAATCTTGGTCGTCACAATCCCCAGCTTGATGCCGCGGCGCGCCAATTCCTCCATCGTCTCATTTACATGCGGAAAAGAGCCGATCAGCTCATCATGATGCGCATAATTATAGGAACGGTAGGACAGCTCCAGCACACTGGTATCTGCCAGACCGGAGAAAACGCTCATTTGCTGATGCAAAGTGGTTCCCATATGCGGAATAATCTGCTCCCGGGTCAGCGGGGGCAGATTATTCTCCTTCAGTGCGTGCATGAATGAGCTGATAATCAGCTCGTTGGTATTTACAATCGTTCCGTCCAGATCAAACAATATACATTCTATCATTGGTTCAGCTACTCCTTCGGTGCTTCATCCGGTGTTTTCTCCGGCTCCGGTTGCCTAACCTGCGGAGCGCTCTGTTGAGTGCTCTGAGGCGTGTTCGCCGCACTTTCCGGGACAATATTATCCCCAGCACTACCCTTAGTACTCACAATTGGATCGGAGTAATGGTCCTTGGGCTGCCCGGTTACCCGGCGGACAATAATTAGTATTACAGCGGCTATAATAGTCAACAGCGCCAGCAGCTGTGAGCTGCGGATATTCCCATAACCGGGATCAAGATATCCTTGCTCAAAGCCAAACCATTTCATCGGACTCCATAATCCGTTCAGGAACGAAGCCACGCCGCTGCTCCCGTTAAAGGCCAAGCTGTCTGTACGCAGCGCTTCGATAAAAAAGCGTCCAATGGAATACCATATAAAATAAGACAGAAAAATCTCACCTGCTCGGACGAACTTTTGCCGGCGCAGAATCATCAGCAGCAGAATACCCAGCAGACTCCAGAGTGATTCATACAGGAAGGTCGGATGATGAAAAGCATCTCCTATGTACATCTGGTTCACAATGAAGTCGGGAAGATGCAGCTTATCGCGCAGGAATGATTCCTCTACTACGCTGCCGTAAGCTTCCTGATTCACGAAATTCCCCCAACGTCCGATCATCTGACCGGCAAGCAGCCCGGGTGCGCAAATATCCACAATACGCCAGAACGGATACCCTTTGTAGCGGAAATAAATGATACCGCAAATAATCGCTCCGATCAGTGCGCCATAAATCGCAATCCCGCCGTTCCAGATTTTGAAGACATCCACAAAATTGTCTTTATAATCCTCCCATTTGAATGCCACAAAATAGATCCGCGCGCCAATAATCGCCGATGGTAAGCCAAGCAGCAGCATGTCCATAAAAAATTCCTGGGGAATACTGTAGCGTTTGCCTTCCTGGATCGCCAGGAACAGCCCGGCCAGTGCGCCAACTCCAAGGATCAGGCCATACCAATGTACCGGCAGCGAGCCGATGGAGAAAACGATCGGATCAATCGCTAATGAAAAAAACATGCTCTCACACTCCTAGTCCAGATCATCCATGTCTTCAGATATGGTGGCAGTAAGCTTATTCGTGAATTGCAGTGCAGCGTTGAAGCCCATTTGCTTCAAACGATAGTTCATCGCCGCAACTTCGATAATTACCGCAAGGTTACGTCCCGGGCGTACCGGAATCGTTACAAGCGGAACATCCGTATCAATAATCCGTGTCGTCTCCTCATCCAATCCCAGCCGGTCGTATTGCTTGTCCTGCTGCCAGGCTTCCAGTCGGACTACCAGCGTAATCCGCTTATGATTACGGATAGCACCTGCTCCAAACAGAGTCATTACATTGATTATCCCGACACCGCGGATTTCCAGCAGATGGCGGATCAGCTCCGGTGCCGTACCGTGCAGCTGATTATCAGAGGTCTGACGGATTTCTACCGCGTCATCGGCTATCAGACGGTGCCCGCGTTTCACAAGCTCAAGCGCAGTCTCACTTTTACCGATACCGCTGCTGCCCGTAATCAGCATGCCCACGCCGTATACGTCACAAAGAACCCCATGAATTGTGGCTGTAGGCGCCAGCCGGCCTTCCAGAAAGCTGGTCAGTCTGCTGGAAAAAATCGTGGTAGCCATCGAGCTGCGCAGTACCGGCAGTCCTTTTTCATTGCTTATATCGATAAGCTCCTGCGGCACTTCAAGCGCTCTCGTAATCACGATACAGGGCGTATTGTCATTACAGATTCCGCGAATCCGGCTCTTGCGTTCTTCATCCGGAAGCATTGAGAAAAAAGCCAGCTCGGTCTTGCCCAGCAACTGAACACGCTCTTCCGGATAATATTCAAAATAACCGGCCATTTCCAATCCCGGACGATTCAAATCATCCACGGTAATCGGTCTTTTCAGACCTTCTTGTCCGGAAACAACCTCTAACTGAAAATGCTGCACCAATTCCGATACTTTTACCTTCTTAGCCATGTGTGTCCGTCCTTTCGTCACCTGCGGTTTTTATCCGCTCGCCCGCAACTGGCCAACAACTCTTTCCATCCCAGCCGCAGATAATTCTCCTGCTATCTTAATTGATAACGCCTATGAATGCAATCTTAATAGCCACTGCGTTTCTTGTATAAACGCTGAATAAACGGACTTTAATGGTGATTAATTGACGCACGGCCAAGCAGAAACGGCTACGCCGTCCTTATAAGGACGGTATCCGTTTCAGCGAGAAAGATTGGGCTAATGTATAGCGTGAAACATATAAATTATCATTAAATAAACAGCCCCACACAGTGGGGCCTTGGCTGCGATCCAAATGCAATGCCTTTCGGGGTTCCAAAAAATGATTAAGTCCATGCTTATGAAAAGAGCCGCCCTCTCAGGCGGCTCTTTTCACTCAGGTAACGCTATCTTATCCGAGCAGAATGTTGAGTTCGGACTCTTTATCGAAGATGTGGACTTTGTTCATGTCAATCGCCAATTTTGGCTTGCTGCCTTCGCGGGTAGTGGAACGTCCATCTACACGGGCAATTACAGTTCCAGCGCCAAGGCCGCTCAAGTAGAGGAGCATTTCATGACCAAGGTTTTCAGTAACATCAACCATCGAAGTGAAGATTGTGTTCGGCGAAGCTTCCAGGAATACCGGCTCTTCGTGAATATCTTCCGGACGAACGCCCATTACTACTTCTTTGCCGATGTAGCCTTTGTTGCGCAGCAGTGTAGCCTTGCCGCCTGGAACTTCAACATCAAGGTTATCTGCGCGGAAGCGTACTGCACCGCCAACATCAGACAATGTTCCGTTGATAAAGTTCATGGTAGGGGAACCGATAAATCCTGCTACAAACAGGTTTGTAGGCTCATTGTACAATTCTTCAGGAGAAGCGGCTTGTTGAATGATACCATCATACATAACTACGATACGGTCACCCATTGTCATAGCTTCTGTCTGGTCATGTGTTACATAGATACAAGTGGTTTCAAGGCGTTTAACCAGCTTAGTGATTTCCGCACGCATTTGACCACGAAGTTTAGCATCCAAGTTGGAAAGTGGTTCATCCATCAGGAAGACTTGCGGATCACGGACGATCGCGCGGCCCAGAGCGACACGTTGGCGTTGACCACCGGACAATGCCTTAGGCTTGCGTTCAAGCAAATGCTCGATATCGAGAATTCTCGCAGCTTCGCGAACTTTTTTGTCGATTTCTTCTTTTTTCACTTTACGGAGTTTCAGACCGAATGCCATGTTCTGATACACACTCATGTGCGGGTACAGGGCGTAGGATTGGAATACCATCGCGATATCGCGGTCTTTAGGAGCTACGTCATTGACTACACGGTCGCCAATGTACATTTTGCCTTCGGAAATTTCTTCCAGACCGGCAATCATACGCAGGGTTGTGGATTTACCGCAACCGGAAGGTCCAACCAGTACCAGGAATTCCTTATCTTTAATATCAAGATTGATATCGATTACTGTCGCTTTATCGGAACCCGGGTATTTTTTAAAAATATGCTCTAAACGAACGCCTGCCATTGTATTTCCCCCTCGAGTCAATTATTGGATAAAAATAAATCGCTTTCTTATACGTTTATCTTACCCCAGACATGCCGCGCTGACTATTTGCAACGTTCACAAAAAACCTATTTTCTTTTCGTCACTTTATACAATAGCATGGCTAACTTCACAATAGCCGCATCCCCAAAGCTCCGGACATCCGCTCCCGTCTCCTGTTTGATCTTGTCCAGCCTGTACAGCAGCGTGTTCCGGTGAATATACAGCTTTTTGGCCGTTTCGCTGACATTGCAGTCCATCTCAAAAAAAGTCTCCAAAGTCAGCAGCATTTCTTTATCCGCCAGCACAGAGGTGTAATCTCCAATCTGACCCAGCAGCTGCCGGCGCCGTTCATCGGGAATACTGTTGACCAGACGCTCCATATGCAGCTCCCATGGAAGATGAATATAATCCCCAACCTGAAAAATCCGGCCTAAAATGATGGTCTCCCGCAACAGAGCTACCGATCCAGTCAATCCCTTCACAGGAATGACGGCTGGTGCTACCGCCAGATGGAAGACCCCCACCCATTCACTGGCAATCAGTTCATGCAGCCCCATACAGGTCTGTGCCAGCAGATCATCAGCACTTTCTTCCTCATCTTCCTTATCATCTCCCCCAGTGAGCAGTTCCTTGCGGACTAAAATTAACCATTCCTTGTCCTGGAGGGGAATAAGTAAAATTTCATTCTCGAAGTAACTGCGCAGCAGCTTCATTAGAGAGCGGTAGGTTACTTGCGGGTTATGAACATTTTCGCTGACGAGCAGAAAGGGAACCATCTCTCCCACAAGCCGTCCCTTTAAAGTCATTTCATCGGGGATTTCCGCATCATTTTTCTCCTGCTCCAATTGCGCGTTCAACCAATTGCTCAGCTGGCGGGCCTCCATTTCGCCTTCTTCCTTAAGTCCCGTTGCCTTAAGAGCTACAGCAAAATTCCTCGCAGCATAATTGGCCAGTTGGACTTCCAAGGGCGTCAGGCCTTCCAATTCCAGCCAAATTGCCGTTATCCGTCCGTCGTTCTCATACAGAGGCACCCAT
The DNA here is from genome assembly GCF_019352175.1 of Paenibacillus sp. S150. Classification (GTDB taxonomy): domain Bacteria; phylum Bacillota; class Bacilli; order Paenibacillales; family Paenibacillaceae; genus Paenibacillus_AQ. Next base: position 77,486 of record NZ_JACBYI010000030.1, read on the forward strand.
AGATGTCCCTCGTGGAACACAGGCTGCTCTTGTTCTTCCGTGCCTATACCAAAAAGGGAAGCCGAATGCTGCCTCCCAAGCTGTTTGATTCCGGTTCTCTTTCCGGTGAGCTGCTCCAATTTTTGACGCAAAATCTCACTATCCATCGTCACCATATGCCACCACTTTTGCTCTTTTCGCCTATTTTATCACATTTATCAGCAATATGCGCCTTGGCAAGTTCTGAGGGGCTAAAGAGCCACAGCCCGTGAGTTTCATTTAGCTTGTATGTGCCGCCGCTTTGCCGGTGGCAGACTGACAGGGTTCAGCTTCTTCAATTCTTTATGCAACAGATACCGGCAATAGCCCCCTCGCCCATAGCCACGGTAGCCTGTTCTGCGTGCACCGCCACATCGCCTGCCACCCATACATGCTCCACATCCGTCATTAAAGATCGTTTATTAGCCTCTATATGCCTATTCTTATGAAGTGAAATTCCTAAATCCTGTGCAAGCTCCGAGTGTACCGGATTATTTCCAAAAGCAATAAATCCGCGTTCTGCCGGAATTGTTATTCCGCTTGTCAAAGTTTCCCCGCTTATCACGCCGTCATTAACCTCATCGACCCGTGCCACTGGCTGCTCTATATACGCAATATCTTGGTCATCCATTCGGCGCCGATTCTCAGGAGACACTGGCTGCAGCTCATGATTAATATAAGTCAGATCACCTGTGCGCTCCCGTAAAATAAATGCCATACCTGCTCCCACATCACCTGCCCCCATCAAAACTGTCTGCCGATCCTGAATTTCATAGCCGTCGCAATCCGGACAGACATAGACGGTTTTCCCCAGTGCAGGAATAAGTCCAGGCAGTTCAGGAAAACGGTCCATAACCCCCGTCGCCAACAAGAGCAATTTGCATCTATAGGTCTGACCCCGAGCCCCGGTCAGCAAAAATAAATTATCGGGCTTTTCAGCTTTGACGATTTTGTCTGCTTGGAACTCTACCCCGGTGCTTTCCGCCTGCTTCCGCCCTCTGGCACGTATTTCCTCTCCTGATATTCCATCCGGCCATCCCAGTATGTTGTGATAGTTGCGGCAAAGATTGGACCGCCCGTTTCCAGCATCCACTACAAGCACGCTGTGCGCAGAGTAACGACCCAGTTGAATTGCAGCCTGCAGTCCGGCAAAGCCGCCCCCAACAATAATGGCATCATAGATCACGGTTAATCCCCATTTCGCTTAGCATTATAACCTTATAATTAAACGAAGTCAGAAAATCTAAACTTACCGAAGAATATTTGCTTTCTAAATTTCTAGAAATACAAAAAAGCCACCACCTAAAAGGTGATGACTTCCGGATTGGTATGAGCCATGAAGGACTCGAACCTTCGACACCCTGATTAAAAGTCAGGTGCTCTACCAACTGAGCTAATGGCTCATAAAAAATGGTGGAGGCTGATGGATTCGAACCACCGAACACGTACGTGAGCAGATTTACAGTCTGATGCGTTTGGCCACTTCGCTAAGCCTCCGTAATATGGTGGCGCGGGACGGAATCGAACCGCCGACACAAGGATTTTCAGTCCTTTGCTCTACCGACTGAGCTACCGAGCCATAAAAAACAAAAAATGCGGAACCGGGCGGGATACTCTTCACTTCGTTGCGAGATTGCGAAGCGATGCTTACGAAGCTTATGCTCCAACGAACCCTGTAATGGATTCTCATCCCAGAAGCAAATAAAGATGGCGGAACCGGGCGGGATACACTTCACTTCGTTGCGAGATTGCGAAGTGATGCTTACGAAGTTTATGCTCCAACGAACCCTCTAATGGATTCTCATCCCTGAAGCAAATAAAGATGGCGGAACCGACGGGATTCGAACCCGCGATCTCCTGCGTGACAGGCAGGCATGTTAGGCCAACTACACCACGGTTCCGCATTTGTTGAAAAATGGTGCCGGCAAGAGGACTTGAACCCCCAACCTACTGATTACAAGTCAGTTGCTCTACCAGTTGAGCTACACCGGCACGGTGTAAAGGTGGATCTATAAGATAAAGATGGTGGAGGCTGAGGGGTTCGAACCCCCGACCCTCTGCTTGTAAGGCAGATGCTCTCCCAGCTGAGCTAAGCCTCCGGGTATGTATGGTAGCGGCAGAGGGGATCGAACCCCCGACCTCACGGGTATGAACCGTACGCTCTAGCCAGCTGAGCTACGCCGCCACAATAACAAGGTAATAATATAATGGATTTGTAATGGCGGAGAGAGAGGGATTCGAACCCTCGCACCGCTTACGCAGTCTAACCCCTTAGCAGAGGGTCCCCTTATAGCCACTTGGGTATCTCTCCAATTGATATAGCCATATAAATCCATTCAGGAAATTGATTCCTGAAAACTGAATCCGAAACGAATCTGCGTTTTATGTTCTTGGATAAGCCCTCGACCGATTAGTATTGGTCAGCTCCATGCATTGCTGCACTTCCACCTCCAACCTATCTACCTCGTC
>NZ_JACBYI010000031.1 GCF_019352175.1 Paenibacillus sp. S150
ACCAACCCACGGATAGCAGTGTGCCAGCCGACGACTCGCATTTTGTCTCTATGCCCAAGGGATTGAACCCCCTTGGTTTAAGGGTGAAAAACAGGGGAATTGACAAATTCGTTCATAGCAGTGGAAATAGTATAACTAATTTCGCTGAAAACCATGCCACCGCCGCATTTAGTGGGATTTTCTACACTTAATTGGGCAGGAATTCGGGCCAAGTGGTCCATGGGGGCGGATTAGTTTTACTTTTTACCACTAAAGCTGATTTGGAGCGAAAAAACATTAATTTAGTGGTACAAATTCCACTTAGGAGCAGCGCGAGGAAATTAGTACCCGCTTTTGTTGACAAAATATCCATGGTTTTGGGAGTTTTGTCAACAATGTAGCGGTACTTTATTTCGTCGCAGTTTCTTAGCTCTGCAGACGGGCGAAAGCCGAACCCAATCGGACGGTTCATTCATTCTATTTAAGTCACGCAATACGCCAGCACCCAACACACCAGTCCACCCAAATCACCAGACTAATCAGTTCCCCATGCACTTATCTCACCCAGTTCCCCAATACGCCAACCCCCCGACTCCCCGACTCACCAACCCCCCGACTCCCCGACTCCCCGACTCCCCGACTCCCCGACCCACCCACTCCCCCATTCACCGACTCCCCGACTCACCCGACTCACCCAATACGCCAACTCACCCCACTCAATTAGTCCACCCAATTCCCCAGTTTGCCCCGTCTATCTAAGTTAGCGGTTCCCTCAGTCCAATCAGTACCCCAAGTCCTGCCTGTGCCCTCCCGCTAAGCTGGTTGCATAGAACAACCAAAAGCACACATCCAAGCAGAAAATCAGCTTGGATGTGTGCTTGTATGATGACTCTCTCCGTATTTGCGGCTTTGTCTCAGCCCTTCACCGCTCCGGCAACTACGCCTTTGACGATATATTTCTGCAGGAAGATGAATACGATGATGGACGGCAGGACGGCCATTACCATCGCAGTCATGGCATACTGCCAATCCGAGGTATACTGTCCGACGAAGGTGTAGGCGGCCAGCGTCAGGGTCTTCGTATCCGGCGAGCCGTTGACCATCAGAAGCGGGAGCAGGAAGTCATTCCAGATCCACATCACGTCGATGATGATGATGGTTGTCGTTACCGATTTCAGCAGCGGGAAGATAACGCTGAAGAACAGCCGGAAGCTGGAGGCTCCGTCGATTGTGGCGCTCTCATCGATCTCCGTCGGAATCCCCTTCACGAAGCCATGGTAGATGAACACGGCCAGCGGTGCGCCAAATCCCCAGTACAGCAGCCCCAGTCCCCATGTGCTCTCGGAGAGATTCAGGTTCTTGGCCGTTTGCAGCACGGTCAGCATGATCGATTGGAACGGAATCAGCATCGGCATGATGCACAGGAAGTAGATGATTCCGCTCAGCCTGGATTTGGTCCGCGCCAGCTTATAGGCGGCGATGGAGGAAATGAACACAATGCCCAGAAGTCCAAGGCCGGTGATTACGAAGTTGTTCAGGAACAACCGCGGATAATTGATGAATTCCCAGACATAGGAATAGTTGCTGAATGTCAGATGCTTCGGCAGGGCGATTACATCGGTCATGACCTCGCTGAAGCTTTTTAACGAGTTGATGATGGTCAGGAACAGCGGATACAGGAACAGAAGAGAGAGCATAATCAGAACCACTTCAAGAATGATCCGGCCTGCTCTGTTGTTGTTTGTTTTCATTAAGCCTCAACCTCTCTTCGTTTGAAGACTGTCAGCTGGATGATCGTCACGATCAGTACGGCCACGAACAGGATAAGCGCCTTTGCAGTCCCGTACCCATACAGATTGTTCTGGAAGGTATCCCGGTAAATATCGTAAGCGATACTGTAGGTAGTTCCTCCGGGGCCGCCGCCGGTCAGCGACAGAATGACGTCGAACACCTTGATTGAGTTGGTCAGCGCCATAAATACCGAAATGGTGATCGAAGGGGCAAGCAGCGGCAGTGTGATGCTGAAGAATCTCCGCACCGGTCCGGCACCGTCAACTGTAGCCGCTTCCTTGAGATCATCAGGCACAGACTGCAGGCCCGCGATATAGATGACCAGGTAGAACCCGATCGACTGCCAGATGGAAACCCCCAGTATCGAGATAAAGGCCAGCCCCGGCGTCCCCAGCCAGCTTAGTCCGAAGACCGACCAGCCTGTACTTTCACCCAGCGAGTTGAAGCCCTGCATGAAGATGAATTTCCAGATGAAGCCGACAATGACAAGGCTGAGAATATAAGGGATGAAGAAGGCCGCTCTCAGCCAGGAGGTGGACTTCAGCTTCATATCGAGCAGGACGGCCAGCAGAATCGCCAGCACGTTAATGATTACGATGTAGAGCACCGCGTATTTGATCGTGAACCATGCTGAATTGGCAAAGTTGCTGTCCCCCGTAAAGATCTGCCGGAAATTATCCAGGCCGACGAATGTGGGATTCTTGGATATTCCGTTCCACTTCGTCATGGAATAACGGATGGTCATGACAAAGGGGATGTAGAACGCAACAGCGATACTGATCAGAACGGGTAGTGTGAACAGCCCGAAGTCTACTTTCTCGCGCCATCTTCTGCCGAGTGATTTTAACATGGATGCACCTCTTTTTGATTTATAGGGTGGGAGTCTTGTACTGGCTTGCCACACATAACCATTCCGGTTAGTCTATATTGTGTATTATAGAGCAGACCCCTATACTCAAAAATGGATTTAAGAGTACAGTTAGGGGTAAAAAGGTGAACTGGGCATTTCCCCGCAAAGTCCGTGCAAGAAGGAGGCTGGCATTATCAAAACAACTGTGTACAAGCTGCTTGAGCCTTTGCTGGAGCGGATTTCACGCCGTCTGGCGAACAAGCTGATCCTGCTGTTCACGATCATTATTATTCTGGTCGTTGCCTCGCTGACGTTCATTTCCTACGGCATGCTGCGCAAGGAATCCGTGAACAGCAGCATTTCCAGCACCCGCAGCAACCTGCTGCTGGTCGGCCGCAATCTGGAGAGCTATCTGGACGGAATCGGCCAGCTGTCGCTGCCGCAGATTTCCTACGACGAGTTCAACTACGCGATCCTGCATGAATCAGAGGACTATGCGTCCAAGATGTATGTGGAGGATTATTTGAAGAATCTTTATTTTTCCCGCAATGATCTGGAAGCGATCTATCTGTACGTCATCAAGGAGCACAAATACTATTATGTCACCAAGGAGAACTATAATATTACCGTCCGTGTGGTGGAGCATCCGCCGATAGAGAATCTTTCGTGGTACAAGCGGGCGCTGGCTAGTCCCTTCAACCGCTCCTACCAGTCCTTCGTGAAGGAACGGACGCCCCAGGAGCTTAAGGATGATTATCCGGTCAATACCGATACAAGCTTCATGGGCTACCACCGGCTGCTGCGTTCAATTGTGTCCAGGGAGCCGCAGGCTGTATTGTCCCTGTTCTTCAATTCCAGTGTGACCGACGAGATTATGAAGGATATCCCTTTCAGTACCGGGGAGCATCTGATGTATGTCAGCCCGGACAATGAGCCCTTTGTGGTCGATGAACGGAATTTTTATCTGGGAAGCGAAGAGGCGGGGCTGCTGGAGCAGCTGACTCCGGCCCAGGGCGGGCGCCTGACATGGTCGGATGACGATGAGAAATACCTTGTGATCTATGACATCAGCCAAAAGGAAGGCTGGAAGCTCGTCAAGCCGATTCCCTATAAGCAGATCTATGAAGCCGCGACCACGACGCGCAAGCTGAGCTATTCGATCGGCCTGCTGTTCCTGATCGTGTCTGTCATTCTTGTCAGCTTCACCTCCAACAAAATCACCAGTCCCCTGAAGAATCTGTCGCTGCAGATGAAGCGCTTCAGCACCGGCAGCTTCGATGCTGAAGCCGCTGTGGTGGGCAATGACGAGATTGCCTACCTGTCCCGGCATTTCAACAAGATGGTGGAGAAGACGAATGAGCTGATCAATGAGCGCTACAAGATGAAGATTGTCGAGAAAAACGCTGTGCTCAAGGCGCTGGAGGCGGAGATCAATCCGCATTTCCTGTACAACGCGCTGCAGGCGATTTCCACTAAGGCGCTCAAGAACGACAATGATGATATTGTCGAGATGGTGGACAACCTGGCACTCACCCTGAGATACTGCATAAGCGGCAGGGATGTGGTGCAGGCGCGGGAAGAGCTAAAGCATATTGAACGTTATCTGGCCCTGCAAAAAGCCCGCTTCGGCAGCCGCATGCAGGTGGAGTATGAATGGGAGGACAGTCTGCTGGAGCTGAGAATTCCCAAGCTGTCGATTCAGACGCTCGTGGAGAACTGCATCAAGCATGCGCTGGAGAAGGTGTCCAGCACGGTTACCATCCGGATTGAGGCCCATGTAACACCTGCCTACAGTGTGATCTCCGTGCTGGATAACGGGCCGGGCATTCCGGAAGAGCGGCTGCAGGAGGTGCTAAGCTCATTGCAGATTCAGTGGGAGGACCGCGGTAAGGCGGGGGAAGAAGGCGGCAGCGAAAGCATCGGCCTGAAGAATCTGAATACACGCCTGAAGCTTTTATACGGAGAAGGAGCGGGGCTTACGATTTCAAGCAACAGCAATGGAACACGAATGGATATGCGTTTACCGCGGGGAGGGCAGGGACAACATGTATAAAGTACTGATTATTGATGATGAAGAGCCGCTGCGCGAGGCCATTAACATCCTTGGGGACTGGCAGGGCCTGGGAGTCGGTCAGGTGCTGGAGGCGACGGACGGCAAGACGGGGCTTGCGATGCTGCGCGAGCATAAGATTGACCTGGCGCTGGTGGATATGAAAATGCCCGAGCTGAACGGGAGCCAGCTGCTAAGAATCGCTGAACGCGAATTTCCCGATCTGCTGCTGATTGTGATCAGCGGCTACAATGACTTTGAATACGCCCAGCAGGCCATCCGCTCCAAGGTGGTTGACTATCTGCTGAAGCCGGTGAACCGCGCGGATCTGAACAGCGCCCTGCGCAAGGCGGTAGATGTGCTGGAGGCCAAACGCAAGCGGGAGAGCGAATTCATCAACCGCAATATTACCCTGAACATGTCCCTGCCGAAGCTGAAGGAGAAGATGTATCTGTCGATTATCGAGCGCAGCTTCAAGAACCAGTCCAACGAAGCTTTTCTGCCGCTGATCGGCGCGGACAAGCCCGGCAACCATTTTGCCGCAGGCGTGCTGAGGATGCTCAATCTGGAGCAGGTGCGCCAGGAACGGTTCCATGAGGACCGGGATTTGCTGCATTTTGCCGTAACCAATGTCATGAACGAGAACAGCGACGGCCACTTCGAGGCCTTCAGCTTTGCCAGCCCGAGAAGCGAACGGGAGTTCATCGCCATTTTCACCTTGAAGGGGAGCTACGGGGAGGATGCGGCGTTTCTGTCGCTTCACCATATGAAGAAGGCGGTCTCCACGCTGAAGGAGCTGTTCGGGATCATTTGCGCGGGCGGCATCGGCCAGCCTTACAGCGAAGTGATGGAGCTTGCAGAGTCCTATGAGCTGGCCAAAGCGCTGCTTGACGGGATAGATTTGCTGAATTTGAAGGACAGCCTGGTGACGGGCAGCGTACCTGTGAAGCCTCCTGCGGGCAAGGACAGCCCTTCTCTGACGGGCCGGATGCCGATGATCCGCAGCAGCCTGGAGAACGGGAACGTCGGCCATGCCAAAAGCATTCTCAGCGAGTTCACCCGCAAGTGGAAAACCTCGGAGCATTTCAGCCTGGGCGAAGCGGACCGGACGATACAGGAATTCATTATTTTGCTGGGCGATATCGCCTTGGAGCTGGATGCGGTCCCTGAACGGCTGCGCAGCGGGAGGAGCAAGGGGCTGCGGGGGCTGGGGATTGGCAGTGATTTTGCCTCTTTTGAACAGTTTGAGGCTGTGCTTAGCCGGATTCTGGAGGTCTATGCCGGAGAAATCAGCAGATCGCTGGCCGGAGACCGCAGCAGTGTTCTGGAGAATATTAAAGCATACATTGATAACCATTATTTCGAGAATATTAAAATATCAATGTTCACGGATAAATATTTCCTGAGCAGAGAATACTTAATGAAGCTGTTCAAGGGACAGTATGGTTACGGCATCCATGAGTATGTGCAAAAGGTGAGAATGGACAAGGCCAAGGATCTGCTGTCGGACCCCGCCCTCAAAATCCAGGATATTTCCGAGAGGCTGGGATACAGGGACAAGAACTATTTCAGCAAGGCGTTCCGCAATTACTATGACTGTTCACCTTCTGAATTTCGGCTGCTGCTCGCAGAGGGAGAAAAGTGAAACGGTTACATCAGCACACTTTTTTACCCTCATAAGATCACTTATGTACATTCTTATCCTTTTTCTTTTTATTTAAAATAACACCAAGACCACAAGAAACATGAGGAAAAGGGGGCAACAACATGAAGGTAAAAAGATTTATGGCTCTGTCTGCGAGTCTCCTGCTTGCAGGAGGGCTGCTGGCCGGCTGCGGCGGGAACAACACCAATAATGCCGCTAACAACACAGGTGGAACAAACGGGGCAGCGGGCACTGCTACTGATTCTTCCAAGCCTGTCACGATCAATATGTTCACTGCGTCTCCCGAGTACACCGATGCCTTCAACGCTTATATCGCCGAATACAAAAAGGTCAAGCCGAGCGTAACCATCAACCTGGAAATTATGCAGGCCGACTACAATACGGTGCTCAAATCGAAGATCGCCGCAGGCAGCACGCCGGACGTATTCCAGACAACAGCCGGCGGAGATATTGATACATTCGCCGAATACAGTGCCGACCTGACGAATGAGCCGCTGGCAGAAGCGATGACCGATGCGGTCCGCTCCAATATGACCTCCTCTGACGGCAAGGTGCTGGGACTTCCGGTAAAAGGAAATCTGTTCGTACTGATGTACAATAAAAAGCTTTTGGCCGATGCGGGCATTACCGAGGTTCCGAAGACTACAGCCGAAATGGACGATGCCATCACCAAGCTGGAAGCCAAGGGCATTACGCCTTTTGCCAACGCCTATAAAGAGTGGTGGGTATGGAAGCACATCTTCCAGCACTTTGTGGATGCGGCAGCTACGGACGCCGGAATTGATGCCAAGACGCTGGTAGGCAACTTTATCGCCGGAGAGACAACCTTTAAGGATCATCCGGTTCTGTACGACAACTTCTTCAGCTTCATTGACACTACGGTAGAACACGGAACAGACAAGCCGCTGGAGCGCGACAGCAATGCGGAAGTCAGTGACTTTGCCCTGGGCAAAGCGGCATTCATGACCGGTAAAGGCGCTTGGGATGAAGAAGCCATCAAGAAAATCACCCCTGACTTTGATCTCGGCATCGCCGGATATCCGGTCAGCGACAAAGCGGAGCAATCGCAAATCATTACCGGTGCCGACCAGGCGCTGCGTGTCAACAAGGATTCCGCTGTAGCTGCAGAAACCATTGAATTCTTCAACTGGCTGTACACTTCCGAATACGGAAAGAACTGGTTCTCCACCGTGGCTAAGGTCATCCCGCCGATCAAGGATGCTCCGATGCCTGACCTGCAAATGCCTAAGGAAATGGAAGAAATCCTCAAAACCGAGCAATCCGGCGACCTGTCGGTCAACTATTCTCTGGATACCTTCCACCAGAAATTCGGAGAGCTGATGCAGGCTTATATCGGCGGCAGCAAAACCAAGGATCAAGCTATCGACGAGATTCAAAAGGCCTGGATCCAATTCGGATCTGCTGAACAATAAAGCTTGAATAGCCTGCAATCCGGGACGGTCTCAAAGGTAAGCTTCTTTTACCGGCGGGGCCGTCCGTTTTAAAAGCTAAGAATTTATAGGTTTCACGTATAAAAATTAGCCTTATCTTTCTCGCTGAAACGGATACCGTCCGTATAAGGACGGCGAAGCCGTTTCTACTTGTTGCGGTATATTAAGATGAACTTTTACTCCGTTTTAGGTATTATTCGTATCAGGAGAGAACGCTACATTTGTCAGGAGGCTGTATAGATATGACCAGCAGATTGGTTGAGATTGCCGAGAACGGACTCTATCTTACGATTGAAATTACGGAGCAGCAGGATGTCCGGCTGCTGCATTTTGGAGCGGCGCCGCTTCAGGCAGGGGCGATTGCGGACAAGAGCAAGCCGGGGTTCCGGCTGCTGGAGCTGCAGCTCTCGGGAGAGGACCGGGATGAATATCACGGGCGCACGCACCGCGCCTCCTATCCGGGGCTGCGGATGGTGTACGGCGGGCACACGGACAGTGTGAATCCGCTTGGGCGCAAGCTGGAGATCACCCTTGCTGATCCGGTGACAGGAATTAGAGCAGAGCAGCATTTTCAGTTCTATACCGGTGTGCAGACGGTACGCTGCTGGACGGTGCTCAGGAATGAGGGAACCGGGGAAGCCGCTGTGGAATACCTTTCGACCTTTGCGCTTACCGGAGTGGACAAAGAGGGCAGCGGCGACCGCAATGACAAAATCGAGGTCACCATCGCCCACAGCGGCTGGCAAAGCGAGCTGCAGTGGCGGACCTACCGGCTGCCCGAGCTGGGGATGTCGCATCTGGCGGACCGCGGCTCGAAGCGCATTGCCGCCAGCAACACCGGCTCCTGGTCTGCGGCGGAGCTGCTGCCGATGGCTGTTCTGCACAATAAGGAGAGCGGGGCGAGCCTGTTCTGGCAGATCGAGCACAACGGCTCCTGGCATTGGGAGCTGGCCGATCAATATGACCAGCTTACGCTGCTGGTCAGCGGACCCACCGAGCATGACAACCACTGGTGGCTGAAGCTGGGGCCGGGAGAGGAATTCACTTCGGTTCCGGTGGCTGTCGGCGCAGTGCAGGGCGGCTTCCAGGGTGCGGCCGAGCAGCTTACCGCCTACCGGCGGATCATCCGCCGGCCCAATGAGGACAACGAGCTGCTGCGGATTATTTTCAATGACTATATGAACTGTCTGTGGGGCAGCCCGACGACCGGGAAGCTGCTGCCGCTGATCGATGCCGCCGCGGATGTCGGCTGCGAATATTTCTGCATCGACGCCGGCTGGTATGCGCCCGGAGAATGGTGGGACGGAGTCGGACAGTGGGAGCCTTCCATTGAACGTTTCCCCGGGGGCATCAAGCACGTGCTTGATTACATCCGCAGCAAAGGGATGATTCCCGGCCTCTGGCTGGAGCTGGAGGTGATGGGGATCAACAGTCCAAAGCTGGCCGAGACCGATGACAGCTGGTTCTTCATGCGCCACGGCAAGCGGGTCATGGACCGCAGCCGCTATCAGCTGGACTACCGCAATCCCAAGGTTATAGCGCATGCCGACGGCGTCATCTCAAGACTGGTGGAGCAGTACGGTGTGGGTTACATCAAGATGGACTATAACATCAATGCGGGCATTGGCACCGAAACGGCTGCCGACAGCTTCGGAGACGGGCTGCTCCGGCATAACCGGGCTTACCTGGCCTGGCTGGACAGCATCTTTGCCCGTTATCCGAAGCTGGTGATTGAGAACTGCTCCAGCGGCGGCATGCGGATGGACTATGCCATGCTCAGCCGCCACAGCATCCAGTCCACCAGCGACCAGGAGGACTATGTGCAGTATGCGGCGATTGCCGCAGGTTCCCCGGCAGCCCTGGCACCGGAGCAGGCTGCGGTGTGGTCCTATCCGCTGCGCGAGGGCGATGATGAAGAGGTCATCTTCAACATGGTCAATGCGCTGCTGCTCCGTGTGCATCAGAGCGGCCATCTGGCGGAGCTTGCGCCGCGGCGCAGAGAGCTTGTGAAGGAAGCGCTGGATTATTATAAAACCATCCGCGCCCACATTCCGCGCGCGACCCCGTTCTGGCCGCTGGGCCTGCCGGACAGCGAAGGCGACTGGATCAGCTTCGGCCTGCGGCATGGCAATACCCGCTATCTCGCCGTCTGGCGGATTGCCGGAGAGGAAGCGGAGCTGAAGCTTCCAGTTGCCGGGCTGAAAGGCCGGGCTGCGGATGTACGCTGTGCATATCCCCGCCGGCACCATTCGGAATGGAGCTGGGACAAGCCGGAGGGCGTGCTGACCGTCTCGATCCCGCAGGGCAAGACAGCCCGGCTATTCGAGCTTCACGCTTAATGCGCTGAGAAGCGGACAAGCATAGAATTGCCATTAATCACCCCTTTAGAGGCGGAGAACATCTCTCTGCTGATGGAGGGGTGTTTTTTCGCCGTTTAGGGAATTATAATTTTCGTCAATTGTGGATTCTGAACCCGCAGCGGACTTCATTCACCTCTTCAACCGCTGATTTTGGTATTGAGCCAAAAAGGTAATTGAATAAAAAGGTAATTGAATGTATAGGAATGGAACCGGCGAACCTGAACAAGCAGATGGAACGCAAGGAGTTCATAGGGAACGGAAGCGAAGTGTAAAAAGTAACACTAATGGGCTGGAATTCCGGCTTCAACGGGCTTTAGTGGGATTTTGTACACTTAATAGAGGCCAACTCCTTCCATACGGCTGATTTCAGCCGGATTAGTTGTACTTTTTCCCACTAGGGATGATCCAGAATCCGAATGCGCTGCCTTAGTTATACTTTTTACCACTAAAATGGCTGCCCTTTTTATTAATGTGTTTCAAGTTCATCTTAATGCAGGCGTATTTCTCTGCAAGGGAGGGAAACGGATCGATTAGGTCTCCTTTTTCCCGCTAAGAGACTGCGACGAAATAAAGTACCGCTACATTGTTGACAAAACTCCCAAAACCGTGGAGATTTTGTCAACAAAAGCGGGTGCTCATTTCCCCGCAGCTCCTAACGCAAGCGAAAAAGGGAAAGAGGAGATTAAGTTTACTTTTTCCACGTGGGCTTAGGCCGCCGGGTCTGAGCAGGAAGGTCTGGAGGGATGATCGGGGAGGAAGAGCTTCAGCCGGCCAGGGGAACCGGAGAGCCGGGGAACCGCAGCCGGCCTTACACCTGAAATCCCAACAGCTGCGCAGCCCGATGAAGGACGGCATAGCCGTTTTGTTCAAAGATAAGACTCCCATACCGCTACGCGGCATCACTGAGGAATGAAATATCGCTGCGGCCGCGTGATTACAGGGCAGAATTTATATGCTTTGCACATTAAATGATCCTTCTATTTCCCGCTGAAACGCCCCGTCCCCTTATAAGGAAGGCGAAGCCGTTTCTGCTTGAAAGATAAGAATTTATTTTATATGTTCCAAGCTATAAATTATCCTTTATCCCCCGCAGAAACGGATACCGCCTTTAAAAAGACGCAATTAACTGAAGAGCAGGGTTTCTTTTTGTGAAATTATGTCTATTTAGATGTACAGACTCCGTTTGAAGCTGGCATATCGATCCCGTGGCAGTCAAGCCCACACTGTAAAGTTCAGGTGTGCTTTATTCGTTGATATGTTAACTTTGTAAAAATAATATCTGTTAATTGGAATGGTTTTTGGATAAAATAGTGGATGGATTTAAAAATTTGTCGAATTAACTCTAAACTTTGTCGAATATTTTGTCGATAAATATCAAAAGATGTAGAAATAAAATTGACAGGAAAGAAATAGCACTTTACAATGCAGATATAGGTTAATCATTTCTACTATTTAGAAGCTTTGATAGCTTTTAACACCAATGATTGTTTAAGTGTGATTTCAAGGGAGGATGCATAAGTGATGAAAGCAACAGGAATAGTAAGAAAAGTGGATGAACTGGGACGTATCGTGATTCCGATTGAACTGCGCAGAACGATGGGAATTGACATAAAAGACCCGCTGGAGATTTTTGTGGATGGTGAAAAGATCATTCTCAGAAAATATGAGCCTACCTGCATTTTCTCCGGAAGTGCGGAAAACCTCATTAACTTCAAAGGCAAAATGGTCAGCAAAGATGTGCTGGACGAACTGATCGCCAGCTTCGAACACATCTGAGCCATTTGACGGCATCCCACAGCTTAACGGCAACAGGGACCGGGGCAGGCACCAGCAGGCGGCCTGCCTCCGGTCCCTGCTGAATTGAACGGCAACCAGAGACGGCATTCCGCAGGCGCTTCGCCTCGGGTCTGCCGTCTTCTTTTTTTAAAATATAAGTTATATGCTTGGCGCATTAAATTATCCTTCTATTTCTCGCTGAAACGGATACCGTCCTTATCAGGACGGCGAAGCCGTTTCTTCTCAAAAGATAAGAATGTATATGTTTTGGGGGAAGCGAAGCTTATCCGTTATTTCAGGGCTGCGCTGTAAATGAACGAATGGATCGGGACTTCGGCCAAGCAAACTGCGCGAATGCGTTGGCCGCAGCTGGGAGGTAGAGGGAATCAAAGGCAGAAGTACCTTTGAATTCGCCCGAAGCCGGCTGGACGAGGAAATCAGAGGCAGAAATACCTTTGAATTCGCCCGAAGCCGGCTGGACGAGGGAATCAAAGGCAGAAATACCTTTGAATTCGCCCGAAGCCGGCTGGACGAGGGAATCAAAGGCAGAAGTACCTTTGAATTCGCCCGAAGTCAACTGGAGGAGGGAATCAGAGGCAGAAGTACCTTTGATTTCGCCCGAAGCCGGCTGGACGGTTAAATCAAAGGCAGAAATACCTTTGAATTCGCCCGAAGCCGGCTGGACGAGGGAATCAAAGGCAGAAGTACCTTTGATTCTCCTAGAAGTCGGCTGGACGGTGAAATCAACGCGAAATGATTCTTCTCCTTCCCCACTGAAATGGCAGCATTCTTATATAGGACGCCGATAGGCGTCTTTCTTGAAAACTATGGGAATTATGCCTATTCTTGCAGGCTGGAGATGCTGCTCTTCCCCTATTCCTGCCCAATCGATATTCTCTGCCGCGTTCATAGACAACACCTGCCGCGATCCTATATCATAGGGCGTAGACGGAAGCATTTCTGCTTGCAGAAGCAGCATATGCAGACCAATAGAGAAGGGCTGGGTCACTTGATGACGACGGAATTGACGAAATTGAAGAAGCCGGAAGCGATTATATTTGATATGGATGGAACGTTGTTTCAGACAGAAAGCCTGCTGTTGCCCGCTTACCATAAAATGTTTGATGTCTTGCGGGAAGAGGGGCTCTATTCCGGGCCCACTCCTCCGGAGGAGCGGATTCTAAGCAGCCTGGGCATGCTGCTGTCGCAAATCTGGAAGAATGTGATGCCGGAGGCCGGTGAAGCGGTGCACCGCCGCGCCGATGAGCTGCTGCTGCAGATGGAAATCGAGGGGCTGGAGGCAGGGGGAACCCTTTTGTATCCCGGGGTAGCCGAGACGCTTGCGGCGCTGCATGAGCGGGGAGTCAAGCTGTTCGTGGCGAGCAATGGCCTGAAGGACTACATCCACAGCATCGTTGTGGTGCATGAGCTGAAAGAGCTGTTCGACGGCCTCTACAGCGCGGGCGGGCAGGGCACCGCCACCAAAACCGAGCTGCTGCGCATCCTCCTGGACGATCACGGCATTAAGGATGCCTGGATGGTCGGCGACCGTTCATCCGATGTGGAGGCCGGCAAGGGCAACGGGCAGACGGTTATCGGCTGCGCCTATGCAGGCTTCGGACGCCAGGATGAGCTGAAGGGGGCGGATGTCATTATTTCCGCCTTCGATGAGCTGCTTGGCCTCTACGATAACAGCACAGGGCAATCCCAGTAATCAAGGCTAAGGATTAGTCCATATCCTCAAAAGCAAGCACACACGGGTGTTCTTTCCGCCGGATAACCGGCGTTAAGGACACCCGTGTTGGCGTCCGGGGCAGAGGGCCTAGGCTAAGGATTCCGTATAAATCTCGAAATTTCATACCTTTTCTCGAATCCGGGCAGTTTCTTATGCGGCATGCAAAATTTATACTGATAGTGTAAGCGTTTCACAAAAAGGGAGACCCGGAGCTTGGCGAAGCCGGATACGGCGGCCGGGATGTTCTATCCCGAAATAACGGTGTGCGAACGAGGGGTATCGTTATGGAAGCCTCGAATACGGCGAAGGCAAACTGAGGGGCCTTTCCGGAAATTTCGTCGTCTGATATGCCGCGAAGGGGCGGCATGAATGCCATTGGAGGGATGGGGTTGCACAAGCTGTTTCTGGTTGAAGATGAAGCTCTGATCCGGTCGGGCCTCAAGCATCTGATTGAGGAGGTTATCGGCGGCTACCGGGTGGTGGGGGAAGCTGAGAATGGAAGACTTGCGCTGGAAGCGCTCAAAAGCGTGAAGCCCGATGTTCTGATTACGGATATACGGATGAATGAAATGAACGGTCTAGAGATGATCAGGCGGATTCGTGACCGGTACCCCGATATGTATATTTTGATCCTAAGCGGTTTTGCCGACTTCGAATATGCGAAGCAGGCGATCAAATACGGCATCAGCGATTATCTCCTGAAGCCGGTGGACCGCACGGAGCTGGCACAGGCGCTCGGGGAGTTCAAGCGCAAGCACGGAGCCTCAAATGATCTGCCGGGCTGCTCGGAGGAAGGAGAGACCGAGCTGAGGGGCAGGCAGCTGATCCGCAAAGTAAAGGAGCTGGTCGCCCAGCGGCTTGATCAGGAGATTTCACTGCAATATATGGCCGAGCAGGTGCATTTGAACCATCAATACCTGTCTGTTCTTTTCAAATCGGAAACCGGGCAGAACTTTACGGATTACGTCTCGCAATGCCGGATGAACCGGGCCAAGCAGCTGCTGAAGGAAACGAATCTCAAAATCTATGAGGTGGCCAAATTGTCAGGCTATTTAAGCTCCAAGCATTTCATGGCTGTATTCAAGGATTACACCGGCAGCACGCCGTCGCAATTCAGGGAACAGCCGGAGGGGGAGAGTCATGGCAGAGGGGCATCGGGTTAGCCGCGTCGGCCGAAATCATAGAGGCTGCTTAATCGGCAAGGATGGTAAGTAACCCTGAGGGAGAAGCAGCCAGAAGCTGAAAGGGATGTCAGGCATGATTGCACTTTCCGCAGCAAAATTCTGATTATCCTGCTGTGAATGGCACTCTGCTGTATTTTCTGCAATGGATTTAAGGATTCCCGGTTCAAAGGGCCGTTTATGGGAATTCTGCTGTACAGAGTGCAACAGATTCTGTTTGCCGGCTGAAGTAAGACATTTGCAGCAGAAAATGCAGCAGAATGCGTTTTTCGTGTGCAGAGAGGAGTGCTGAAGTGTGTGTAAGCCTGCCGGCACGGGCGCTGAGCGCATTGCCGCACGCACAGCGGATTATATCCGCAGGCAATACAGGAACCCCTTGCTCAAGGTTCAGGACATTGCCGGTGAGCTGCATTTCAGTGCCGCTTATGTAAGCCGCCTGTTCAGGCAGGAAATGAATAAGAAGCTTTGGGACTACGTGACGGAGCTGCGTATGGAAGAGGCTAAGCATCTCCTTGCTTCGACGGATATGAAGCGGTATGAAATCGCTTATGCTGTCGGCTACGAATCCCCCGAGCATTTCAGCCGGATGTTCAAGCGGTATGAGGGGGTAAGCCCTTCCAATTATAGAAAGTCAGCATTTCTCCCGGATCGTCCGGATGTAATCGCTAACATCGAGCGGACGCTTCCGAAGTAAATATTCTTCAGCGATTACTAAAGTAGCATTAACATAAAAACTTCTAAGGAGGAACAACGATGCGGAATTATGAGGTTATTGTTGCGGGCGGCGGGGTTTCCGGCTCCATCGCGGCCATAGCGGCGGCAAGGGCGGGGGCGAAAACGCTGATCGTGGAAGCCGGAGGCTTCCTGGGCGGAACCTTGACCGCTGCGGGCGTCGGGCCGATGATGACATTTCATGCAGGACACAAGCAGGCTATTCAGGGGATCACCGACGAGCTGGTCCAGCGGCTCCGTGCCATCGGCAAATCGCCGGGGCATATCGCGGATGCGACGAATTACACCTACTCGGTGACGCCGTTCGATGCCGAAGCCATGAAGTACGAGCTGGACCTGATGCTGCAGGAGAGCGGCGGCGAGGTGCTGTACCATACCATGCTTGCCGGGGCGAAAGTGTCGGGCAGACGCATTGAATCGCTTACCCTCTGCAACAAGGGAGGCCTTAGCCGGATCTCGGCGGATGTGTTCATCGATGCTACCGGAGACGGTGATCTGGCGGTCTGGTCCGGCGTCCCGTTCACCAAAGGGCGGGAAACCGATGAACAGTCGCAGCCGATGACACTGAAGATGAAGATGCGGGGGGTGGATACGGAGAAAATCAAGGCGTACATCCGCGAGCACCGCGAAGACTTTCCGCGGATGAATCTGGATATTACCGTGATGGATTCGGCGGCGAGATTATCCGTGGTCGGCTTCGACAAGCAGTTCCGTGAAGCGAAGGCGCGCGGCGAGATCAGCATTCCCAGGGAAGATGTGCTGTTCTTCGAAACGAGCAATCCCGGGGAGGTTATCATGAATACGACGCGTATTCTGGGCAAGGACAGCACCAACCCGTGGAGCCTCAGCGAGGCCGAGATTGAAGGGCGCAGGCAGTGCCGGGAGCTGGAGATCTTTCTGAAAAAGTATATTCCCGGCTTTGAAGAGGCTGCAGTGGTATCCACAGGTCCATCCATCGGCGTCCGCGGCTCCCGCCAGATCAAAGGCGTGTACACGTTGAATGCGCAGGATATTCTGACGGTGAAGCGGTTCCCGGATGTCATTGCCCACTCCGGCTATCCGATTGACATTCACAGTCCGGACGGCGAGGGCACCGCAACGGATCATCTGGAATGGGGAGCCATGTACGGCATTCCTTACCGCTGCCTGATCACGAACGAAATCGATAACCTGATTGTGGTCGGACGATGCCTCTCAGCGACCTTTGAGGCCCAGGCGGCTGTGCGTACCACGCCTACGGTGGGAGCCATCGGCCAGGCGGGCGGAACGGCGGCGGCGCTGGCCGTGAAGGAGGGGGTTCCTGTACAGCAGGTGGATTATGACAGGCTGCAGCGGACACTTGTGGCGCATGGAGCTTATCTGGAGCTGTAACGGAATATAATGCACAAGCGTTAGCCGGTAACGCGGATGAGCTGTGAAGTGCTTCCGGAAGATATAATTCGTATAACAAGGAAGATGATCACAAAAATTTTAGGAGGAATTGGTTTGGAAACTGTGCAGATTATCGGAATTTTACTTGTATTTATTGTGTTCGTGGGCCTGATGATGACCCGTAAGCTGACGACACTGCTCGCGCTGCCGATGATGGCGATTCTGCTGGCTGCCATCGCTGGCATCCCCCTCTTGTCCGACAACCCGGACACCTTCACCATTACGAAGGGGGTTCTCGCAGGCGGAGCCATGAAGCTGTCTACCGCCATTGCCGGACTGATCTTCGGGGCCTGGTTCGGCCAGATTCTCAGCAAGGTCGGCATTACGAAGACCATTATCCGCAAGGCTGCGGAGCTTGCCGGCGACAAGCCGCTGGCGATCGCGGTTATCTTTTTTCTCGCCGCATCTGTAATCTTCTCCGCTGCCAATGGCCTGGGCATGGTCATTCTGGTCGGAACCATTGCCATTCCGATTATGCTGACCGCCGGACTCAAGCCTTTTGTCAGCGGTCTGGTTGTGCTGCTGGCCAATGCGGTCGGCGTAGTGTTCAATGTCTCCACCTGGGCAATTTATACCGATGTGCTTAAGGTGCCGACAAATACGATTGCTTCCTATTCCCTGATTTGCGCCGTGCCGCTGATTGTGATTGCCCTGATTATGATTGTCTATTATACGCGCAAAGACGGCAAGGTCCGCCGCGCCTGGGCAATGCCGCTGAAGCAGGAGTTTCAGAGCCAGGGCACCAAAAACGTAAGATCCATCGCGCTCATCAGCCCGCTGGTTCCCGTGCTGCTGGTCTTTTTCCTGAAGGTTGATATTGTCTCCGCTGTCTTCATGGGGGCACTCGTCACGCTGCTGCTCGCTACGCCCAAGCGTCCCATCCATGTGCTGTCCAGTGCGCTGGTTGAGGGCATTCAGGATGTGGCCGGCGCGCTCGGACTGATGATCGGCATCGGGATGCTGCTCAGCGCCGTAACCGCACCGCAGGTGGCGTCCTTGATCCAGCCGCTTATCGAAGGCATCATTCCAACCAGTCCGCTGATGTATATTCTTGTCTTCACCCTGCTGTCTCCGCTTGCCATTTACCGTGGACCGCTGAACGTATGGGGACTCGGCAGCGGAATCGCGGCGCTGATTGTCGCCGGAGGCATGGCACCTGTTGCGGCTATGCTGGCACTGCGTATTGTGAGCAATCTGCAGGCCGTCAGCGATCCTACCAACTCGCACAATGTCTGGATCTCCGACTTCACCAGAACGGATATCATTGAAACGCTGCGCAAGACGCTGCCCTGGATGTTCGTAGCCGTAATGATCTCGATGATTATCGCGGGTCTGGTTGCCTTTTAGCCGCAGGCAAGCGGAAACCCGGATTGTACAGACACAAGCTTTATGGAGAGGAGAACTGTTATGGGCAATAAACAAATCAGGATCGGCATCGATGTCGGAGGTACCTTCACGGATGCCGTTGCCATAGATAATAGTACCTTTGAGGTGCTGTCCAAGGTCAAAATGCCAACCACACACCACGATGAACGCGGAGTGGCCAGCGGGATCGTCCAGATTATCCGGCGGATCATGAGCGAGAACGGCATTCTGCCGGAGGATATCAAATTCATCGCCCATGGTACGACGCAGGCCACCAACGCCCTGCTGGAGGGAGACGTTGCCCGTGTCGGCATCGTGGGGATGGGTACGGGGCTGGACGCCCGAAGCGCCCGCTCCGAAACCAATGTGGCGAATATCGAGCTTGCCGCCGGCAAATATCTCACCACCTATCACCGCTTCATCGACTCGAAGGAGCTGACGCGGGAGGCCATAGATGATGCGATTGAACAGCTGCTGGCCCAGGGGGCGGAGGTCATTGTGGCCTCGGAGGCCTACAGCGTCGATGATCCTGCCAACGAGCTGCGGGTCATGGAGGCGGCGCGCAGCCGGGGAGTGTTCGCTACCGGCGGACATGAAATTTCCCAGCTGTACGGGCTGAAGACCCGGACGCGCACCGCGGTCGTCAACGCGAGCCTGATTCCCAAGATGATGGAGACCGCCAATATGACCGAGCAGGCTGTCATGGAGGCGGGCATCACCTCGCAGCTGATGATCATGCGCTGCGACGGCGGTGTAATGAGCATCGATGAGGTGCGCAAGCGTCCGATCCTTACCATGCTGTCGGGGCTGGCGGCCGGTGTGGCCGGAGCACTGATGTATGAGAAAATATCGGATGGCATCTTCTTCGAGGTCGGCGGCACCAGCGTGGATATTTCCGTCATCAAGAACGGGAAGGTCATGATCGAGAACGCCCAGGTCGGCGGACACAAGACGTATCTGCGCTCCCTGGATGTGCGGACGCTGGCCGTTGCCGGGGGCAGCATGATCCAGATCGGCGGAGGGAAGATCACGGATGTCGGCCCCCGGAGCGCCCATATCGCCGGTCTGGAGTACGAATGCTTCACCGGCAAGGAGAATCTGGAGCAGCCTTCCACCGGCCAGGTCAGTCCCCGCGAGGGCGACCCCGATTACGTCACTGTCCGCGGTGCCGGAGGACATGAATATGCGCTGACCCTGGCGGGAGCCGCCAACCTGCTGAACCATGTGCCCGAGGCGGATTATGCCCGCGGGAATATGGAGAGCACGCGGATCGCCTGGGAGGCGCTCGGTTCCCATCTCGGCATGTCTGCCGAGGATGCGGCCAGGGCGGTGATGGATATCGCTATCCGCAAGGTGATGGCCGTCGTGAATCAGATGATCAGCGATTATGAGCTGGACAACGGGTTTATCACGCTTGTGGGCGGCGGAGGCAGCGGAGCCGTTCTGGTTCCGGCCATGGCGGCCAAAGAAGGCTTCAAGCACCAGATTGCAAACAATGCGCCTTACATTTCAACAATCGGAGTAGGCATGGCGATGGTCCGCGAGCAGATCGAGAAGACCGTCGTCGGCGCAACGGAGCGGGACATCAAGCTGATCCGGGCCGAGATTATGGAGAAGATCGTCCAGTCCGGGGCGAACGAATCCACCGTCGACGTGACAATCGAGATCGACTCGCAGCGCAATATTCTGCGTGCCATCGCCACCGGCTCCACCGAGCTGCGGTCGAAGGATCTGGCCAGCCGCGAGGTGCCTGTGAGCGAGCTGATGCTGACGGCGGCGGATGCGCTGGGCCAGCCGGCAGACAGGACGGAGCTGAAGGCGTCCTCCGGCAGGTGGTACCTGTTCGAATCCAGCGAGGTCAAGAAATCTATGTTTGGGCTGGTGAAGAAGAAGCTCAGCCATGTCGGCGTGCTGGACCGTGAGGGTGTGGTGCGTTTCAAGAAGACGAATGCGTATCATCTGGCTTTTCTGAAGAAGAATATGGCCGACCGGTTTGCCTCTTTTCTGGAGGAGAATACCGTCTATTCGGACGCCAATGCCACCATCCCCAAGACGTTTGTTTTTTATAAGGAAAAGATGCTGGATCTGACCGGGATGCAGACCAAGGAGCAGCTGTTCTCCATTCTCGAGGTGGAAACGCAGCTGCTGGAGGACAACAGCGAAATGCTCGCCGTCGTCTATCAATAGGAGGTGCACGGGAGATGAAGACAGCTGTGCGGACACTGCCAAGCGAGAATATGCTGGGCTATGCCGAACTCAAAAACGATCTGCTGTTTCACAGAATACCGCACAGCAAACGGCGTTATTATGTGGAGCGTCCGCTTGCAATCGGCAGGGAGAAGGCCTTGGAGTACAAAGCCCGCTACGGCACGGATGTCGGGGCGATCTGCAAGGACAGAGGCATCAGGGTACATCTCAATGAACGGCAGGGCACCATAGGGCAGATCCGCTTTCGCGCCCAGATCGAGCTGTCGGCCAGGGAGCGTGTCATTACGCTGTATAAATCGTCCATGGAGGAACTGCGGCAATGCGCAGGCCTGCTTCTTCCCGGCAGCTCCATCAGCCTTAAGGAGGTCACGGATATTCATCTCGCCCATGAGCTGTTCCACGATCTGGAGTTCATGGAGCTGGGGTACACCAATAAGCGGCTTGACGACATCAGCAGCCTCTCACTGGGGCCGCTGCGCATCCGGGCCAGCGTAACCAAGACCTCGGAGATCGCCGCGCATGCGTTCAGCCGCCATCTGCTGGGTCTGCCCTGCCTGCCGAACCTGCTGGATTATGCCTATATGATTCACAGCGGCACTCTGACTGCCGCGGAATTCTGGCGGCAGGCGGAGATCTGGTCCGAAGAGCTTGAGAACGGCTGACCGGCCTTTTCTGCCTCATGCCGCCCCAAGAGCAGGCCGTCTCTTAACGGGGGCCTACCTAACTATCCAAAGCGGTAGAATTTGCTGACGGTAATCTGACCGATCATAAGCAAATGCCGGAATGGGCGAGGGAGAAGCCATGGCCCGGGCTGGGCGGACAAGAGGTCATACAAGGGTTAGCGGTTACGTATAAGGGTAAGCGGACAATAACGGTTGGTGCAGGAGCTCCTGCAGCCAACCGTTATTTTTAATTGTTTAGGAATTATGTATTCCTTTTGTTGTGTATAAGGAGTGGAGTGTATAAAGCTGGGAATCAGCTGCAAGGCATGATAATTGTGCTGAAACTGGAATAGGTATCCTTTTTCCCACTAACGCTGGCGCAAACCGCGATGGGGCGGATTTAGGTTACCTTTTTCCGCTTGGGCTTACCGCCGGGTTTCGGCAGGCCACCCTACACCTGAAATCCAGAACAGCTACGCTGTCCCGTGAAGGACAGCATAGCCGTTTTGTTCGAAAGATAAGAATTTATATGTTTCACGCTAAAAATTAGCCTTATCTTTCTCGCTGAAACGTTACCGAAAGCGATACTCTGTAGCGCTGCCTGGGGAGCATAGGCCCCTTTTAAAGGACGGCATAGCCGGTTCGGCTTAACACCAGCCTGCTTATTGGCTGTAGCTTACGGAATAACTGTTGGTGATGAAATCCAGGCCCGCCGGAGAAGAGGTGATTTCGAAGCCGAACTGCACCCGGTTCAGCGTTTCATCCCCAAACCAGCTTTTCCCTTTGATCCAGTTCATAATGGCGAGAATGTCAACTGTACCCGAGTTGGTATTGCCAGTTCTGACAAAAGAAAATACGGCATTGGACCCGTTATTGCCCTTATAAACATTCCAGGTATGGCCGCCTATCGAAACATTGGTAAAAGAAGCTATAGGATTTCCGGCGGAGCTCCAATTGTCGGCGATGGGCTTGACATCCCCGGCATAGTTCATCCAGAGCATGATTTCATAGGCGTTGTTGTTGCCTGCCCAAATATCGTAAGCGGATTCAAATGCCGCTCCACTGCTGGGAACGGTTACATTAAAGCTGCTGCTTACGCTTTTCAAAGCGCTCAGCTTAAGGCCGATTTCCCGGGTGCTGTTCGGATAGGACTTGATTCCTCCGGTATTGGGATGCTGTGCCCAGACCCCCCAGTTGCTGTAGGAATTGGCCCAGATGGACTGGGCTCCCGCACCGCTTCCCCAAACATTGTTATAGACGGTATATCCGCCATTCGACCAATTTCCATACTGTGCCGTTGAGGACCAGGTGGCCGCAAATGCTACGGAGACGGATGACAGAACCGCCACCAATGCCAGTGTTACAACGGTAATGAATTTGCTCTTCTTCATGAAACATCCTCCTCAAATGGGTTGTCTCCACCGGGAACGGTGAAGAGTTGGAATCGCAGAGCTTTGGCTTCACCCGCCTTTGAATTAATTGGATAAGATAGAAAAGAATTAAAGGTAACGCTTACATAAAGTATAGTTTTTCACAAATGCACAAGACAACCATAGAAATTGCATATCTTTTCCTATACTAATTAAACATTTCCTTATTTGTATTAGAACAAAAAGACAAATCACTCCAAGCAGGAGTGATCTGTCTTTCGGGTAGCTGTGTAAAATACACATTTGGCATAATCCCAGGGCCGGTCCCTTTGCCGGAGTCTAGCTGGTCACGCTGATATCGTCAAACACCGCTCTGGTGTGGGCGTAGACGCGCAGGCCGATTTTACCGCTCCCGTGGGCGCTGTCAACCGCATTCAGAATAAGAACGCCGTCCTTGTAGACTTCGATGACAGGACCCTTCAGGCGGATGGCATAGCGGTAAAAGGTATCGGCGGCAATGTCGGGATTGGCATAGTCCAGTGTGGTTTTGACGCCGTTCACCACCTTGACCAGCTCCATCCTGCGGCCCGTCCGGTCGTTGTTCTTCAAGGCAAGCAGATAATAGCTGGTGCCGTCCGTATACCTGAATACCAATCCGGCATCCTTGTTGCCGTACGTATTGTTCGTGACGTTCACTCTGGCCTCGAAGGTGTAGTCCGTCCAGGCAGCATCTCCGGCGATGGACAGGTTCTGTCCGGTTCCCGCCTGACCGCTGTAACCGTAGCCCGCTGCCGTCCAGATTCCGCCGTCTGCGGTCCAGCCGTCCGCCTGGCCGTCATTGAAATCGTCGGCAAAGACCGAGCGGCTCACGATGGGGCCGGACTGGACTTCGCTGCTTACCGCATCCGTTCGGTTGTCAGTGGCATGAATGTAGTAGGAATGCTGACCTCGCGCAAGTCTGGTGGTGCAGCGGTAAGTTCTGCCGTCGGTATAATTGGTATCGCTTGAATCCACGGGCAGCATCTGGTGAATTACACCGTCCAGGACAAGCTCCAGGGCAAACGGAGCATCGTTGTCCGCATCCGTATAGGTTGCGCTGAAGGTGAATTCCGTTTGCGGATCTCCGGAAGACTTGTCAACACTCACGCCTGAGATCACGGGCGCGCTGCCGCCTTGCTTGTTGGTTGCGGTGATCTCATCGACCAGCAATTCGCCGTAGTCCGCGGATTCCTGCTTCAGCCATATGGCGAGCGTCGCCGCCGGCTTCAGCACATCGGGCACAAAGGCATTCAGGTCAAACTGCATGGAAGTCCAGTCCGCAGGCACCTCTGCCCAGCCCTTGGTCAAATTGTAGGTCTTGCCGCCAACTGCAAGCTCAATCCGTACCCGCGTCTGCGGATAGCCGGGATTCTTCAGTGTAACATTCAAATAGCGGTAGCCGGAGAGGTCTACGGCATCATGCCAGGGCTGGAACTTGGCGTAGGAGCTTGCGCTGGCCGGCGTCTGTGTGAACTTCCCGGCTGTTCGCCCGTCTACTGAAACCTTGGAGAAGGCTCCCGTTCCGCCATTCTGGTTATACCAGTTCACCCAGGTGGCGTTCGCGGAGGAGCCTCCCCAGGTGCCGCTGCCGCCAAAATCGTCGTAGAGCAGCGGTGTGGAAGGGTCCGGCAGCGGCGGAGCTACTGTATAGTGGGTCGAGCTGTAGGTACGGCGGCCTGCGGCGTCGACTCCGCGTACATCAATTCTGCGGTCCGTAAAAGGCGCGGCGGAGGATTCGTTGATTACAGCGGAATATACTTCGCCGGAAACGCCCATAGGCTGATAGACACCGCCGGCAGGTGCATATACTAGCTCTGCAACGCCCGGCGTGTTCTCCGCGAAGATAGTGACATTCCCCCGCACTTTATCGCCGATAACCGGGGAGAGCACAGGCAGCGGCAGCGGAGCCGTGATAGCGGGTGCCGCATTGCTGTCCGCAGCGCTTAATCCCATAATGGTATACAGCAGCCCGGCCTGGATGCTGATGCTGAATTCGTTGTAGCGCCACTGGCTGACATCATCCGCATACAGCGAGCGGTCCTCGTACCATGGGCTTGCACTTCCGGGGTCTTTGGTATCCTTGATATTGGGTCCGCTGACCATTGCGCCTGGTATGATGATCCCGGTGCCTGCTGCCGTGCCCGCAGCCTCATCGAAACGGGTATGCAGGAAATCGGTGTAATCTGAACCGATGCCCGATACCCAGCTGATGTTCCAGGGATTTTCGCCAAATATCCAGTACATGCCTTTGACGGCGGCATCCAGAGCGGCAGGGTCGCCGAATAATTCATAATACCGCAGCATGTCGCCCAAGTAAGAAGCCTGCGGCTCATTGACGCCAAAGTTCTTGAATTGATTCAGCACGCTATATGGCGTATCGTCCATAGAGGAGAGGAAGAAATCCAGCTGCTGCTTCAGCAGGCTATGGATATGGGCCTTCGTGGCCGTGTCCGCCGCCGGATAGAATTCGGCCATCGACATCGGCTGCATATCCCAGTAGTTGGTTGAAGCGAGATCTTCGAAGCTCAGCGTGTTGATATACGCTGCCGCAGCCTGGGCATAGGCCGGATCGCCGGTGAGCAGGTACAGCTCCACATCGGCCAGCAGCTTCGAGTTCGGAATCCCGCCCCTTGTGGAATAGGAGCCGACGGGGCCGTCCGGATGCGCGATGACATACGCATAGAAGACTTCCGCTGCCGCTTCGCACTGGTCCGCGAAGGCGTTAAGCCCTGCGGCAAGCGGGGGGGCGACATCATCCTGGGCTATTGCCGTCCGCACGGCCCGCGCCGTGGCGGCAAGCGTTCCGGCGGACTTGGCGGAGCCGCCGACGCCAAGGTCGGAGAGGCGGCGGTCATCCGCCGTACCCGGAAGGTTGTCGGTTGACTTCTCGGGATGCACAAAGGAAGCATTGTTCTTCAGGTTGTACATCTCACCGCCCAGCTGGTCGGCAAATTTGATCAGATATTCGCTGCCGAAGATGGCTTCATCCACGAGATCGGGAATGCCGTTCGCGTCATTGTCATATTTCACGCTCTCCGCATTGGCGTAACGTAGATAGGCCAGGGCGATTTCGGCGCCGACCCACTGGTTGCCGCCGTATTTCCCGTAATCTCCGGCATCGTACCAGCCGCCGGACAGATCGTAATGCGTCAGGCCGTCGGCGGACAACGCGTCATCCAGATGGCCGGCACCGTGGAAGACTTTGGCGGAAGGCTCCACACTGCTGTATCCGGCCGGATAAGCATCTGCGGTTGCCACGCCGGAGCGCATAATCCGGTAAAATGCCGTCATTTCATCCCTGTAATCCTTCCAGACGTTTGCTTTGACGGAAAACGGGTAGGAAGTGACATTGTTGCTCCGTACTCTGTAATGGCTGCCCTCGGCATGGAGAGAGGAGAAGTCTATGGAATACACATGCTTCTTCCAGACTATACCCTCGTCCACCATCTGGCCGGAGGCCACCACGCCGGAGCCGTCCAGAATTTGATAGGATAAATCTTCGAGATAGGTGCTTGATACAACCCTGGCGGTTTTGACATCCCCGCTGCTGTAGCCGGCCTGGCTGACGACGACATCCAGGGTCTGCTCCGAATAAACAACGTCAAGTCCGGACTGAAGCGGGCTGCGGACTTCGTCGGAGGTGGCGTCGGTGGCTCTGAAGTAATAAGCGTGGCTGCCCACGGGCAGTTTGGCGGTATAGGCGTAGCCTTTGCCGTCTGTATATACCGTGTCCGCGCTGTCCGTTTCCGTGAGCGCATAGGCGGTATCATCGACAACAACCTGAATGGCATACGGCGGCTCGTTGTCCGCATCCGTATAGGTGGTGCTGAAGGTAAACGATGTATTCTGATTGTAGACACCCTCACTGTTCGCCGTTACCGCAGGCATGTCCAGTGAAGGCTGACTGCCGCTGCGCGGAGCCGTTGCCATAATGTCATCGATCAGCACTTCGCCATAGGCGCCGCCGTTTTGCCGCAGCCAGATTTCCAGCTTGACGTTCTCCTTCTGGATTGCAGGCGCGAGCGCCTCCAGGTCGAACTGCAGATCCGTCCATGTGCTCTGCACCGCAGTCCAGCCGCCGGTAAGATCATAGTTCTTCGAACCGTCGTTCAGGTTGATGCGTATGCGGGAATCGGGATATCCCGGATTGCGGGCAGACAGCTTCAAGTAGCGGTAGCCGCTTATGCTGAAGGCTTCATTCATAGGCTGGAATTTGGCCCACGAGCTGCTTGTGGCGGGCGTTTGCGTGAACCTCCCCGCTGAGCGGTCACCGTCCGCAGTCCTGGAGAAGCTGCCGCTGCCGCCGTTCTGGTTGTACCAATTGGTCCAATTCTGCTTGTACACTCCTCCCCCGGCAAAATCGTCGTAGACCAGCGGACTGCCAGGTCCGGGCAGCGGCGGTACAGCTGCGGAGGAGACGGAGGGCCAGCCTGCAGTACCGGTTGCGGCCAGAACCAGCGCAAGGGCAAGGCGCAGCAGCCTGTGCTTTAGCCTGGCTGGGGTAATTCGGTGTGTTGACATTTCTTTAGCCTCCTGTTCATTTGTTATTCGGTTTCCTGAAATCGCTTACATAGCGAGCATAGTGGAAGATTCCGCACAAATCCATGATGTATTCTTACCTGTTTGTGATGTATTTCCGCCTGTTTGCGGCGTGTTTTCGGTGGCGGGGTGAAGGGGGGACGTTGCATCGGCCTCCTTGGGAGGCTTCCCGGCAGCCTCATAAGAATCTCTCGAAATCACGTACCATTTCTCGAATGCGCATGCTTTTCAAACAGGGCGGATGCTCATTATACTTAGTTTTGAAAGCGCTTTACATAATGAGAGGGGGATGACTATGAGAAGTCGGACTGCAAGGTGGGGAATGATTGGCCTGGTTATTTTGCTGGCTTTTGGATGGTTTGGGGGCCTGCCCGGCGGCAGAGCCTATGCGGCGGACGAATATGATGCGATGCGGGAGGCCAGAAAGGCCATGCTGACCGGAGGAGGGACGCTGGATACGGCGGACCCGGATATCGCTGCGGCCATAGCGGCGGCTACGGCCGCTGCGAACGGCTACTGGCAGACGATGAATACCTCCGCCAGCCGGACGTATCTGTGGAGCGACAACTCCGGGATGGGCAATTCCATCCACATTCGGGTCACTTATGAACGCTTGCGGGCAATGGCGCTCGCTTACAGCACTTCCGGCTCTGCGCTGTTCGGCAATGCACAGCTGAAGACCGACATCGTAAGCGCGCTTGATTATATGTATTCCACCCGGTATAACGAGGCGGTGACGACAACTCCGAGCGGCACCAGCAACTGGTGGGATTGGCAGATCGGCATCCCGATGCAGCTGAATGATACGGTGGTGCTGATGTACAGCGACTTAAGCTCCGCCCAGGTCACGAATTATATGAAGGGAGTAGAGCATTTCTCTCCCGCCGTCAATTTGTCGGGAGCCAACCGGTCCTGGAAAGCGTTCGTCGTGGCCATCCGGGGCATTCTTGTCAAAGACGGCGCGAAGATCGCCGCTGCACGCGACGGCTTGTCGGCGATCTTCGCTTACACGCAGAGCGGAGACGGCTTCTACCGCGACGGTTCTTTTATTCAGCATAGCTCTATTCCCTATACGGGAGGCTACGGACTGGATCTCTTGCTCTCCGTGGGCAATTTAATGAAGGTGCTGAATGGCTCCTCCTGGCAGGTCAGCGACCCGGGCCAGTCCAATGTGTGGGATTGGGTATACAATGCCTATCAGCCGCTGATGTACAAGGGCGCCATGATGGATATTGTCCGGGGCAGAGAGATCTCGCGCTATTACAGCCAGGATCATACAGCGGGCCATGCAGCCATGCAGGGCATCCTCATGCTGGCCGATATCGCGCCTCCAGCCCAGTCCTCGGACTTCAAAAGCATGATCAAGGGCTGGCTGCAGTCGGACACCTTCCTGTCCTTTTATGCGGATGCACCGATTCCATCGATAGTGCAGGCCAAGGCCATAGCTGCCGATTCCGGAGTTGCTCCGGCGGCGGAGCTTCTTCTCTACAAGCAGTATTCCGCCATGGACAGGGCAGTCCAGCATCGTCCCGGGTACAGCCTGGGGCTTGGCATGTTCTCCAATCGGATCAGCAGCTTTGAGGCAATCAACAGCGAGAACAACAAAGGCTGGTATACCTCAGCCGGAATAACCAGCCTGTACAATGCGGATCTGGGTCAATTCAGCGACGGCTACTGGCCCACCGTTGATTCTTACCGTCTGCCGGGGACAACGGTGCTCTCCCAGACCTCTTCCGTCAGCCAGAAAAGCCCGAATACGTGGACCGGCGGAACCGATATGCTGAATCTCTACGGCGTTTCGGGGATGGACCTGCAGTACACCGATCATACACTGAAGGCAAGAAAATCCTGGTTCATGTTCGATGATGAGGCCGTTGCCCTGGGGGCGGGCATTGCCAGCACCGATGGCCTTGCGGTGGAGACCATTGCCGAGAACCGCAGGCTGAATGCGGCCGGAAGCAACGCCTTTACCGTGAATGGCACTGCGCAGCCGGCTGCACTGGGCTGGAACGCCGCGCTTACCGGCGTGAATTGGGCGCATCTGTCCGGCAATGCCGCAGGTGCGGATATCGGCTATTATTTTCCGCAGGCCGCCTCGCTTCAGGCCAAACGTGAAGCGCGCACCGGCAACTGGAAGCAGGTCAATGGACGCTCGGAGACGCCTTCCACCCCGATCACCCGCAATTATCTGACGCTGTGGTTCGACCATGGGCAGAATCCGCAGGCTGCAGGCTATGAATATGTGCTGCTGCCGAACAAGACGGCTGCCCAGGTAGCCGGGTATGCGGCTCAGCCGGATATCCAGATTCTGGCGAACAATGAGGCGGTACAGGCTGTGAGGGAGAACCGGCTCGGAATTGTTGCCGCCAATTTCTGGACGGACGGCGGCAGCTCTGCAGATTTGATTACGGTAAGCAAGAAAGCGGCGGTGATGGTGAAGGAAACAGGCAGCGAAAGCCTGGAGGTGTCGGTCAGTGATCCTACTCAGGCCAATACCGGCGTTATTGAGGTGGAGCTGGACCGCTCGGCGGACGAATACACTGCCGACACCGGCATTACCGTGACCCAGCTTAGCCCGACGGTCAAATTCACGGTCAATGTGAATGCCGCCAAGGGCAAAACCTTCAAGGCCGCATTCGGGCTTGGCGAAGGCGGGGGTACTCCTCAGCCCGTACAGGAGATCATCGTTGATAACAGCGATGCATCCGGCGTAACGAAGACAGGCGGCTGGAAGACCGCATCGACTCAGACCGACCGTTACGGCAGCAGCTATCTGCATGACGACAACGCCGGCAAGGGCAGCAAAAGCGTGACCTTCACGCCGGATCTGCCTGCCACAGCGACCTATGCGGTGTATATGATGTGGCCGCAGCACGAAAACCGGGCTTCTTCCATTCCAGTCGAAATCACGCATGCCGGAGGAACAGCGGCAGCTGCCATCAACCAGACGTCGAACGGGGGGATATGGAATCTGCTGGGCACGTACACTTTCAATGCGGGTGCTTCGGGCAGCGTCACAATCCGCAATGAGGGGACAACCGGCTATGTTGTGGCCGATGCCGTGAAATTCGTGCTGATTCCTTAACCAAGCCCCCGGCAAGGGCGAACGTCTCTGACTTCGAACTCAAATTATGCTATGTTGGAGTAGGTATCCAGAGTTTGGGGAGGCAGTTCGCATGACATTCAGAAAAATGTCCAACAAATCCGTCTATGTGCCGCTGCGCACCAAGTTTATCATCCTGTTCTGCCTGCTGATCACCATTCCGTTTCTGGTTATCGGCACCATCAGCTATAAGAAATATACCGCTGGAGTGGAGCGCAGCACCGTGGAGCTCTCCTATCAGGTCGTCAATCAGATCAATATCAATTTGGAGCACTATATTAAGGAGCTGGACCGGCTTACGCTTATGCCGCTGTATGATGAGGATGTGATGCATATTCTTCAGAGCCACAGCGGCTCCGGTTCGGCGGGCGCCTACCTGACCACGGATGAAACGCTGAAGATGAATCTGTTCATTTCCTCACTGGCCTTTGACCGGGGTGAAATCGAGAGCATTCTGGTGTTTACCAATGACGGCGGCATCTTCAGCAACCTGGACCAGAGCGTAAGGAAGCGGTGGGACCGCAGCATGGCGGAGTGGATGGGGGCCATAGAGCAGGAGGATGGCGGCCTTGCGATCCTTCCGCCGCACAAAGCGGCATATTATGCAGAGGCGAAGCAGGGGATTGTCTCTGTGGCCAGGGTGATCCGCGAGCCTTACACCAATGCAATGCTGGGAATCGTCAAGGTCGATCTGACACCGCGGGGCTTCGGGTCCATTGTATCCACGGTGCGCTTAAGCGGAAGCGGCCTGCTTCAGATTACAGGCAAGGATGGCGTCGTGCTGTACGCGGGAACAGAAGGGCTTCCCGATTCACGTGAATCTTATATTACGGCGTCTGCCCAATCCTCGTATACAGGACTCAAGGTAACCTCGCTGATTCCGCGCACGCAGCTTCGGGAGGATGCCCGCGAATTAACGAACTCCACGCTGATCGTATCCATCGTTGCCCTGATGGCGGCCTATGCGGCTGCGATCCTGCTGTCGAACCGTCTGATTAAGCCGATTGCCCATCTGCAGTCGAAGATGAGGCAGGTGAAGCGGGGGCTGTTCCTGGAGCGTGCGACTGTCACCACGAGCGATGAAATCGGGCAGCTGACAGAAGGCTTCAATACGATGATCGGCGAGATCGACCGCTTGGTCAAGGAGGTCTATGAGACCAGGCTGAAGGAACGGGAGGCCGAGCTGCTTTCGCTGCAGAGCCAGATTCATCCGCATTTTCTCTACAATACGCTGGAGATGGTCAACATGCTGGCACTCCAAGGCAGTATCCGGGAGCTCTCGGGAGTGGTGACCAGTCTCGGAAAGCTGCTGCGCTATACGGTAGGCCGCCAGGACCCGATGGTGTATGTGCTGGATGAGGTGAAATTTGTGGAAGCGTATCTAAAAATACAGGGCATGCGTCTTGGAGACAAGCTGCAGGCCGTTATTCATATCGATTCATCCTTCGATTACTGTCTGGTGCCGAAGCTGATTCTGCAGCCGCTGATCGAAAATGTCATCGAGCATGCCATGGGACCGGATGTGCTTCACCTTGCCTTGACCGCCTCTGTGGACGGGGATGATCTGGTGCTGTCCGTCCGGGATGACGGCCTTGGCATAAGCGATGGAAGGATGAAGGAGCTGGAAGGCCAGCTGTACAAAAGTAAATCCCGATCCGTTGCCGAAACGGATCAAGGCGGCTTCGGCCGGATTCAAAAGGGCTTTGCGCTGCACAATGTCCACCAGCGGCTGCGCCTGCTCTACGGCGAGCCCTATGGCTTGCGCATCAACAATTCTGCGGAGCGCGGCGTGACGGTTTCACTGCGGCTGCCGATGAACTGGGAAGCTTGGAACAATGCCGAACCCGCCGGGGAGAGGCAGAAGGAGGCACAATGATGCGGACAAGGCTGCTCAGCCTTATTGCTGCGGCGCTGCTGGCTGCAGGCTGCTCTGCGGGTACGGGAAACGGAGCGCTTGATGCGCAAGCCGGAGCCGGGGGAACTGCAGATGGAGCCGCTGCTGCGCAAGAACCCGTGAAGCTCAAATTCAGCATTTGGGGCAATGATGCACAGAAAGCGATGTATGAAGAGCTGATCGGCAAATTTGAACAGCTTCATTCCGGGCTGGAGGTGGAGATCATGACGATCCCTTTTGCCGATTATCAGCAGAAGCTGTCAATCATGCTGGCCTCCCGTACCGCACCCGATGTCGGCTGGCTGGCGGAGCGGATGATTCCCCAGCTGCTGGAATCGGGCCAGCTGGCGGACATTGCCGCAGAGGTCAAGGAGGACCCCGGATACAATTACCCGGATATTTATCCGTCCACACTCGACATATTCAGGCGGGAGGACAGATTGTACGGGATATCGTTCTCCACGCCGCCGGTCCTCATCTACTACAACAAGGATCTGTTCCGCGAAAAAGGCCTGAAGACGCCGACGGAGCTGTATAAGGAAGGGAAGTGGAATTACGACGAGTTTCTCAAGGCCGCCCGCAGCATCACCGATCCGCAGCGCGGCATCTACGGCATGAAGCTGGTCCGCGACTGGAACAACTGGTCGGATGCGCTGCTGCCGCTGCTCTGGTCGCATGGCGCAGAGCTGTTCGACAGCGGGGGAACGGCTTTTGCGCTGAATTCACCGGAAGGGAGGGAGTCGCTGCAGCTGTACAGCGAGCTGATGTTCAAGGACAAGGTGCATCCGCTCCCGGGGGACGAGCGTACCTTCGACAGCGGCCAGATCGGGATGTACACCGACCGTTACAGCTATACCTCGAAGGCCCGTGCGGTCACCGATTTTGAATGGGATATCGCGCCGATGCCGGCAGGCATTAAGGGCACGGGGACCTCTCTGGGCTATGCGGGAGTTTCCGTATTCGAGACCAGGCATCCGGCAGAAGCCGCCGAGTTCCTGAAATTCATCACCAGCGCGGAATCGATGAGCGTCACCGCACAATATTTTGTCCCTTCCCGGAAATCGGTCCTGGAATCCGATGTATTCCTGAGAGCGGCCTCCCAGCCTTCGCCCGAGAGCATCCAGCTGGCCGTTCTCGATCAAATGGCCGATGCCCGGATCGCGCCGGGCCATAAGAATTGGCAGCAAATCGATACGAAGATCCAAATGCTGCTGGACAGGCTCTACACGCAAAGCTCTTCCGTAGATGAGCTTCTCGGTGAAATGGAGCTTGAGGTTAATCCGCTCATGAAATAAGGTGTTTGCCCGTTACAGTCCAACAGCCGCCTTCGGCACGCATTGATGCGGGTAGAGGGCGGCTGTTTCGCTCATGCAGCCGGTATTTGAAATGATGAACAAGCAGGCGTGCCGTTCCGTTCCGGGAGATTGGAATAGGCCGCTACCCCATAAGGAACTCTCCGGTTTCATTGGAGGACAGCAGGCGGCTGCCGTCAATTATGAACTTGAAACAATCTGCGGCAAGCTCTAAACTTGTGTATGTACATATTCCGTTTTGCGGGGAACATATTAAAATTGCTTTTCCAAAATGATGGAGGCGTATTATGAACAGCAAAATGACAAAGAGCGGATTCTATGAAGAGCTTCAGGATTCCGGCAGATTTGCTGAACTGGAGCGGAAGCTGCTGGGTGAATCGAACCTGCCTGGGCCGCGCGCGAATCTGGGGGCAGCGTCGGCCTTCGCCGATGCTTTTGAGTCTGGCAGGGTGACCCGTGAGTCTTGGGAGCTGATTGTGGCGTGGACCCGCAAGGAAGAGGACGAAGCGCCTACCGGTAATCCCCGTGAGTTTCTGCCCTTTTGTGCGCTGCAGGCGATGGGGGCTTATTATCCTTATGCCGGGCCTGCCCAAAAGCAGGTCATACTGGAGTGCTGCCAGGCGGGCATGAACGACTCCAGATGGCGGATGCGCGAAGCGGCAGCGATGGCACTGCAGCGGATCGGGGAAAAAGAATTCGCTGTCATTAAGTCCTTGTTTGATTCGCTCGGCAAGCAGGCCAATGCGCTGGAGAAGCGTGCGATGGCTGCTGCCCTGGCCCACCCGCCGCTGCTGAAGAATCCCGCCCATGTATTGTATGCCTTGCACTTGTCAGAGCAAATACTGGATGAGATCGCGGCCGGCCAAGCCAAGTATACAGCGGAAGACTACCGCGTCCTGTCCAAGGGATTGGAATATGCGGTCAGCCTGTTTGTGGAGCGGGCCCCTGAAGAAGGCTTCAGGATGCTGGCCAAATTCGCCGTTGCCGCCGATAAACGGATACTGAAAATTGTAAAGTCCAATCTGGGCAAAGCCAGGCTGGCTAAAAAATTCAGCGAGGATGTCGAGCGCATTCAGCTGCTAATGAATGCCTGACTGCAGCTTCAGAGCGGATTGTTTAAAAAGCAGAGGCGGGGACCCGGGACCCTTCCTCTGCTTTTTTAAAAAGATTTATAGGCTTCACGCTATAAATTAGCTTTATCTTTCCCGCTGAAACGGATACCGTCCTTATAAGGACGGCGAAGCCGTTTCCGCTTGCGCAGGAGATACGTAGTTTTGGAGGGACGCTCCGCGAACGGAGCGTTGTCCGGGTCGCTGTGCTCTCCAGATTTATTTCATTCCCCTTAGGAGCTGCGAGGAAATGAGTACCCGCTTTTGTTGACAAAATCTCCACGGTTTTGGGAGTTTTGTCAACAATGCAGCGGTACTTTATTCCGTCGCAGTCTCTTGGCGGTGAAAATCCGGAGACCCAGGCGGCCGCAGCCGCTGTTCCGCGGGTCCGTCCGCTCCGCTGTTTAAGCGGGAGGCGGTTCTGTAGTCTTTAAAAAACACAATAAAGAAACTTAATGTATATGAATGGAACCGTCTTATATGAAATGAACCGGAGAACCTGAACAAGCTGATGGAACGCAAGGAGGAGATTCATAAGGAACTAAAGCGAAGTGTAAAAAGTAACACTAATGGGCTGGAATTTTGGATTCAACGGGCTTTAGTGGGATTTTGTACACTTAAATGGAGGCCCGCTCCCCCATACGGCTAATTTCAGCCGGATTAGTTATACTTTTTCCCACTAGGGATGATCCGGTATCCGAATGCGGTGGATTAGTTATCCTTTTTACCACTAAAATGGCTGCCCCTTTGGATGAGAAAGGTTCAAGTACATCGTAATTTAGGCGTATTCCTCTGCAGGGGAGAGAAACGGAACGATTAGGGTTCCTTTTTCCCGCTAACCCTTGCGAAAAAGCGGCTGGGGGAATATGAAGTGACCTTTTCCGCTTGGCTCCCCGCCTGGCTTCAGCAGCCAGCCTTACACCTGAAATGCAAACAGCTGCTCTGCCCGGTCAAGGACGGCGCAGCCGTTTCCGCTTAATAGGAGCAAACCGCCCTTTGCCGGATCAATCCGTCTCCTCTATATTGTTGAGTAATTACAAATGATCTCTAATTGTTCTATGGATAATGCAAGCGTTCAATTACTATAATGTGATTTAGATTACCGAAAAGAAACGGCAGACCAACAATGAGAGGTTGATGGGAAATGGCGGCAAACCAGACGGGAGATCAGGGCATTCAGGAAGTCGGAGGCCCGGAGGCGCCGAAGGACCCTGTTGCAAGACGCAGCAGCTTTTTTATCATGTTCGAATCGGTTATTGAAGCCACGGCCCGCAGCGGCGGCAAGCCCTCGCAGGAGATTTATCTGGACGGCAATCAGTTCAGCGACAAGGCCAGATGGATTGGGGGAGTTACGGATGAGCGCTGTCTGGAGCTGCTGAAGAGCAGCACAGGCTTCCGGGAGCTGGTTCACAGCATCGGGGTGACCGTAAAGGCGCACAGTGAGGATACCAAGGCGGTCCATTTTGTGCTGCAGCATTGGGGGAGGACGGACAAATATGAAACAGGCACCCTGCTGCGTGTTCCTTGTCCGGCCGACGGAAGCGAAACCTTAATTACGCCGGGTGAATATCCCCGGTCCTCCGATGATGATGTTCCCGGCAAGCTGGCCATTGAATTTGAACAGGCCGGGGAACTGGCGACCGCAAGCATCATCCTGTATCTTCAGGAGGGATTCCGGGTCCCTGAAATTTCGCTGGAGCCTCCGGTTGATTTTGAATCGGCAGGCTACCGGGAGATGATTGCCGGGTCTTTGCTCAGCAAAGGGAATAACAAGCGGCTGAAGACGGCAATTGAAAAGGCGAAACGCGGCGAGGAAGTCACGATCGCTTATATCGGCGGTTCCATTACGCAGGGAGCGGGAGCCAAACCCCTCCATACGAATTGCTATGCGTATAAGTCGTATTTGTTATTTAAGCAGATGTTCGGGAAGGAAGAGGGCAGTCACATTCACTTTATAAAAGCCGGAGTGGGCGGAACGCCTTCCGAGCTGGGGATTATCCGTTATGAGCGCGATATTCTGAGGGGGGGAGACGTCACCCCGGATATTGTAGTGGTGGAGTTTGCCGTCAACGATGCAGGCGATGAGACGATGGGCAACTGCTATGAGAGCTTGTGCCTGAAAATTCTCACCTCCGCCAACAAGCCGGCTGTGATTCTGCTGTTCGGTGTGTTCCTGAATGATTGGAACCTGCAGGACCGGCTTGCTCCCGTAGGCTGGCATTACGATCTTCCAATGGTAAGCGTGAAGGATGCGGCAGTCGGACAATTTCACCTGACCAAGGCCGAAGGAAACATAATCTCCAAACGCCAATTCTTCTACGATATCTATCATCCGGCGAATGACGGCCATTCGGTCATGGCGGATTGCCTCGCTCACCTGTTCGCTGAAACCGCCCTGTCTGCCCTGGACCCGGAGGACATCGCCATTGTCGGTCAGCCGGTAATCGGCAATGACTTCAAGGCGGTACGCTTGCTGGACAGAAGCAGCCGCGAAGGCGCAGCCAGGATAGACGCAGGAGGCTTCATCGGCATCGACTCCGAGCTGCAGATGGTGGAAATGGACGACCATCCCTATGGATCACCGGAATTTCCCGACAACTGGATGCATACAGCATCGTCGGGAAGCGGCAGCTTCAAGATGGCCATCTACAGCAAAAGCCTCATCCTTGTTTATAAAGATTCGGGAAATCCCGAGTTTGGTTCCGCTGAAATCCGGGTCGACGGGCAAATGGTGAAGCTCGCAGACCCGCATGGGAACAACTGGACGCATTGCAATCCTGTCCTTCTGTATCAAGAGAAGGACGCCGGCGAGCATCTGGTCGAGATTAAGATGGCTGCCGGCCACGAGAGCAAGCGCTTTACCATTCTGGGATTCGGCTATGTCCGGTGACGGATGCGCTGTCCGCTCCCGCCTGTTTACAGGCGGGAGCTTTTTTGTCCTGGGACCGTTCTGTTGAAGTGCACGTACATAAACAAATTGCTGATTCCGATATTTTAAGTAATAAGGAAAAATTCATCCTGCCCTTGCTTGACGCTAAAAACAAGTCAAAATTCTACACATTCAGGACCAAAAGTTTCTCTATGCCGCTCTCCCTTATGATAAGAACAAACGGAGAAAAGCGGCGGGAACGGGCCAGATGTGGAGCAACGCAATAGCAATTGATAATGCGGCAGACAAAATCCGGCATACTATCGGACGGCAATATCCCGCGCGGCAGCCGGCCGTAAGGAAAAAGAAGCGGCTGCCGGAGAAAATCATTCCGCGTCAATTGCTGCAGGTGCTGTAGCATTGCTTCGCCCGGGAATGTACAATTACAGGATAAACGGCCAATACTACGGGATGCAGCTGACCTCCTCCTTCAATATATGTGCTGCTGAACAAGGATGCGCTGGACGAAGCGGGCCTTCCGGTTCCGGCCTACGGCTGGACCTGGGACGATTACCGCGACTACGCCAAGAAGCTGACAAAGGGCGAAGGCGTGGACAAGCGCTACGGTACGTATTTCCACACCTGGGAGCTGTATATGAACGCTCCGGCGCAGACCGTAATGAAGGACCCGTTCCGCTATGATGAAGGTACAACCATCCTGTCTGACCCGGCCTACAAATATTTCTTCCAGCTCCGCAAGGATATGGAGACGATCGACAAGTCTGCCAAGCCTTATGCAGTGTGCTGGCGGCCAAACTGAACTACCGCACGGAGTTCTTCAATGAAGAAGCGGCGATGGTATTGACCGGCAGCTTTACCATTCCCGGCCCCGGCAACCAGGAGCAATATCCGCATACGTTCAAGACTGCGTTTGCTCCCGTTCCGCTGCCTCCGGAGATCGCTGAGCCGAGAGACTATGAGGACGGCAAGTATTTCACCAGCGGCAATCAGGTTGTCATGGGCGCCACCTCCAAGAACAAGGAGGCAGCCTTTAAGCTGATGCGTTTTACGACGACGGCGGATTCGGAATCAAGAACGGAATTTTCCGGCTGGAAGAAAGCCGACAACGAGGAGGTGCTTGACCGCCTGAACGGCGGCAACAAGGATTTATACGATGTGGAGTCCTTGAGAAATTCGTTGTTCGCCGATGACATCCAGTATCTGGACGCTTCGGACGTGATTACGATCTCAAGCGCCGAACTGACCAAGGTTATCGACGACGGCTTCAGCAAGTTCATGCTCAGCGATGGTCGATCGACGATGTCCAGAAATGGATGGTTGACGAAGCAACCAAGATTATCGGGCAGAAGGAAAGCAAGTAGCAGGCGGCAGACGGAATAGACAAGTAAACAGAAGCTTCGGAACCGGATATGGCCGCTCTGGAGCTTTTCTGTGAAAGAAGGAGGAAGTATAGTCATGGGCATGTTGGAATGGAGAGACGGCAGT
The DNA here is from genome assembly GCF_019352175.1 of Paenibacillus sp. S150. Taxonomy (GTDB): domain Bacteria; phylum Bacillota; class Bacilli; order Paenibacillales; family Paenibacillaceae; genus Paenibacillus_AQ. Next base: position 38,980 of record NZ_JACBYI010000031.1, read on the forward strand.
TACCTGCTGGATGGCCGGAAATACCGGATTTTGTCCGGAGCTATTCATTATTTCAGAGTGGTTCCGGAGTACTGGGAGGACCGGCTCCTGAAGCTGAAGTCCTGCGGCTTCAATACGGTGGAAACCTATATTCCGTGGAACTTTCACGAGCCGAAGGAGGGGGAGTTCCGGTTTGACGGCATGGCGGATGTCGTCCGGTTTGTCTCCATGGCCGGAGAACTCGGACTGCGGGTCATTCTGCGGCCAAGCCCCTACATCTGCGCGGAATGGGAATTCGGAGGCCTGCCGGCATGGCTGCTGAAGCAGGGCATGGAGCTGCGCTGTATGGACCGCGGTTATCTGGAGAAGGTTGACCGGTACTACGATGTCCTGATTCCGCTGCTGCTGCCGTTGCTGTCCACGAGCGGCGGGCCGGTCATAGCGGTGCAGGTGGAAAATGAATACGGCAGTTATGGCAATGATACGGCTTATCTGGAATATGTGCGGGACGGGCTGGTCCGGCGCGGGGTCGATTGTCTGCTGTTTACCTCGGATGGCCCGACCGATGAAATGCTGACCGGCGGCACGGTGCCCGGACTGCATGCTACCGTCAACTTCGGCTCCCGCGTTGCCGATTCGTTCGGCAAATACCGGCAGTACCGGCGGAACGAGCCGCTGATGGTGATGGAATACTGGCTCGGCTGGTTTGACCATTGGATGAAGCCGCATCATGTCCGGGAAGCGGGGGATATCGCGCAGGTGCTGGATGAAATGCTGGAGGCGGGCGCTTCGGTCAATCTGTATATGTTCCACGGCGGTACGAATTTCGGTTTCTACAGCGGAGCGAACCACAGTGATGTCTATGAGCCTACGGTGACGAGCTATGATTACGACGCCCCGCTTACAGAGTGGGGGGATATCACGGACAAGTACACGGCGATCCGCCGGGTTTTGGAGAAGCACGGGGTGCCGGAGGGCGGACCGCTTCCGGAACCGATACCCAGACGGGCCTATGGCAGCGTGTCTCTGGAGGAGCGGGCGGAGCTGCTGGGACAGCCCGGCATGCTGGCGAACGGCGTGAAGTCGGTTACCGTCCGGCCTATGGAGCATTTTGATCAATCATACGGATTTATTCTGTATTCTACTGAAGTCAGGGGGCCGCGGGAGGGGCAGAAGCTGCAGCTCCGCGAGGTGCGTGACCGGGCCCAGGTCTTCCTGGACGGCCGCCTCCTTGGAACCGTCGAACGCTGGAATCCGCAGCCGCTGGACATCACGGTTCCGCCGGAAGGCGCCAGACTGGAAATTCTGGTTGAGAACATGGGACGGGTCAATTATGGACCGTGGCTGCGTGATTCCAAGGGAATTACGGAAGGTGTGCTGATCGACAACCAGTACCAATTGAACTGGACTGTCTATTCCCTGCCGCTGGAACCGGAGGCGCTTGAGGGATTAACGTTCGATAGAATCGGTGCCGGCGGAGAAGAACAGCTTGACGCGGCGTCTCCGGCGTTCTACAGGGGAAGCTTTGAGGTGGACGAGCCCGCCGATACCTTTTTGCGCCTTGACGGCTGGCGGAAAGGCGTTGCCTGGATCAATGGCTTCAATCTGGGCCGCTATTGGGAAGCAGGGCCTCAGCGCACGCTCTATGTACCCGGACCGCTGCTGCGGGCGGGACTTAATGAAATTATCCTCTTCGAACTGCAGGGCTGCGCAGGTGAACCGAAGGTTGAGTTAACCGGCGTTCCCGACCTTGGGAATACGGTCGCTGTGGAGGAGTCCGTGCTGAATTTTGCACAGGAGGATGAATGAGGGCCGGACACTCTTCCAAAATGAGAAATGGACGCTTAGCTAACTAAACGGGACGAGGAAACAGGAAATGAAGTGGCCTCGGAAAAGAATCGGACGGGTTTTGATTTTCTGTTTGGGCATCAACCCGTGGTCTCCGCTATTGGCGGATGGAAGAGCGGCGGGCGCGGAGCCTGCCGGAGGCAATCTCGTTGCCAACGGTGATTTCGAAGCCGCGGTGCCGGGAAGTTCGCCCTGGGAAGGGGAGTTCTTCCGATGAAGGAGTGGCCTCGGTTGCCGGCGGGATCGTAACGGCGAACAACTATGGGACAGCTGTGATCAAGGTCTCGACAACCGATGGCTTGGTCAGCGCGAGTTCACAGGTGATCGTGGAGCCGGATGAGGTCCGCCAGGGATACGGGGCGCTGCGCATGAAGTGGCTCGCTAAATTGCTCGGCGGCGATCAACTGAATTATGGATCGGCCGGTTATCTGAATATCAAGAACGGGCCGGATGACTATTTGCGCCGGACGCTCTTGAATTATGATCTTGCCGGAATCACGGATGAGATTGAATCGGTGCAGCTGCATGTGTACGGTAAAAACGAACGACTCGCGGGGAACGGCCGCCAGTGTCAGCGTATACAGCGTGGCGGACAGCAGCTGGAATGAAAGTACGGTTGCCTGGAGCAATATGCCTGCGGCTGGGGACAGGCTCCGGCAGCTTGAATTCGACAGTGTAAAAGGGAAGGGTGAAGAATTAAGTGCTCTTGAATCCAGCATGAGAGGTCAATATGGCTAGTTCACTTTTTCCACTTGGCTTCCCGCCGGGTCTCAGCGGGAAGGTCTGGAGGGCCACGGGCAACCTTCCCTTGAGGACGGCGAAGCCGTTTCCGCTTGCAGTGCTGCCTCCACCCGATTACAGAGCGCTGCGACAAAAGAAAACAAGCGGAACGAACGATAGTGCCTCACAGAAAGCAATCTTGTGTTATCAATGCTTTTGCCCGCGAAATTCACGCCAGAGCAGAAACAGGAAATAAGGACCCCCAATTATTGAGGTAACCAGTCCCGCAGGAAATTCAATGGGAGGCGCGATAGCCCTTCCAAGGGTGTCTGCCAATAACAGCATGATGGAGCCAACCAAGGCCGCGGCAGGGACATAGGCACGGTGTCCGCCTGTAACAAGCTTGCGGGCAATGTGCGGGCTGACCAAGCCCGCGAATCCGATCATCCCTGCAACGGCCACAGAGCCGCTTGCAAGAATTACCGTCAACACTAACAGGATAAAGCGCAGCAGTTCTATCCTCACCCCCAATCCCGTTGATGAATCACTGCCCAGGCTTAGAATATCCATAGTTCGGGCCAGCAGCCATACGGCCGGAACAAAGACCAGAATAACAGGGATTACCTGGAATACCTGCTCCCAGGTTCTTCCCCACAAGGAGCCATTCAACCATAACAGCACTGTGCTTGTGTTCAGGGATGACTGTATCATCAGGAGCTGAACTCCGGTTCCTGCACATGCACTGACGGCTATCCCGACGAGTGCCAGCCGGACAGGGCTTAGCCCGTTTCGGTAAGAGAGCATATAGACCAGCATTGCGCCTGTCCCGCCGCCGGTAAATGCGGCCATAGAGGTTGCCCAGTTGCTCTGCGCTTCCGGCGGCAGGAGCAATACGGTGCTGACTGCACCCAGTGCCGCGCCGGCGGATATGCCCAGAGTATCGGGAGCGGCCAGCGGATTAAGCAGGACCGCCTGTGAGATTAGGCCGGAAACAGCCAGTCCTGTACCTACCAGAATCGCTAAGGCAACACGGGGCAAGCGGTAATTGATAATGATATAGGATAAGTCCGGATCACCGTTCCCTGTAAAAGCATAGACAATATCCTGCCAGGACATGGAGACGGCGCCAATCCATATATTCAGGACGGCCAGCAGCAGAGTTGCAGAAACCAGCGCACAGAAGATAAGCGGGTTACGGTGCCTGATGCGGTGTGATTGTTCAGCATGAATTCGGCTCATGATACACCCCTGCTCCGGCGGCGTGCCAGGAATACGAAATATGGGGCCCCGATCAGCGCGGTCACAATGCCCACCGGTGTCTCGGACGGGAAGCTGATGAACCTTGAAACGATATCAGCCGCCGTTAGCAATATTCCTCCCAGGACAGCCGAGAAAGGAATCAGCAGCCGGTAATCCCTTCCGATTAAATAGCGGGAAATATGAGGAACAATTAGTCCCACGAAGCCGATGGGTCCGCACACAGATACGGATATTCCGGCCAAAATAATAACAATTCCGCTGCCGCCAAGCCGCAGCAGCCAGATACGCTGGCCCAGGCTGCAGGCGACCTCATCTCCCAGGCTGATTAAGGACAGCGAATGGCTGATCCATATGGAAGCAATCATGCCCGTAAGGCTGAAAAGGGCCAGCAGCCCGATTTCTGCCCATTTGATTCCCGCAACCGATCCGGCCAGCCAGAACAGAATGCGGCCTGCAGATTCTTCGTTGAAAATCAGCAACCCCTGAGTGAATGAAGAGAGTACGGCTTGAATGACGACGCCGATTAAGGCCATCCGTACTTCAATGCGTCCGCCACGGACAGAGGCGCTAATAATCAGCACCAGCAGTACTGTCAGCACGCCTCCGGCAAAGCTGGCCCCCGCCAGCAGCAGACCGCCGATACCGGGGAACAGCACAGCACCCAGCACGACCATAAAGGAAGCTCCCGAATTGATTCCGAACACACTCGGAGAAGCCAGCGGATTGCGGGTCAATGCCTGCATAATGCATCCGGCCACGGCAAGATTCGCTCCGATCATCAGGGTTGCCAATGCGCGCGGCATACGGAGAATGTGGAGAATCAGCTCCTCCTTGGCAGTCCCGCTATAATGGAACAGATAATTCCAGACCATGGAAACGGAGAAAAAAGCGGGGCCAACCATCAGCGAAACGTGGAACAGCAGAACCAATAACGCAAAGCCGACCGCAAAATAAGCGATCGGCTGCCAGCGTTGCCCAGATGAAGCTAACAGACCGGGCTTCATGCTCAAAAATACCCGGCGGCTTCATCCATGATTTGATTAAGCGTCATGATGCTCCGTTGTCTGGACCAGGTGGCCAGCTCCACTTCATGCACATGCCCGGTTTGAACAGCCTTCAATTGAGCCCAGAGCGGGTTGCCTTCCTGTGCTGCAATGACCGAGTCCGTATCCTCATTGATCAGGATAAGCAGAATATCCGGATCAATAGCGAGAATTTGTTCTATGGTCATCAGCTGGCTGACTTCGCTGTCATCGCTCAGTTTATAATTCAGGCCAAGCGACGCCAGGAAGGAGGGATGAAACGCTGAGCCAGTACGAACCTGAAAGGTATTGCCGGCGTCTTCATCCGGGGAAATAATAAGGACGGACTGATTGGCATCAATGTCCTTTTTCAGCTGCTCCACCTTCTCTTGGTGCTCTGTCAATAAGGCTTCAGCTTCTTCCGCTTTCCCCAGTGCTTCGCCGATGGTCCGGGTAGCGGCCAAGGTCTGTTCATAATTGGCGGTATCATTCTTCAGCACAATGGTGGGGGCGATCGCGGATAATTGTTCATAGACATTGGTATGGCGGCTGGTGTCGGCAATAATAAGGTCCGGTTTCAGAGTGCGCATGACTTCCATGTTCGGTTCAGAGCGCCCGCCAACGGATGTATAGCCTTCAATGTAAGCAAGGGTTTCCTTGGGAAAACGTTCAGGTCTGCCGTCATCCGCGACACCAACAGGCTTAATTTGCAGAGCGGCCACGACCTGTGTGAACCCTTGTTCCAGCACAATTATACGCTGCGGGGATTCGGGCACATCCGTATTGCCGAGATCATGGGCGATGGAGCGGGTACCCGCCTGCGCAGCGGTCCCGGCTTGCGAGGGTTCAGCCGCTTCGCCGGAAGATGAATTGGCGTTGTTTTGTACCGGTGCCGGATTGGCCGGACTTGAACAAGCCCCCAATAAAAGAGTAAGGCTAATGAACAGCATCATAGCTGCGGATCTTCTTAAATTGCTGTAGCTCACGGTCTTACCTCCGCCTTCTAATTGATTATGATTATTATTATCAATATAACGGCGGGGTCTGTGGGCAGCAATGGAATAATCGGACACCGGGGATGTGATATCAGGACCAGACTGTCCTGTATTTGACCGGTTACGGTATTCCAGCGGAGAATATCCGGTATATTTCTTGAACATGCGGCTGAAATAGTATCCGTCCTGGTAGCCGACATTAGTTGCTATTTCCTGTAAAGTCAGCTTGGTCTGCCGCAGCAGCTCACTGGCTTTGTTCATGCGTATGCCGATCAGGTAATCGGACGGGGTCCTTTGGAGGGTGCTTTTCTGAAACAGCCGTGACAGATGGCGGGGGGAGCATTCCAGAATCTCCGCAAGGGAGTCCACCGTAATCGGAGATGAATAATATTCGTGAATGTAGCGGATGGCCTGTGAGACGAGATCCGTTGAGGTCACCTCCACACCCTGGGCCTTCATTTGCCGGAGCAGCTCATATACGAATTGAAGAAACAGGGATTTGACCTGAAACTTCTGCAAATTGCTGCCGGCATTCCATTCCCCGTGCATCTTGAGCACGAGATCCTTGATCAGAACGGGATGCACGGGGTTTAGCAGATATTGCACATGGCTTGTATTGTGGCGGTCCAGCACTTTTTGAAGCTCCCTGGAAGAAGGCAGGGGATAGGCATGTCTGTATAAAATAAGGTAATACTCCAGCTGCTCCTCAAGGGAAGCAATCTGAAGCCACATCCCTTTGCCGCTGTGAATGACATGGAACTGCTCAGCTTCATAGCTTGTCCCGTTCACCTGCATTTGTGCACGGCCCCGGGTAATGTGGATAAAGCCGTTGGCCGGCAAACGGTAGGATTCCAGCGTTTCACCCGTATCCATAAGGATATGGCGGACATCTAATACGCGTATGGCGGCTTGATTCCACAGCCATATATGTTCATTGATATTCATTGCAACCCCCAAACCGCTTGATCATTTAAGTTTTATTTATCTATATTTTAATGATAAACATTCTCATGTACAAATAAAAGATGATTTTTAACTGCAGACAGGTCCTCCCGCATGACAACCGAGCACTATTTTAGATCTTGATTAACAACCCAAAGCATTCTTGGTCTTGTGGAATTACCAAACAGCTGCTCCCTTTGCATACCTGCAAGGGGGCGGCTGTTTGTCATTGTCCCCCGCCCTATTCCTCAACCGTCTTCGCCGAGCTCGGCGTGTTCTTGTTCTTATACACCCACATCGCATACTCCAGCGGGCGCAGCAGGGCTTTGCGGTAGGTGTTGCTGTCGCCGGAGCGGGCGAAGACCTCGCGGGCGGGCTTGGGGTTGACCTCCAGCACGTAGATCCGGCCTTCGCGGTCGATCGCGAGATCCAGCGCGAGCTCGCACAGAGCGCCGAAGCTCTCCTCCAGGTAGGCTGCGGCATCAAGGCCCAGCTTCTCGGCCGTCCGCATGGCTTTGTCGGCCTTCTCTTCGCTGCCGAGCCATTCCTTCAGCAGCTTCTCCGCACGGATGGCGTGCCCGCCGCCGTGCAGGTTGGAGGTGACGCTGCGGGCGGCGCCCACGCGGCCGGCCATGCCGGTCAGCTCCCAGGCGCCCTGGCCGTTCTTTTGCACGAGCATGCGGTAGTCGTGGTAACGGCCGCTGGGCAGCCGCAGCGGGATGCCCTGCTGCACGAGGAAGCGCCCGCCGAGGCACCACTGGCGCACAATGGACTCCAGGCGGGTGAGCGACACCTTGCGGGGCGCAATGATCTGCCGGCTCTGGCGGCGTCCCTGGATATCGTAGAGGGGCTTGCCTTCCCGCTGCCGTTCAATCCGCAGGATGCCGCGTCCGCCGGTACCGTTGACCGGCTTGACATAGACCACGGGACTGAACTTCAGCATCCGGTGCAGATCGGCTGAGGACTGGTACAGCAGAGTTTCCGGCATATGCTGCCGGAACCGGCTTCTCTGCGAGAAGGTCTGGTGAACCGTCCATTTGTTGCGCAGCGGCCGGTTCAGAAAGGTCAGGTGGCTGTAGCGCGCACGGAAGCGCAGCAGCTGCTGGAACCGCTGGCTGCGCTGAATCCGGCAGCGGTCGTAGATCATATTCGGAAAGGAGCGCCATTTGCGCGACCACGTTTTGCTTTTAACATCATAGACAAGCGCGTGAATCTGATCCTTGCTCACATGCACATCGGCGGGGGTAAAGACAAAGACATCCAGGCCTATCCGGCTGCCTTCTATAATCATCCTCCGGTAGACACTCTTCTCTTCAAGCTGCTTGGCTTCATTCAGATAGAGTGTAAGGATGCCTAAGACGGGTTCTGGCACAGGAGTTCACCTTCTTGTGGAAGAATTATGGGCGGGCGGCTCGGAAGCAGCTGTGAACGGAGCAGCAGTGTCGGCTTGCCGGTAGGGCCGCTGGTCAATGCCACCGCCACCAGCCCTGTATTGAAGCACATCTTCAGGCTTGCTGCATTGTCGCTGGCGACGGCGCATTCCAGACTGCCGAGACGCTCCAGCTGTGCGGTCAGCAGCGCCGTCCCGGTATGCCGGTTGCGGTACAGGGGATGGACGGCGACAAGGCAGGCTTCCTTGCCGAAGCCGGAGACGAAGCTTACTCCGGCGAGCTGGCGCCCGTTCTGGCCGCGCACAGTGGCGACCAGAAGAGACGCACCGGGCTGTGACAGCTGCTCCGGTGTCAGCCGGGACAGCACTCTGCATCCGCGAAGCGTAATCCGCTGCTCTCCATATTTCCTCAGGAATTCCAGCAGGCCAGCCAGCCTGATTTTAAAGCGCCCGGGGTCGGTGTCATAGATGGAGGATATCTGCATGGTGTGTCACTTCCTTTACTGGTCTGGCTATTTGCTCAGGCGGGACAGGTGCTGGCCGTAATGAAAGATCCGTTCCAGCGACAGCTTGCGGATCGCCGGCTCATCGAATTTCATTGGACGGGAATTGGCCTCGAAAAACCACAGTCCGCCGTCTTCATCCACGCCCAGATCCATCGACATCTCGCCAAGCATCGTGTCGGAAGCCCGTTCAATCTGCCGGGCGATCAGCAGGGCGGTGGTGGGAACATTCTTCAGAATGGCCGCCGCCCGTTCGGCTCCGAAGGTGCCTTCCAGCATGCTGGAAGGCTCTTCGATGCTGCCTCCGCGCGGCACATGGGTCGTAATGCTCCGTGCCCCGGCGAGCCGTGCCCCGATGCCTGTTACCGCCCAGGCTCCTTTGCCGTTCTTCTGGAGCAGCACACGCAGATCAAAAGGCCGGCCGCGGTGTGCAGCAAGCCCGATGGCCTGCTGCACGATGTAGCGTGAGCCCCCCTTTTCCCTGCCGATCCGGGCCCACAGGCGTTCCATGGAGGCCGCTTTGTAGGTCGTGTTTTTTTTGCCGCTTTGTATCTGCAGACGGTAAGGCAGACTGGCATCCAGGCGGTACTTCAGCCGCATAATGCCTTTGCCGGCTTTTCCGTCCTCCGGCTTAAGGTAGAGGCTGTCATGATTTTTCAGCATGGCAACCAGTGTATTTGCACTGCGCAGACGCCTCGTTTTGGGCACATGCTTCGAGGTGGACCGGGATTCCTTCAGCCACTCAAATAAATTCCATTTATTAAAAAAGCGCGGGTTGTAAAGGTGGATAGTGGGATGCTGCATGCATTCCGCGATTTTACGGACGACCGGCGCCTTTTCTTCCAATTCGCGGTTCGGAATCCGATTGTAGATGACTTGTGGCAACGGCACAGGAGTGCTGTACCAAATCTTGCCGCTGACGGACGGAACATATCCATTGATCAGCGGCTCATCCAGCTTCAGATCACGCACAGTAACGACGTACACAAGATAGCCCATTTCCTTGCCGGTGCGGATAATATCGCGGAAGTTGTTGCGGTTGCCGCGGAATTGCCGGAGTCTGTCGCTGGTTGTCAGAATGGCTATCACAGGTTTGCCGGGGTCCGGGATTCGGCTGTTCACAGTTCATCCCTCCTGCGGAATTTGCTGAGGTACAGGCAATGCTCCAGGATATGCTCGATAGAAGCTTTGCCCTCAGCCCGCAGGGAAGGATGGCGGAAGATGGAGCGCCCCGGCTTGGCGTTAGCCTCGAACATCCAAATGTCCTCATCCTGGTCAATCCCAAGGTCAAAGCCGATTTCTCCGAGCAGATGCCGGTGCTGAATTTCCAGAGATTCAGCCAGCTTCACGGCTGTTAATTTGGCCCGCTGCAGCACTTCGTCGGCTCTGGCCCCGAAGACGCGGCCCAGTGCCTGCTGCGGGGTGAGCAGCGCGCCGCCGTTCTTGAGATGGGTGGTGACGCTGCCCCGTCCGGCCTTTTTGGCACCGATGCCTACGACAACCCATTGGTTGTTGCCGTTCTTGTGCATGTGAAACCGGAAGTCGATGGGGCAATTGTCGATTTCAATCAGACGGATGCCCTGCTGCACCACATAGTTATGCAGGCTTTGGCCGTGCCGGCCCCGGAGCATCCGCATCAGGCTGTCGAAGCTGGCAAAGCGCAGCAGCACATTTTTGCCGTTTCTGCGGTAACGGGCGAAGTAGCCCTTCTTCGGCAGGTAGGTCAGCCGGTATATCCCGTGTCCGAGACTGCCGGCCGAAGGCTTGTAGTATACGAAATGATGGCGGTCAAGCATGTCGCGCATTTGTTCCGTGCTCGGATTGCTGTGCGTTTCAGGTACGAAGCGGTTTGCGGCCCCGTCATTTTCCAGCAGCCGGTAGATATCCGATTTATTAAAAAAGCTCCAGTTAAAATAAGGAATCCTCTTGCGTCCGAACCGTTCGCGCAGCTGATTGATGTATGGCGAAGTCTCTGCCCTGCGGCTGGGGAGCCGGTTATAGACGACATCCGGCAGCGGAACCAGCTTGCGCTCGAATTTCCCGCTTGCATTCAGGAAATAGCCGTTTACCTGCTCCTGCTGCCAGTCAATGTCACGCGGCATGAACGCGAAGATATAGCATTTGTTGCTGCCTTCACGCAGCAGCTGCTTGATGAAGCCGGTACGGGAGCCAAAGGGCTGCGACGAGGAAGCGGGACCGTCGGACAATACTCCAACGAGCGGTCCAAGCTGGACTTCATCGTTCTGGAGATTCCGGAGATAGATTCCGCCGGATTTTGGAACTTTGATTGCGCTTTTTACACCCGAGGCGAGGAACAGATGTTTTCCGGCGCGTTTGATCGGCTTAACCATCGCCGGAATCGCATCCTTGCCCAGCCGCAGGCGGATGTTTTTCTTGCCGGACAGTTTCAGGCTTTTCATCAGCTCGCCTGAGACATAGACTACTCTTTGGGGCTGCTTGGTGAAATGCACATTGCAAAAAGTGAGACCCATTTATGAATCCTCCTTAGAAACCATTGATATCATTCTCCTGTTAATAACGGAGCGGTCCAGCGGCGAACCTTCTGGCCCGCCGCCGACGTAAGCAGCAAATGCCTGGCATAGCGTAGCGGGTTCTCGGCGGCGAGCCTAGCAGCCCGGCGGTCGCCTGTCAGCCGGAACACCGTGCGCCCTGGCTTGGAGTTAGCTTCAAGCAGAGATATTCTGCCGGCGGCATCAAGGCCGAAGTCAAGACCCAGCTCCCCAAGTCTGCCGCAGGCTTCCTCCAGCAAGGGAGGCAGAAGAACTGCTGCTGCGGCTAACTCCTGCAGCAGTTCTTCTCCAAATTCCCCGTATTCTGCAAGCAGAAACGGCAGTGGAGGAACTGCCGTTCCTCCGCCATGCAGATTGGAAGTGAGCGAGCCGCGGCTGCCCAGACGCACGGCCATGCCGGTCAGCGTCCAGACGCCGCGGCCGTTCTTTTGCATAAGCACGCGCACATCGAACGGCTGGCCGCTGCTGTCTGCAAGATGCAGATAGGGCTGTATAATGTAGCGGCGTGAGCCGATGAAATCGTGGATCCAGCCCAGACCTTCATCCAGCCTGCCGAATTCATGCTGAAAGGGGAGGTTTGCCCCATCCCGCCCGCGCACGCTTATTCCGCCGCCTTGGCTTCGGGGCAGCCGCACAGCGTGAAGGGTGCGTTTGCCGTGCGAGCCGGCTCTGGGCTTCAGGAACACGCCATGTTCTCTTTCCGCAAGCATTGTTCCAAGCTCCCCGGTATCCTTATAGAGACGGGTTTCCGGCAAAATTCCCGCCGCCCTGCGGCTCCGCTGCAGAATTTCATAGACACCCCATTTATCAGGCAAGCCGCGCGACCAGGGAAGGGAGTGCGAAAGAGCGGCCAGGGCGGAGGAAGCTGCCCTTTTTTCCTGCGGGCTGCCGATAAGACAGCGGTTGTACAGGACATCCGGAGCAGAAGTCCGCGCAGACTGCCATTGCCCCTTCTCCCAGGCATACCCGCTGACGGTTTGGCCGTTGCCGGCTACGCCATACGGGGGGAACACGATGACCTGGAGATCGTACAGCGGGGCTGCCCGGCACAGATGACTGCAGAACTCCGGTTCTGCGATAGGGGGATTCCTATGGCTCCGGCCTGTCATAATGCCCAGAACCCCTAATGTTGTCTCCGTCATGTTGTCCTCCTTATAAACCGGCAAGATAGCGGCAATATAGAATCATTTGCTTCACGGATGGCCTGATCTTCTGGTCATTCAGCGGAGTGTTGTCATTCTTGGAAGGCTTGGAATTTACTTCAAGAAGCCAGATTCTGCCTGACTGATCCAGGGCAAGATCGATGCCCAGTTCCCCGAAATGTGCGGGGATATACGTTTCCACACCTCTGGCGATGGCCAGAGCCGCCCGGGGAAGCTGGACCTGCGAGCTTTCTTTGACACCGGAGGGCAGACTGCTCTTGGCGATGGCCTCGCGCACTGTGCTAAGCGTTCCGCCGCGGGCCAGATTCGAGACGAAATGATTGCTTCCGGCAGTGCGGGCGACAATAGAGGTGACGCACCATTTGCCGGTGCCGTTCTTTTGCACAAGGGCCCGGAAATCGACCGGCCGCCGTCCCAGCTCCATCAGGGGCAGGCCCTGCTGAATCTGGTAGCGTGTGGTTTTCATCTTGGGGGCGACGGATTGGAACAGCTTAGCCAGACTGGGATAGCTTTGTTTGCGCGTGCCGAGAGGTGTGGTGGACAACAGCCGGTAGCCGCCGCCTTCTTCTTTGGAAATGCGCAGAATTCCCTTGCCCAGACTGCCGCGAACAGGCTTGAGGAATACACTGTTATAGGTCGCGCACATTCTCTTCAGTACCGCAAAGCCGTTCAGGGCATGGGATTCCGGCAAATACCGCTGCAGGGTGGCATCATGGGCCAGCGCTTCAAATACCTCTGTTTTGTCTAGAAATTTTTCATTGAAAAAATGTGTGCCATAGCGTGATTTTACATCCGCCAGAAAATGCTGTACGCTAGGTTTGTTCTCAACCTTTCGCGTGGTAAGCCGATTGTTGATCACATCGGCAATTGGAAGACTCAGCTTCCGCCAGCCCTCATCGTATACCCAGCCCTGAATGGAAGAGCCTGGCGATTCCAGCGCTTCCGGGGTGAAGAAATATACATAGGCGCCTTGTGCATGGCAGGCATTGGTCAGCTCCCGGCAGAACATCGTGATTGGGCCAAACAGCCTGTCGGGATGATCCGGATGGTCGCGGCTCACCAGCACTCCGATCAGCGGTCCAAGGCGCAAGGTGCGGCTTCCTGGGCTGTAGGAGACATTAAGCGCCAGCCGTTGTCTCAAACCAAGCCGCCGCGCGAGTCCCTCGCTGATGCGCAGACTGTCGGATTTGGGAGCCGGAATGACAGTAATCTCCTGCCGGTAAGATCCGAAGGTGAGCTGGACGGTTCCGTGCACCGGTATTTTGAGCCTCTTCATGAATTTGTCGCCAAGCATTACAGCGTTTTCCTGCAGGATGCCCGAGTGGACCGTTTGAACCGGGATCTTGAACTTAGACATCGTGGATCTCCTTCCGGTAGGCAGCATGATGCCGGCTATTTGAATCTTAAGGGTTACATATCATTCATCATATGGAGACATCTGACCCTTGGTGATTGACCTATTCTGTAAAAAGCCGTGCCGGGCGCATTTCATCCGCCGGCAGCACGAAGAAAATCAGCAGGGCATGGGCGCAAATTGTCCGCGAGGCTTCCAAAGTAAGTTTTCCGCGAAGTGAATTTCAGGAAGCGGAGGCTCACAAAACTTAAGCCAATGCTTCCGGAGCCAGTTTGCACGAAGCGGATTCACAGAAGCGCAGCTCACAAAACTTAAGCCAATGCTTCCGGAGCCAGTTTGCACGAAGCGGATTCACAGAAGCGCAGCTCACAAAACTTAAGCCAATGCTTTCGAAGCCAGTTTTGCACGAAGCGGCTTCACAGAAGCGCAGCTCACAAAACTTTTAGGGGGAATCATAATGAACGTAATCGATAAGGCGCATGAACTGGCGCGGGCCATTAAGGACAGCAGCGAGGTAGCGGACATCACGAGCGCGATGAAGGTGATTGAAGCGGACCAGGAGAGCAAGCGGATGCTCGATAATTTCCGGCAGAACCAGATCGAGCTGCAGCAGCGGATGATGAGCGGTGAAATGCCTCCTCAGGAGGAAATGGAAAAGATGGAGAAGCTGTTTGAGGTGCTGAACCTGAATCTGGGCATCCGCCGTTTGTTCGATGCGGAACGCCGCCTCAGCGTAGTCATTGAAGATGTGAACAAAATCATTACGGACAGCCTGACGCAAATGTACGGCGGGGCGCAATAAATTCGCGGCTGTCCGGCTTGTACAGGCAGTTCATAACATACGAAAAACAGGACGACGTTATCCACAGCCCCATTGGCTGAGAAGCGTCCTCCTGTTTTTTTTGCAGTTGCCCGAGCCGACTAAGATCAGCCGCAACTGGCCGTCACCGGCAGGCAGATGCACCCGATGCCGCCCGCATGAGGTATCCGCAGCGATGATCCCGGGCTTTGAAATCCCCGTTGCGGACTACAGTCCGCTACTTCGGTCCCATAAGGAGATTTGCACGCCTGTTGCGGACTCGGCGGCCCGTTATTATGCTGAAATAAAGAGCAATCCGCCCCGCAACAACCAGCACCTATTCCTGCTTGCCCTGCACAGCGCAGAGCAGAATTCCTGCGGCCAGGGCAAGGCGGCGGTCGAGCAGGCCTTTGCGGTCCTCGGAGAAGTCGGCGATGATTTTGGTGACAAATGGATTGAAGTTCTGCCGGAAGGCGGGGATGGTGGTCTCCCCAAGCTCAATGTTATATTTCTGGGGAATCAGTGTAATGAACCGCCGCAGCAGCGCCATAAAGGTACTGTCTTCCTTGATTAAGCCGATCTCTGTATCCTGGCTGTCCAGCAGAATCCATTCGTCCTTCACAATCGATTTAAGTCCCTTGCGGCGCAGTGCGCCGAGGTGCTCGCCGGTCTCCGAATCATGGACATCATAGGTGGCGCTGAAATCGACCACATGGCGCGCCTTGATGCGCAACAGCTCTTTTTCCCTGCTCTCATCTGTGAACAAAGCGATGTCTTCCTTCAGCTTGAACGCTTTCATCTGCGAATACAGCACAAGCTCCTCCGAACCGTTGTAGATATGCAGCTTGGCTCCCATGATGGAGAAAACCTTTTTGCGGATAATGAACTCTGAATGGTTAAATGCGTTGTTCAATGGAAATCCCTCCCTGAATGCTTACATCATCTCATATCGCTGCCGCCCTTTGCCATAATAAACTCTCCGCCCTGCATGTTTTTTCCCGACTTGTCTCATAATTCAGGCAGCCTGTTCATAGAGTAGAGATATAGATTCATTTGAACAACCTTGTGAGAGAAGGAGCTGTCTTCAATGAAAAAAAGAAACAAATTCAAGCATGTCTTGTACATGCTGGCGGCACTGGCCATGCTGCTCTATGCGCTGCCGCAGCTGTCTTTTCAGAACGGACCCGGCTGGGTGCTCGGCTTCGGTGTGGCCTGGTGCATTTTTGCCTTTCTGGTCATTGCTTCGCATCTGCATTTCATCATCGGCGTGGATGAAGAGAAGCACAAGCAGCTGGAAGCCGTCCGCAGACACAAGCTGGAGCAGTGGCAGGGCAAGTGGAGTGAGGAACCGGCCAGAGCATCGCAAAGATCTTAGAATTGTACAATCTTCCATCCAATACGCCAGATCCTCTGAATCCGCCAAAAGCAGCGGGGGCGGGGGATTTTTCATGCCTCTCTTAATCCAAGTGCTAGTCTTCCCAGGAGAGAAATCAGGATAATTGCAGCACTGTCCATCTTCATCAAAATGCCCCGGCGGTCTGTTGTGCTCCTGCGTTCCAACCGTGTATAATGGGTACAGAATAGTACAGATCGGAGCATGGGGGTGTAACAGTTGGAAGGTCAAGCCGATAACATTACCAAACATGAACAACTGCTGCAGCACATCGAAAGCCTGAAGGTAGGGACGAAAATTTCCGTCCGCAAGCTGGCCAGGGAAATGGGCGTCAGCGAAGGCACGGCATACCGTGCAGTGAAGGAGGCCGAGAATCTCGGCATCGTCATTACCAAGGAGCGGATCGGCACGGTGCGGGTGGAAAAGAAGCCGCGCAACATTTCCGAACAGCTGACCTTCGGGGATGTGGTCGATATCGTAGAGGGACATGTGCTGGGCGGAGCGAACGGGCTGAACAAGCATCTTCATAAATATGTCATCGGCGCCATGAAGGTGGACGCCATGATCCGTTATATTGATGCCGACAGCCTGCTGATCGTGGGCAACCGCGAGGATGTGCATTCACTTGCGCTGGAGCAGGGAGCGGGGGTGCTTGTGACCGGGGGCTTCGGGACAAGCCGTGAGGTCAAAACGCTGGCGGATGAGCTGGATCTGCCTGTCATTTCCTCCCGGCATGACACGTTTACCGTGGCTTCGATGATTAACCGGGCAATTTTTGACCGGCTGATCAAGAAAAAAATTATGCTGGTCGAAGATATTGTGGACAGCAAGCCGCGCCTGAACACACTCAAAATATCGAGCACGGTCGGCGAGCTGCGGCAGCTGTCGCTGGCCAGCGGAGAGCAGCGCTTTCCGGTGACGGATGAATGGAACCGGGTTATCGGCATCGTGGGCCGCCGGGATGTGGAGGATCTTGCCGAGGGGCAGAGCATCGAGAAGGCCATGGTCCGCAGCCCGATCACTGCCGCACTGCAGACCTCGCTGGCATCGGCGGCGCAGATTATGATGTGGGAGGGCATCGACTTCCTGCCGATCGTTGACCGCAACCGCAAGCTGGTTGGCTCACTGACCCGCAAAGAGGTGCTGCAGAGCCTGCGGGATGTCAGCAACCAGCCGCAGCTTGGCGAGACCTTCGACCATCTGATCTGGAACGGCTTTGCCGACGAGCGGGATGAGGAGGGCAAGCTGTTTTTTCATGGCTTCATTACACCGCAGATGGCGACGGACCTGGGGACCATATCCGAAGGCGTATTGTCTACGCTGATGACGCTGTCCGCCTTCAAGGCAGCCAAGGATATCACCGGCAATGATTATGTGCTGGATAATATGTCTACCTATTTCATTCGTCCGGTTCAGATCGAGCACTCGATTATTGTGATGCCGAGGCTGCTGGAGATCAGCCGCCGGACCTGCAAGCTGGAAATAGAAATCAGCCACCTGGATACGCTGGTCGCCAAAGCGGTGCTGATGCTGCAGTCGATTGACCACGTCTGACGGCGGAGGGGCTGTGCAGGCTAACAAGCATTTGCAAGCCGGGGGCTTCGAACCGGCAGCTGCCGCTGCAGCTCCAATGGACTCTCTCTAAACGGCAATTCATGTTACATGCTGTATATGCAAAAAAAGACTATTCCGGGGCGGCTAAGTCAGCCGGGGATAGTCTTTTTACACTCTTGAGAATCAGTACGGCAGCGGCCGGTTCATTCAAGGGACAGGACTTGCACGAAATACATTTAGCACTGAAAATAGGCGGACATCCCTCTTTTTAAACATCCACGACCCGCTGGTAACAAATTCGGATAAAAATGTTGGCAGAGCTGCCAACCGTGGCATTTTCATATCAAAATAGAAGACCCCCTTGCCGCTGCGCGATACCACTGAGGAATGAAATATCGCTGCGGCCGCGTTATTATAGGGCAGAATTTATAGGCTTGGCACACTAAGAACCTATCCCAAAATAAGTTACCGGAAATGAACGGATCATACGCTTCTCCAAACGGTCTGAGCGCACGCGGAATGAAGCAAGGCTTCATAGTTCCGTGCCTTCTTTCAAGCGAACAACAGCCCGCATCCCTTTTTTCTGAGTGTCCAGTTTATAGGCACCCGTGTAGCGGGCTTTTTGGGCTTATCCCCTTGTGCAGGTGCGGAGTGGGCAAGCTGAGCGTCCGGCAGCTCCCTTCCCAACGCTGACTTCCACACTCCTTCGTATACTCTTTCTCGCTCGCTGTGTGAGATTATTCGCAAGATTACTGCAGCGCGCCCCAAAATAACGGCAGAAATGCCGCTGTTAAGGCGGGGATGGCCCGTATGCCCCGAATAACGGCAGAAATGCCGTTGTTGGGTCGGGGATGGCCCGTGTGTCCCGAAATAACGGCAGAAATGCCGTTGTTGGGTCGGGGATGGCCCGTGTGTCCCGAAATAACGGCAGAAATGCCGTTGTTGAGGCGAAGCTGGCCCGTATGCCCCGAAATAACGGCAGAAATGCCGTTGTTGGGTCGGGGATGGCCCGTATGCCCCGAAATAACGGCAGAAATGCCGTTATTGGAGCGAAACTGGCTACTCTTACTTTTTTCTTACCCATAGTTCTTACTTATTTATTTTGGGATAGTCTCTAAATGATCCTTCTATTTCTCGCTGAAACACTCCGTCCCTCATAAGGACGGTGCAGCCGTTTCTGCTTGAAAGATAAGAATTTATCCTGAATTTCGAAAGTAAGTATCCACAATTCGTCTAAAAAGCTCTACACGAAGGGATTTTTTGCTAAAAACAGCTTGCACCACCAAATGGGTGAAGGAAAAAGAAGGGTTATCCCTTGTCCGATCTGGATTGGTTCAATTCACTTTCGAAATTCAGGTTTATATGTTTTGGGGTCCCCGCAGAGTACCTGAGTCATCATCGAAGCCAAGGCCCCACTTTGCGGGGTTATTTTGACTGTACCGAATACAACCGGCCGTTCGGCGGCCAACGCATGATATCCAATCCCCGGCTATCCCTGGAATTTTGTCCCTTGTCTCCGGTTCCGGCTGTAGAACCCGTAGCTGCGCAGCCCGGAGAAGATGTTGAACGCCCCGACCAGCAGAAAAGCCGCCTCGACAATCACGCTGCCCGTGGAGCCGCGGAACATGAACATGCAGATCAAAGAGAGCGATACGAGCATGGCGCCGAGCAGGATGTTCATCACGGAACGCTTCAAGCCTTTTTCCAAAGGGTCCTGCGCTCTGCGGGAGGAGAAGCTGTAAACGGCGGCACCCATCATACAGGCCAGCATCAGGATGAAGAGCGCATATTTGATGAACAGAATCATGGACAGGCAGCTCCTTTGCGGCGGAATATAGAAAGTCCTGTTTTGCCAACTATTGTACCATGATTGTCCTCAAATGCGTCTATAGGGGCTGATTTCAACCCAGATTTGCAGCACGCCCTCCATGACGAGCATCGTGCGGATGCGGACAGCGTATTCCTTTTCGCGCACAATATAGATTTTGCCGTCCAGCAGCAGCCGGGCCAGCTTGCCGTCGGTATCGATATCGAACATGCTGCGCCCGCGCATCGGCTCCAGATCCGTGCTCATTTGGCTGATTATTTCCTTCACGGTAACCGGATCGAGAGCGGCAGCGCCCTCCCTGACCTTGCTCTCTTCCGTGCGCAGCTTGATTTCCCGGATTACGGTAGAGGTGTTGTTGTATTTCTTGAGCGTCTGGATATCCTTCCGGTACTGCTCATTCTGCACGCGCAGTTCCTGATTATTCAGCCAGAGCACGTTATAGCCCATATGAAAAATGGCATTGTACATAATGCTTCCCACAACCATTCCCAGCACGAAGACGGCGGAAATCTGTGAAAAGCGGCGGTATCGCCGAAACGGAGGAACCCTCATGGCGCGCTCACCCCTTGCCGCACACCCATTTGACCAGCTCGCTGCCCATATGAGCGCCCAGGAAGGCGAAGACTAAATAGAGAATTTGCTTGATCGCAGGGGAGAGATTGCCGCCCAGCATGTTGCTCTCGATGACCCGCATCGGATCGATGGTTCCGCCGACGGCGGCGGCCAGCGCCCAAATCTTGATCCGGTCGGCTACCTCCAGCATGGTCTGAGTCGGAGGCTGCAGCGAGACTACGGCCCCGATGCCGCCCAGCATGGCCCCTCCCAGCACAATCCCGCAGGCAATGAAGAAATCGAGGACGGCTTTGCTCAAAAAAACGTTCATAACAAGGCCCCTTTCCGAACAAGGCCGTTCTTGACTCAGCCTGTCCTTGTGCTCTTTCTTCATTCTATGGGCGGCTCCCCCACTAATATGATAAAATAGTTTCATCTTATATTTTGATTTTGGAACCTGGAGGGAAGTGGGGATATGAGCTCTTTCGTGCATTTGCATGTGCACAGCGAATACAGTTTACTGGACGGGGCGGCGCGCATTGCCGATCTTGTGCGCCGGGCCGGCGAATACGGCATGACATCGCTGGCGCTAACCGATCATGGAGTGATGTACGGGGCCATCCCCTTCTATAAAGCGTGCAGAGCAAGCGGCATTAAGCCGATTATCGGCTGTGAGGCCTATTTGACCGCAGGCTCGCGCCGTGAGCGGGGCAGCCGCAAGGACCAGCCGATCTACCACCTGATTCTGCTCGCCAAGAATGACACCGGATACAAAAACCTGATGCGGCTGATCTCCATCGGCCATCTGGAGGGCCAGCACTACAAGCCGCGGATTGATATGGAATCCCTTGCCGCCCATGCCGAGGGCATTATCTGCCTCAGCGCCTGTCTCGGCGGCGAGGTGCCGCAGCATTTGCTGCATGGACGCGAGGAAGAGGCGCGCAAGGCGGCGCTGCGGTACAAGGAGATTTTTGGCGAGGATTTCTATCTCGAGCTGCAGGACCACGGGATTCCGGAACAAAAGCGGGTAAACCCGCAGCTGATCGCCCTGGCCGCCGAATGCGGCATTCCGCTGGTGGCGACGAATGATGTGCACTATCTGGAGAAGGAGGATGCCGAGGTTCAGGACGTTCTGATCTGCATCGGCACCGGCAAAACGGTGGATGACGAAGAACGCCTGAAGATCGGTACGGACCAGCTGTTCCTCAAAAGCGGGGAGCAGATGGCCGCGCTGTTTCCGCATGTGCCGCAGGCGCTGGCGAACACGCTGGCGATTGCCGAGAAGTGCAATCTGGAGCTGACCTTCGGCGAGCATATTCTGCCGGCCTACTCTCCGCTCCCGGAGGGGATGGACGCGGCGGCATACCTCCGCGAGCTGTGCTGGAGCGGACTGGAAGACCGCTATGCGGATACGCCGCGCTGGTCTTCGCCCGAACAGAAGGAGGCCGCCGGGAAGCGGCTGGCTTATGAGCTGGGCGTCATTGAGAATATGGGGTTCAGCGATTATTTTCTGATCGTCTGGGATTTTATCGCCTTCTGCCACCGTCAGGGAATTGTTACCGGCCCGGGAAGGGGGTCCTCTGCAGGCAGCCTTACCGCCTATTGCCTGCGGATTACCGATGTGGACCCGCTGAAGTACAACCTGCTCTTTGAGCGTTTTCTCAATCCGGAGCGCATTACGATGCCGGATATCGATATCGACTTCAGCGATGAGCGGCGCGATGAGGTCATTGCCTACGTAGTGGACAAGTATGGCAAGGAGCATGTCGCGCAGATTATCACCTTTGGAACGATGGCGGCGAGAGCGGCGGTGCGGGATGTGGGCCGTGCGCTGAATCTGCCTTATAACGAGGTGGACAAGGCGGCCAAGCTGATTCCGGGACAGCTCGGCATCAGCATAACCCGAGCGCTGGAGGGGACTCCCGAGCTGAAGGCGCTGTACGAGGGCAATCCGAAGATCAAGGGCCTGCTGGACATGGCAATGAAGGTCGAGGGCATGCCGCGGCATGCTTCAACCCATGCGGCGGGCGTTGTGATCTCCAAGGGCGCGCTTACCGACAACGTGCCGCTGCAGGCGGGAAGCGAGAGTACAGCGCTGACCCAGTATTCCATGGAGCATCTGGAGAGTGTCGGCCTGCTGAAGATGGATTTTCTGGGGCTGCGCACGCTTTCCATTATTGAGCGCAGCATGAACTGGATCACGGAGATGACCGGCAGTGCGCCTGATTTCCGGACCATTCCCGATGATGATCCTTTGACCTATGAGATGCTGGGTGCAGGGGAGACAACCGGGGTATTCCAGATGGAGTCCGCAGGCGTGCGGCGTGTGCTTAAGGATATGAAGCCTACAGGCTTCGAGGACATTGTATCCGTGGTGGCGCTGTACCGTCCGGGTCCGATGGAATTTATTCCTAAATATATTGCAGGCAAGCATGGACAGATCGAAGTGGAGTATCCGCATGCCGATCTGAAGCAGATTCTGGACGACACCTACGGCATTATCGTCTATCAGGAGCAGATCATGCAGATTGCCTCGCTGATGGCAGGCTTCTCGCTCGGCGAGGCGGACCTGCTGCGCCGTGCGGTCTCCAAGAAGAAGCGGGAGACGCTCGACAAGGAGCGCGGCCATTTCGTGCAGGGCAGCCTCCAGCAGGGCTATACGGAGACGGATGCCAATGCCGTCTATGACATGATCGTGCGGTTTGCCAACTACGGCTTCCCGCGTGCCCATGCCGCGGCTTATGGCGTCCTGGCCTTCCAGACGGCCTATCTCAAGGCCCATTATCCGGTGCAGTTCATGGCAGCCATGCTGACAGCCGTGATGGGCACCCACCGCAAGGTGGCGGAGTATGTGCTGGAATGCCGCCGGAGCGGCATCGGCGTGCTGCCGCCGGATGTGAACGAGAGCGGCGTGCTGTTCACCCCCGTTCCGGGTGAAGGCTCCGGGCATATCCGCTTCGGGCTGGGTGCGGTCAAGAATGTCGGCACCCTGGCAGTGGAGAACATTATGGCGGTGCGCAAGGAGCGGCCGTTCGACAGCCTGCTCGACTTCTGCCGCCGTGTGGATCTGCGCATCTGCAACAAGCGCGTTGTGGAATCCCTGCTGCAGGCCGGGGCCTTTGACCGCCTGCCGGGCCACCGCGCACAGCTGCTCGCGATGCTGGACGAGACGGTGGAGGCCGCGCTGAAATGGCGCAAGGAGCGCGATGAGCTGCAGATCCAGCTCTTCGACGATCTGATCGAGACGCCGAACTGGGAAATCCGGTACCCGGATATCCCGGGCTTCACGGTCACCCAGCAGCTGGAGCTGGAGCGGGAGCTGCTGGGCCTGTACCTGTCCGGGCATCCGCTCGACGATGCCGCGGAGCTGCTGGAGGAGCCGGGGATGCAGCGGCTGATGGATCTGGACGAAGCGGCGGATGAGAGCCAGACCGTGACAGCGGGCATGGTCGTGTCCGTCAAGGAAATCACCACAAAGGCCGGCAAATCGATGGCCTTCGTGGAATGGGAAGACCAGATCGAGCGCTGCGAGGTCGTACTCTTCCCCGAGGTCTGGAAACGCAGCCGCGCCCTGATCGTGAAGGGCGCGCTGCTGGCCCTGCGCGCCAAGGTGCAGCAGGAGGACGAGGGCTTCAAGCTGCTGGCCGAAGAGGTCGCGCCGCTTGGCGCGGACACGCTCCGCGGCCTGCTGCAGCGCCGCAGCGCAGCCGCCGCCCGGGCCTCCGGCGCGGGCCGGGCGGCCACGGCCGGAGCGCCCGGAGGGGCTCCGGCCCCGCGGGCAGGCGCCGGAGGCACCGGCGCCTCCCGCAGCGGCACAGCCGGCGGAGCCGCGCCGGCTGCCGCCGGGCCGCGCGCTGCTTCGCACGCGGCCGTGTCTGCGCCGGAGGCGGCGCGGGCGGGCGCCCCGCCTCCGGCGCAGGGGCCCGGCGGCCGGAGCGGCCCGGCCGCCGGAGAAGCCGCTGCCCGGGATTCCGGGGCAGCGGGGAACGGACAGCGTGTCTTTATCAAGATCACGCCGTCCGCCGAGAATCCGGCGCTGCTGTCGCGCCTCCAGGCGCTGCTGCAGACCCACCCCGGCCCGGCTGCCACGCTGCTGTTCTATGAGAGCAGCCAGCAGCTGCTGGCGCTAAGCGACGGCTACCGGATCAAGCCCTCGGAGGAGCTGCTGACAGCCATCGAGGCCATGATGGGGACCGGAACAGTAAGAATAAAATAAGAACATTTCCGCCCTTTTCCGCATACATTTAGGAAACCACAGGGCAAGGCCCGTGCGGAAAGGGGAATGCCATCATGTCCTATCAAATGGCAGCAGAGCTGCTGGAGCACAGGGGAGTAACGCTGGAGTCCATCGCTGAGATCGTATATATTCTGCAATCGGCTTATTATCCGGGATTAACCGGGGAAGAGTGCCTGGCAAGCGTCAAGGCGGTGCTCGGCAAAAGAGAGGTCCAGTACACGCTGATGACCGGCATCGCGCTGGATGAGATGGCCGAGAAACGGCTGCTTCCCCAGCCGCTGCAGGCGGTGCTGGAAGCGGATGAATCGCTCTACGGCGCAGACGAGACGCTGGCGCTCGGCATCACGAACGTATACGGGATGATTGGTCTGACGGGATTTGGTTATCTTGACAAAATAAAGCTGGGAATTATCGGGAAATTGAACGATGATAAAGGAAGCATTCATGTATTCCTGGACGATCTCGTCGCCGGAATTGCGGCTGCGGCTTCGGCCAGAATCGCCCATCGGCATGAAGGCGCGAAGGTGTATCCCCACGTGACGGGAACGGAATAATTGCCCGGCTGAGAATCGCCGGATACGGCCCCCCGGTCTGAATTCCTTCACCCGGCTCCTGTTGCGGGAAAAAAGAAAACTGTGTTATCATGATTCCATTATACGGGATACGGCTGGGAATTTAGATTAGGGAGGCTTTGCAGGGCATGTGGACGGTAATTTATATAGCGCCTACCGCCAAAGTGGCGGATATGATTCAGAGCAAGCTTACGGAAGAAGGATTTCTGATAAAATGCCGTCCGA
Organism: Paenibacillus sp. S150; assembly: GCF_019352175.1. Lineage (GTDB taxonomy): Bacteria > Bacillota > Bacilli > Paenibacillales > Paenibacillaceae > Paenibacillus_AQ. The sequence goes on from NZ_JACBYI010000031.1 coordinate 63,847, forward strand.
TCAATATGTCCAAGCAGCAGTTTGAGATTCTGGTTCCTTCGGGTGAGCTTGAGGAAGTGCAGGAAGTCCTTAATCTGATTCTGCATCCCTGAATAAACTTTTTGAGTTCATTCGCAAATAAACGGCTGAAGAGGTGCGACCCTTGTTCAAAGATTTATTTCAGAAAAAACGGAAGTACGCGACCATTCCTTCAGAGCGTGTGGAGCGGATCGGCGGACCAGCGGAAGGCGAACGTCCCAAACGGGAGATTCCCGAGGGGCTGATGAGCAAATGCAGCAAATGCGGAACCATCCAGTACAGCAAGGAGCTGGAGAAGAACCTGAAGGTATGCCCCTCCTGCGGCTACCATATGCGCCTGAACGCTTCCGAACGGATCGCGATGACGCTGGACCCGGAAGGGTTTATCGAGTTTGACAGTGAAATGGCCTCTGTGGACCCGCTGCAATTTCCCGGCTATGCGTCCAAGCTGGAGCAGCAGCAGTCCAAAACGGGACAGGTTGAAGCCGTCATTACCGGCCAGGGCGCCATCGGCGGCCATCCGGTGATTGTGGCGGTTATGAATTTTGAGTTCTTTACCGGCAGCATGGGCTCGGTTGTAGGCGAGAAGATTACACGTGCGGTGGAAGAAGCGACCGAGAAGAGACTGCCGCTGCTGATCTTTTCCACTTCGGGCGGAGCCCGGATGCAGGAGAGTATTCTCAGTCTGATGCAGATGGCCAAGACCAGTGCCGCGCTTGCCAGATTCAGCGAGGCTCAGGGACTGTACATCTCTGTAATTACCGACCCGACCACGGGCGGTGTATCGGCGAGCTTTGCCAGTCTGGGCGATATCATTATCGCCGAGCCGGGAGCGGTGTTCGGCTTTGCCGGACGGATAGTCATCGAGCAGACGATCCGCCAGAAGCTTCCGGAGGATTTCCAGACCGCTGAATTCAACCTTCAGCATGGCCAGCTTGATTTGGTGGTGCACCGCAAGGAAATGCGCGCAACCCTTGCCAAGCTGCTGGATCTGCATGATGCGAAAGGGGGATTTTAGGTTGGCGGGAGAGTTGCCTTTTGAAATGCCTCTGTTAGAAATGCGCAAGAAAATTGCCGAGCTGAAGCAGTTCGGTGAAGAGAAGGGGATCGATTTCAGCGATGAAATCGCCCGGCTTGAAGAACGCTACCGGGTGCTTGAAGATGAAATTTATTCCAATATATCGCCATCGCAAAAGATGCATTTAGCCCGGCATCACGGCCGTCCGACCTCACTGGATCTGATAAACCTGATTTTTACGGACTTTATCGAGCTGCACGGCGACCGCCTGTTCGGAGACGATCTGGCCGTGGTTGGCGGAATTGCCAAGCTGAACGGGGTTCCCGTGACGGTAATCGGCCAGCAGCGCGGCAAGGATACGAAGGAGAATATTGCTCGTTTCTTCGGGAGTGCCCATCCGGAGGGCTTCCGCAAGGCGCTTCGCCTGATGAAGCAGGCGGAGAAGTTCGGCCGTCCGGTCATTACTTTTGTGGATACGAAGGGAGCCTATCCCGGCAATACGGCAGAGGAAAGAGGTCAGTCGGAGGCCATTGCCAGAAACCTGTATGAAATGTCGCAGCTTGCCGTACCCGTCCTTTGCGTGATTATTGGCGAAGGCGGCAGCGGCGGAGCTTTGGCTATGGCGGTAGGCAACCGGGTCCTGATGCTCGAGCATGCCATTTATTCGGTCATCTCCCCGAACGGTGCGGCGTCCATTCTGTGGAAGGATGCCTCCAAGGCGGAGAAGGCGGCGGAAGCGATGAAGATTACGGCCGCCGATCTGCTGGAGATGGAGGTCATTGAAGAGATCGTGCCGGAACCCAAAGGCGGAGCGCACCGTGATTATGAAGATACCTCGGCGGCGATCAAGGATGCTCTATGGCGTCATTTGCAGGAGCTGTCCGCGCTGGATTGTATTGAGCTTAGAGAGGACCGGTATCGCAAATTCCGCAAAATCGGCGTGTTTGCCGAAGCTGAAGCCGAGCTTATCAGTGCTGAGGCGGAAGTGCAGAGTGTGGACTGAACCTCAGGTTTCCATTTGCACTTTTAGACATAAATCCACATCAGGCAGCCCCCAATCCGGACGGGCAGCATTATACATTTATTACCATCGCAACAGCCCTGTGAGATTTCCGGGGTTGTTTTTATTTTGCCGGCCTTTCTTGAAAATCCGAAGTGAATTTGCTGCAAAAAAACGCCGCAACATTGATTTTGTGTCCAAGTTGCAGTAATATTCATAAGGGCGCTGTAAAAGGTACATGTGATAAAGTTCCTATGCAAATTGCATGCCTTATAGTAGATTTTGTAGTTGGAAAAAGTGAGACAGAGAGAACGAAAAAACGGAGGAAAACCTAATGCGGAAAAGTAAAATTGTATGTACGATCGGTCCTGCTAGCGAATCGTTGGAGAATATCAAAAAATTGATTTTGGCTGGTATGAATGTAGCCCGTCTGAACTTCTCCCACGGCGATTTTGAAGAGCACGGCAACCGGATCAAAACGATTCGCCAGGCTTCCAAAGAGCTTGGCAAAACCGTTGCTATCCTGCTCGACACCAAAGGACCGGAGATTCGCACAGGCAAGCTGGAAGTAGAACCGATTGAACTGGTTCAGGACGAGTATCTGACATTGACTACGGAAGAGATCCTTGGCGACCAAAACCGTATCTCCATCACCTACACCGACCTCCCTAACGATGTTCAAGTAGGATCTACGATCCTAATCGACGACGGTCTAATCGGACTTACCGTTGTTGACATTCAAGGCACTGAAATCAAGACCCGCATTGTTAACGGCGGTACGATCAAGAGCAAAAAAGGCGTTAACGTACCGGGAGTTGCCATCTCCCTGCCGGGCATTACGGAAAAAGATACCAATGATATCATTTTCGGGATCGAACAGGACATTGATTTTATCGCCGCGTCCTTCGTTCGCAAAGCCAGCGACGTTCAGGAAATCCGCGCATTGCTTGAGAAGCACAAGGCTTCCCACATCCAAATTATCTCCAAAATCGAGAATCAGCAGGGTGTTGACAACCTTGATGAAATTCTGGCAGCATCCGACGGCCTCATGGTTGCCCGCGGCGACCTTGGCGTGGAAATTCCGGCTGAAGATGTGCCTTTGGCCCAAAAGCTGATGATCGAAAAATGCAACATCGCCGGCAAACCGGTAATCACAGCTACCCAAATGCTGGATTCCATGCAGCGCAACCCGCGTCCTACCCGCGCTGAAGCGAGTGACGTAGCGAACGCCATTTTCGACGGAACCGATGCAATCATGCTGTCCGGTGAAACGGCTGCCGGGAAATATCCGGTAGAATCCGTACTGACCATGTCCCGCATTGCCGAGAAGGCTGAATCTGCGCTGAAACACCGTGAAATCTTCATGAAGCAGCAGATTGCCCAAGAAACGACTGTTACTGAGGCTATTAGCCAATCCGTAGCGATTTCCGCTCTGGACCTGAACGCTAAAGCTATCATTTCTTCGACTGTAACGGGCCACACTGCCCGCGTGGTTTCCAAATACCGTCCTAAATCACAAATCATTGCTGTAACGACTCAAGAAAGAACCATGCGCCAATTGGCTCTTGTATGGGGCGTAACACCAGTGTTCGGAAACGAAGCCACTTCGACAGACGAATTGCTGGAAACTGCACTTCAAGGCGGCAAAGCTTCCGGTCTGGTCAAAGCCGGCGATCTGGTTGTCATTACAGCCGGTATTCCGCTTGGACGTTCCGGCTCGACCAACCTGGTAAAAGTAGACACGATCCCTGCCGACTAGTCTCTGGGGAAGCGTTCTTTGTTATGTATGACTGAATTCCAAAAAAGCAATGGTGCAAGACGCCATTGCTTTTTTGGAATTATAATCATTTTTATGCTCCACACTATAAATGATCCTTCTGTTTCCCGCTGAAACGGATACCGTCCTTATCAGGACGGCGCAGCCGTTTCCACTTGAAAGATCAGAATTTATAGGTTTTCGGGAAGCTTATCCGTTATTTCACGGCTGCGCTGTATATGAAAGAATGGATCGGGATTTCGGCCAGGCAAACTGCGCGATTGGGTTGTCCGCAGCGGGCAGGTAGAGGGAAGCAGAGGCAGAAGTACCTTAGATTTCGCCCGAAGCCGGCTGGACGGTGGAATCAGCGCGAAATGATTCTTCTCCTCCCCACTGAAATGGCAGCCTTCTTAATTATAGGACGCCGATAGGCGTCTTTCTTGCAGCTAATCTTAAGTTAACGGGATTTGCCGATCATTTTGTCAGCCCCATATCCATCTGCTATGGCTAGCGTCAGTTTTTGTGCCGATGGTGCTGCGGGCTGTTTTTAATTTCGGAATTGAGATATATTGAATGGAAGCGTTTTGGGAAAGGTACCATTAAGCCCGGACAAAAATAGGGTTTCTGGAGTGGGCCAGAGGTTTCCCTTTGCGATAGACCCGTTTCACAATAAACGCATCGCCGCCCGCATTAGGGCAGGTTGGCACTGCTGCCGTGATGTTATTCTGGACCATGACTCCACCGTCGGCGGGCGTTAGCATCGGACTTTTGCCGTTAACCCGGCAGCAGAAAAATTTGGTGGGAGTTACCTTGGCCAGCTTTCCAATGCTGGCACCTACCTGGGGCGCTTCCATGATCCATTCGGCCGAGGTTTGCGGTCCGGTGTAGCGCTGGATGGTGCGGAAGGTCCATTGCTTGCTGAGATTGCAGAGGGTAATGCGCCACTTGGTTCCGTCAAGCTTTACAATGGAAGCCCGCATGCGGTCTCCTGGTGAGACGGGCAGCGGAATTACCGTTTCTGCCGCCGGGAGGATTTCCCACCAGGCATAGTAGCGGACAACTCCGTTAATGGATTCATGGCCGGTCCCGGTCTGTATCAGGCTGCTGTTCTTGAAGCCGTCGATTCCAATCCAGGCTGAGGAATAGGTGGGGCTGGAAGTGGGTTTCACAAAAGGAACGATCCACTCGCCGGAGATCCGCCGGAAGGCTCCTTTTTTGCCGGAGATCGCGTATCCGCTCCAGTTGTCCGAGGTCCAGCCATAACCGGTGCTTTGAGTTTTGCTCTTATGGGCTTTGCCGGTAACACACGGCCGGGTGCGTTTTGAAAGATCAGCTTTGCTCACATTTCCACCGCCTTCTATCAATTTGGGAATTAGGGTCTACTGCTCTATTTAATGCGGCAGAGGGCTTTGAAGTATGGGTATTCCGTTAAAAAGGAATAGAGAGGACTTATTGCACAAATGGAAAAACTTCTGAAGCTGCGCGGATTTTATCTCTTCCTGGGACTTGCCGGCGGCTCCTTTGGCTCGTATCTTACACTGCTGCTGAAGCATAATGGGCTGGACAGCAGCCGGATCGGAATGCTTATGGCGACAGGGACACTGATTGCCATCTGCATTCAGCCCCTGTGGGGCGTGATCTCCGACCGTTACAACCAGACACGCCTGGTGCTGATTCTTAGTGTGGCTGTACCGGCGGTGCTGGCGTTTTTTTACCGGTCGGATTATTTCATTGTTTTGCTGCTGGTATATACAGTATCGACTATCTTCTCCTCTACACAGGCCCCTATAGCCGATTCTTACGCGATTGTAGCGGCCAACAAGGCAGGTTCCACTTACGGGAGCATCCGGATGATGCTGAGCATAGGAGCCGCCGTAGGGGCCTATGCGGGGTCGCAGTATGTATCGCATTTTTCCGTATCCACGATCTGGCTGCCGTTTCTGCTCCTGAACAGTGTGGCCGTCATCTTTGCGCTTACCCTGCCCAAGCAGGCGGAAGAGAACCGCATGATGAGCCAGTCATTTTCAAAAGGCATCAAAACGCTGCTTGGCAACAAGGTCTTCCTGGCTTTTCTGGGCGGGAGTTTTCTGGTGAACCAGACGATGACGGCCTTCGGCACCTATTTTGTGCTGGCCTTTCAATCTGTCGGAGGCTCGACCAGCCATGCCGGGATTGCGCTGTTCATCGCATCGTTCACGAACTTCCCCTCCATGCTGTATGCCTCGAAGGTCATCCGGAAGCTGGGCAGGGAGCGCACGCTGCTGCTGGGTGCCGTAATCTATGTGCTGCGGTGGGGGATTCAATTTGCTTTTCCGAACCCTGCGGTGATGATAGGCGTGCAGGTGCTGCACGGCCTGTCCTTCGGACTCTTCTATATCGCTGCAGTTGAATATGTGTCGCACATTACGCTGCCGGAGATGCAGGCCACCGGCCAAAGCGTGTTCAATATCGTATTTGCCGGTTTTGCGGGGATTGTGGGCAATCTTCTGAACGGAATTTTGCTGGGCGAGGGAGGTGTGTGGCTGATGAATCTGTCCTGCATGCTCAGCTCTGCCGTGGGGGCGCTCCTCATCTTCTACGTCGTCCGAAGCACACGCAGCCGTATTCCGCTGCCGGTGGCGTCCGGGGGAGCAAGCGTCTAGAACCGGACTGCCGTCAGGGCGGCGAAGCCGTTTCTGCCGAGAAAGGAGCATTGTATTTATGGATTCACGCAATCCTGTATTGTCCAGCCGCTGGTATGGCACTGCGTTTCGTGTACGCTACCAGGAGACCGACCAGATGGGTGTTGTTTACCATGCCAATTATTTGAGCTGGTTTGAGAGCGGGCGCACGGAGATGTTCCGTGAGCTTGGCTTTGCGTACCGTTCGCTGGAAAAAATGGGGGTTCTATTGCCGGTCACGGCCGCAGATTTGCAATTTAAAAGTCCGGCACGATATGATGATCTTGTCGCCGTGTATGCGCGGCTGACCACTTTTTCGGCCTTGAGGGTTGTATATGAATATGAGATCCGCCGGCTGGCGGAGCCGGGAACGGGTGAAGCGCGAGCTTCCGCGCCTGGGGTGTTATCCGGACCTGCTGACCATGGGCAGCTGCCCGGGGAACTGCTGGTTGCCGGCTCAACAAGCCATGTATGGCTGAATATGGACTGGAAGCCTGTAAGGCTGGACCGGATGCTGCCGGAATTGTTTTACGCCATAACCTTGGCGCTGAAGGAAGAAGGAGGAGCAGTATGATCAGGAACAAATGGCTGTGGGCTGCATTATTTGTTATCCCGGCCGTGGAATTATTCGGGTTTATTTATGTGGCAGGTTTTCTCGGAGCGCCGAAGACGCTGCTGCTCATGCTGGCCAGCTCCGTGATCGGCTTTTTAATGATGAGGTTCGAAGGGAAGAAAGTGCTGCTGGACAGCAGAATCCAGATGCAGGAAGGGCGGGTGCCGGGCCGGACGATGCTGGACGGCTTGTGCATCTTTTTTGGCGGCCTGCTGCTGATCCTGCCCGGCTTTGTGACAGATATCGCCGGTTTTTCGCTGGTATTTCCGCTGACCCGGCCGCTGTACCGGGTTTTTCTGCTGAAATGGATTGAGAAAAAGATGAAGAACGGCACCTTCACCTTTTACAGGAGATGAGCGGGCAAGGGAAAATGCCGCCGCGTTTGAAGCGCATTTCCGGAATGAACCCGGCAGCCTGGCTTCCCCCTCGGCGGTGGCGCATATCCTGAACCAAAAGTAGTACCAGCCCGGCCGTAAGGGCGAGTATCCCCGGGATTTTCTATCCGGGTTTCGGGGGTACCTGCAAGTGGATGGGTACGCGGGCTACCACAAGATAAAGAACGCCACGCTGGTAGGCTGCTGGGCGCATGCGCGAAGAGGGTTCACGGATGCGTTAAAGGCCCTGCCCGAAGGGATTGCCGAAGAGCAAGCTGGGCCAAGCCATGGAGTATGGCCTGAACCAATGGGAGAAGCTGACGGTGTTTGTGAAGGATGGACGGCTGGAGTTGGACAACAACCGAAGCGAACGGGCGATCAAACCGTTTGTGATCGGGCGGAAGAACTGGCTGTTTGCCAACACCCCCAAGGGAGCGAAGGCCAGCGCTGTTACGTACAGCCTGATCGAAACGGCGAAAGAAAACGGGCTGAAGCCGTACGAATAGCTGCGCTATGTGCTGGAGCAATTACCCCAGTTGCCTGACCCCAAGGATACGACGGTATTGGATGGGCTGTTGCCCTGGTCCAAGACTCTACCGGGGACATTCGAATACCGCCATCCAATTGAATGAAGCATCCCGCTTGCCCCGATTCACCACCGAATGGGGGCTATTTCGGCATTCCCTCGTCGTGATGCCATCCTCTCATAGATCGGACGGCTATGCTGGGTGGTCTGTATTCTGATTATTTGGCCGGAAGTGTTTGGGGGATATGATTTCTGACTGCGTGTAATGGATAGAAGTGGTGGATATGACATCGATAGGGAATTTGAACAAACGGTAGCAGTTATTGAAAACAACAGAGAGAGCATTCAAAAAATATTTGATAAAACGAAAAGCCTCTGGGAATTAGACTAAATCATCAAATCCACTACCGCTTGGCGGTGAGGTTACTTGCGTGAAAGAAGCCTTGTGCGAAGCGAAAATCTATTCAGATTCTGTCCACTGCAATTACCCTGTTCTTGATTCTTGGTGGTTCGGCTGCTGTGTACGCGGGAAGTATTAAAGCGCCTGTGACTATACCAGAACTGAGCGATGGCAATCCGGGAATTGTATTATTGAGTGAAATAAAAAAAAGGGCAACGTTGAACTGGCTGTAGAAAAAGCAACGAGTAGAGCATACTTAGGTTCCTATGAGGAAATTAAGCCGGGCGAAGGCAAAGGTTTGGGGGCTATGCCTTGAAGAAGGGAGATTTACTTGCCCCGACCGTTTCGTCTGCTGGTGGTCAATTGAAAGTTTACTTAGTAGTGATCTATATAGACATGATGGGCTGGAGGATCGACGATCTGGAGATTGTGGGGTAAACGAAGGATATGCTTACTGCTTTGTCGGGGAGGACAAGCATCTGCCCTTTGAAATATTGGAGGACGAGAGCGAGATCCATTTCTACATTCACATGTACGTGACAGCTATCCCCAAATTCGTATTCTGGATGGGGAAGGGAAATTTATCGGGTTTGTATTAAAATTAGCGCCCCCGTCTATCGGGGGCGCTGACATTTTACTATTCGACCCGATTTTCACGTATTTGGAAAGGGGTGGAGCGTATAGATCAGAGTTGAGCTGGGAGGGGAAATATTTGGGCAATTCCGCTATTACGGTTTATGTAAGTGAAATTGGCGTTGGACCGACATTGTAAATATGGACAGGAACAACCGCCTGATTGGTGGTTTGAAATTCCAAAAAAGAAACTTATTTGAGAATTTTATGCAACTTTTTCACAACGAGCTTAGTCTAAAATGAATAAGGAGTATTTCTTATAACGAAGGCTCTTTTAATTGGTCATAGTAATCCAAGAAATGTAGGAGGGAAATATTAATGAAATATAAAGGAAAAATATTAGCGATGGGCCTATTGACGGGGATATTGTTGGTTGGTTGTAGTCAGAAAGAAAATTTATCTTCTACTAATCCAGTCCAAACCGATGTGCCATCTGCTACAGAGCCAATTCAAACCGAAAGTGCTGCAAACGAATTAGATCCAGAAAAGCAAGAAGGAGAGCCATTGAGCTATACTAACGAACAAAAAAACGAAATCCTTGAAGCCGCTAAGAAAGCGGGATTAGAGAAAGTGTACGTACCTACAATTGGTTTAGGAGTTGATGATTACCTAGACCGTGTTGAAGTGGGGGGAAATGAAGTTAGAATTGTGTTTATTCGAGGTTCAATTACGGAGTCCTCCAAAGAGCTTAAACCGTTAAACGAAGTCGAATCGACAAGAGAAGTTCAACTTGCTGATAACTTAACGGGAGAGTGGATCAAGGAAAAGGGAGGCGCGGAGTTTTTGTATTTTGAAATTGAGGGAACTTACTTCAGCATGAAATCAGCCAAAGACTTTTATCCTGCTGCATATGAAAAGGCAGCTGGTTCAGTTAAAGTTTTGAATTAGTTTGCGGACTATCTCTTCTAAACAGGGAGATAGTTTTTTTATTATTTTATATTGCGTTACGTTACGTTATATAGTATTATAAAAGTGAGCAAAAAGCCTATGACCTATTGGAAACGTGAGGGGTACACGTCCAGCAGGTTATACCCTATTCGTTTGATGCTACAATATTAATTTGGAGGTAATGCGATATGGCAGCAGGGGTTGATACGTTACAACCAGTCAATTCTACCGTAGCATCTTGTTTGGTTAATAATGGTCAGACTTTTGTTGGACGATATTATCGTCCTTCAGCTTCTAGCTATTACAATTTACGTTTGCAAAGTACGGAAGCACAAACAATTTCAAATGCTGGACTTTTTATTGTATCTATTTATCAATTTGGATCTACGAGCGCTTCGTACTTTACAAGTAGTCAAGCACATACAGACGGATCAACTGCCGTTAGTCAAGCTGTAGCTGCAGGACAACCATCTGGCTCGGCCATTTATTTTACTGTCGACTATCAGGCGAGTGGAAGCGATCTAACCAACTACATTATTCCTTATTTGAACATTGTAAAATCCTATCTTGATAACTATGGCTATCAGTTGGGCATATACGGTGGATATACAACAACTACAACAGTCGGAGCAGCTATTCCTGGTATTTACCGATGGCAGACTGTAGCCTGGAGTAACGGACAAGCTGATCCAAATCGACGGCTGTATCAGTACGTAATAGATACACCGATTTGTGGTCTAACCTTCGACAAAAATGAGAGTAATGGGAATGCTGGTGGATGGCGGCGATAACCCGGATTGAATCCATGTGTTACTACTTGAGAACAAGATTCTTCTTTAAGAATCTTGTTCTCTTTATTTTTTCTGGTATCAAGAAAGGTAATTAAAATAACATCTTTTTTATGTTTATATGACACCTTTTTTATGTTATAATAAAGATAGCCTGAAGGAGGAGAGATATGGCCGATAAAGATAAATCGCGGCTCCCCGTTTATTTTCCGCCAAAGATGAAAGAAGAATTAAGAGAAATGTCAGAGCAGACGGGGCTGTCCCAAACCCAATTAGTTGTGATGGCCACACACAGTTTAATTGAGAATTATAAATTGCATGGAGGCGGTATTTTCATACAACTCATCAAAAAAAACAAAGAATAATCTTTCATGATGTTGTGTAGCGTAACAAAACGATTTATAATAAAAATTTGAAAGGAGATGATTGTTGCGATGAAATACCCGATTACACTATTTGGATATTCGGTAGATGGTGAGTTTATATTTGATGATGAGCAATTTCAACTTGTTATTGACAAAGAAGACCAAGCGTCGTTAAAGTACTACCTCATTCGTGCACTTCCCCGCTATAATATCCAGCCTTCTGCCGAAGCCTCTCTAGAGGATTTAATTAAGCAGGCGATTGCTGTAGAGCAGAGCATGAAAGGCTTTATCAGCGAACCACGGCTTAAACTACCCTATGAGTTCCAGCCTGAAATCAAAGAAAAACTGATCGAAGCCGCTGAAATTCAAGGGATATCAGCGACTAAGCTGTTAATTCGATTGATTGAAAAGAAGTATCAAAGTGTTGTTGAACAAGGGAGGTAAGGTCAATGGCCTACGGAAATAAGGTGAAATTCCACTATGATGTTCCCGCCTATGTGAAAAAGCAGTTAGCCGAAGCAGCAAAGAAGCTCGGCATGACGGCGACAGAATTATTATCCAAGACCATTGAGGAAGAATACAATCGGGTTAAAAGCGAGAGTTCCAAGAAAGATTAAATTTCAGTCGCCAAGTGATAAAGTGATTCAAGATGAGGCAAGGAAATGGTTTCATAGGTGTAATTGTCACTTGATACAGAGATCGTATCGGTGGAAAAACAATGACAAACCGTGAAGTTTTCTTGCCTATTGTGCTCGATCAACTCAAGCTTATATATGTAGTTAAGCTTGGTTATACGTACGTCAAATGTAGAGTCTAAACCGGATTCAAGCACTGCCAACACAACTTGTCTCAAATTCAGTGGCAGGTCTGCCTTCAACAAGCTGATGCATCGCGTCGAAGACAGCACTTTGTAGGTCTCTTCCAAAACCCGCACCCCCTTTGCAATTTGGAAACTCTATCTCAATTATACCAAACATTTGTTCCCATGTTAACCTTCAGAATAATATCTTTTTTGTACAAGCTGGCAGTACCTACTATACGAATTTTAGATACAAAAGTTACGCTTAAGTGTAGAATTTTGGGAAATATACGAACTGTTGTCGGGAATTTACATGAATTGTGAACGATCATGTAGCATTCTTAAAGTCCTGTTTGCTTTGCAATTCGTTTTCAATATTTTTACTTCTTTCCGTTATTCGTTCCTGATCTAAGGCTTTGACAATCATAGTGATGGTCTTATTGAGTTGTATTAAGCGTTTATCCAAGGAATCGAGGCGTTTATTAAAACCACTCAAAATCGTACGCAATAAAATTAAAGTAATGAGAATAGGGAAACCGACATTGCCAATCATTTCGATATAAGCTGTAGGATCAAGAATATCCACGAGGATATCCCCCTTTCTGTATAAAATACATATTATTTTAGACTTACTTTTCTTAATTGAGCTGAGATGGTATATAACGCCGCCTCAGCTCTACAGAAAATTGATTTACATTAATCCTCCTGGCAGCCGCATGTCATTGTAAGAGGCTGGAATCCGGTAATGGGATCGGTCTTGTATTGCTTGATGTACATGTTTCGAAGCTCGGCAAGCTGCTTTGATAGTTCAAGTCCCGATGCAAAAAGAAGTTCTCTCTCCTGTTCGTCAATTTCGTCACAAATACAGTTCGCATAGGCTACAACTGCGAGGTGGACTGCTTGAATGCTTTTTAATAATTGATGGCGACAAATCATTTGTAAGTCCCTCCTTAATAATGGAAAAAGTGTTAATCACAGAATATCATATTGCGTTACGTTACGCAATATAATATTCTGTGATTAGAGGTTATCGTGAACAATACAGGTGAGGGGTTCATTTGTGTTGTTACAACCCTAATAACTCTCTTAAATTAAAATATAGGGAAAGGTTGATGACCAATATGGCTTTTAAAGTAGAAGTATGTCCTGCTTGTAATGCTGAAGGATATGATTTGCATGACATTCGTAATAGCGCAGTTAGGAAATGGCTTTACTATGCTAATGTGTATGGAAATGCGTATAGTATGAATCCAGGTTTGTTGCTGGCAGTAGTAAGTATCGAATCCGGAGGGATCGTATCAGCCGGGCCGTACTATGGCTTAACTCAAATTGGTACTGACATGCTTAGCACATACAATAGAGCGAAAAATACCAATTATACCACCGCTGATTTACGTGGTAATGGTAGTCAGATTACTACCGAGAATGCAGCTGGGGGCTTAGCCATTAAAATCTTTGCAGAATTTATTTCAAGACTTATTCGCACCTTGGATGGAAGTCTCGATACGTACTCCAACGAAAATCTGATCAAACATTCTACTACGAATTGGAACGGAAGCATTTGTGATGGAACACTTATGAACTTCATTCCTTTTACAGCCGAAAATGGGGGAACTACAACAACACGGAGTACAAGAATGGCTCATAGTTGCTATGGACAAAACGTTTACAATTTGATGAACTATGCCAGCGCATGGTGTGGAACATCGCCATGGTATAGCAACCAATTGTCAGATGTAACTTTCACAACTGTCTACCGAAAAGCTGTAGGTAGGAATGTTTAAGCAGTAAATGCTTTTAATAGAGAGGGGATCTCCCCTCTCTGTTTTTGTTTTTTTGGAATTTAGTGTAAAATTAAATGTGGTCCATTTGAATTATCTATAATTACAAGATTGCGGGTGGTTGATATTAATTTTTTGCGTTTATCTTCTATCGCTTGCTGTATAGTGATTTTTTTATCAGCATGTAGTTCACAGCTTAAGGAGAATAATAACACTAAATTGGGTGATGTTGCATATAATGAGTGGGTGCAGGAGGTTGAGAATGTATTTGAAGATAAAAAATACCTACTTCCAGAATATGATTCTAATGTTGGACCGATTGAAATGGTATATGAAATGTCTCCTGCAAGTTATTCACTAGCTCTATACCGATCAGACAAATATTCTATTCAAGAAAAGCTTTCTGGACTTCATAATATACATGATCTCTATTACTCCTATTCATATGCTAAAGGGAAAAAAAATTTGGAGGACCGTGAAATTTTATCTCGCTTTGGTTTTGAGGACAAAATAAATAGAAAAAAAATTGCTGAAAATCAATTTGTATTGAATAGTAGGCTCTTGGAGTATCGAAATACTGAAAATGATTTAAGGATATATGAACTTAAAGATTCTCAAGATTCCAAAGAAAGAGCGGATGTAGTCATGACTTTTTTAGAGAATAAAGGTGTAAAATCAGGCCGAGTTTTAATATTTGATTTAGTAGAGCATACAAACTTAGAATTTTCTTTGGAGATTAATAATAACCTTCACGTAATAACATTTACAATTCAAGATATTCAAGAACTAAAAAATTATTTAGCGAACTTGAGTAAACTTTAAAGAAAAGAGAAAATGGGTGGATTGGGAATTGACTGTTAAAATAAAAAAGAGACCGATATGCTGATAAACTTTTTCAACACTTCGCTCAAAGAAATTTTTGACAACGTGCTATGGTTAAAACACTAACGAGGGGCAGATTTTTTCGCTTCCCTCGTTTTTTCATGCTGGGTATATTGTTTCAAAAAGCATGCTTTATGATACTGCACATTTTCTCCTTTATTTACGTTTCAAAAAACCTTGAAATAAGTTTTGAGACGTTTCACAAAAATGATAGGGTTTTTGAGACGGTTTGAGGGGGATTTGAGATATGAAGACGGCCGATGACGGGATTTCAGATAAAAATCAACATGTAGAGCGGCAAATGAAAATGGCTTACGGCCGAGTTTCAGCCAAGGATCAAAATCCGGAACGGCAGCCCGTTAAATTTCGCGAGCTGGGTATCGAGGAACGTTTTATGTTTGATTCGCGGAAATTTAAAAGCATGGGCGACTTTGGGAAGGTCATGGAAGATCAATTTTTAAGCCTGTTGGCGTACGTTGCCGAACAGGAACGGAAAAAGAACCGGCAGCGGCAGGCAGAGGGGATTGAATTGGCACAAGCGGAAGGCATTACCTTCGGCCGGCCGCGGCGACAAATGGACGAAGCCTTTTTTAAGTCCTATATGGAGTGGAGAGCTGGTCATATAACGGCTACGGCTGCAATGCAACAATGTGGGATGAGCAAGCCCACATTTACCGCCGTGTAAAAGAATATGAGGCAAGCCAGGAATAGTTATGATCTTCAACAGGGGCCGGTGGACCGAAGCCGGTTTATCCATTCATACATTAGGTTAGAGGGGAGGCCGTTACACGAAAGTATAAGGAGATGGAAGGGATCGGGCAGCTCACCATGGATTTAGTGCTACATATTCTTAGCTGGTAGGCTGCTGGGCGCATGCGCGAAGAGGGTTCACGGATGCGTTAAAGGCCCTGCCCGAAGGGATTGCCGAAGAGCAAGCTGGGCCAAGCCATGGAGTATGGCCTGAACCAATGGGAGAAGCTGACGG
>NZ_JACBYI010000032.1 GCF_019352175.1 Paenibacillus sp. S150
CGACACCGGGCGAGACACCGGCGCCGACACCGGGCGAGACACCGGCGCCGACACCGGGCGAGACACCGGCGCCGACACCGGGCGAGACACCAACGCCGACACCGGGCGAGACACCGGCGCCGACACCAAATCCATCATCGACGCCAACACCAAGCCCGTCGGCAACACCGGACCCTTCGCCGACACCAGGACCTACACCGACGCCAACGCCAAGCGCATCGGCAACGCCGACACCAAATCCATCATCAACGCCAACACCAAGCCCGTCGGCAACACCGGACCCTTCACCGACACCAGGACCTACACCAACGCCAAGCGCATCGGCAACGCCGACGCCAAGCGCATCGGCAACGCCGACGCCGAGCGCATCGGCAACGCCGACGCCAAGCGCATCGGCAACACCAACGCCAAGCGCATCGGCAACACCGACGCCAAGCGCATCGGCAACGCCAACGCCGGCGCCAAGCGCATCGGCAACGCCGGCGCCGAGCGCATCGGCAACGCCAACGCCGGCGCCAAGCGCATCGGCAACGCCGACGCCAAGCGCATCGGCAACGCCGACGCCAAGCGCATCGGCAACGCCGACGCCAAGCGCATCGGCAACGCCGACGCCAACCACTACAGTAGCTTTTGTGCCTGAAACTGTGCCAACGCCTACACCGCTCACGTTAATTGGTACGATTGTGGATGATACGGTGATTAATGATGGTCCAGTACCGCTGGGACCTGTGCCAACGGCCGTTCCTGAACCGACAGCATCACTGCAGCCGACCCCTGCGCCTGCTCCGGCGGCCACACCGCAGACCGGGGAAGAAATCGTAATTGATGACGAGGTTCCGCTGGGCAGCGTAGAGGCCGATAAGCTGCCGCAGACCGGGGAATCCAGTCCGGCACCGTATTATATCGCGGGTCTGGGGATAGCCGGGTTGGGCCTGCTCCTCAGCAGAAGAGCAGGAAGCAGTAAACGCAAACGTTAAGCACCTATGAGGTGTAACAAATTATTCTATCTGTCCCTCTTCTTCAATTAGAAAAAGCTGCTTCAGGAGACATTCTCTCCAGAAGCAGCTTTTTGACAGCAGAAAGCGGCTATATAGATTGAACTGAAAACTTTACACCCTAACCAGTAAACGATCAATTATTTCAAGAGGGCACTGAGGAAGAAAAGTTATGGGACTATTCTATATCGAAGGAGTTTTCTTCCTTAAAAGCACGCTATACAATTGATTCGGCTGACCTTGAGGTACAGGGTAATTGGTGGGACATGAATTTTCAGGTCTTACAGCATGGAGTAGTCATAGGTGAAGTGAGCAAGGAGTGGTTCACTTGGGGCGATAGCTACAAGGTTCAAATATTGAATGAGGAGATTGAGGCCATCATGATTGCGATTGTTGTCGCAATTGATTGTGTGAAGGCTGACCAAGCTGCCGCTTCTCACCAGTGATGCAAGTCTTGGCCGCCGCTGTTATTTCCATTTATTTAGCCTTTTATGTGCTGCCTTGTCCATACCAAACATTTTGCGGAATTTCCACTGTAAGTCCCTGTTGATGGAATTGTCGTAATCCCAAAGTTCGTATAAACATCCGGAAAAGCAAGTAATTTATCCCTTAGGCATAATGAGAAATGCCTGTTTCCAAACCGCATTTTCCACGATGCCCCTAACCAAATCCCTTCGCTCGTAATATGATTATGTCCTGGAAATGATCCAGTATCAATGCTTCCTCTTTCTTTTCGAAAGGGATCGGGCTTAAAAGTTTTGCCAATTCTGATCTTCTCCGGAAACCGCATAGCCGGCTACCCCAGCATACCTTTGAAAAGAATCAGTAAACCTGCCCGCGATTTCATTAACGAAGGGAGTTGGGGAATATCTCTGGATAAAGTAAAGGAACCCGCCTCATCTTTTAAATCCAACTGAAAAATCTACATACTCCTTTGAAATTAAATTTTCTGAATCTCTATGTATATGAATTGAACCGGCAAACCTGAAAAAGCTGATGGAACGCAAGGAGCCCATAGGGAACTGAAGCGAAGTGGAAAAAGTAACACTAATGGGCTGGAATTCTGGATTTAACAGGCTTTAGTGGGATTTTGTACACTTATTGGAGGCCATCTCCCCCCATACACCTGATTTCAGCCGGATTAGCTGTACTTTTTCCCACTAGGGATGATCCATTATCCGAATGCGCTACCTTAGTGTTCCTTTTTACCACTAATTACGGCTGGCGAAAAAGCGGCGGAAGGGAATTTGGAGACTGCAGGAGCGGAGCGTCTGCCTTTGTCTGCGGATTTCCACCGCGAACAGTGATATACATCAAGAAATCTGCAAACGGGCAGCGGCGGGAAGTCCAAGCATTCTCCGGAGTCACGACCAATCCTAAATAGAAAAATTACAAGTTCAATCTATGTAGCAACGCGTCATGCAGGTATGACTGAAGTTTTTCCAGCATATTGCTTACTGTTTCTGTTTCCGATTCCTGTTGTCATTCCTTCGGACCACTACGGACCGTACAGGCTCTATTTTCCGCATACGGCCCATGCAGCCCGGTTAACGGACCGGAACGCGCTTATTGCCTCTCCGGCAGGCATTTTCCGGAAGAAACTCTGTAATAAGTGCAGTTGAGTCCGTTAGCATGGCGAAAACCTGGCTTCCGCATGAAATAAGAACCCCTGAGTCCGCTGCAAGGCGACAGACTGACCTGTCAGAGGACCAACACAAGTCGCGAGTTTATGCCGCCATCGGGGGCGGTGATTAAACACTCCCTTTATTAATCAGCTTATGCCGTATTTCCGGATGGTCCCGGAGCCATGGTATACTATGCTGGAAATCGGCCGGAGATAAGGCTTGCCCCTGGGCAGGTTTCCATTAAACCGAAGGAAAGGTGACATACGTTCATGTGGAGTGCAATTATACTTGCAGTTGTGATTATCATCGCTGGCGCCGTTACCTATGCGGGATTCTTTTTTTACGGCATCGCGATCAAGCGGGCTCCCAAGGAGTTCCTGGCCAAGACGCCTGATCTTAAGGCGGAGCCGCCGGTCGCCGGAGTGTCCTGGGGGGAAGGGGCGGAATGGGTGTCACGCCACAGCTTCAAGAATATTGAGATCACTTCTGATGATGGTCTGAGGCTGCGGGGCTATTATCTGCCGTCAGAGCGTGCCGCAGGTCGGACGGCTATTATAGCTCACGGGTATTCCGGTAAAGGCATGGATATGGGGGCATACGCCAAAATCTATTACGAAAAATTAGGCTATAATGTGCTGATTCCCGATGCCCGTGGGCATGGCGGCAGTACAGGCGATTACATCGGGTTTGGCTGGCCGGAGCGCCGGGATTATCTGAAATGGATTGGATATACCCTCGCGGAGAGCGGACCGGAGGCGCAGATCGTGCTGCATGGGGTATCCATGGGCGCAGCAACCGTGATGATGACTTCGGGAGAAGAGCTCCCCCCGCAGGTGAAAGCCATTGTAGCCGATTGCGGATACACCTCCGTCAAAGCGCAGCTGTCCTATCAGCTGTGGCGGATGTACCATCTGCCAAGCTTTCCTTTTGTGCCGAGCGCGAGTCTGATTACCCGGGTCAAGGCCGGTTATTTCTTCGGAGAGGCCTCGGCCCTGAAGCAGGTCCGCAAAGCCCGCGTGCCTATACTGTTCATACACGGAGATGCCGACAAGTTCGTGCCGTTCCATATGATGGATGAGCTGTACCGGGCGTGCAAGAGTCCCAAGGACAAGCTTGTGGTTCACGGTGCGGGTCACGGCTTGGCTTATGACACGGATAAGGCAGCGTATGTAGGGAAAATAGTTGATTTTGCCGGCAGATATATACATTGATCTTGAAAAAGTCCCGTAAACGTAGACGCGCCCGATATCCGCAAGCAGCGGTTATCGGGCGCTAATATGTTCCACGCATGGGGCCGTTCCTTGGCCTTCAAGGAAGCGGCGAAGCCATGCATTCTCAGTATATTTAATCCCCCGCCGTCCGTGAGCAAAACGGGTATCTTGATTCCTTGTTATTTCCAGCAGCCGTGTGGCGAGAATAATCCTTCCAAAACGACAAAAGCCCTACCTCTCTTTTGTCCTTGCGGCTCCGTGGCCGCGCCAGTGCGAATCGGAAAACTATGTTCGAATTTAATCTCATAAAAAGGAAGAGTACTGCAAGAAAACGTAAGATTTTGTGTCCAAAATGCCGATAATAGATAAACGGGCAACGCATCGGCTTGACATCTTCTTGATGGGGATGTTTTATACAGAAAACAAATATTCTTTGATTATAGCACGGAATGTTTTGGAATGCAAATAGCAGGGCTGGCAGCAGGGCTGGAAACGGGGGGACGGATGAATTTATACGGAGCTTTTTTGAAAAAGCAGATTCGCAATTATATATTCGGCTCTGTGGTCGCGGTGCTGGCAGTGGGAAGTCTGATCCTGCTCTCCTCGCTGGAAATAAGCCTGGAGGAGCACTTGAAGCTGCTGACGGTGCTGCTGCTCTCCTTCATCATTATGGCTGCTGCGGAGATCAGTGTTTTCGTCAGGCAGCTCCGGCCCATCCGAAAGGCATTGAAGGAGCGGCAGCCCACACTCGCTATGCTGGAAGAGGCTTATTTACATACCCATCGGCTGCCGAAGCTTGCCATACAGCGGATACTGGGGCCGCATTTTCTGGGTTTGTCTCTGCCTGCTTCGCTGATGACCTTTTGGCTGATCCGTACAGGATTAATCAGTCTTCCCTACTTTTATCTTGTGCTTGCGGTTGCCGGGGCGGTTCTCGTGGCCTGCATGCATGCGCTGATTGAATTTTTCCTGACCTGTTCGGCTATCATTCCGCTTATTAAGGAATTCAGGAACCGGGCTCTGGAAATGTATAAAGTCGATTTTTCCCTGGAGGGGCATGTTTTTGTGTCGATCCGGCCCAAGTTCCTTATAACCTGTATGCTGATCGGCACCTTCCCGCTTTTTCTTTTTATTATGGCGACCCAAATCCGGCTCGAAACCCTGCGGAGCATTTCAGTGGAGAGTCTGCAGGGCTACTGGGAATGGGCGGGGCTTGTGCTGCTGATCGGCACTCTTTTTTCTTCCATAGCAGCCTGGCTTCTGACCCGGAGCGTGCAGCATCCCATCAACGAACTGTACAAGGCGATGAACAATGTCAAGGACGGGCGTCTGCTGCAGGTGCAGGACGAATATTCCGATGAATTTTCGAAGCTTGTGGCCGGATTTAACATGATGGTCCGCGGTCTGCAGGCCCGGGAGCAGCAGAGCAGGCAATTGCTTGACAGCTATTTCACTACACTCGCCGTAGCACTGGATGCGCGTGATCCGTATACGGCAGGGCATTCGCTGCGTGTGGCGGAATATTCGGTCATTATTGGGCAATTGGCCGGTATGACCGGGCTGGAGCTGGATAATTTGCGCAAGTCGGCGCTGTTGCACGATATCGGCAAAATCGGCGTACGCGACAGTGTCCTCTTCAAAGAGGAGGCGCTTACCGACGAGGAATTCGACCAGATCAAAAGCCATCCGGTCCTTGGAGAGAATATTTTGCGCCAAATTGAGCCTGTGGAGAAAATGGCGCCTTATCTGGGCGGGGTCCGTTCGCATCATGAACGATATGACGGCAAGGGGTATCCCGACGGGCTGGCCGGAACCTCCATTCCTCTGCATGGCCGGATTATCGCTGTGGCTGATGCCTATGATGCCATGACCTCAGACCGCCCTTACCGTAAAGGAATGGATCATGAGCGGGCGCTGGGTATTCTGGAGCAGGGAAGAGGCTCCCAGTGGGACCCGGAGTTTGCAGGTTTGTTTCTGGCCTATTTCGGCAAGACTGAGAAATCCGGGGACTCCGGTTCTCCCAGCCGGGTAGGGTGATAGAATAAGGCAGGCGCCACAGGCCAAGTGGCATTTATCCTAATATGTCATGCGTAAGCGGATGCCATCCAGTTTGCTAATGGTATCCGCTTCTGCTTGCGTGCCTATTTTGTGAACTGCTCCGTAAAACCGACAAATCCCGAGTACATTCATTGAAGGATTGCAAATGGACCGTTATAATTAATAAGTCTGGATTTTAATTAAAAACTAAGGGAGATCATTATGAAACGCGCAGATGTGCTGCTGATTTCCATCGTGCTCATTGCCGCGCTTGCTTTTATTGTGCCGAGATGGTTAACGAACGACACTGACAAAGCGGGACCCGGCAATAATCTCGTAGCCAATATTACGGTGGATGGCAAACTGTATAAGACAGTGAAGCTTACAAAAGAAGAACAAACCATTGATATCCGCACAGAGCGCGGTTATAACATTCTGAAGGTGCACGAGTACGGAATTGAAATGTTCGATGCGGACTGCCCCGACAAGGTATGCCTGAGCTTTGGCCTGATCACCCGTCCCAAGCAGACTATCGTATGTCTGCCGCACCGGGTGTTAGTAGAAATAGCAGGCAGCGTGCCGGGAGAGGATGATATAGATGCCTATGTCCAGTAGTGAATCGGCAACGGCTTTGAAGCGGACGGTAATTGTGGCGATTTTTGCCGCAGTCGCTGTCGTGCTGAGTCTGGTGGAGGCCCAGATCCCGCTCGTCGGGGTCGGTCTGATGCCTGGAGCCAAGCTTGGTTTTGCCAACATTATGATTCTGACTTGTATTTTCTTTTTACGGGGCCGCGACGCCTTCGTGCTGGTTATCCTGAAGACTTTGCTTACTGCATTTCTGCTTGGTACATTCTCCAGTCTGCTATTCAGTCTGTTCGGCTCGCTTCTCAGCTTTGTGGTGATGTACCTGCTGGTGAAATGGGGGGGCAGGAATTTCAGCGTAATTGGAATCAGCATAGCCGGCGGACTGGCCCATAACACAGGGCAGCTGTTCGCCGCTGCCATAGTGTTCAAATCCACAAGTATTTTCTATTACTTGCCTGTGCTGCTTATTGCCGGGATCGTGACGGGGATTGCCGTCGGCTTTGCCGTTCGCTATCTGGTGGCGTCGCTGTCCAAAATATCGCTGTTTGAAGAGTTTTTGGGCTGAGCCGAACCATCAGCGGAAGGATGACTAACATGATTGAAGCATATAAAGGCTTGAAGGAGGCAGAAGGAGCGCCGGCTGTGATTACAATGGACGGTGTATCGTTCGGCTATGACCCGGAGCATCCCATTCTCCATAATATTAACTTATCCATTCCCCAAGGCCAGTGGGTGAGTGTGGTAGGACCGAACGGCTGCGGCAAGTCGACGCTGGTCAAGCTGCTGAACGCCCTGCTGCCCAAAAGTGAGGGGAATATCGTCATTTGCGGCCACCAGCTGGGTGAGGAAACGATTGGAACAATCCGGCAATGCATCGGCATGGTATTCCAGAATCCCGACAATCAGTTTATCGGGGCTACGGTTGAGGAGGATATGTTATTTGGCCTGGAAGGCCTGTGTTTGCCTTACGCTGAAATGGAGGAACGCCTGAGAACCTATACCGTGAAGCTGGGGATTGAGCAGTTGCTGTCCAAGCATCCGGGCGAGCTCTCGGGCGGACAGAAGCAGCGTGTTGCCATCGCATCCATTCTTGCCATGAAGCCAGGCATCGTCATCTTTGACGAGGCCTCTTCCATGTTGGATGAGGCCAGCCGAGATGAGCTGCTGCGCATTCTGCAGGGGATGCAGGCCGAGGGGCAGTACACCCTACTGATGATTACCCATGATGCCGACGAGATTCTGGCATCGGATCGTGTGCTTGCCCTGCACGGCGGCGGAATTGCCGCCGATACCACCCCGCAAGAGCTGTTCCGGAATGCAGAGCTGCTGGAGAAATGCCATCTGCTGGCGCCGTATCCCTGGCGCCTTGCCTCTGAACTCCAGAGCCGGGGAATCAGGGTGGAAGTTCCCGCCAGTGAAAAGGAGCTTATAGATACACTATGGCCATACAACTACAGCAAGTAAGCTATACTTACGCCGACAATAGTTTATGGAAGCAGACGGCGCTGCATGATATCACCTTCGGGGTTCCCCAGGGCTCGCTGACCGGGATTGCCGGTGCGACTGGCTCCGGCAAGTCCACGCTGCTGCAGCTGTTCAACGGCATTCTGAAGCCGACGCAAGGGACGGTAAGTGTGCTGGAGGTTACCATCCGCGCCGGCGAGAAATCGCCGAAGCTGCTGCCGCTGCGCCGGCGGGTTGGACTGGTGTTCCAATTTCCGGAGCAGCAGCTGTTCGAGGATACCGTGGAGAAGGATTTGTGCTTCGGGCCGCTGAACTTCGGCATGAGTCCCGAAGAGGCCAGGGAGCGTGCCCGCAAGGCCATGCTTGAAATGGGCCTGGATCTGGCCCTGCTTGCGCGCAATCCGTTCCGGCTAAGCGGCGGACAGATGCGCAAGGCGGCAATTGCCTCTGTGCTTGCCATGGACCCGGAAATTGTGGTGCTGGACGAGCCGACGGCTACGCTTGATCCGGTCAGCCGCGCTGAGCTGATCTCGCAACTGGAGCGCCTTTGCCGCGAACAGGGCCGGACGATTATCATTGTAACCCACCGGATGGACGAGCTGCTGCCTTATGCCGACCGCTGGATCCTGCTGAAGGACGGGGAGCTTGCTTTTCAAGGCAGCGGCGGCGAGCTTGCTGAAGATCCGGACATCCTTGCGCGCTGCGGTCTTGGCGTGCCGCATTCACTGCGGTACTGGCGTGCAATTGCCGACCGCTTCGGGCTTGCAGGAGAGAAGCCCTGCCTTACAGCTGAGAGCCTGGCCGAGCGGCTCGCTTCATTGCCCGGGACGGGCATTTCAGCCGGTACGGCAGAAATGGGGGATGCCCATGAATGAGCGGCTGCTGCTGGGACGCAGCATTGAGACCGGCTCATGGGTGCATAAGCTGGATGCGCGTTCGAAGCTTACAGGGATGCTGCTGTATGTGGCTGTGATTCTGCTCTCGGCTTCATGGATGTCGATGGCGCTGCTGGCAGTGTTTTCGATTTCAGTGATGGCCTCGACGCGTATTCCGCTGAAATACTTCATTAAGGCCGCCAAGCCTTTGCGTTATTTAATGCTGTTCATCTTCATTGTGCAGCTGCTGACCGTCAAAGAGGGCGATGTACTGTGGTCCATCGGCTCGTTCGCCCTGCATGAGGGCGGGCTGCGACTGGCTGCTTTTTCCGTCATCCGCATGCTGCTGCTGATCACGTTCACGGCGCTCCTTACTTTTACGACAACGCCTGGCAAGCTGAATCAGGGTCTGGAGGGCATCCTGTCGCCGTTCAAGAAATTCGGGCTGTCGCCTGACCGGATTACACTCATGATCAGCATTGCCCTGCGGTTCATCCCGACGATTCTGGATGAAGCGCAGATCATAATGAAAGCCCAGGCCTCCCGCGGAGCCGATCTGCAGGAGCTGCCCTTGAAAGAGAAAGCGCGGATGCTCGTATCGCTGCTGGTGCCTGTAATCTCCAGCGCCTTTCGGCGGGCACAGGATCTGGTCTATTCCATGGAGGCCAGAGGCTTCCGCATGGATGCTCCGCGCAGCCGGTATCACCGCCTGAGGTGGGGCGCTGCCGATACCGTTTTTGTCGCTATGTTCGTCATCATGGGAGTTACAGTCGCATTATTGTAATATTTTAGGGGGAACCAACAATGGCAAGATTTTTTAATGGCAAAGAAGTTGAACTGCTCGCACCTGCGGGAACGTTCGAGATTTTCAAGGCAGTTGTTGAATCGGGCTGTGATGCTGTGTATTTCGGCGGTCCGGTGCTCAATATGAGAATGATGCGCAAAGGCTATAATCTGTCCCGCGAGGAAATTATAGAAGCCCTTGGGATAGCACATAGTCTGGATAAAAAAGTATATATCACTGTAAACAATCTCTTCAGCGAAGACGATGTGGAGGAAGCCAGAGCGTATTTGAGGTTTCTGGACGAGGCCCGTCCGGATGCGCTGATTGTTCAGGATATGGCGGTGCTGGAGCTGATCCGCGAGATGGAGCTTACCGTTCCAATCCACGCCTCAGTCATGATGAATGTCCACAATCTGGAGATGATTTATGCCCTGCGTGATCTGGGAGTGAGCCGGGTGGTTACCTCGCGGGAAATGGATCTGCAGACGGCCAAGCTCCTGGGGCAGAAGAGCGGTATGGAGCTGGAATACTTCATTCATGGCGATATGTGCTCCGTGCATGGGGCGAACTGCTATTTTAGCTCCCAGGTATTCGGCATGAGCAGCAACCGGGGCAAATGCATGAAGCCTTGCCGCTGGGATTACCGGATTAAGCGGGACGGATATGTCTTCCCGGCGGAATACCCGCTGGCCGTCAAGGATATGTTCATGTATGAGCATCTTCCCGAGCTGATCGAATCGGGCATCACCTCCTTCAAAATCGAAGGCCGGATGCGCGATAAGGAATTTATGGTCTCACTTGCGAACAGCTACAGTGAGGCGATTGACCGGTATATTGAAGATCCGCTGGGCTTTGACCGGACCGTGAATTCCAAAGAGCTGTACAAAAACCGCAAACGGGATTTCTCCACTGCATATGCTTTTGGCAAACCAGGACTGGCGAACATTAACCGCCGGTATGAGGGAACCGGCAAATTCTACAGCACAGGCAAGGTCTTCAGTACGCCAACTGCCGAACGAGAGCTGTCCGAGGCCCGGGTACTGCAGCTGCGTGAATGTCTGGCTGAAGCAGGACATGCGCCAAAGGCGAAGCCGGAGCTGGCTGTACGTGTGAATAACATGGAGCAGGCCCGGCTTGTGCTCGAAATGGGCGTGGAAAGCCTGTACCTGCCAGGAGATGTATTCGAGCCGGACCGGCCGTTTACGAAGCGGGATATCAAGGAGCTTGGAGCGGTTAAAGGTGCAACGAAGCTGTACCTAGGGATGCCGCGGATGATGACCGAGCTGCATTTTGACCAGTATGACCACCTGCTGAACGGAGAACGGCTGCCGATTGACGGGTTGATGATTACCAATCTGGGGGCGATTCGCCGCTACAGAGGCGCAGGGTATTCAATGATTGGCGATGCCAACCTGAATGTATACAATCACCTTTCTGCCGGACTGTACGCCGGGCTGGGCCTGGAGAAGCTTACTGTATCGCCGGAAATGACGATGGAGCATTTTGCCGCCTTCACTTCGCGCTGTGATCTGCCGCTGGAAGTTGTCGTTCATGGCACACCGGCGCTTATGTACATGGAGCATGATCTTTACGAGAACACCGAGGTTATGGAGCCTATTGCCGAAGAGGATAATCTGTATGTCAGCAACGATGTGCTGGTGCTCAAAACCGACAAGGGTGAAAATCCGGTCTACCGTGACCAGTACGGCCGCTGCCATCTGCTGTTCTCCAAAGAGCTTTGCTACCTGCCTATGCTGAACGAAATGAGCGGACTGGGCATTGCCAGCTTCCGGATCGAAGGGGCAACCTACAGCACAGAAGAGCTTCGGACCATTATTGCCGCCTACCAGGCAGCCTTGGACGCCCCTCCGCAGGAGGATTTGCTGGGCGGACTGAAGCCGGTATATGCCGGTTATACCCTGGGTTCCTTGCAGTTCAATTGATATATTTGAATTTTAAAATATTGGGATTGGGCGTATAATAAATGATATGCGGCAGGTTGATAAGTTACTTTTTTCACAAATAATTGAACTGAACTTTTATTCCAGATTGTATCGCCCGGACAGGCGCCTGAAAGCGAGGGAATCCTTCATGAAGCAACAAGAGACGGCCATTGGAAGAACGGCGGTTGCCGCCAAAAGAAAAGAATATTTCTACCCATGTACGGTACATTTTTACCGCGATGCCCCGCAGCTTGTGTGTGGGAGCATGCAGTATGTCTATGATGAGAACGGCAAGCAGTATACGGACTTTTTCGCCGGAGTATCCGTTGTCTCCTGTGGACACTGCAACCCGGTGATTACGGCGCGCACCATTGCGCAGCTGCAGCAGCTGCAGCACACCTCGACGGTGTATCTCACGCAGCAGAGTGTGGATTTGGCCGAGCGGCTGGAAGAGGTGCTGCCGGGGAACCTGCGCCGGAGCTTTTTCGTCAACAGCGGCTCCGAGGCCAATGAGGGAGCGCTATTGCTGGCCAGAATGCATACCGGACGCAAAGGCTTCATTGCTCTGGAGAACGGGCTGCATGGGCGGACCAATCTGACGATGAGTGTAACCGGGCTGCAAATGTGGAGAACGGACAATTACCTGGATGAGGAGGTTACGTTCATTGAACGGCCATTTCACCCGGAGCTGACTCTGGAGGAGGCAGCTGCTGTCTCTCTGAAAAGCCTGAAGCGGGTTCTGGAGGAGAAAGGCGGCACAATCGCGGCAATGATCGTAGAGCCGATTCAGGGAAATGGGGGCATGATTATGCCTGTCCTTTCATATTTCCGCGAAGTCAAAGCGCTGCTCGATAAGTATGGCGTGCTGCTGATCGACGATGAGATACAGACGGGCTACGGCCGCACGGGAGCTATGTTCGCGATGGAGCATTTTGGCGTGGTGCCGGATATTATCAGCATGGCCAAAGCGCTGGGCAACGGAGTTCCGGTAGCCGCCTTTGCAACTACGGATATCATTGCCGCTTCCTTGAACCGGCCATCGGCCTCAACCTTCGGGGGGAATCCGGTGTCGGCGGCTACCGCGCTCGCGGTGCTGGATTATATCCGTGACGAACGGCTGCCGCAGCGTGCGGCCGAGCTTGGAACGCGTCTGAAGGGAGGGCTTGAGTCCCTTCAGGCACGTTACCCGGCAATGATAAAGGATGTGCGCGGAACCGGGCTGATGCTGGGTGCGGAATTGGCGGGTGCGGACGCTGCAGACTCCGCTGAGCTGACCGACAATGTGCTGGAAGCAATGAAGGACAGGGGCTATTTAATCGGCAAAAATGGCGTAGGCCGCAACGTGCTCGCTTTCCAGCCGCCGCTGGTTGTTGCCGCCGATGATATTGACGGCATGCTTACTGCTTTGAATGAAGTACTGCGGCAAGTTTCCACAGAAAAGGAAGAATAATATGGCAATCTTAAATGCTGTCAAAACCTCTGCACTTAAGCTGAAAATGTTCAGCGAGCTGGTGATGTTCTCCCACACGCTGTTTTCGCTGCCTTTCGCTGTCATCTCGATGGTCTGGGCGGCAGGAGGGTGGCCGTCCGGCCATATGATGCTGTGGGGTCTTATTGCTCTAATCGGGGCGCGCAACGGTGCGAATGCCTTTAACCGCCTCGTTGACCGAAGTTTTGACGGTAAAAATCCGCGCACCGCGCACCGTCATCTCCCGCAGCGGCTGCTTGCGGAAAAGGAAGTTATATTTTTCATCATAATCAACTATGCGTTGTTTATTGTGGCCTCCGGCATGCTGAACCTGCTCTGCCTGCTGCTGTCGCCGGTCGCTATTGTGCTGATCTCATCCTATTCCTATACCAAACGCTTCACCTTCTTAAGCCATCTGTATTTGGGCTTTGTCATTGCGTCCGCCCCGATTGGGGCCTGGTTTGCGGTGACGGGCAATATTGCCTTCACCCCATTTGTGATCGGCACGGTGGTGATGCTCTGGATTGCCGGCTTTGATATTATTTACGGTACCCAGGATATCGATTTCGACCGCCGGAACGGCCTGTGGTCCATTCCAAGCTTTTTTGGACTGGAGAATGCGCTGCGCATTTCCAAAGGCCTGCATTTCATCATGATCATGCTCCTGCTGTTCCTGTACCTCTGGCGGGATCTGGGCTGGATGTACCTGGTCGGCATCGGCATGGCTACGGTGCTGCTGATGACGGAGCACCGGATTATTAAGCCGCATAACCGGCGGCTGATGAAGATGGCCTCGTATAATTTGAATCAGGTAATCAGTATGGTGATATTGCTGTGCACGCTGACTGATTATTTTTATGTTAGTTAGGGGTGGGAGGCCGGCTGGGGCCTGGCTGAGGCTGGAGCTAGAGCCGGGGTTGGTTAGGAGAGGCAGCGCTCCGGGGAATGTTTGGACTTCCGGACGCTGCCGCTCCTCCAGTTCCAAACTTCCCCTCCGCTCCGTCCTAACCTGCCTTGGCATCCCAAAAGACTAACACAAAAAAAGACAACAAGCCCGCCAGCAGGCGTGGCGGGCATCAGCGCGGAAGGGCCTGCTAGCCGCCGCCTTCCTGACCGGGACTGTGGCCCCTGGACCCGGCTCTGCGGTGCCATTGGTTAAACCGGCAGTACTTCCGTTCCGGGACGAGCCGGATATTCTGAAGGGTCGAGCGGCATGGATGTCTATTGCACAAAGTGCAATTATGAGACACGTCTACTACAGTAATCAGAAGTAATAAGACTAATAAGTAGCCTGAAAAGCAAAAGGCCCAACCCAACCCAACCCAACCCAACCCAACCCAACCCAACCCAACCCAACCCAACCCAACCCAACCCAACCCAACCCAACCCAACCCAACCCAACCCAACCCAACCCAACCCAACCCAACCCAACCTAACCTAAAAAAGCCCGGCCGTGGGAAATCGTGTCGTGTCGATTCCGCTCCCGAACCCCAAAAAATGAGACCCAAGAGCAATAGCGCAAGGGGCAAGGGAAGAAGCCAGAGCAACAGGAAAAAACTCGCTCACGTATGCTTAGCTGCGTTCGCTAGTACAACGTTTCATAAGTTCTTTCCCACGGCTAGGGCCTTAAAGGAAAAAGAAGGGAGATCGCTGCGGTCTATTTGCACTGCCTTGCTACCACAAAAGCTAATGGGAAGCGACTCCCTTGCAAGGGAGTAGTTTGTGCCTTTGTTGTGTAAGCACGCCCGTTAGTAACCATGGTGGAGGAACTTGAGAGCTTAAGCGACTAGCCAACTGCTCCGCTCCAACAACGGCATTTCTGCCGTTATTCCTGGTCAACCTGCCCAGACCCGCTCCAACAACGGCATTTCTGCCGTTATTCCTGGTCAACCTGCCCAGACCCGCTCCAACAACGGCATTTCTGCCGTTATTCCTGGTCAACCTGCCCAGATCCGCCCCAACAACGGCATTTCTGCCGTTATTCCTGGTCAACCTGCCCAGCTCCGCTCCAACAACGGCATTTCTGCCGTTATTCCTGGTCAACCTGCCCAGACCTGCTCCAACAACGGCATTTCTGCCGTTATTCCTGGTCAACCTGCCCAGACCCGCTCCAACAACGGCATTTCTGCCGTTATTCCTGGTCAAACTGTCGAGGTACAACTTCTCGTATTCCTCCGCAAGCCTCTTGTCAACATGGGGGGGAGGAACTTATGGGACGCTGCACTAGTTTAGCGAAAGGGCAAGGGCAGAAACAAGAGCAACAGGGCCAAACCCGCTCACGAGCGCTTAGCTGCGTTCGCTAGGCACAAGGCGGGCAAGCGCGCAAGCGCAAAAATCCCCCCGGTGGCACCCAAAGGTGTTAACCGGGGGGATTTTTTAGCGGTCGCGCCGGGCAAAATACTGCAGCAAGGTCTCCAGATCGGCATGTGCCGGGTAACTGGAGAGCTGCCGGATAATTGCCGCAGCCTGTGCGAGATAATCCTGGCTGATTGCTTCGGTGCGGGCCAGGGCGTCGCTCCGGCTGATCAGAGCCAGCACATGAGCCACCTCTTCCTCCGAAGAGGCAGGACCGATAGTGCGGATGACCGGTGACATCTCCGGGTCCTGCAAGGCGAAGAGCACAGGAAGCGTAACCTGGCCATGGCGCAGGTCGCTGCCGGCGGGCTTGCCCAGGATATCCGCAGATTGGGTGAAATCAAGAATATCATCCTGGATTTGAAAAGACATGCCCAGCGCTTCTCCAAAGCTGTAGAGCAAGCCCGCGACCTCTTCCATGCTCTCGGTGGACAGTGCACCCACCCGCAAGCAGGTAGCCATCAGCAGGGCTGTTTTGTTGCGGGATTTTTCCAGATACTCTTCAAAGGTGAGATTGTAGTCGTAGGCGTGCTCCATTTGCTGGTATTCCCCCAGACACAGCTGGGCGGTAGCCACCGACGACAAGTCGTGGACATAACGGTTTTTATCACCGGTGTATTTGCTGAGCAGCTCAATTACCCGGGCAGACATATAATTGCCGATATGCACCGCGGAGAGGACGCCGGTCTTGGTGTGCAAGGCCGGTCCTCCGCGCCGCAGCTCGGCATCGTCAATAATATCATCATGAATCAATGAGGCCGCGTGAATAAATTCGGCAGCAGCAGACAACTGCAGGGTTCTGCGGCCCGGGGGCTTGCGTCCAAAACGGCTGCCAACAATGACCATCAGCGGACGGAGCCGTTTCCCGCCGGAGCCGGTCAGCTCCAGTATGCTCTGCGCCAGCTGTGACTTTTGGGGTACGTCTTTATCACGGGCCACAATGTTCTGAATTTCACGGTTAATTTCATTCAGGTCGATCTTTAAGGCTTCATGCAGCTTCATCTTTATGGTTCCCACCTGTCAAATGGCTTTGCTTGTCCGGCTATGCTGCCTTTGCTCCTGAATCAGGAACTCTTCGATGCCGGCTGCCGGGTTTTGTTCTGCGAAGTCTCCATTTGACCGCGCAATTTGCATTTTTTTAATCGAGGGAGCCAGATAAGCAACCAGGTCCAGTTCACGGCATTTCACCGCAAATTGCAGATAAAAGCTGTACAAATAATCTCCATCCAAAATGTTGCGGGTCAGGTCAGGATGATGTGGGACACATTCCATATGGCGCTGGGCAGCCACGGTAAGAATGGTATAAATACCTAGCAAATGGACTTTGCGGTCATATTCCAGATCATGGCGTTCCAGTACCGAGAGCAGATGCTCACATTCTGCCGGAGAGAGATGCAACTGAATTCCGGCGACCGGTGACATTTCAGCCTGGAGCAACCGGAAGGCATCTTCAATGAGTTTTCTGTTCACAAGATTCTCTCCTTCTTGTCGGTTTTGCCGGAAGAAACCATAGCCTTGATTATCCCTACAAAACCTTTTGATAAAACAAAAATGGGAGCTGGTTCCAGTCGGTACAGTCCCTGTTAGCTGGAAAATAAACTACAAATCTGTGATGGATTATGCTTTCACCTTATTAAATAAGGAGAGTAATGTGTCCTAGGGACACATTACTCTTAAGAACATCATATTCAGCTGCAGCAACATAAAATGCACATGAGTCACTGTTATATTTAATTAAACGGTTTGAGAAGCGCTAAACAGCGGGCTTAATATCAGTCGGTAAACAGATACCATCGCCGCACAAGCGGGATTCGTTTCCACTGCTTCTTGAGCCACGGCAGGACGTAGTAGTCCAGACCGAAGACGCTGCCTGATCCGCCGATGCAGGCGATAGCTGCCCCAACATACCAGAGCATTTCCGTTGCGGCCATCTTGGTGGACCAGATCATGACTGCCATCGCTATGGTGGCAAGTGAAGAAATGGCAGTGAAAAGACCTACGATAAGCATAATACCGAAGACAATTTCAGCACAAACCATGCCGATTTGGAACCATTTAGCCAGGAAAGTGTAACTTCCGTCATTGTTGTAGAACATCAGATCCATGAACCAGTTCGTAATATCATAGATAAAGCCTGGAACCGGCAATGCCGATACGGCTTCTTTGGCGGTGGAAACTGCCGAAGCTGCGGACTGTGCATCCACCGTTGTCTTTACGGCATCTACGGCTACACTTGCTGATGAAGCGGCATCCGTTGCGAAAGGAGCGGCAGGAATCAGGAAGATCTTATCCGGATCAACCCAAATTTTTCTGAGCTTATCTATGCCTTCATATAACCACATGCCCCCGAGCAGCATACGGAGCGGAACCAGCCAGAAATTCGGCGAGCGCTTGGAGAAGTAGCCGCCAACGAAGCTCTTGCGATTTTCTACATGGAAGAACTCGTGCATCATGTAAGTCCATACCTTGTTAAAACCGACCACTTGAGACAGATAGAACATATTGATGAAATGCTTGGACAGCATCGCCATGAATCCGGTGAGCATAAACAACTTGCCTGGAAGGCCCACGTTGGCTACGCCGTAGCGGCTGCCGATGGAGACCATCGTACCGTGGAAGCCCGGCTTGTAAGCCTTCTTGGCGGTACCGCTGATGTCTGCGGCAATGTTGCCGGCAACGATTGGAGCGGCTTGTTCGGCATTTTCAACCATCTGAGGAACCGGACGGGTCTCACCTTCAGGAATGAAGAAGATGTTGTCCCCTACTACATAAACGTTCTTGTGGTCAACACTTTCCAGGTGCTCGTTGGTAACGATGCGTTTGCGTCCCTGCTGCTGTACTTCAAGGCCGCCGACGATTTCGGAGCCTTCCACACCGGCAGTCCAGACAATGGTCTGGGCATCCACGATGTTCTTCTCGCCGAGAGCTACGCTGCCTTCACCCACTTCGGTGATCTTGGCGCCGGTAACGATTTCGACATTGAGCTTGCGCAGTCTGGCTTCAGCCTTCTGAATCAGCTTATCCGGCAGGATAGGCAGAATCTTCGGAGCCATATCGGCAACGATCAAGCGTACTTCGGATGGATCAATGAAGAATTCTCTGCAGAGCTCTTCGCGCTGCTCGGCCATTTCCCCAACCAGCTCGACGCCGGTGAAGCCTGCGCCGATAATGACGAAGGTCAGCATTGCGCGGCGGACCGCAGGGTTCTTTTCCTTGGCTGCTTTGGTGTACATATCGCGGATTTGGCGTTTGAGAGCAACCGCGTCATCGTAAGACCAGAAGGAGAAGGTGTTTTCTTCAGCTCCGGGAATTCCGAAGAACGTTGGTTTGCTGCCTGTGCCGATTACCAGGTAATCATAAGCATAGGTAGCCTTGTCGGACTTCAGCTTTTTGTTCTTGAAATCAATGTTGCTGATCTCATCCAGAACAACATCCACCTTAAGGCCGGCAAAAATTTTCTTCAAATCAACTTTGATTGAATCCTCAGGCGCGCGGTTCGCGGACACCTCATGCAGCTCAGTCAAGAGAGTGTGATAAGGATTGCGGTCGATCAACTTAATTTCTACATCTTTGTTGTTCTTATACTTCTTTGCCAGTTTCTTAGCCGTGAGTACGCCGCCGTAGCCGCCGCCCAAAATGACTATTTTTTTCAAGAGAAGCTCACCTCATTCGTCTGATTAGCTGCAAAAGGGAAGCGAATATTATTTCGCGCCTTCAAGTGCTTTTTCTGCCAGTGTAAAGTATTCGCCAACATGGATGGATACGCCGGAGATGGCGTCGGTTTTGCCTTCTGCATCCAGAACAGGAGCAGCGCCTTTATTTTCAAGGAAGTATTTCTCGGCAAGAGCGATTTCTTCGTGCCACTCAGCAGAAGCGCCGCCGGCTTTCATTCCGTATTTGCCATCTATGGAGTATTGTTTCTTGTCATCGCCTGCAGCATTCACGCCGCTGAAATTGACAGCTACGACATTGCCGCCCGCAACAGAGAGGGCAACGGTTGATTTCCAGCCGGAATCTGCATCCATTTCACCTTCAGCTGTATATCCGCCGTCTTTGTATGGACCAGCTTCTACCGGACCGGCAGCCAGAGCAGCCTGGGCAGCAGCAACAAAGTCATTAACGTGTACGGAAACACCGGAGACAGCGTCGGTTTTTCCTTCAGCATCAAAAGTGATAGCGGCAGGATCTTGTTTTTCGATCAGGAACTCTTCGGCTTTGGCTGCTTGTTCATGCCATTCGGCTTGAGCGCCGCCTTTTTCTACCAGCCCGTATTTACCGTCTTCTGAAACTTTTTTCTTCAGGTCGCCGGCGGTTTTAACATTGAAGGCATTCCAGTCGGCTTTTGTGATTTTTCCGCCTTCTACATTCAACACAACGTAAGTCTGCCAGCCGGTTTCGGCATCAGCATCAATGGTTCCGTAGTAAGTTCCATCTTGATACGTGCCTGTTTCGGCAGTTGCAGTGCCGCCATCTGTTGCTGCAGGCGCAGCGGACTCGACTGGAGCATTGGTTGCTGCCGCATTGTTGCCATTGTTGTTGTTGCCACAACCTGCGAGCAATGTACCCAGTACAAGAGCGCTCGACAAAATTACAGAAGCTTTCTTCATTTTAGTATGACCTCCAAAGAAATAGTTTAAAATATATATATTAAAATGTAAAACATTTTAATAGTCAATGGAAGTGATAAAAATCACTTTATAAATGACATTTGTCACTTTTGAATCGGTCTAAAGACCCTTTTTGTAGCAGACACATGACATATATCGGCGGACATTACAAAAAAATTTAATTATCCCGTTTTATCTTCGATGGCATTCTAGCACAAGTAAACCGCCAGACAAGTGAAAATAATCACTTAAAGATAAATTAATTTATCAGCACTTGGATTATATCAAATTTTAAAATAATTAGATATGGGATTAAAAAGACTATTATGTGACAAAATACGACGGAAACAGCGGTTCTGCTCCGGACGGATATCCGATTCAAATTTAAGGATCATGGGTAATTTCTTTTTAAGACATGAGCCTCTGGTCATACTAAAAAGACACCTAAGGAGTTGAGCATACAATGGATAGCAATGTTGTCAAGGGAAAATGGATGCAGCTTAAGGGCGAGGCCAAGAAACAATGGGGACAACTCACGGATGATGATCTGGATGTCATTGCTGGCGAGAAGGATAAGCTGATCGGCAAGCTTCAGGAGCGCTATGGCCATACCAAGGATGATGCGGAAACGGAATACCGCAACTGGGAACAGTCCATCCGCTGACATTTATAAATAAGGAAGTACTACCTCGAAACAGGATAATCACATATGCAGGGAGAGGCGGTTGTCTATGTATAAATCCCATGTCGTGACCGGCAGAATTATCGAGATACACGCTGATCGGGTACTTACACAGCAAGGAGAGGTGTTCTGCTCCTTTCATCCCCGGTACTATATGCTGCCGGATGCAGAGATGTGGACACCCGCGGAATGTGACCTGAAAGAGGAGCCTGTAAAGATATTGCATGAGAAGAGCGGAGCCATGGGTATGAAAAGAAGGCGCTGGAGTCCTAGAAGGCCCTGGTTTCCGCAGCAGAAGAAGAGCGCAAATCGCATCTGATTTGCGCTCTTCTTCTGCTGGCGGGTCCATAAAATCCCGGTTTGTTGATTTCGCAATGGGACTGTGATTTCATGAATTCATTTTACTAATATGTTACTATGAATGATAGGTGCCGGACCTTTTATAGTCACCGAAGGAGCGATGCTATGGAATACCTTAAGATTTTTTTTATGAATACAGCCCTGCTGATAACTGTCGCTTATCTGGCGAATTTAATATATAAGCATACGATCACATATGCTCCCGAACCGGTGAAAAAGACAAGCTGGGTGGTACTGGCCATCTTTGCCGGGTGGATCAGTTCTTATTTTGGCTACAGGCTGGAAGAAAATGTTATTTTTGATTTGCGGTTTGTCCCATTGATCATCTCCACACTGGCGTTTCCCCAGCCCTTCCTCCTGATATTAATCGGCGTCGGCACAGGATTGACCCGGCTTACCTTCGGAGTGACTGAGGCGGCGGTGGCGGG
This sequence comes from Paenibacillus sp. S150, assembly GCF_019352175.1. GTDB lineage: Bacteria > Bacillota > Bacilli > Paenibacillales > Paenibacillaceae > Paenibacillus_AQ. The sequence goes on from NZ_JACBYI010000032.1 coordinate 21,420, forward strand.
TATGCTGAATTTATCGATTTTGGGATTTGTCTGTGCGGGACTCAGCTTCTGGGTGAGAAGCTCTTCGGCTTCGATCTTGAACAAGGGCTTGACCGTCATTTTGGTTGTGAATGTAATGAATGCGGTGAACATCCTTGTGTTTGGAGTGATACCGGATCAGGTGTACATAATGAAAATTTTGCCGTCGACATTTCCCGCCGGGCTGATTCTCAGCATGCTGTTTGCGCTGATCATCCGCGATTTCCAGCTTGATCTTCAGCGCAACGGTCAGGTGGCGAGAGCGAATAAGCTGCTTTCCGCACAGGCGGAGGAGCTGCACAAGAACAAAATTGTGCTCGAGGAACGGGCCAAGCAGCTTATGCTGGCCTCCCAATTCAAATCTGAATTTCTGGCGAATATGTCGCATGAGCTGAGAACGCCCTTGAACAGCATCATTAATTTATCACAGATTATAGAAGAAAGTGATGAAGAGCTCAGCAGGGAGGAAATCACTGAGTATGGAGCGATTATCCACCGGTCCGGCGATGATCTGCTGTCGCTTATTAATGATATTCTGGATCTGTCCAAGGTGGAAGCGGGCAAGCTGGATGTGATTCATGAGGAGCTTAGTGTCAGCGAGATTCCGGAGCTGCTGGCATTGCAGTTTACTGTGATGGCCAGACAGAAGGGGCTTGATTTCAACATTACCCTGAGCGAGGATGTGCCGCAGGTTATACATTCCGATCCCCAGCGGGTGCAGCAGATCCTCCGCAACCTGCTCTCCAATGCCTTCAAATTTACAATGAACGGCTTTGTCTCGTTGAATATCCGGATGGTAGAGCGGCCGGAAGGCGCGGTTCTGAAACGCTGGGTGGTCTTTGAGGTGCAGGACAGCGGCATTGGAATTGCCGCCGACAAGCATACGGTAATCTTTGAGGCCTTCCAGCAGGCAGACAGCAATATCAGCCGCAGATTTGGCGGCACGGGGCTGGGTCTGTCGATCAGCAGTGATCTGGCCAAACTGCTTGGCGGCTTCATTACACTGTCCAGCAAGGAGGAACAGGGGAGCCTGTTTTCTCTGTATTTGCCGCTTTGAGCCTTGGTGCATGAAGGTATCATGAACATCCAACTTAATTTGTGATTTTGGCGTATTGACAGGAGCTTGATGCGGAGTAGAATGAAGCAAAAGCCGCATCAAAGGAGTGTTATTCACCCCCATGAACATCATGAGAAACAGGCTCGGCGGTTCACGTCCGAAAGGTCTCCGCAAAGCCTCCGTACATCGGAAGAATCTGCAGATCGCTACATTAGAGGGGATCCCGTCAACGATATTTCAGGTGCTGCTCCAAGGGCAGTTCCTGACAGGCTTTCTGCTATATCTGGGAGCCAGCTCCAGTCAGATCGGCTTTGTTATTGCGCTTACTACACTGGTGAATGTGGCGCAGGTCGGTGTGGCTTTTCTGATTCAAAAGCTGCCGAGCCGCAAATGGGCCATGGTGACATTTATCGGCCTGCACAGATTGCTGTGGGGCTCCACCGGACTGGTCCCGTTTATTTTTCCGGAAGAGCATTGGGTTACTGCCTTTATCGTATTGTATACGATTGCATTCATTGCCAATACGGCGGGCGGCGTGCTGTGGACCTCTGTAATCAGCGATCTGGTTCCCGCACGGGTAAGAGGCCGTTATTTTGGAATCCGCAATACCTTCTTGAACGCCCTGGGAAGTCTAGTAATGTACGGCGGCGGCATTGTGCTAGACCGCTATCCCGGCGGGCACGGATTTTTGATTCTCTATATTGTGGTCTGGATTTTCTCCATTTCCAATATCATCGTGTTCATCTTCTATCCGGATGTTCCGTTCGAGAAATCGGAAGAGAAGGATTTCCTGCCGATGCTGCGCAAACCGCTTCATGATACGTTGTTTATGAAATCGACATTGTTTCTTGCCGCCTGGCTGCTGCTGCAGAACCTGACGGTGCCGCTCTACTCCTATGTCATGCTGCAGCTGCTGGAGATTAATTATGAAACATTGTCCCTCTTGAACGTTTCGCAGACGGTCTTTATGATGGCGAGCTTCTATGTGTGGGGCAACCTGAATGCCAAGTACAGCAACAAGCGGCTGCTGCTCTGGACGCTGCCGATTATCGCTGCTTCCTCGCTGCTCTGGGGACTGCTGTCTGTGCTGCCTATGCTGCCGGTGCTGTTCGCCGCCCACATTGTGTTCGGCATGGGAGTGGGGGGGTTCAACCAGCTGGCCTTTAACTTCATCATCGGCGATACGCCGAAAAAGGAGCGCCCGATGTATATGGCGACGTATGCAGGGCTGACGGGACTTGCCGCATTTTTTGGGCCGCTTATCGGCGGAAGCATTTACGAATGGATCCGGGAATGGCCGCACTGGACGCAGGTCTACGGGATGCAGCTTATCGTGGGCACACTGATGATTGCTCTTGCGCTAATGCTGGGCCGGCGCATTCTGAAGGACTAAAAAAGAGGAGGGCCAGCCTTCCTCGCAGATTCCGGGCGAAAGGAGGCCGTTCAATGACGAGAATTGCGTTAGTGCTGGGGGCCACGGGCCTGGTAGGCCGTGCACTCACTGAGGATCTGCTGAATGGACAGTGGGAGGAGGTGCGTGTGCTGGTCCGCCATCCGCTGAAGCTCAGGCACCCCAGGCTGAAGCAGGTGATCATCGACTGGGAGCAGCTCGGGCAGTATAAGGAGCAGTTCGCCGGTGTCTACGCCGTCTTCTGCTGCCTCGGCACAACCATTAAAAAAGCCGGCTCGCAGGAGCAGTTCGAGCGTGTGGATCTGGACTATCCGCTTGCGGCAGCCGCACTGGCCTCGGCATGCGGGGTGAAGCAGTTCCTGGCGGTCTCGTCGATGGGGGCGAATGCGAAGTCGCGGACATTCTATACCCGAACCAAAGGAAAAGTGGAGGCAGGGCTGATAGCTGCCGGATTCACGGGGCTGCATCTGTTCCGTCCTTCCCTGCTGCTGGGAGAACGTGAGGAATCCCGGTTCGGCGAACGGGCAGCTTCCATGGTCATGAAGGCGCTGGACTTCGCCATGATTGGCAAGGCGGCCAAGTATCGGGCGGTTCCTGCCGCCAAGGTGGCCAGAGCGATGATGAACATCGCTCTGGCGGATACCCGGGGCGTGCATATCTACACTAATGATGTTATCCATGTAATCGGGAAAAACTGAGGCCCGGGGTTTGCAATAAGCCAAGCTCAGGACTTACAATGAGCATAAATCATACGTACATAGCGATTATACTGTCTTGTACAACACACAGGAGGAGAATATGAGTAAAAAACAGGTAGCAACCGCAAAAGCCCCGGGTGCCATTGGCCCTTACAGCCAGGCAGTCATCGCCGGGAATTGGGTATACACTTCCGGCCAGCTGGGTCTGAATCCGGAAACAGGAACACTTGCAGAGGGCGTAGAGGAACAGGCGCGCCAATCGCTCAGCAATGTTAAGGCGATTCTTGAAGAGGCTGGAGCATCGCTTGAACATGTTGTGAAGACAACGGTGTACCTCAAGGACATGAATGACTTTGCAGCGGTGAACGAGGTGTACAGCACCTTCTTTGCCGAACCGTATCCGGCCCGCAGTGCTGTTGAGGTTGCGCGTCTCCCGAAAGACGGGCTTGTAGAGATTGAAGCGGTGGCCCGCAAGAAATAAATCCTTCAAGAATGAATTGTCCCTGGGTGTTTCTGTACGCGGGAAGCCCTCAGGGATTTTTTGTGTTGTTGCTCCGCCGCAAAAATGACCTGCAGGTCATGAAATTTGCGGATAGCAGCCGGCCTCCGCTGGGTAATATGTAATATTAATGAGCTGCAACAGCCGAAGGGGGAAAGCAAACGATGGAGAGCAGTGAGGCAATTCGGCCCGAGAAGATGGGTCCGCTGGTTATGAAGGAGACCTGGAACACACCGGGAAGCCTTGTAGCATGGGAACGCTCCGAGAATGTTTACATTGTCCGGGGAGAACACGGAGGCATTGTTTTTGTATTTTTGAACGATGAAATGTTCCGGATGAAGGTGTTCCGGGACAAAGTTCCCGATCTGACGACTACGGCTGCGGTGCTGGCCGAGAGCTGCATCCCGCACTTGTTCCCTGTGGAGGAAAACGAGGATCAGCTGACCTTTACGACCAGTGCCATCCGTCTGGTCATCGAGAAAACCTCCCTGCTTCTGCGTGTTGAAAACATGGACGGGAAGATCATTATGCAGCAGAACCTGACCAGCTGGAATCCGCGCGGTGCCAGCCACGCCGAATATGACATGCAGCCGGATTCGCATTTCTACGGGCTGGGCGAGAAGGCGAGCTTCCTCGACAAGCGGGGGGAGCGTTATACGAACTGGAACACTGATGTATTTGCCCCCCATTTGCCCGAGATTGAAGCGCTGTACGAGTCGATTCCGCTGCTTATCCATATGCACGGTGATCTGTCCTATGGATTATTCCTGGACAATACGGGCCGCAGTGACTTTGATATGCGCTCCCACGGAGTGGCGTTTACGATCGGCTGCTCTACCGGCGCTTATGATATCTATTTTATCAATGGTCCTGAAATGAAGGATGTGGTCAAGAGATACACCTCCCTGACCGGCCGGATTGCGCTTCCGCCCAAATGGGCCATCGGGTATCACCAATCGCGTTACAGCTATATGAACCAGCAGGAGGTGCTTCAGCTCGCACGGACCTTCCGCGAGAAGAACATTCCTTGCGACGTCATTTATCTGGATATCCATTATATGGACGAATACAGGGTGTTCACCTTTGATCCGGTCAACTTCCCCGAGCCTGGGAAGATGATTTCCGAGCTGGGCGAGCTGGGGGTGCGCATTGTACCGATTGTGGACCCCGGCGTCAAAAAAGACCCCAGCTACGGGGTGTACAAGCAAGGTGTGCTGGAAAAACATTTCTGCCGCCGTTTGGAGGGCGATATCTTCTTCGGCGAGGTCTGGCCGGGAATCAGCGCATTTCCCGATTTCAGCGATATCCGGACTGCCGAATGGTGGGGCGGTCTGCACAAATACTATACCGATCTTGGCATCCAGGGCATCTGGAATGATATGAACGAGCCGGCAGTCTTCAATGAGTCGAAGACGATGGACCTCGATGTGATGCATTTCAACAACGGCCGTCCGGTTACGCATGAGGAATACCACAACCTGTACGGCATGATGATGTCCAAGGCTACGTATGAAGGGCTGGCGGAGCATATGGGCGGGGAACGTCCTTTTGTGCTGACACGTGCCGGCTATGCCGGCATCCAGCGTTACGCCGCCGTATGGACCGGGGATAACCGCAGCTTCTGGGAGCATATGGCGATGGCTATGCCGATGGTGCTTAATATGGGCCTGTCGGGTCTCGCTTTTTCGGGACCGGATATCGGCGGGTTTGCCCACCATACCTCTGCTCAGCTGCTGGTGCGCTGGACGCAGATGGGCGTCTTTTTCCCCTATTGCCGCAATCATTCCTCGATTGGCACGCTGCGCCAGGAGCCCTGGTCCTTCGGGGAAGAGGTGGAGGGAATTCTGCGGGAATTTATCGGTCTGCGCTACCGCTGGATGCCGCATCTGTACAATCTTTTCCATGAAGCCGAGATGACGGGGCTGCCTGTGATCCGGCCGCTCATTCTGGAATATCCGCGCGATCCGCATGTTACGAACCTGTGCGACCAGTTTCTGCTGGGGGAAAATGTGCTGATTGCCCCCGTCTACCGCCCGGATACGGATCACCGCTCCGTGTATTTGCCGGAGGGGCAGTGGATCGATTACTGGGATGGGGAGGTCCATGAAGGCGGCCGCCACATCCTGGCCGCAGCTCCGCTGCATATTATGCCGATGTACGTCAAGGCGGGTACCTTTATCGCCGAAGGCCCGCTGAAGCAGTATGCGCTTGAGGATACGGCGGAGACGATGATTTTTCATCTGTATGGGGCTAAGGCAGAGAGCGGATTCTTTGCAGCCTTTGCCCTCTATGAGGATGACGGGCACAGCTTCAGCTACAAGAGAGGCCACTATGCAGAGATCAGTGTGCAAGCCACGGGAGAAGAGGGGGGATTACGGCTTAATTGGGCCTATACGGTCCGTGAGTATGCCCCGCGCAGAGAGATGCTGCGCTTTGCGCTCTGTTATCCGGAGTTCTCTGCGGCTTCTGTAGACGGACTCGCCGAAATGAGTCTGGAGCAGCTGGAAGAGGGACGGGCAGGGTGGGCCTGCAACGGGAAGAATGGCCCGCTTATTGTCCAGGTGCAGGATGATCCCGATGGAGGAGAACTGCGCATTCAGGCAGCGGAGAGGTAGAGGACTGCTCCTGCCCTTGCCAGAAAGCTGCTGTGAAGAAACCCGCCAGGCTGCGGGTTTTTTGGCATTTAAGCGACTTTGGCGACATAAAGTAACGCCAATGCCGCTAGACAACGTTGTCCCGTAAGTACTTCCCCCGCTTTAGAAGCGTGGTGAAAAAGTGTCCGGAGAGCCGGTAGGGAGCTGGAACAGCGATAGCGGTCGCCGTTGTAGCCGGATTTCCCCCTATAGGGGGAAATCCGGCTACAACAGCGGGTGGAAACCCCTGCCCGGCCATATGAAACGACAAAATCACCACACTTTTAGAGCCTCTAAGGTCCGCCAGATCCGCAGCTTAAGAGCCGGACCAAAGCGAGAATCGTTCCCTGAACTTGAGTTACGCAAGCCCCGCAGCAGCCTTTCGTAACCAGAGATGCTAAGTGGATTTTGTACTCCTAATTCTCCGGGATTCGTGCCACAACGGGACTAGTGGGATTTTGTACACCTAATTTGGGAATTTCGGCGGCTGATCGCTAATTTGGTCGAATTAGTGTTACTTTTTCCACTTCATGCTGCCAAGGGGGCCGAAAAAGCTTCGATTAGTGTTACTTTTTCCACTTAGAACCTGGTGCAGCGGTAGCGTCAGCACTGAACCCTGACAACAATTCAGGTTTTGCTTGTCCCCTCTGCCCTAATGATCTTCAGGGCGGCAAAATTTACGCAGTTGACTTCTCTAACGAGTGTACGTACCGCTAGGAGCTGCACCGTCTTCTTCCGTCCCCCCTCCATGCCGGATGCTGTTCTCAATCCGCAGCTTGGGCAGGCTATGGCCGATGATCTCCTCTGGATCATACATATAGAAGGGTTACTCCTTAAGGGTAAATCATCCAATGTTTTGCTTCTGCCACAAAGAACAGGATGAATATCCGCCAGGATCAGCGGCTTATGGACCCAAGTGAAGTCCGCACCGCGAACTTTGTTACTGGGCCAAAAAGGTAAATAAAAGCGCTCGGTCTATTCGCATTCTGCTTTGTTAACACAAAGGCCAAGGGGAAACGGCTCCCTTTCACGGGACGCTTGGAAGAACCTGCCCCTCTGCTGTGTGAGCAGTGTGGCTTTATTTTAGCCTCTGCAAATCCGAATAAATCTGCAGAAAAATGCAGAATGGGTTTTTAAATATGGCCTTTTTCGTATAAGATGAAGGGATGAAGAAAAAACGTCAGGAAATCCGGGAGTGAATCAATCCAAGGCCTGCCGGTTGTCCTGTAACTATATTTCTTGCAGAGAAGGAAGCAGTCTTCCTGATGGCAGGCGGACCGGTTCTTTCTGTTTGCTCAAAAAGAATGGAGATCATCAATGATTAAGCATCTGTATGCAATATGGTTGGGGGACGTATTCTTTTGCTTCTCCGGCGAAACCTCGGAGCCGAAGGTGGACGCATGGATGCGTGTGGTCAAACGGCTGGAGCTTCGGAGCGGCTGGCGTCCTTTTGCGGGTGCTGCGCTGCGGCTTACGGAAGTGAAATACCCGGTTGCCGCCCCTGTGGAAGGGCGGGCGGCGCGGCGCGGCGTGCCGGGGCGCACGCTTGAAGGCCTGGCCCTCGCGCCCGGCGACGCTTTTGAGCTGCTGCTCGGCTGGGACGAGCAGCTGTGCCGCAGCCAGGGCCTTGAGCCGGGCGGGGAGCTGCGCTATTGGGCGGCAGCGGCCCGCTTCGCGCTGGAGCTTATGGGCACGGGCGGCATTGTGCCCGGAGCGCTGCCGCCGCGGCCCTTGGGCTCACGCCGGCGCGGAGGAGAGCAGGCGGCGTCGGCCGCCTGGTCTCCGGCCTTCCGGCACGAGGCGGACAGGGAGCTGTTCCTGCAAATGGCGGCCTCCATGCCGGTGCTGGCCTTGGGAACGCATGTGGCCGGAGAAGGCGATCTGTCCTCCCGTGAGGATGCCGGTGCTTATGTTCTGTATTCCTTCCTGCAGTCTGTGATGACTGCGGAGATCAAGCGGATCGTCGCCGAGAACGAAGGAAGGCTGGCTTCTTACAAGGCGAATTACCGCCGGGGCTACTCCCCGCTGATAGAGCTGTGGTGGAACAGCCTGCTTACGGGCAGCCGCGATATCCCGGTACAGGGGACACCGGCCGAAGTGGCAGAGCTTCTGGCCGCAGTGAACGGAACCGCAGGCAACGGGGTGCCGCATGCGGAGACGGAAGAAGCCCGCAGCGGGCAGCTTAGCCTTGGGCTGCGTCTGGAGCCGCCTGCGGATGAGAGTGCAGAGTGGCGTCTGTCCTTCTGGGTAGAGAGCCGCGAGGAAGGGGAATTCTGGCTTCCCGCTGCTGCGATCTGGAGCAGCCGGGAACGTGAATTCACGCTCTGGGGGAAACGTTACCGCAATATCCAGCAGCAGCTGCTCGCCGCCCTCGGCCGGGCGGGCAAGCTGTCCCCGGATATTCAGCGTGCGCTTGCCGCACCGGCCCCGGACGGCGTGGAGCTTACGCCGGAACAGCTCTATTTGTTCCTGAAGGAGACAGTACAGCCGCTGCGCGACCGGGGCATCACGGTGCAGATGCCGTCCCGCTGGAGCCGGGAAGGCCGGCGGAAGATCGGCATGAGGATGAAGATGCAGCCGCCGGCAAGCGGGAGTGACCGGCCTGCCCAGGCCGCGCTGGGAATGGAACAGCTGATTGCCTTCCGCATAGAAGCTTCCCTGGGCGAATCAGCTGTCAGTGAGGATGAACTGAACGCTTTGGTGGAGGCAGGCGTACCTTTTGTACGGTTTCGCGGGGAATGGATTGAGATTGACCCGAAGGAAATCCGCCAGGTGCTCAGGTACATGAAGCGCAATGAAAGCGGAGAAATGTCGGCGGCCGACTGGATGCGGCTGGAGGCGGAAACGAGCGGTGAGCGTCTGTGGAAAGGGATGTCGGTTACCGGAATGGAGACTACCGGCCTTCTGGCATCGCTTATGCAGGGCGATATGCTGCGGCATCTGCCCATGCGTCCGGTGCCGCCGGATCTGCATGGAACGCTTAGACCGTATCAGGAACGCGGTTACCAGTGGCTGGCCGCGCTGAGCGGACTGGGCTTCGGCGTTTGTCTGGCCGATGACATGGGTCTGGGCAAGACGGTGCAGGTGATTACCTGCCTGCTGGACAGGGAGCTGGCCGCGCCGCCTGAAAGGAAGCGCGAGCCTGTGCTGATCCTATGTCCGACCTCGCTGCTGGGGAACTGGCAGCGGGAGCTGCAGCGCTTCGCCCCGTCCTTGCGGGTGCATATCCATCATGGGGGGCGGCGGGTCCGCGGCGAGGGCTTTGCCCGGCTTGCGGCCAGCCACGAGATTATCTTGACCACTTACCATCTTGCGGGTCGGGACAGTGAGGATTTGGCGGGTGTACGATGGTCGACTGTTGTGCTGGATGAAGCGCAATATATTAAGAACCACCGCACCAAGCAGGCGCAGAGCGTAATGAAGCTCTCGGCGCCGCACCGCATTGCCATGACTGGTACTCCGGTGGAGAATAGGCTTGGCGAGCTGTGGTCCATCTTTCATTTCCTGAATCCGGGTTATCTGGGGACCTATCATTCGTTCCGCCAGCGTTATGTCTCCGGAGAAGGCGGGGAGCGGCTGCGTGAGCTGCACCGCCTCGTATCGCCCTTCCTGCTGCGGCGGCTGAAGAGTGATCCGGATATCTCCAAGGATCTGCCGGAGAAGCTGGAGCTGAAGCAGTATTGCGTGCTAACGGAAACGCAGGCGGCGCTGTACCAGGGGGTAGTCAATGAGATGCTTGGCGTGATCGGGGAACGCTCGGGTATGGCCCGCCGCGGGCTGGTGCTGTCCTCCCTGACCAAGCTGAAGCAAATCTGCGATCACCCGCAGCTGTTCCGCAAGGACGAAGGGCGGGGGCTGCGGATGGAGGCTTCCGGCAAAATGGAAGTGATGTTCGAGGTGCTGGACAGCATAGCCGGGCTTGGAGAGTCCGCCCTTATTTTTACCCAGTACGTGGCGATGGGCGAGCTTCTGGTCAGCAGGCTGGCCAGAAGGTACGGCAAAGCACCGCTCTTCCTGCACGGGGGGGTTCCCAAGCGGGAGCGCGATGAAATGGTGCATGCTTTTCAGGAGGGGGAAGGCCCGGCCTTTTTTGTACTCTCACTCAAAGCTGGAGGTGTGGGGCTTAATCTTACCCGGGCCAACCACGTGCTGCATTATGACCGCTGGTGGAATCCGGCAGTGGAGAATCAGGCAACCGACCGGGCGTTCCGGATCGGCCAGCACAAGAACGTGCAGGTGCATAAGCTGATCTGCCAGGGGACGCTGGAAGAGAGGATCGATGAGCTGATTGAACGCAAAAAAAGCCTGTCGGAACAAGTTGTCGGCTCCGGAGAAAACTGGCTGACCGAGATGTCCAATCATGAGCTTAAGGAGCTTATCGAGCTGCAGGGACAAGACTGGATGTAGCGGAAACGGAATGTGTAAAGGGGGATCGGCAATGAGCAAAGGGCTTGAGCTGCGGCTGGAAATTCAGCCCGGCATAGTTAGAGCGAGAGGTCTTCAGGCAACCGGCCAAACGCCGGAAATGCTGGCTGCGCGAAAAGCGGCTGCTGCCGTTCAAGAACCGGCGGCTCCGCCTGTTCTTTCTATGGAGGTTGCGCCATGGCCGGCTGAGCATAAAAGAAGGGTGCTGCGCGAGCTTGCCGCACATCCGGGAGAGCTGTATGAACTGCTGCAAGGGCAGCTCAGCGCAAGGCTGGCAAGGCTGAAGCTGCTGCCTGCCGAGGAGGAGCTTGCAGCTGCGGTCTATGAGCAGGGGGCAGGAACTGCGGACAGGACGGCGCTGCTGAAGCTGCTGAAGCAGCGGCTGACAGAGGAGCCTCTGCTTGCGCTGTCGCTCCGCGGCCTGGGCAAGGAGGAGCTGCTGGCAGGTGTGTTTGGCTTGTGGGCCGAAGCGGATAACGGGGAAGAGGGAAATCCCAAACCGGAGACATCCGGCTTGCTGGCTGCCGAGCTTGCCCGGCTGGAGCGCAAAGGGCCGGCTGCCAACTCGGGGGAATGGCTGGCGGAGGCCGCTGCCGAAGGCTCGCTTCACCAGCCGGGGCCGCTGTTTCATGAGATCGCAGCCCGGCCGTTTCCGGTGTCTCCGGTAGTGGCGGAGCCCACGGAGGATTGGGCGTCCCTGCTGCCGCAGACGCCCGGAGCGGCCGACGGGCTGGCGCTGATCATGCGGGAGGTGGCTGAAGCGGCTGCCCGCCGGGCAGCAGGCTTGAATAAGTTGTAAATGCGAAGTGGCAGCAGCAGTTTTCACACTGATGGAACATGAAATGTGCAGCGTCCATGCTGATTATTCTAAGGGTTTTTTAAGTGATTGCACTTTCTGCAATAGAAAGCCCTTGGTTGTGCGGGGAGTAGTATTCTGCTGTATATTGTGCAATAGATTCTATTTCCCGGTGGATTATGGGGTCGCCTGCTGTACAAAGTGCAACAGGTATTCATGGCGCTCTTTCGCGGCACTTCAGATGATGACATTTCGGAGAAAGCCCTTGAGTTTGGCTTCCAGTCCCCAGTCCGGACTTGACCTGAACCTGAAAGGGACTCGGCAGGAATCCGCATCAATCAGTGCATTAACCAGAGGCAGCCCATGAACAGTCTACCGGCTGTTCATGGGCTGCCTTTTCAGATATTATAAGTTCTTCGGGCTATTGCTCCTTGACGGGGCCTTCAGCCAGCTCCAGAATTTCCCGGCGGAGGCGGAGCATCTTCTGATCCAGCTCATCGGCGGCGCGTGCCGCTTCCTTCAATTCCTCGGCAACATGCGAGGGGAGCTGCTTATCGAATTTGTAATACAGAATATGCTCCATGCTGGCCCAGAAATCCATAGCCAGGGTCCGCAGCTGAATTTCGGCCTTCACCCAGCGGGTGCCCTCCAGCAGCACCAGCGGTATCGCCACGATGAGATGCAGGCTTTGGTAGCCATTGGGCTTGGGGTGGGCGATGTAATCCTTGATCTCCAGCACCCGCATGTCCTCGCGTGCACACAGATGATCGACCAGACGGTAGATATCCTTCACAAAGGCGCAGACGATCCGCATGCCCGCGATATCATGAATGTGCTGCTCCATATTTTCCACTGTGAACTCATGCCCTTTGCGCTCCAGCTTCTGAAGAATGCTCTTAGGCTCCTTGATCCGTGACTTCACATGCTCGATCGGACTGAAGCCGTCGCGCACCTGCCACTCGGTCTTAATGATGTCTATTTTATTCTCCAGCTCATTCAGCGCATGCCGGTAGAGCGCTGGGAGCGCCTTGAAATTTTCAATCTGCTTGGCGAAATCCTCGCTCATCTGCCACTTTTGCAAATCCTTAACATGTACCTGCAACTGATTCAGCGTAACTTGTGTACTGTCATTTTCTTCCACTGAGACTCTCCCGGTTTTCATTATTTGTGACTGGTTCCTGATTTTATTTTAACCCAAGTACAGCCCCGGAAGCAAAATAAGGCCCGGACTTCCCTGGCTTAAATGCCAAAGAGTCCGGTCCTGCAATGGAAGAAAAGCAGCCTGTTGCTGTTTATACAGAAACATTTTGAAGCCTGCCGCGTATTAGCACACATAAAGCTGCGGGCGGACGCGTAATTATTTGTTGGCAGGCGAGCCTCCATCATAGCCTTTGTCCTCATAACCGGTATTGGAAAGCTTCGGAAGCACGTTCAGCTGCTCGATCGTCTGACGGGTCTCCGGAGTGCCATAACGGTGCAGATATTGAAATACCCGGATCGTCTGATCGTCGAACTGGTCGATGGCCTCATCGTGGTCAGCGGACTTGTAAGGCACAAAAGCGCGGCGGAAGGCGTATTCATCCTCCCTGGCCAAATCTTTAAGAATATCCTGAAGCCCTGTCAGCTCTTCAGCGGTCAGCAGGACTTCATATTCACCGGAGTCATTGCGCACATCCTGGATAAGGCCATGATTGACGGACACGAAATATTTTTTCTTGTCATTGCCATGCAAGTGGAATCCCTCCATCATTCGGTAAGGTTTGCCAAGGCTTATTTTAACTATTATACACAGAACGGCAAATAATGAATCTGACCGGGACATTTGGTATGATAGAAGCACAATTCCGCTTCTGCAAGGAGCATTAAAGGGTAACTAGACTATACTGAGGCTGCGAATCAGCCCTGTTCTCATTCTGGAGAAGGAGGAACTACAATGAATTTGTTGCAACGGATCAAAGACAGCGCCAGCCGGGTGAGCGAAAAAGCGCAAAACTCGGTGGAAATCGGCAAGCTGAATGGTCAAATATCCGATATTGAACGCGAGATGGAAATTGAATTTTTGAAAATGGGGAAGCTTTTCTACGAAGGCTACCGTTCAAGGGATATGTCGCTCGCGGAGGGCAAAATGGTGGAGCTTTCGCGGGGCTGCTTCAAGTTTCAGGAGCAGATCGACGGGCTGCGCGCACGGATTGCCGAGCTTAAGAATGAACGGCTCTGCACCTGCGGGCATGTGGTCGCTCTGGATGCCAATTTCTGCCCGCACTGCGGACGCAAGCTGGAGGCCGCCTCCCCCAAAAAAGAACCTGCGGCAGTGAACGTACATACCGTTCATGAGCACGAAGAAGAGGATGAATTCTACGGCGAGGAAGAGTTGACCGAAGCTGAAAAAGAACTCGCCATGAGACATGAGCACCGGGCGGTATATACCGAGGTGCTTCCCGAAGAGGAAGAGCTGCCTCTGGAGAATTACGCCGGAAAGGCTCAGGATGAGGAACGCAGCCGCCGGGAAGCCGATGAGCTGGAGCGTGAACGCGAGCGGCAGCTGGAGCTGGACCGGCGAATCCGGGACTGGAAGGCCAGCGAACCGGAAGAAGCGGCCGTCAGCGAGGGCGGAGGCGTGCGCGATATCGTGAAATGCCAGATTTGCCGGGCGGATCTGCCCAAGGGCTCAATGTGGTGTCCGCGCTGCGGTTCGGAGCAAATATAGACAGGAGTCACAGTCAGCCTAGGGGGACAACATAGATGGAACAGTTGCTGCTGCATCTGCGCAACTTGGGTTTCACAGAGATGGAATCCAAAATTATGGTCGAGCTGGCCGGCAAGGGCCAGGCTTCGGGCTACGAAGTCGCCAAACAGCTCGGAGTATCAAGATCCAACGTATATGCGGCGCTTCAGCGCCTGACTCAGCAAGGATATGTAAGATGCGGTGAAGGAGAGCCGGCCCGCTACAGCGTGCTGGACCCGGAAGAACTGGCGACAATGATTTCCGGCCGGGTCCAGGCTTCGCTCGCCTATATGGAAAGTGAAATGCCGCGCGGCGGACCGGTCAGCCCGTCTTTCTATAATGTGGAAGGCGACCGCAATGTGATGGGAGCGCTGATCCGGCAGCTGAATCTCGCCAGGCAGGAGATTGTGGTCGATGTATGGCGTGAGGAGGCCTCGCTGCTGCGCAGTGAGCTCGCGCAGGCGGAGCTGCGCGGAGTGAAGCTGCTGTGGGCTTTTGACGGAGGGAACGCGTCGCTGGCTACGTATCCGGCTTGGCCGCCCTTGGACGGGAAGCCGCGGAGAAGCGGGGGGCGGAAGTTTTCTTTTGTCATCGACCGGTGCTGGTGCATGCTGGGAATGCGTTATGAGGATGGGACGGCGCAGGCGGTGGTTACGGAGCATCCGGTGCTGGTGGAGCTGCTGCTGAACCACTTTACACAGGAAATGGTGCTCTTTGAGCTGGAGGAAGACATGGGACCCGAGCTTATCAAACGTTACGGAGAGCGCTACAGCCGTATCTACAGCAAGTATGTGCTGCATGATCAGGATGGGGGGCAGCATGAGGGCCAGGAAGAGCAATCGTCCGGGGAAGAACAGCCCGGGGAGCATTTCGATTAGCTGCGCCGGGGGAACTGATATTAGCTTAGGGAGGTGAAAAGCAATGGAGTGTATCGTTCATTTTGAAGTGGATCATACCGGAGGCGTCAAGAATTTGCGCGGGCTGTTGTTTGTGGATGAAGGGCAGACCCCTGGAGAGCAAGAGCTGATTGACATGTTCAAGGACATGAAATTTGCTGTGCGGCTGGATGACCGTGAGAAGCTGATCTTCAAGCCTGTGAATCCCGGAGAATCCTACTCGCAGATCCGCATTACGAGCTTTGACAGCGGCAAGGCGAACAGCAAAGACGATCATGACCTGAAGTCGCTTGTCGGAAATCTGCTGCCGCAGAAGCCTACAGGATTGTAAGCGGGGAGAAATGGGTCCGGAGGATGGAAGAAGGAGGAGGAGCACAGATGAAGTTATTGAGACAAAAGGTCATCAGCGAGGGTATTATCCTCGGTCAGGGCGTGCTCAAGGTGGATTCTTTCTTGAATCACCAGATGGACCCGTTTCTGATGCGTGAGGTCGGCCGCGAGTTTACCCGCCGTTTTGCCGGGCAGGAGGTCACGAAGGTGCTGACCATCGAGTCTTCCGGGATTGCGCCCGGCATTATGACGGCACTGGAGCTTGGGGTTCCGCTGATTTTTGCCCGCAAGCAGAAGTCTCTTACCCTGACGGAAGACATTTTTGTGGAAAAAGTCTATTCGTTTACGAAAAAAGAAAGCAATGAAATCACCGTTTCCAAAAAGTTCATTGCGCCCGGTGAGCGGGTGCTGATCGTGGACGATTTTCTTGCCAACGGTGAGGCGGCCTTCGGGCTGGCCCGGATCGTCGAGCAGGCGGGCGGCACTGTGGTCGGCATTGGCATTGTCATCGAAAAAGCGTTCCAGCCCGGCAACCGGCTGCTTAAGGAAGCCGGCTACCGCGTCGAGTCGCTGGTGCGCATTGCTTCGCTGGACGACGGCATTATCGCTTTTGCAGAGGAAGACGCGGAGCATTCGGACTAAGGATGGCGGAAGATGGACTGCAATGGACAGGTCAGGCTGCTGCGGCATGGATGCTCCAATACAGCAAAAACGCGAACGAACCTTTTCACGCTTTACAGTGTGGTGAAAAGGTTCGTTTGTTTGTGTATGTGTGGAGGCTGTCTATTGGCTGCAGATTGATGATTGTTTATTGAAGTACCGGGTATGAAAGGCGGCGTATGGAAGAGCGCATCTTCTTCTATCACGCGTTGTGCTGACCGCTTGCGCATACCGCGCGGAATGGTGACTGCTCAGAGTCTGATGCCGGATGGAGCGCAACTGCTGAATTTCCGCGGCAAGCTGGCAGACTTCCGGGTGGTTCCCGCTACTTAACGGACACCGGTGCGCAGCGCCGAAGAAGGCACGCCGCCCGCAGCGCTAGGGCGGCCCCTGCACCCCGCCGCTGCCTGGCCGCTGGCGGAGCAGGGTCCGGCTGCGCCGTCCGCGCCCCGCGCGCCGGCGAGCGGCGAGAGCACGCGCAGCGCCCCCGGCTCGCAGCGCACGGCCATCGGCGCCGTGCCGAGGCTCTCGCCGTCGCCGATGGCATGGCGCGGCTGCGCGAAGTGGACGGCTACGCTGCGTCCGCGCAGCATGGTGACGAAGGGCAGCCGGGTATGCTTGCCCTTCACCACCGTCGGGAACAGCCGCAGCAGCTGCCCGCGGCTGAGTCCGTGCACCACGCAGACGTCCAGCAGGCCGTCATCGGCCTTCGCCTGCGGGCAGATCAGGAGCCCGCCGCCGTAGCTTGGCAGGTTGCAGATCGAGACGAGCCAGGCTTGCTCGAAGGCCTGCTCCTTCCCGTCGCAGATAACGCTTACACGGCAGGGCTTGAAGGTTATCAGCGTGTGCAGAATGCCGATGAGGTAGGCCAGCTGTCCGGCCCCGATGGCGTTGCACAGCCGTTTGTAGGGGCCGTTGTTGACATTGACGGCCACCTGGGCGTCAAAGCCGCCCGCTACGGCGGTCAGGGTCAAGCCTTCCGGGCCCGAGAGCAGGTCCGCTGTCAGGCAGCGGTCCTGCAGCGCGGCGTCGAGCGCCGCCTCTGCGTCCAGCGGGATGCCGAAGCCGCGGGCGGTATCATTGCCGGAGCCGGCGGGAATAACCGCCAGCGCCACGCCGCAGCGCCGCAGCGCCCCCAGCACGCTGTGAATCGTGCCGTCGCCGCCGATCACGATGGCGGCGCGCCAGTTCTCGCGGCGCGCAAGCGCGTGGAGCACCTGGGCTTCGGCGCTGCCGGCGCTCCGCGTGAACAGCGCGTCATAAGCGGTGCCGCGGGCCTCCAGCATGGCCTCCACGGCATGCCAGGTCCGCTGGCCCGCGCCCCCGCCGGAGCGGGGATTTATGATGAATAAGTACATGGATGTTCCTCCAGCCTGCAGATTCCTGTATGTCTTGACTCCATTGTACGAAGCGCAGGGACAAAAGGGAATCTTTTTAACAAGATGCGGCAAGAATCCTGGCGGCAAGAGCAGCCGGCTATAGCTGGCGGAGCTGGTGCTCGGCAATTTCTCCCGCCCAGGGCAGTCTATACCACCTTCCGCCCAAGGCGTGGTAGATCATGAGCAGCCACACGGCGAACGTGCACAGCGAGATGAGTGCGGCAGCAAGCGGACCCAGCAGCGGGATGAATCCGCACAGCACATGGGCAATCATCAGCACACCGAAGGCGATCAGCGACTGCAGAGCATGGAACAGCACGAATCGGCTGCGCTTTTCGAGTGCGAGGAAGATAATCCCTCCAATGAACGGAAAGAAGTAACAGACGGCAGCGGCAATATGATCCGGCAATCCGGTAGAAGATTTGACGGGGGACAAGGGCTCACTCTCCTTGGGCTTGATGGAAGAAGGCGTTTTTGTGCTCCTGCTTCCTTAAAAGCCTATGAAAGGGCTGTACAAAGTATGTGATTTTATGCCTGCAGAGCTAAGAGGATTACAGCTCTTTGCCGATGTAATTAATAAGCAGTTCATAAACCACCTTAGCCAACTGCTGATATTTTTTGCAAACCATGGGTATTCTAACAGCATCGGCCCCATCTGCCGGGTGCACAAAAGCCACATTTTCAGTCCAAAGCCGATAAGCCTAACCTCCTGTGGAAGGTAAAATGCATAAAAAAATTTCCATCCGCACATTTTACAAGGAAAGGTGGAACTTGGACTGGAATATGATACAATATAACGATAAGGCCCGAAAGGAGTGATTCAGCAAGTGGCTCTTCGGGTAACTAAAGTGTCTAAGGTGTCCGCGCATCAGGATATCCTTATTCTCAGCCCAAATCACGACGAACCTGCTTCACCGGAAGGACAGATTTCCGTATTGCTTGGATGTCTTACCGGATAATGCAAGCCGTGTGTGTGTATGGTTTCTGATCTTGCATTTCAGGGTTACGGCGAACTTTTCATCATGCATTCTCTACAACGGAGCATTCATTTTCAATGTTTTGGGAGGGAACTGATCATGGCAAGTAAAGGTCATAACGAAGTCAAGGAAAGTCTGCGGGAAATGACACGAATTTTCCGGCCCAAAGATCCCAAGAAATTTGTGAAGGAGTACGTCCGGAAGTATCGCATTACGGGAGGCTACGAAGAGGAGCTGACCATGGTGGTGGAGCATGAGCTGGTGAGAATGAACTCATCCGTCTCCTAAACAACAGACAGCAAAGCGAAGCCTGCTTTTGAATGAAAGACAACCCAAACTAGTCATTACATCCATGAGGATTCTCATAAACCGTGCCCGGGCGGCTTGCCGCTACAGGAATCGGTTTTTTTTGTATGCCGTTATAGAGGCGGGAGAGCATTCATTGCCCAACAGTCAAATGAATTAATAGACAAAATTACATATGTATGCGCTTTACCGGCTGAGATGCGGTTTTAACCGGATTTTGAAAGCGTTCTTAAATGCAGTCAGGACAAGGCTTTATGCTGTGAAAAAACAGTTTGTGAATTTGTTGTGAACGATTGACAAAAACACCCTTCAAACTTATATTAATAGTGATTGTTATAATTGACAGGATAATACTCTAATCTACGAAATCGGGAAAAGCGGGGTAGATCAATGATGAAAACGTGGCAGGCTGGTAAGCGGCTTCTTCCCATGACCGCAGCGCTTGGACTCATTCTTGCCGGATGCGGCCGGGAGGACTTGTCGGTGCTTCGTCCGCAGGGACCGGCGGCGGAAAGCTCGTTCGATCTGATGAAGCTGGCGATCACCATCATGATCGTTGTACTGCTGATCGTCTTCTCCATTGCAGCCTATGTGCTGATCCGCTTCCGCCGCAAACCGGATCAGAACGAAATGCCCGAGCAGGTGGAAGGCAGCTTCAAGCTGGAGGTGCTCTGGACTGTCATTCCGCTGATTCTTGTAGTTGTGCTGGCTGTTCCTACGGTAAAAGCCGTGTTTGCCGCCGGAAATGACCATGCGAACGACAAGGATGCGATCAAAGTCAAAGTCACCGGGCATCAGTACTGGTGGGAGTTCGAGTATACCGACTATGGGGTCACGACTGCGCAGGACCTGGTGATTCCGGTGGGCAAAGATATCGCCTTTGAGCTGAGCACGAAGGATGTGCTGCATTCCTTCTGGGTTCCCTCCCTCTCCGGCAAAATGGATACCAACCCCGCAGGCACGGTCAACCGGTTCAGCTTCAGTGCGCCAAATGAAGGCGTTTACCGGGGGAAATGTGCGGAGCTGTGCGGCCCGTCCCACGGCTTTATGGAGTTCAAGGTGAAATCGGTCAGCGAGGCGGCTTTTGAGCAGTGGGTCAGTTCCATGAAATCACCTGCCGTTTTGCCGGAGGACCCGGTTCTTGCCGAGACCCTCAGATCCCAGTGTCTGACCTGCCACGCGGTAGGGGATATGCCGGATTTGTCTAGTGCGCCTAATCTGACCGGAATCGGCTCGCGGGAGTCGGTGGCCGGCATATTGCTGAACGATGATACAGGGGTGGACGGCGAGCCGGTGCTGGAGAACCTCAAGACCTGGCTGCATGATACCGAAGGCGTCAAGCCGGGCAACAAGATGCCAGACCCGAAGCAGGATATGGGCTTAAGTGATGAAGAGATAGACGCAATCGCCGAATATCTGGCTGGCTACACGCTGGACTAGAGCTAACAGCCTGCAGTGGAAGCAGCATATTTGAAAAGGGGGTACGAACCTTGGCTCAAGCAGCGCAGTCCCTGAACCCATCCCAGCCTTTGAAGCATGGTCCCAGCATGAAACGCCATACCGGACTGATGGACTGGATTACCACTGTCGATCATAAAAAAATAGCGATTCTGTACCTGTGGGCCGGAGGCTTGTTTTTTGGCATCGGCGGGCTTGAGGCCATTCTGATCCGTATCCAGCTGATTAAGCCGATGAATACCTTTCTGGATGCCCAGACGTTCAACGAGCTGATCACGATGCACGGCACGACAATGATCTTTCTCGGGGTTATGCCGGTGATCTTCGCGCTGATGAATGCGGTGATTCCGCTGCAGATCGGCGCGCGGGACGTGGCCTTTCCTTTCCTGAATGCGCTGGGCTTCTGGACCTTCCTGTTCGGCGGCGTTCTGCTGAATCTCAGCTGGATCATGGGCGGTGCGCCCGATGCGGGCTGGACCTCTTATACTCCCTTGTCCACCATTCAGTACAGCGGCACGCATGGAGTGGATTTCTACACCATCGGGCTGCAAATTGCCGGACTTGGGACTCTGATCGGGGGAATTAACTTCCTGGCTACCATCATTACGATGCGCGCGCCGGGCATGTCCTTCATGCGGATGCCGATGTTCGTCTGGGCCAGCTTCATTACCTCGGCCATTATCCTGTTTGCTTTTCCCGCCATTACAGTAGGGCTTGTGCTGCTGACGTTCGACCGGATTCTCGGAGCCAATTTTTTCGAAACCTCGGCAGGCGGCAATCCGGTGCTCTGGCAGCATATCTTCTGGATCTTCGGGCATCCCGAAGTGTATATTCTAATTCTACCGGCCTTCGGCATTATCTCGGAGGTCATCCCGACCTTCGCGCGCAAGCGGCTGTTCGGATACAGCTCCATGGTCTTCGCCACAATCCTGATCGCCTTTCTCGGCTTCATGGTCTGGGCGCATCATATGTTCACCACCGGCCTCGGTCCGGTAGCGAACGCCTTGTTCTCGGTATCGACGATGCTCATTGCCGTGCCGACCGGGATCAAAATCTTCAACTGGCTGTTCACGATGTGGGGAGGGCAGGTGCGTTTTACGAGTCCCAACCTGTTTGCGGTCGGCTTCATCCCCACCTTCACGATGGGCGGAGTAACCGGGGTCATGCTGGCCTCTGCGCCTGCCGATTTCCAATTCCATGATACGTATTTTGTCGTTGCGCATTTCCACTATGTTATTGTCGGCGGTCTGGTGTCCGGGCTGTTCGCCGGGCTGCACTATTGGTGGCCGAAGATGTTCGGGCGGATGCTGAGTGAACGCTTGGGCAAATGGACCTTCTGGACCTTCATTATCGGCTTCCATCTGACCTTCTTCGTGCAGCATTTCCTGGGGCTTATGGGGATGCAGCGCCGCGTGTTCACCTATCTGCCGAATCAGCAGTTTGATCTGCTGAATCTGATCAGCACTGTGGGGGCGGGCCTGATGGGGGTGGGGATGCTTATTTTCCTCACGAATATCTTCCTTACCTCCAGAAAGCCGGCCGATGCGGCAGATGATCCCTGGGAGGACGGCCGCACGCTGGAATGGACGATTCCCTCGCCGCCCCCGGAATACAATTTCAAGCAGACACCGCTGGTACGCGGTCTGGATGCCTTCTGGAAGGAAAAAACCTCCGGCCATGCCTCCATGACTCCATCCGAACCGGTTGGTCCGATTCATATGCCGTCGGCAACAATTCTGCCGTTCCTGATGTCGGCCGGCATTTTTATTGCCGGACTGGGCTTCATGTTCAGCCGCGATGATTTCGGAAATGCGTTCATGAGCTTTATGTTCAACAATTATCTGGTTACAGCCATCGGGCTGCTGATTACCTTCGGGTCAATGCTGATCCGGTCGCTCTATGATGATCACGGCTGGCATATTGAGCCTGAAGAGCTGGAAGGAAGGTGAGCGGACATGACAACGGCACATGCTGAAGCTGCGGCGGACACACTTCCGCACGAACCGGAAAAAGCAACCCTGGAAGGCCGCAACAAGGTTCTGGCCTTCTGGCTGTTCCTCGGCGGGGAGGCCGTTCTGTTCGGCACCCTGTTCGCGACATTCTTGGCGCTGCGCAATCAGACCAATGATGGACCGTCGGCAAATGAGCTGTTCCATCTGCCGCTCGTGGCGGCTGCAACCTTCCTCCTGCTGGTCAGCAGCCTGACCAGTGTGTTCGCCATCCAGGCGATGCACCGGAACAAGCCGGCGCTGCTGCGGGGCTGGCTGGCGGTTACCGTATTTCTTGGGCTGTGCTTTCTGGTGCTGGAAATCTACGAATTCAGCGTGTATATACGACATGAGGAATTCGGCATGACCACCAGCGCCTTCAGCTCGGCATTCTACACATTGGTTGGTTTTCACGGCGCACACGTGGCTTTTGGCATCCTCTGGATTTCCGTGCTGATCGGGCAGCTGGTGCGCAAGGGCCTTACGGTTGTGACTGCACCCAAAATTTATGTGTCGGCCATGTACTGGCATTTCATTGATGTGGTCTGGGTTTTTATCTTCACGGTTGTATACCTGCTCGGAAAGGTGGGATAACCATGGCGGCAGAACAGCATTCCCGGGACGGCGCGGTGAAGCACCGCCACCGGCAGGAAGGGCCGCAGCGGCATATTGTGGTGTTTATCTTCTCCGTTGTCCTGACGCTGATTGCCTTCGCGGCTGTGGCCGCAGGAGACGTCAATGCGGCCTTTGCCGTTATTCTGCTGCTGGTCATGGCTGTGCTGCAGGTCTTCCTGCAGATGGGCTTCTGGATGCATCTCAAGGACAAGGGGCATCTGCTGCCGATTCTCTTCATGCTGGGCGGCTTTTTTATCGCTGGAACCTGCATCGTGATGGCGCTCTATTGGGTATGGTGGGATTAGCGCACAGACAACTCTCTAAATATCGCAAGAAGGACCAGCTAAGGCGGGCGGACGATTGGTGAGCGGGGTGCCGGGGACTGGGATCGTAAGCATCAGGCACGGCTGAGGTTCCGATTGTAACGTTAGCGGCAGTAACCTCTTCGAGCATCCTCCGGCTTAAGCTAGCCAAACGGCGATCTAGTGGTAAAAAGGCAACTTAATTTTCGCTTTTTGGGCAATTATCGGCGGTTAGTGGTAAAAAGTAAACTTAAAATCGCTGGAAGCACCGAAATGAAGAGGTTTCCGCAACATTAGTGGTACAAAATCCACTTGGCCGTTAGAGCAGTTGGGTTACAGTTGCAGCAAAAGCGGCAGTTGCACTCACGGCCGCTGCGGCGGGCAGGCGGGGGATATGCAGTGGCGGCGGCTCGCCTTACTCATGTGCAGCGCAGCGCTTGTGCACAGGCCTGCGGGCTGTCTTCGCGAACGTCCTGAATGCTTGCGGGCGGCCCTTTGGACAATACATCCCGTGCGAGGAGGTCTTTGAAGCATGCTGGGATTGAATTATTTCAGCTTTGCCGAGCTGTGGAGCCCGCTGTTTCTGGCGGCAATGCTGCTGCTGGCAGCCGGGTACTTTGTTCTGATAGGCCCGCTTGCCGGACGGTTCCCGGGTTCATCCGCGATGCCGCTGTGGCGGCGGCTTTCTTTCGTTGGCGGCATGCTCGCGCTTTATCTCGCCCAGGGCGGTCCGCTCAGTCTGCTGGGGCATATCTTTTTCTCTTTTCACATGGTGAGCATGGCTTTCTCCTACCTGGTGGCGGTGCCGCTGATCCTGCTGGGCATTCCGGACTGGGGCTGGCGTGCTCTTCTGAAGTCACTTCCTCTACCGCTGCGGCGGCTGTCCTTCCTGGCCCAGCCTGTGGCGGCAGCGCTCCTGTTCAACGGGCTCTTTTCGCTGTATCATCTCCCCGCGATCCATGATTATGTCATGCTGCATTTTGCGGTGCACCGGATTTATTACGCTGTGCTGTTCCTGACTTCGGCACTGATGTGGTGGAACCTGATTAATCCGCTGCCGGAACTGAAGAGCTTAAGCGGGCTTGGCCAGATCGGCTTTATCTTTCTGAATATGGTGCTGCTGACCCCGGCGTGCGGACTGATTATTTTTGCGGGGGTACCGCTGTATGCGGCCTATAACGATCCGCAGACCTGGGCGCGGGCGATGGGATACTGTGTGTCCGGCAGTCCGGCGGCGCTGCTGCAGGCTTTTGGCGGTCCCGCCTTCTTCGGGTGGCTGTCGCCCAAGGTGGACCAGCAGGTGGGAGGGATTGCCATGAAGTTCATTCAGGAATTTATTTTTGCCTCGATGCTTGCTTATGTGTTCTATCATTGGTATAAAAAAGAGAACGGGCAAGACGAGGCGGAACTCTCCGCACCCTCTTCCGAGCTGGAGGAGCGTGTTTTGACCCGGGTATAGCGGGTAGAGCACCGAGGAGGATAATCATGGATATTTTTACAGTGTTTCCAACGATCAGCACATCTTTCATCGTCATTAGCGCGGTGCTGGTGGCTGTTGGCTGGAGACAAATTATCAAAGGCAAGCGCGAGGCGCACAAGAAGACAATGATTGCCGCGGCAGTCGCTGCCGTGCTGTTTTTCATCGTATATGTGTCAAGAACGGTGTTCGTGGGCAATACATCCTGGGGCGGACCGGAGGAGCTGTCGCTCCTGTACCACATTTTTCTGATATTCCATATTGTGCTGGCGACAGTGGCCGCCGTATTCGGAATCACTACGCTGACACTGGGCTTCAAGGCCAAGTATGCCAAACACCGGAAATGGGGAAGAGTGACCTCGGTAATCTGGTTCATTACGGCGATTACGGGCGTTATGGTTTATGTGCTGCTGTACATATTTTATCCGGGCGGACATACGAAGCCGGTGTGGGAAGTTATTTTGGGCGCTTAACCTACCGTAGAATTCTAAGAGTACCAAAAGACCTGTGCAGCTTGCGGTTCCGTTTTGGAACGGGCAGGCCCACAGGTCTTTTGTTCAACTATAATAAGCTACAAACGGAAGGAGGAAACGGTATTCTGAAGCTCCTCGGCCAGACTGGCCAGGGATTGGGCAGAGGAGGCGGTCTCCTCGCTGCTTGCGGCTGACTGCTGGGTGGTGGCGGAAATGTTCTCGACGGCGGCCAGGACATTGCTTGATTGTGCCGCTTGTTCTTCACTGGCTGCAGCGATTTCGGAAATTTTCTGGCCGGCGTTATTGACCATGGTGACAATCCTGTGGAAGGAGGCGCCGGATTTCTCCGACAATTCGGCGCTTCCCTGAACAGCATTCACACTATCGCGTGTGTTCACCTGCATGCCTTTGATAATGCCCGTAATTTGCTTGGTTGCCTCGCCGCTGCGTTCGGCCAGCCTGCGCACCTCATCGGCTACAACGGCGAACCCGCGCCCTTGCTCTCCGGCTCTGGCCGCTTCAATGGCGGCATTCAGTGCCAGCAGATTGGTCTGATCGGCAATATCCTCAATGACATCAATAATATCCCCGACCTTCTGGGAGTCCTCTTCCAGCCGCGACATTTGTTCGCTTACCGACTGCATGCTCTCCATGGATTCCTGAATGATGGTATTGCCGTCCTCGGCAATCCGGACGGTCTCATCCGAGATGAAGGAGGCCTGTTCAGTATTCTGGGCCACAGAGTGGATAGCGCTGGAGAGCTCTTTGAACAATTCGCTGATTGTTCCGGCGTCATTCGCAGTGCTTGTGCTTCCGCTCGCCACCTCCTGTGTACTGGCTGAAATCTCCTCCGCTGCTGCGGAAAGGCTTTGGGAATGGGTAAGTATAGTCCCGACGGTGCTGCGGAGATTGAGCACCATCTCGTTGACCCTGACTGCCAGCATGCCAATTTCGTCTTTGGTGTCAATATCCGCCTGGCTGCGGAGATCACCATCCGCCACCTTGGAGAGGATCTGGACTACCTTGGCCAGCGGCTTCGAAATGATCCGGGAGATCATATAGCCGAGCAAGACGCACAGCAGCACAGCAGCTGCAACGACAGAAAGCGTAATGGTCCGCGAGGAGCTAAAGAGGGAAGCTCCATTCTGTCTGGCCTGGTCCGCCTCATGGATATTGATGCTGATCAGATTATTGATGATTTGCTTGAGCGTATCTGCCTGGTTATTCAGAGTACTGCCGCGCAGCATCTCTAACAGCTCCTCGTCCTGTCCGGCAAGCGACATGCTGACTAGAGATTCGTAAGTGGTCAAATATTCGTTCCAGGCGGCTTCGAACGGCGCGATCGCCTGGGCAGAGTCCTCGCTGAGCTTTGTTTTACGGAATGCAGCGATATTATCCAGCACATTCTGTTTTTCCGCCTGATACTCTTCCACCCGTTCCTGACGTTCTCCCAGCGTCTCCTTAATGTACAAATCCCTGGCGTTGACGCGCATAAGGGAGAAGCTGTTCTGAGTGTTCTGGAGCGAGGAGACGGGAACCAGATTGTTGGCATACATATCCTCCAGGCTGTCGTTGATCGAACCGAGATTGTTCAGTCCATACATTCCCACGAAGGCCAAAATGACAGCGACCACCAAAAAGGCTGAGATTAATTTCACGCTTGTTTTTAAATTATAGAACCACTTCATACCAGTTTCCTCCAGTTAACATGTATTTGTCAGACCATATAACTCCATTGTGCAAAAAGGCTTGCGGTATCGATGATAAGCGCGGCTTTGCCGTTTCCAAGAATAGTTGCCCCGGCGATGCCTTCTGTCTTGCCTATGTATGAGCCCAGCGGCTTAATGACAATGTCCTGATTGCCAACCAGGGCGTCTACCGCCAGTGCAAGCCGCTTCTCGCCTTGTCCCAATATAATCAAAGGGAGGGTGTTCGGAGCTGCTTCTGCTCTTGGGATTTGAAGAAAATGATGCAGCCAGACTACCGGAACGAGCTGGCTGCGAGCTGTGATCACCGGTCTGCCCCGCACACTCCGGATGTCCTCCGCTGGGATGCGCAAAATTTCGGCCACATTGCTCATAGGAATCACAAAGGTCTTATTGCCTGCAATTACGAGCAGCCCCCGGATGATCGCCAGAGTCAACGGCAGGCGGATACGAAACCGGGTGCCTTGCCCCTTGGCAGTCTCAATGTCAATGATTCCGTTGATCCGCTCAATGTCATTGCGGACAATATCCATGCCCACCCCGCGCCCGGAGATATCGCTGATTTGGGTGGCTGTAGAGAACCCGGGTCTGAATATCAGCCGCAAAGCTTCATCCTCATTCATATACCGTGCCTCTTCGGCTGTAATGATGCCCTTGCTGATGGCTGATTGGGCAACGGCTTCGGGATCGATGCCTGCGCCGTCATCTTCAATGACAAGGATGATCTGGTTGTCCTCATGGGAGGCGGCGATCCGGACGGTACCCGTTTCGCTTTTGCCTGCGGCACGCCGCAGCTCCGGGGTTTCAATGCCGTGATCCAGCGCATTTCGCAGCAGGTGGATCAGCGGGTCGCCCAGCTCTTCAATCAGTGTCCGGTCAAGCTCTGTCTCCTTGCCCTCAATCACCAGCCCGATTTGTTTGTTAAGTGAGTGCGACAAATCTCTGACCATACGCGGCAGCCGGTTGAACAACTGCTCGATGGGCAGCATTCTGACCTTGATCATACTTTCCTGCAGCTCGCGGGTGACGGTCACCAGGTGGTCTGCAAGCTGTCCAAGCTCCTCTGTCATACTGTCTGCCCCGTATTTCTGGTGGAACCTCCGGCTTAAGAGGTGAAGCTGGGCCTGATCAATCACCAGTTCTCCCGCCAGATTCATCAGCTTCTCCAACCGCTCGACGTGGACGCGGATTGTTGGGGGCTTAACTTTGTCGGCTGCAAACGGTGCTGCCTCGAAATGCTCCCGGTCAGCCCGGTTATCCGTTTCAGGCTCCGCCAGCCTGACCTTGGTCCGCTGGGGGGCAGTGTCCTTCACTTCTTCTATGTAGATATTTTCGACATCGATCATGGAAGCGATATGCCGGCGCAGCCCGTGAATATCCCCTTCGGGGGCCAGCATCCAGGACGCACCGTCCAGCCGGCTGTCGTTGATATCCATCTCCTCCAGCTCAGGCTTCATGCGCAGGACGGTGGAGAGGCTCCGCAGTTTGGCATCGATGAGATGCAGGCGCGGCAGCTTCATTTCGCAGTCGGGGGACAGCCAGACGTGAAACCAGAGAAGCGGAAGGGGGGCGTCCTCTCCGCTTGGCAGCTGCATAACGGGAATGCTGCCTTGTCCGCCTGCTCCATACGAGCCAAGCTTGCGGATCAGCCCGGAAACGTCGGTGGTCTCGTGATCTGCGGCAGCGATTTCGCCCTGCAGCGCACGCATTCCATCCAAGGTCTGAAAGAACAGACGGATAAGCTCTTGCGTGACCTGCCGTTCGCCATTCCTCATTTGATGAAGCAGATGCTCCAGGTGATGGGTGACCTCCTTCAGCTTGTTGTAGCCCATCGAAGCTGAAGAGCCCTTAAGCGTGTGCGCCGCCCGGAAAAATCGTTGAATCCCGGCCTCGGTCTCCCCGGTCTGCTCCAGCCGGAGGATCTCATCTTCTATAAGCTGCAGCTGCTCCTCCAATTCCTCCAGGAAAATCCCCCGATATTCGGATATATCAACCATAGTTCGCCTTCTCTCTCTCATGGCCTTCGGTTATACGCGCAGCAGTATCTCATCCAGCTTCAGAATTCCGACCAAGGCGGAAGAGGAAATCCCAATCCCGGTGAAGAGGGAACCGCTGATTCCGGAGACGTTCTCCGGCGGAGGCTGAATATCGCTGAACGTGGTCACTTTGTTTACATTGTCAACAATGACGCCGATTGCTTCCTCCTGGTGATGGACAACCAGAATGCGTGTGTGCTTGGTCTCGGCAGCCTCTTTCATATCCAGAAGCACCCTCAAGCTCAGCACCGGAACAATTTTCCCTCTAAGATTGATAATGCCTTTGACGTAGTGGCGGCCGTTCGGAACCTCCGTGATTTCCTGCATTCTGATAATTTCATGGACGTCGGAGATAGGAATGGCGTAATGCTCGTTGTCCACCCCGAATTCGACGTATTGCTTCTGTATTGTCGCCTCCATAGCTTTCCTCCGGTTTCTCAAATGAGTGGTTTAAGAACAGATACTCCGCTGGTGCGGGGACTTCTGCCCCCCTTTCTTCAGGATTCGCGCAGCCAGTGCTCCTGCTATGGGACAATGGATTCGCTGCGATTGTAAGGAAATGGTGTAAAAAAAACGGGAAGATGTCGTACAATATCACTTATGCGACATTTTTATTCATGGAGGAGCAGGTGAAATGACAATAGAACAGGCAGAATCTAATGGTGTACAGTTGGGTTTGGTGTACTCTGGGGAGACCGTAATCGGTGACGATCAAATCGTACAAATGTTCCTGGCAACCTGCTGCGCAAACGGAAATACGCGCCGTAATTATGAGCGGGCGATTGCTGCTTTCCGTAAATTCATAGCGGGCACACCCTTGCGGGAGGTTACATGGAGGGAAATCGAGGCTTATAAAATATTTCTGACCCAAGGGGGCTACAGCTATCCGAGGCAGCTGGCCCCGGCGAGCATTGCCGCCTTTATCGCCCCTTTGAAATCATTTTATAAATGGGGCAGTGATCAGCATATTGCCATTTTTATTTCCAATCCAACCTCAAGCGTGCGTATCCCCAAGATTGCGGTAACCAGCCGAAGAAATTTTTTGACCAAAAGAGAGGTTGGGAGTTTGCTGGGGGAATTGCAGAAACAGAGCCCGCGGAACTATCTGATCGGGTTGACGCTGGTCTTGCTGGGCTTGCGTGTATCCGAGCTGACGGCAATGAAATGGGGCGATTTCCATACTGATCCTCTCGAAACCTCGATTTGGCTGACAATTGCCAAGGCCAAGGGGGGCAAACGCAGAGAGATCAAGGTGCCGCCAATCCTCTGGCACCTATACGCTGAGTTCTCCAGCACTCTTGCCGAAAATGGGGAACCGGACGGTGAGCTTCCTATGTTTCCGTTATCTTCGAGGCAGGTGGAACGCATTATCAAGAGGGCGGGAGAGGTTAGCCCGATTGAAAAAAAGCTGACTCCCCATTGGCTGCGGCATACCAATGCTACGCTTGCTCTGCTGCAGGGCGCCTCA
Source organism: Paenibacillus sp. S150 (assembly GCF_019352175.1). Taxonomy (GTDB): domain Bacteria; phylum Bacillota; class Bacilli; order Paenibacillales; family Paenibacillaceae; genus Paenibacillus_AQ. Next base: position 51,753 of record NZ_JACBYI010000032.1, read on the forward strand.
CTTCAGCAGGTGCAGGAAACGCTGGGGCATTCCCACATCAATACTACGCAGCGTTATTTGCACACAGTGCAGCAAATTCAAAAGGCCGCCCCCGATTTTGTGGAGGACAGCCTGAGGATTTTCATACAATAAGACAAAGTTTGACAATATACGCTAGTTTTTCTGGAAAGTTCCTATACAACAGTATGGAAATGGCCTATAATGAACGCGTGATAGTATTGTGATGCGCAAGTATGCAAGGGACATCCTTCTTTAACGGGAAAAATGTCGCATAAGTGATATTGTACGACAAATATCGCCATGATATACATATTTAATCGAACTTAAATTGAGGAATTAATGGAATTTAATGAGGGACTGTCTGTGCGCCACGAGAATGGAGCGGGACAGTCCTTCGCTGCCTGAACAGGTCTAAGCGTCTGTGCATGGCTGGCACCCCGAACAGCGTCTTTTTTGCATCCGAAATCCTTTATATAACAGTCATTCCGGGCAGTAACGGAACTGCAGTCCGCATTATCACAGGCGTGCCGTATTCAGAACTGTATGCTGAAGCCTTTGAAGGCATGGAGGCCCGTGCCGAAGGCAACCAGATTATTTTCCCGCAAAAATTGCACTGCACGCCGCACCTCGGTCAGAATCTCCGGCTCAAGACCCAATGTGTTATGCGAACCGAAAATCCTCTCTACTCCCTGAAGCTTTCCGATCCTCTCCAGAGATTGAACCAAGTCCACCGGGCTGGTGGAGGGGTAAAAGGCATAGATTGGAGTCCCGTCGTACAGCAGATCCCCTGTAAACAAATAACCGTTCTTCTCATCCAAGAAAGCAAGATGCCCCGGAGAATGCCCCGGCGTATGATACACAGTCAATGCTCTGCCGCCGAGTTCAACCGAATCGCCATCCCGTAATAACCCTGCGGGTTCCCCCTGAAAGGGCTGATAGCTTTCCGGATCGAAGCCCACCGGTACCGGCCGGCTGAGCTCTCTGCCGATGTCCCGGCGGATCTGTTCAATAGACAGTCCCTGGATGCCGTGCACCAGCCACTCCAGATCTCCCTCATGCACCCAAATCCGCTCAAATTCACCGTGGCCTCCAATATGGTCCGTATGCACATGTGTGGTCAGGACTTCAACCGGCAGGCCGGTTAACTGATCGGTAATGGTTCGGATATTGCCGATTCCAAGCCCGGTGTCAATAAGCGCAGCCTTGTCCTGCCCGAGCAGGAGGAAGGAATGAACCTTTTCCCAATGTCCGTATTCGCTGATGGCGAAGGTCGTGTCATCGATCTGCTGTACAGTAAACCAGGGATCATTAATCATAGGAGCCTCCAGTGCATTATATTATTGCTTCAAAAAGTGTTGAAGCCGCTGCTTCCTGCAAGCGTAGCACAGGGACAAGCATTCCCCAACCCATAATTATATTAAGCGGCAAAGATGCTGGTTACCCGGGACCGCACACGTATCAAAAACTGGATTGACACTGAAAGCCATAGACCATATACTGTGTATATAGATATATACAGTAAGCACACAGAGATATACACCGCAGTGCATTTATTGACGCTTGCGCGGATGAGACGATAAAGCGAGGTTGGAGTTCATGACAACAATCAAGGATGTCTGGGTTATTATCCGGGGAGATTTCCGGGCCGATAAGCTTAAGCTGGTGTGGGCACTGGCGTTTTCCATCCTGCTCATGGGTTATATGTCCCTTTTCATGAGCTTGATTTTTGACGAAACCCTGGGAGCGGGGGGTGAGAGGATGACGGCTGATTTCATGCTGCTCGCCATGATTCCGATGCTCGGCTTCACCTTTTCCCGGCGGACAATGAAGTACTGGAGCGAGGATTCGTATACCCGGATGCTTGCCTATATGAGGAGCCTTCCTGTTCCTGCCTTTGTAATTCTGTGCAAAAGAAAGCTGCATGCGGTAATCTCCTTCGCACTTAACGGAATGCTGTACTTCGGCTTGACATACGTACTCAGCGGACAGATACGGGAGGACCTGTCCGTACCTGCCTATCTTGTTTTTGCGCTAACCTGGATCGGATATGGATTTATATTAACCGGATTGTATATTTTCGTTGAATTATTGGTCAGCGGCAAAGCCTATTGCTGTATTTTCTTTCTCGTCATGCTGCTCAGCCTGGGCATAGCGTTGCTCATCCGGCTGGCTGGGGGCAATCTGTTCCTGTACAGCATCCAGTGCTCGAAAGAATGGGGCTTTGCCTCCCCGCTGATGTGGGGGACACTGCTGCTGGGAACCGTGTCCGTGCAGGTATTCTCTAAATGGACCCTATACCGGCTGAAGAGCCGTGATGTTGTATGAGGGGGCTGCGGGGCAAAAAGGCAAGCCAGCTTGCCGGTGGCTGGAAGGCAGGTGGGAACCATGTGGATTCCGATACAAATCAATGAGAACAGCGCCGAGCCGCTGTATCACCAGATCGAAACCCAGCTCAAATCGCTGATTATCAGCGGAGTGATCACCGAAGGCACGCTTCTTCCTTCGATCCGCGAATTTGCCGGTGAATTGAAATGCAGCGTGATTACAGTGCGCCGGGTCTACCAGGATCTGGAGAACGAAGGCCTGCTTCGCACCAGACAGGGTACGGGCACCTTTGTCTCCCATGTGGGAGAAGGGACGATGGAAGGCTACAAAAGGGAGACGGTCCGCAAGGCGCTGGAGAGCGCGGTGGAGGTTGGCCTGTCGGTACAATGCTCGGAAACGGAGCTGGCAGAGCTGTTCATGGAGATTGTGAAGGACAAATATAAAGCGCAGGAGTGAAAGGTGGGGGCATTCAATGGTACAGCAGGCCATAGAGCTGCGGAAAGTAAGCAAGAAGCGACGGCAGGGCAAGACGATAGGTCCGCTTGATCTGAAGCTCCCGCAAGGCTATATTACCGCACTGGTGGGCCAGAATGGCTCCGGCAAAAGCACCTTGCTGCATATGCTTCTGCAGCTGACCTTCCCTGAGGAGGGGGATATCCTCTGGTACGGGCAGCCCTATGCGGACGGACTCCCGCTTGCGCTCCGCCAGCGCATTGCCTACGTGCCGGAAACACCGCAGCCGGAGGAGAAATACTGGAGTGCCGTAGAGGCGGCTGAATTCCGCCGCCACTGGTACCCGGCTTGGGACCAAGGCTATTTCGGGGAGCTGCTGGCGAAATTCGAGGTTCCGCTGGACGCCAGGCTGGGCCGAATGTCCAAGGGCGAGCGCCGCAAGTTCGAGATTGCCGCTGCCCTGGCGGCACGCCCGCAGCTGCTGCTGCTGGATGAGCCATCCTCGGGACTGGACCCTTTTGCCTGGAAGGCGATGATTGAGACATTGCGCAAATATATGGATGAGAGCGGTGCTACTGTAGTGATCTCCACCCATATTGTCGAAGAGGTGCGGCGGCTCGCGGATTATATCGTGCTGCTGCATCAGGGACAGCTGCTCGGAATGGCCGAGAAGGACAGCCTGTTCGGCTCCTGGAGCGAGATTTGGGTCCAGGCGGAGAATGAGGAAGAACTGGGGGAGCTTGCGGCGGAGCTGCCGGGAGTGCTGGATTTCTCCATGGAGACAACGGGCGTCGCTTCATTTATTACCCCGCAAACACAGCACAACGAGAAACGCATTCATGATATGGGCGTAAAGGTTATCAAGAGCCGGATTCTGGAGCTGGATGAAATCCTAAGCTTATGGACACAGGGGCATGGCCCGATTCTGATTGACCAGGAGAGAGGAGACTAGAAGAATGGAAGCTTTGAAGCTGGAGCAAGTAGTGAAGCAGTATGGAGACAAGACTGCGGTGAATGGAATCAGTCTGAAGGTGGAGCAAGGCGAGATTTATGGACTGCTGGGTGCCAACGGCGCCGGCAAAACAACGACCATGCGTATGGTGCTGGGACTGATCTATCCCGATGAGGGGAAGATTCTCTATAACGGCAAAGCGTTCAGCAATGAGCTGCAGCATCTGATGGGCTATCTCCCGGAGGAGCGGGGGTTGTATCCGAAGGTCAAGGTAAGCGACCAGATTATCTATCTGGCCCGGCTGCGCGGCATGGCGGCAAGCGATGCGGATAAGAGCCTCCGCTATTGGCTGGACCGCTTCGACGTTCCGGATTACTATAATAAGAAGATTGAAGAGCTCTCCAAGGGCAATCAGCAAAAAATGGGCTTTATCGCCGCCGTTGTCCACAAGCCGCAAATTCTGGTCCTGGACGAGGCCTTCAGCGGTCTGGACCCGGTCAATGTGGAGCTGCTCAAGGATACCGTAAGGGAACTGCGCGACCAGGGCACCAGCATTCTGTTCTCCACCCACCGGATGGAGCATGTGGAGGAGCTGTGCCGCAACATTACCATCCTCGACCGTTCCAATACGGTCGTGCAGGGTGACATCCGGGAGATCAAGAAGGGCTACCCGCGCGAGGAAGTTGTGCTGAGGACAGCGGGCGAAGTGAACGGACTGGAAAGCGTCGCCGGAGTAAGCGCTGTGCAGCGGCAGGAGCGGGGATATGTGCTCTCCATCAGCGAAATCGGCGCAGCGCAGCGTATTCTGCAGCATGCGATGGCGGTCAGCGAAATTGAGCATTTTGAAATCAAGGAGCCAACCTTGAACCAAATCTTTATCAGAGCGGTGGGTGAATCTCATGAATAAGATGGGGACGATTATCGGCTTTACCTTCAAAAACAAAGTGAGAACCAAGTCCTTCCTGATTACAACATTGATTCTGGTGCTGCTGCTCAGCATCGGCATGAACATTCCGTACTTCATCAAGGTGTTCCGGGGCGACGATGGAGCCGCAAAGAATACGCAGATCGGAGTTGTGGCCGAACAGGGCAACCGTGCCGCCGAGCTCCTGCTTGCTTATACGCCTCCTGTAACTGCGGATGCTGCGGATGCAAATGCAGATGAAGAAGCGGACAAGGTGACATTCACAGCGTATGCTTCGGCGGAGGATGCCGCCCTGAAGCAGGGCCTGGAGAACGAGGATATTGCAGGCTACCTTACATTTGCCGCACAAGGCGGAGAAGGCGTGCCTCCGGTAACTTACCACAGCAAGGACGGAGACCTGGATGGAGACGTACAGAGCTATTTGCAGACTGCGCTGCAGCAGGTCAATACGCAGCTGATTGCCGGCGATAAGCTGACCCAGGAGCAGGTAGCAGCCATGTTCGCACCGGTGTCCATCGCCACCCAGCAGCTTAGCGCCGATGGAACCGATGGCGCGAGCGAACCCCAAGAATCCAAGCCGATTATCAATTATGTGATTGTGTATATTCTGCTGATTCTGTTCTTCATGTCGATTACAATGACCGGCAATATGATTTCGGCTGAAGTGACCTCCGAGAAAAGCTCCCGCATCATGGAAATTCTGATTACCAGCGCTTCGCCGCTGACACAAATGTTCGGCAAGGTCATCGGCATCTTCCTGGTCGGCCTGCTGCAGATTGCCATTATCTCGGCCAGTATAGCCGCCAATCTGCTGCTTCCGCATAATGCCGGTGTACTGACCGATTTTGATCTGGATTTGGGCCAGCTGAATTACGGCATTCTTGTATATGGTCTTATCCTCTATGTACTGGGTTATTTCCTGTATGCCCTGATGTATGCGGCCGTAGGCTCCATTGTGAGCCGGACGGAGGACCTGGGCCAGGCGGTGATGCCGGTTATGATGTTCGGTTTCATTAACTTCTACGTTCCGCTGTTCAGCATCTCAACCCCTGATGCGATGCTCGTGAAGGTGGCCAGCTATGTTCCGATCACCTCGCCGCTCAGTATGCTGCTGCGTATCGGCATAGGGGAGGTCGCCTTCTGGGAGATTGCAATTTCGCTTGTGATTCTCCTGGCAACGACCTTCGTACTGGGCTGGCTCGCAGCCAAGATCTACCGCACCGGTGTCCTGATGTACGGCAAACGCCCAAGCATCAAGGAGATCAGAAAAGCGATGAAGGCTTACAAGATTTAAGAAGAATCGCTCGCCGGATGGGCCTGAAGCAAGAGTCCCGCGCATTAACAAGCACATGGGGAAACAACAGAACAAGCAATAACTCCAGTACCGGACCTCTTCGCCATAGGGTGAGGGGGTCTTTTGCTGGTCTCCCCATTCCCGCATTCAGCCGGTTGCCATTCATCTGGCGAAATCACAGCATATAGTGTACCTTAGTAAATAAGGAGTGGTACTGTTTATGAAAAAAAGACAAACCCCGCTGATGGTCGCGGTGTCCGTTCTGCTGATCATCGCCAGCAGCCTGATCCGGCCGGAAGGCTCAACCTGGCTGGGGGCGCTGCAGACGCTGATGCTGGGCAGCGGATTGTTAGGCTGCTGCATGGCTTTCCTGAGGTTCACCAAGGGCGGCAGGGGCAAGAAAAGCGGAGAATAAATAGAAAGCTGCGGCCGGCTGCCGTGGCTTTTATTTAAAAGAATTTATATGTTTCACGCTATACATTAGCCTTATCTTTCTCGCTGAAACGGATACCGTTCTTATAAGGATGGTATCCGTTTCAACTTGTTTGGTTGGGAAATTATAGTTTTTTTATCTATTAAATCATGCCGAACCAGTGAGTGCTTTGCAGGAGGAAGCGCGGAATAAGGGGACCTGAAATCCCAAACAGCCATGCTGTCCAATGAAGGACGGCATAGCAGGTTTGTTCTCGTTTAGGAAAGTATGCTTCTCGTCAATTGTGGATAAGGTAGGTATGAAGTTAGGGGAAAATTATAATGCGTCTTAATCGTGCTGAATGGTGCTGAGTTTGCTGAATGGTGCTGAGTTTGCTGAATGGTGCTGAGTTTGCTGAGCCGTGCTAAGTTTGCTGAATTGTGCTGAGTCTCCTGAGCCGTGCTAAGTCTGTGGGTTCTATGTTCCACCTGTAATCTTATTCCAATCAGGAAACCGGGCTTTAGCAGCGGAATCGGAAGAACCCCCTGAACCCGCAGCGGGCTTCATTCACATCGTCAACCGCTGATTTTGGTGTTGAGCCAAAAAGGTAATTCAATGTATAGGAATGGAACCGGCGAACCTGAAAACGCTGATGAAACGCAAGGAGGTTCATAGGGAACGGAAGCGAAGTGGAAAAAGTAACACTAATGAGCTGGAATTCTGGCTTGAACGGGCTTTAGTGGGATTTTGTACACTTAATGGAGGCCATCTCACCCCATACGGCTGATTTCAGCCGGATTAGTTGTACTTTTTTCCACTAGGGATGATCCGGAATTCGAATGCGGTGGATTAGTTGTACTTTTTCCCACTAGGGATGATCCGGAATTCGAATGCGGTGGATTAGTTGTACTTTTTCCCACTAGGGATGATCCAGGATCTGAATGCGCTACCTTAGTGTTACTTTTTACCACTAAAATGGCTGACCTTTTTATGAATGTGTTTCAAGTTCATTTTAAATTAGGCGTATTCCTCTGCAAGGGAGAGAAACGGATCGATTAGGTCTCCTTTTTCCGCTAACGCAAGCGAAAAAGGGAAAGTGGGGAGTATGTTTCCTTTTTCCACTTGGGCTTAGCCGCCGGATTTCAGCAGAAAGTCTGGAGGGATGGGGAGGAAGAGCTACAGCCGGCCAGGGGATCGGAGAGCCAGAGAACCGCAGCCAGCCGTACACCTGAAATGCAAACAGCTGCGCTGCCCGGTCAAGGATGGCATAGCCGTTTTGTTCCTGTGGGAATAAAGATATTAAATTCCTTATTATGGATTTTAAAATTGTATAATTAATCTTGTTAAGTGTATTTTTGGATATACATGTTACTTAATATTACATATATAATAATTAATTTTCGTTGTAAGCGATATCTTTAATATAAAATTTAAATTAATGATTGACGAAAGTTTATGGTGTTAATATAATTAACACATTAACTGGTATAGACAACTATCTGTCTAGTCCATATCCTGGAAGTAGAGGTGAGCCCCTTGAATAAAGCTAAAGGAGCGGTAGATAAGAACAGCATTGTGCCGCTATATTATCAGGTCAAGGAATATCTGAAGAATCAAATTGATTCGGATGTTTACAAAGTGGACCAGATGATTCCATCGGAGCGGGAGTTGTCAGAGGATTTTGAAATCAACCGGCTGACGGTGCGGCAGGCCATCAATGAACTCGTGCAGGAAGGACTGTTATACCGCCAGCGCGGAGTAGGGACTTTTGTCTCCCAACCGAAGATTGAGCAGCCTCTGACGAAATTAACCAACTTCAGCTCGGATATGCTCAGCCGCGGGCTGGCACCGGGTGCCCAAGTGGTGAGCATGGAAATTATTCCGGCCAGCAAGCAGGTCAGCACGCAGCTGCGCATCGCTGAGGATGAACGGGTGATTGAGCTGGTTCGTGTCCGGACTGCTAACGGCGAGCCCCTGGCTCTGGAAAGATCCTATCTCGTATATGACCTGGCGCAGGGGCTTTACGGCATGAATATGGAGAACGCGTCGTTGTACCAGATGCTGGAGGATATCTGCGGACTGAAGCTTGTAAAAGCCATACAGAGTATCGAGGTCGCCTCTGCGCGGCAGGACGAGGCCAATATTCTGGACATCGGCCAGCATGATCCTGTCATGCTTATTGAGCGGACAACCTATACGGCTGGCATGGAACGTCCGGTGGAGTATGTCAGATCGCTGTACCGCGGAGACCGCTACAAATTCTCCATTGAAATGAATATATAACCCGATGAAGGAGGCTGTACAATGACCGATCACTTGAAAATGTCCTTCGAAATATGGCCCAACATGCCTTGGGGGAGACTGGAAATCGCCGGCCCCGCCTGGAATTCCTGGGGGGATAAACCACTGGACTTATGTATCCGCAAGATTGCTTCCTACGGCTATGAAGGATTTGATGTCATCTATCCGAAGATCCAGGAGATTTACCCGCATGAATATGACGGACAGGTGAAGCAGATCCGCAAGGCGATGGAGGAGACGGGCCTGGAATTCTCTTCGATTGGCTGCCATACCACCTTTGTCACCCCGCGTTATTTTGACCGGGAGAATGGGATAGCCAAATTTAAAAAAGCGATTGATGCAGCCTCCGATATGGGTGCGGGAACTGTGGTTACGTTGATCGGTGACGGATATTATGATCCGCCGCTGTACAATCTGATGACCCGCAAGGAAGCCTGGCGGCAGGTCGTTACGGCAACTCAGGAGGTTGCCGATTATGCGGCAGGCAGGAACATCGATGTCAGCATTGAACTCATCCAGGGAACGCTCATCAACAACATCGACGATATGCTCAAGCTGTTCGAGCTGGTGGACCGCAAAAACGTGTATGCCTGTGTCGATGTAGGCACATTCTATACGACGGTTAAGCCAAGAATGCCGGTTAAAGAGGCCATCCGCAAACTGGGAGACCGCATCCGGGTCACACATGTCAAGGATGAGGTCGGTTTTCCCAATATCATGCAATCGCAGCATGTCTGGTTCGGCGCCGGATTCGTGGATTTCCGCGAGATGGCGGAGGCTTTGAAGGAGGTGGGCTTCAAGCATTGCAACTCCGTAGAATGGGAAGGATTCCAGACCGGGGGATTATACGGTGTAGGCGATCCTTCCGGAGTAAGTATGACTGATTTCGATAGAGTGGCGGAAGAGTCCATAGAATATCTGGAGGAATTCGGATGGGGCAGGAAAGAGTAATCCTTGCGGTTCTGGATGCTGTCAGCCCGGATGAAATCGAAAGCCTGCTCTGCCGGTTGATTGAAATTGAAGGCCATCAGGATGTGCCGGATCAGGAGCGCGGTGTCGCTGGATACATCGCGGGATGGTTCCGGGAGCTTGGAATCGAATGCAGATTAGAGGAAGCAGAGCCGAACCGTTTGAATGTCATTGCCCGTATTCCGGGTACCGGTTCCGGCGCCGCCTTGCTTCTAAACGGGCATATGGATACTGTACCTGGGTATGGTATGGAGCATGCATTTAAGGCGTCAAGACGGAATGGCAGAATCTACGGCCGGGGCAGCGCCGATATGAAAGGCGCGCTGGCAGCGATGATGCTGGCGCTGGCCGGGTTTCACAGGAGCGGCGTGAGGCTGGACGGTGATCTTCTCTTCGCGGCCACCGTGGGCGAAGAAACGTACAGCCCGGGAGCCTATCATCTGGCGGGCAGCGGAATCTCGGCCGATTACGCCATCATCGGCGAACCTACAGGCCTGCGAGTGGGCATTGCCCATAAAGGCGTGGCCTGGTATGAAGCCGAATTCCCTGGCCTGCCGGTGCATGGCAGCGTGCCGGAGCTTGGCATCAATGCCATTTACCGCTCCAGCCGCTGGATCAGCCATATCCAGGACCGTTACCTTCCGCTGCTCAAGCAGAGAAAGCACCCGCTGCTTGGTTCGCCCACCTTAAATATTGGAATGATAGAAGGAGGCACACGGCCCGTAATTGTCCCCGGCCGTGCGGTCGTGAAATTCGAACGCCGTCTGCTTCCCGGCGAAAGCGCTGAATCGGCTCTGCGGGAGCTGATTGCCACACTGGAGGAAGTGAAGGCGGATTACCCGGACTTTGAGGGTGAAGTGCGGATCATGGATAATTTCCACGGTGTGCCGCATGCCCCCATGCAGACCCCACCCGACAGCCGTTTGGTTGCCGAGCTGCTGAAGGCGTATCGCAGTGAATCCGCCGGGGAAGCGCACGCTGAAGCCGAAACGCCCATCGGGCTGCAATTCTGGACAGACGGAGCGCTGCTGCAGCAGTTCTGTGCCGATACCGTGGTTTGCGGGCCCGGTTCCATCGAGCAGGCCCATTCCGATGAAGAATTCATTGAGACGAAGCAGCTCCTGCAAGCCTGCCGGATGTATATCCGCAGCGCCTGCGCCCTCTGCGGGGGAGCCTCTTGAAAGGAGATGGCAGCGTGTACGACTTCTGGCTAACCTGCACCCGCTGCGGTACCGGCCATCCTGCCCTGCCGCTGTACCGATGCCGTGCCTGCGGAGGCAGTCTGGAAGTGTCCTACGACTATAAGGCTATCTTCAGCCGCCTGCCGTTCGAACGGATGGCCGCCAGAACTTCTCCAGGCATCTGGAAATACCGGGAGCTGCTTCCGGTATTTCCGGATACAGATCCTGTAACGCTCGGAGAAGGAGGGACGCCGCTGCTTCCATCCGGGCGGATGGGCAGTACAACCGGCGGCTTCCGGCTTTATCTGAAGAATGAATCCGCCAATCCGACCCTTGCTTTTAAGGACCGTCCGCTCTCCGTGGCCTTAACCGCCGCCAGGCAGTTTGGGCTGACAGAGGTGGTGTGCGCATCCACCGGAAATACCGGAGTTGCCGCTTCCGCCTATGCTGCCCGGGCCGGGTTACGCTGCACAGTGTATGTGCCAGCCGCCGCTCCTGCCGAGAAGCTGGAGGCTATGAAGGCCTATGGGACCGTGCTTGAGACGGTCACCGGCAGCTTCAGTGATGCTTATGCGGCTTCGGCAGGCGAAGCGCTCAGGCTTGGAGCTTTTAATCTGACTTCCACTTATCTGAATCCATATGCTGTCGAGGGCAACAAGACTCTGGCGTATGAAATCTTTGCTTCTTTGCAGACCGTTCCCGACTGGATCATTATTCCGGTCGGGGCCGGACCTCTGCTGTCAGGCTGCTACAAAGGGTTTCGTGAAATGCTGCTTGCAGGAGTTATTGACAGGCTGCCCCGCATGGTTGGAGTACAAGCCTCAGGCTGTGCGCCGATCGTCCGGGCCTTCCAGGCGGGTGAGCAGGAGGTTCGCCCCTGGAGCGGAAGCACGGCGACCCTGGCTTCGGGGATCGCCGATCCGCTGTCCACCTATCCGGAGGACGGAACGCGAACCCTGGCTGTGATCAGGGAGTCGGGCGGAGCAGCCGTAGGCGTAAGCGATCCGGAAATCCTCCGCTGCCGCAGAATGCTGGCAGAGCGTGAAGGCATTCTTGCCGAACTGTCCTCTGTCACCGCCGTAGCGGCGGTGGAAGCCCTTTGCGGTTCCGGCGCCATCCGTGCCGGAGAACTTGTCACCGCAGTCGTAACAGGCCATGGCATCAAAGACATGACCGCAGCGATAAATTTTGAGAAAACGGGAGTTGAGTAGAAGATGAAAAAGAGATCAAAGGGTTGGGTTGCGCTGGTTGGAATGCTGGCGGCGATGCAGGTCGTGCTTACGGCATGTTCATCCGGGGGCAATAACGTAAATAATGCGGCACCGGAGAACGGAAATACAACAGGCGGAAATAACGGCGGTACTGTAACGGAACTGACACTCTGGCATATGGAAGAGCCGCCCAACCGGGTAGCGCGCTTCAAGGAAATTGTGGATGGCTTCAACGCAGCCAACCCCGATATCAAAATTACGGCCCAGGTGCAAAGCTGGGGCGACGCCTATTCCAAATTCCCTGCGGCCATCCAGGCCGGCAATGGTCCTGATCTGCTCTTCACAATTCCCGATTATACAACTCTGATCAAAGAGCTGGGTGTGGTTCAGCCCGTGGATGACATTATCGAATCTCTGAATGCTGCCCATAAATTCCAGGCCTCTTCCTTGGCTCCTTACCAATATGAAGACCATACCTGGGCAGTTCCGGTATTCGGAATGGTTCAGGCGTTATGGTACCGGGGTGATCTTCTCTCCGCTGCGGGGATTCAGCCGCCCGCTACATGGAATGAGCTGAAATCGGCCGCTGAAGCACTCACCTCCGGCGATAAATACGGCATTGCCCTGCCGGCTTCCAAGTCCATGGCCACCGACCAGGTGCTCTACAGCTTCCTGGTCACGGCGGGTGCCAAAAGCATTCTCGGCGGCGACAACACGGTTACCTTTGACAATGAAAAGACTGTGGAAGCTTATCAAATGTACAGTGATCTGCTGAAATTCTCCCCGCCGGACAGCAACACCTACCAATGGGGCGAGCCGCAGGCGCAGTTTAATGCGGGCACCGCAGCCATGGCCATCGAAAAAGGCCAGTACCTCTCCACCTTTGAGGCTGAATCCGGCCGTCCGGCCAGTGATCTGGGCGTAGTGCCGATGCCGGTTGCCGATGGCGGCGAGGCAGGCAGCATCTATTACTCTAACGGCATTATGGTTCTGACAGACGATGCCAAGAAAAAAGAAGCCATTACCAAGTTCTTTGAATATCTGTTCGAGCCTGAGACTTACGGAAGCTTCGTAAATGCGGAGCCGGGCCTGTTCCTGCCCGTGACGGAGGATGGCGGCCAAGCCGACAGCTTCTGGAATGATCCTGTGATCAGCAAGTATAAATCCCAGGTTGAGGTGCTGATTGAAGCTGCGGGCAAAGGTGCACTGTTCGGGTTCACGGATGGCGTATCCAGCAAAATCGGCAAAGTGGCCGGGCCGAATTATATTGCGCAAACGCTGGAGCAAATGACAAGCAAGGGCTTGTCTGCAGCCGATGCGGTCAAATGGGGACAAGCCCAGATAGAAGCCGCTGTGAAATAGAGGATTCATGAGTTCATTGAACAGAGCGGGAACGGTGTTCCCGCTTTATTTCTACAAGAATGCATGCTGGCTTGGAGGAGTGAGAACATGGAAGTGCTGGGCAAAAAAAATATACTCGGCAAGCTGGTGCCTTACCTGCTAGTCGCCCCGATCGTTATCTGGATCGCGGTCACCATCTTTTTTCCCTTATTTAATGTGATTAAGGAAAGCTTCTATAACACCGGATTTGTCGGCACCAAAGGCTCTTATGTAGGCTTTGACAATTATAAGGAAGCTATCACTTCTTCTGCTTACTGGGGTGCCTGGACCAAAAGTCTGATCTGGGTGCTGGGCAACAGCATTGCACAGACGCTGCTGGCCTTTGCCATTGCTCTGCTGCTTAACAAGCCTTCGCGTTTTGCCAATTGGGCGAGAACCTGGATGATCATCCCGTGGGTGATTCCAACCATTGTCGTAGGGATCTTCTGGCAATGGATCTTCAATGGCTCGTATGGAATCTTTAATCATGTGCTGAAGTCTCTGAATCTTATTGATAAGCCGATCAACCTGATCGGGGATAATACCTGGTCGCTTCCCGTTACAATTTTCATCAATACCTGGCACTGGTTTCCGTTCATGGCGGTGATCGTACTGGCGGGCCTGTCGACCATTTCACATGAAATCTATGAGGCCGCCGATGTTGACGGTGCGAGCAAATGGCAGCAGTTCTGGAAGGTCACCTTCCCCTCGCTCGGGCCAATTACGTTCGCGCTTGGAGTAGTCGGGACACTGTGGTCGTTCAATATATTCGACACCATTTATATTCTGACCGGAGGGGGGCCGGCTGGAGCCACAACTACGGTTCCGGTGTTTATCTATCAGCAGGCCTTCGAGTCGTTCCAGATTGGCAAGGCATCGGCCACTTCAATTATTACCGCCTTCTTTCTGATCATCTTCGTTTCGGTGTTTATTAAATACAGCACTCCCAAGGAAGATTAGGCGTAACCCGATATTTTAACTTGGAAAGCAGGTGACCCCGCGTGAAGGCAGTACGTTATCTCTTTGGCATTCTGATTAGCTTCCTGATTGTTTTTCCGTTCTATTGGGTGATAGTGTCGTCCCTCAAGCCTGCAGACCAGATTCTGAAGCCGGACCTGCTCCCCAAGGCGCTTACTCTGCTGCATTACCGGGAACTGCTGGAGCAGACCTCCTATCTGACCAATCTTTCCAATAGTGTGCTGGTCGCACTCGGAACGATGATCTGCTCTGTCCTGATCGTTATTCCTGCCGGATATGCCATCTACCGGATGAAATTTGCCGGGCGGAAGCTGGTGTCCCGGCTGATTCTGGCCACATATATTTTTCCGGGCACCCTGCTGCTTGTTCCTGTGTACCAAATGATGTCGGATCTTCATCTGGTCAACTCGCTATGGGGGCTTATTGTGATTAACGTTACCTTCGCGGCGCCGTTTTCGGTGTGGCTGATGCAGGGATTTTTCGACTCTGTGCCGGTTGCCCTCGACGAGGCCGCTGCGATTGATGGAGCGGGACGGATGCGCACGCTGCTGCAGATTATTTTGCCGCTGATCGGTCCCGGAATCGCCACCATCTCCATTTATGCCTTCATTACTTCCTGGACAGAATTCGCCTTCTCTTCAGTGCTTATTACTAGCGAGGAGCTGCGGACCCTGCCAATCGGACTGAATGCCATTATGGGCCAGTATACGGTGCGCTGGGGCTGGACGACCGCCGGAGCTGTGCTGACTCTGCTTCCCGTCGTTATATTCTTTGCATTTGTCGGACGCTTCTTCGTAAAGGGTCTGACGGCAGGCGCTGTCAAGTAAAACCCAAGGGTGAGGTGAGCATATGGGGAAATTGCGGATAGGGCTGATCGGCACAGGCCGGTTCGGCAGGCTTCATTTGAAAGTGCTGCAGCAGATTTCCGGCGCAGAGGTGGCGGCGATCGCCGATATCAACCGCCAGGCGCTGCACTCGGCCGCTGCGGAGTGCCGGGTTGGCCCGGAAGATTGCTACGGTGATCCGCTGGAGCTGATCAGGAGAAGCGATCTGGATGCGGTGGACATCGTCTCCGATGAGAAGTCGCACGGCGCTCTGGTGTTGTCCGCCCTGCGCCAGGGCAAGCATGTCATCGTGGAAAAGCCTTTATCGGTCAGCTTCGCCGAGGCACAGGAGATTGAAACAACGGCGGCCTTATCCGGAAAGCAGGTGATGGTAGGGAACATTTCACGGTTCAGCCAGCCGTATTTCACCATCAAACGGGCCGTTGATTCGGGGCGGCTTGGCCGGATTGCGGCCATCCGCAGCCAACGGGATTTCAGCCGCAGCTGGTTTCAGGGCTTCGGCAACCGGATTCATCCGGTATATGAGTCCGGAGTGCACGAGCTGGATCTGATGCTGTGGTATGCCGGTTGCCGCTGCGTTAGGGTGTCAGCCTTTGAGAGCCATATCAGCGGGTATAAATACCCGGATCTCTTCTCTGCCCTGCTGTACTTTGAGAATGGGATCACGGCCTCGCTGGATTCCAGCTGGCTGGTGCCGGACGGAGCGCCGCAGAATTTGGTGGAGGCGCTGGAGCTGGGCGGGACCATTGACGCCCGGATCGAGGTGATCGGGGAGGACGCGACGGCGCGGTATCAGCTGGCCCATCAGGGACTATCCATCTGGACCGCAGCCGGTTTGCAATATCCCGAAACGACATTATGGCCGCTTGGACCTGAGGGAATCGGGGGAGCGATACGGGGAGAGCTGGAGCATTTCGTGCAGAGCATTTCCCGGAAGGAAGCCTCTCCGGTTATGCCTTTGTCCCATTCGGTCCATGTGATCGAGATAGCCGATGCCATTGTGGAGTCGGCCCGAACCCAGACAGTCATCCATCTCGGAGAGAAGAAGGAAGGTGCAGAGCATGTCCATCGCTGAACATCTGAAACGTCTCCATATACAGATTCCAAAGACAGAGCCGAGATTTCAATTTGTCCCCGGCGTGCAGGCGGGAGAGCTGCTGTTCATCTCAGGGCAGACTCCGGAAATCAACGGCATCATGCAGTACCCGGGCAGACTCGGGGCAGACCTGGATATCGAGACCGGCCAAAAGGCGGCCCGGCTCGCGGCGCTCAACTGTCTGGGTGAGATTGAGGCGGTCCTGGGCTCCTTGGAACGGGTGCAGCGTATTGTACGGGTAATCGGATACGTGCGTTCGGCGGAAAATTTCGGAGAGCAGCCGCTCGTTGTTAATGGGGCCTCCGAGCTTTTGATAGAAGTATTTGGAGAGGCGGGCCGCCATGCCAGGGCGGCGCTCGGCACAAGCGAGCTGCCCTTCGGCGCGCCGGTGGAGCTGGAGATGATTGTGCAGGTGAAGCCTGAGGAATGAGGATCAGCGAAGATATATATTTGGTCGGCAGCGGCAAGCTCGGCTTTGACTGGACAGACGGGGCTGACTGCAATATTTACTTAATCCATACGGGAGCAGGCGCGTTGCTGATTGACAGCGGAGCCGGACAGTCGGTGGATCAAATCTGCCGGAATATTACGGATCATGGCTTTGCATTGCACGATATCTCGCATATTCTGCTGACCCATCTGCATGCCGACCATTCCGGAGGCGCCGCTGAATTGAAGCGCCGTACCGGGGCCAAGCTTGCTTTGCTGGACGAGGCAGCCGCTGTTCTGGAAGCGGGCGACGAAGCCGGGATTGATCTCCCGCGCGCAGTGGAGGCGGGCTTCTATCCTGGAAATTACCGCTGGAATCCCTGCAGCGCAGAGCTCTTGCTTCATTCTGGTGATACGCTGCGAATTGGCGGCTATGCCTTCAGGGTTTTGCATACACCGGGGCATTCCGCCTATGATACCTGCTTCTATATGGAGGGAAGAGGGAGGGAGCCGGTTCTGATCAGCGGGGATACCGTGATGTACGGCGGCCGGATTTCCATGCTGAACACCCATGATTTCCGGTTGGACAAGCTTGCGGCCAGCATGGGGCTGCTGGCGGGGCTGGAGCCGGAAATCCTGCTGCCGGGCCACGGGCAGCCTGCCTTGTCCCGGGCTGCGGAGCATGTCCGCCGGGCACATCATATATTCAGCAGCCTGGGCATTCCGCAGAACATCGGATAGAGCAGAAAGAGAAAGATACAACAACCGGGTGAGAGGGGATACAAGGATGACTATGCTTGCTGATGAATTCGTAAGCCAGATTATTAAACAGATTCACATCGTCGAAGAACAGGAACAGGCTCCGATTAATACAGCGGCTGAATGGGTCGCTGACGTTATCGCGGAGGACGGACTTATCCATTTGTTCGGCTGCGGCCACTCGCATCTGCTGGTTGAGGATTTTTTCTACAGAGCAGGAGGAATGGTGCCGATCAATCCGATCTTTGAAACCAGCCTGATGCTTCACGAAGGCGCCGTCAAAAGCTCCAAGATTGAACGGATGCAGGGCTACGCCGAGCATATTCTTGCCAACTATACAGTCGTTCCGGGAGAGGTAATGATCGTCATCTCCAATTCAGGGGTCAACAGTCTTCCGGTTGAAATGGCGCTTGCCGCAAAGGCCAGAGGGCTGAAGGTTATTGCCCTCTGCTCTTCATCATATTTCGGGGATTCTTCACGCCATCCGTCCGGCAAGCAATTGCGGCAGATTGCCGACCTGGTGATTGACAACCATCTGCCGCACGGAGACGCGCTTGTGCAAATTCCCTCCTCCTCCATGAAGATGGCCTCGGGTTCAACCATCGTCGGCAGTGTCATACTGAATATGGTCATGACGAATGCGGCGCAGAAGCTGATTGAACGCGGAATTACACCGCCGGTCTATGTCAGCGGCAATATTCCCGGCGGGGCAGAGCAGAATACAGAATATATCGAGCAGTACCGGAAGCGGATCAAGCATTTGTAACGGCGCATTTACAATAAAGGCTGGAGGGATAACTTTGGGTGAAAAACTGCTGCTGGGCATAGATATCGGATCAACGGCTGTGAAGGTGGTTGCGATGACCGGACAGGGATCAATCCGGGCTTCAGCCTCCGCATTCTATATGACCTCATCGCCCCGCCCGGGCTGGATGGAGCAGGACCCGGAGGACTGGGGCAGAGCCTCTTTCCAGGCGGCCCGGAAATGCCTGGAGCAAACGGGAAATGCGGAGATTGTTGCTCTCTCGTTCTCCGGCCATATGAGTGCTCCTGTCATGCTGGACGCCGACGGAATTCCTTTGCTGCCCGGCATTCTGATCGCGGATACACGTTCACAGGAGCAGACCCGATTTCTGCGGGAGTCCTATCTGGAGCGGTTTGTTGAACTGACCGGCAACGAGCCTGTAGACGCCTTCGCCGTATCAAAGCTGCTGTGGATCAAAGCGCAGCATCCCGGGGTGCTGGAGCGGACCCGGTGTATTCTTTTCCCGAAGGATTATGTCCGCTTTCTCTTTACGGGTGAAAGGGGGACGGACCCTACGGATGCGGGCAACAGCCTGCTGTATAATCGGGTAAGCGGTGACTGGGATCAGGAGCTCATTGCCGAGCTGGGGCTGGACCCTTCCGTATTTCCGGTGCTCCATGCTTCCCATGCGCAGGTTGGCAGGGTAAGCGAAGCGGCTGAACGCTCCACGGGGATTCCTGCGGGCACCCCGGTCATTTCCGGTGCAGCGGACATGGCCTGCAGCCAGCTTGGTACCGGGGCCGTGCAGAAGGGAACGCTTGCGGTCACTCTCAGCACTTCAGCCCAAGTTGTGATGAGCGTGCCGGGGATCAGCAAGGCTATGGCTGGGCGGGTGACCTTTCATCCATCGGCAATGCTGAATTCCACCTATGCGATGGGAAGTGTCTTCACCGGCGGCCTCGGCGTTGACTGGGGCTACAGGCTGTTAACCGGCAAAGGGAGCATGAAGGCAGCCGACTACGAGGAGCTGGCCGGGTGGTCTGCCCAGATGGAGCAGATTCCGCCGGGAAGCAACGGGCTGCTGTTTCTGCCGTTTTTGCTGGGCAGCGGCACGCCGTATTTTGACCCGCGCGACCGGGCTTCCTGGCTGGGCTTGTCTACAGGCCAGAGTCCGGCCTTGCTGCTTCATTCGGTTATGGAGGGTGTAGCCTACAACATCCGGGAGAACATGGAGCAGTTTGAGCAGGGGGGATATGAGGTGCGGAAGGTCAATATCGGCGGCGGCGGGAGCCGGAATCCGGTTTGGTGCCGGATGATCGGCGAGGTGCTGGGCAAGGAGGCTGCCATCCTGGATAACAGGGATGCCGCTGCAGCCGGTGCGGCCATGCTCGCCGGGGTTGGAGCCGGAATGTTTGCATCTGCGGAAACGGCTGCACTTTCTATTGTAAGCACCTCTGCTTCTATTCCATATTCGCAGGACCGGCACGAAGCTTATGAACGTCTGTATGCAAGGTACCTTAAGCTCTATCCGGCCTTGAACGAGTATTACCGTGAAGAGTGAAAATAAGGCCTGCCGAAAGAAAAGGCGCAGCACCCATTGTGCGGCCACTGGAGCCGGCACATCAGGGTGCAGACAGGCGGGGATGATAATTTCATTTATATGAGGTGGATAATGGAATAGCGGCAGCGCGATTGCCGGGGAGCCGCAAAGGAACGGCATTGCCGCGCCTGACGGCATGAACGGCGCCGGTGTGCAGCTCCGGGGGTAGATCCGGCCGATGCCAAGCGGCTGCGGGTGCCGGGCGCAGCGCTCACCGGTGTGGAATTTCTGCGCTTGACCAGGCACTGCCGGAGGAAGCCTGCGTTTTCCGCAGACAGAATAAAAAGGTATCCGGGAGCAAGCCGCTCCCGGATACCTTTTTATTGATTGATAAGACAATGGATTGGCGTGCTGCAGTATTCGCGCCAGCAGGCTTGTGCGCTATTTAGCGGCGGCAATAAGCTCTGTAAGCCCGGGCAGATTGAAGCCTTTGACGACATGTGCTCCGGCAACCGTAACCGGAACGCCCATGAAGCCGAGCTTCTCTACCTCTTCCTGATAGACCGTGCTCGTCATAACATCTCTGACTTCAAAAGGAACCCCCCGCTCCTTCATCAGCTGCTTCACCTGGCTGCAGTCACTGCAATTCGCGGTAGAATAGATGATTACAGGCTGGCTCATCGGCTCACAGCTTCCTTGATGGCATCGCGGGTAATTTTCCAGTGGGAGGTGTTCCAGCGGACCTCGCCGTCTTCCAGCAGGAAGATTTGCGGGGACTCATGCTTGATGCCGAAGTCCTCGGCAATCCGGTTGGAAACCGGACGGTCTTCAATTACATGAACCACGGCAGCGGGAGTGCCGGAGCCTTCGACATATGCCTGGAATTCTTCGTTAGCTTTGGCGCTGATCGGGCAGGTAGTGCTATGCTTGAAGAGCAGCTTTTTGCCGGGCTGCGCAATGTATTGATGCAATTCATCAAGACTGTGGATTTGTTGAATGGACATTGGGATCCCTCCTGGTCATTTGTTTTGCTAACAATTCGGTTGTTAACAATGATATTCCTGATTGTAACATAGTTCAAAATTAAATCAAAAGGAGATTCAGAAGATATGTCAGGCACAGCAGTCCGGCAATGGACATTGAAAAATGGCAATTGCCATGCTAAGGTGTATGGGGTATGGCAGTACAAGTGTACTAATTCTAACAAGGGGGGATTGTCCAATTGATGAAAAGGTTCGCTTGTGTTACCGGCGCAGACCGGGGACTAGGCTTTTTCCTTGTGCGCTGGCTTCTGGAGAATAAATACACGGTTTTTGCCGGACGGTACCTCGAAGAATCGCAGGCACTGGAAACGCTGAAAGAGCAATATTTGGAGCAATTAATTCTGATCCCGCTGGACGTCGGCAGCAGCGAGAGCGTGAAGCGCGCGGCTCGAAGCATTGCCGGGTGCACCGGCCATCTGGATTTGATTATTAACAATGCCGGAATCATTGACCAGGCGGATGATGCAACCATGCTGGTGGATATGGATGACACCGCGCTGGCACGCATTTATAATGTAAATACACTTGGCTCACTGCGGGTCAGCAACGCGCTGATGGGCCTTTTGCTGCAGGGCAAGCATAGATTAATTGTCAATATATCCTCCGAAGCCGGCAGCATCAGCCGCAATCGGCGGATTAACATGTATGGTTATTGCATGTCCAAGGCGGCGCTTAATATGCAGTCCTCCCTGCTGCACAATCACTTGCGGGTTATGGGCGGCCAGGTGATGGTCTTTCATCCGGGCTGGCTGCAATCCTATATGAGCGGCGAGAAGAATGAGGAAGCTTCAGTTCCGCCCGAAGAATCCGCGCGCAAAATTATGGGCATTGTGCAGGAGCATAGAAAGCATATGGGGGAGGAGCCGGCTTATCTCGATCTTGACGGCAACCCCTGGCCCTGGTAGGACCACTCTTTTTTGAAGAAAGGTGTGAAGGAAATGGCAGAGCTACAGGCACTTGCGCTTGGAAGCTATTCGAAGGTTAAATATCACCCGTTTACCGGTGTGGACCGCGTGTTCGAGGAGCTGTTTGCCGGAGAGCTTCAGGTACACTCCGCCGAAGATTACGGCTTGCTGAATAAGGACAGCCTGTCGGCCTGCAAGCTTGTGATAGCGTATACAGAATTTTCGGACGATAAAATAGCTCCTGAACAGAGCGGGGCATTGCTCTCCTATGTAGCCGGCGGCGGCGGCCTGCTGGTTGTACACAACGGAATTTCACTGCAGCGGAACCAGGAGCTGGGGGTCATGCTGGGAGCACATTTCACCCATCATCCGGCTTACACCCCGCTTAAGATGACAATTCCCGCTACAGGGCATCCGATTGTGCAAGGGATCGACGACTTTGTCATTGAGGACGAGCCGTATTATTTTGACATGCAGCCGTACTTTGAAACAACGGTTCTGGCAGAGTATCCGCATGAAGGGGCTATGCGGGCGGCAGCATGGTGCCACGAATTCGGCCTGGGGCGTGTAGTTTATCTGATGCCCGGCCATCATCTTCCTTCCTTTTCCGTAGAGCCCTTCCGGCAGATGATCAAGAGAGGGGGGCTATGGGCCGCAGGATTGCTGTAGCCCTTAAGTGCGAAGCTTCCGGCATCCCTGCGAAAATGAGCCACCCTGTTTTCATTGCCGGGTTCTTATCAGCTTAGACGGATTTCCCCGGGAACTGAACCACTTCATTGTGATGCAACGCTTCAAGGACTTCGGCACTCAGGCTGTCCGTCAACTCAGCCCATGCCTTGCGTCCGGCTCCCAGCTCGCCGCGTCCGATGGCTTGAAGAATTTCCAGCCATACCCGTTTATCGTTAATGGTGCCTAGCTGCTCCTGAATATCTTTGTAGATTTCCTCATGGGCATGAAATTTCTGGTCGAGCGCAAAGCTAGCCGCACTGGCGGTATACCGCAATTCCTTGGCGGCGATCCGCAGCTGATGAAGCGCGTCGAAGGCTTTCTTGGATTCGGCGTCAGGACCCTTGAACAGGTCTTTGCAGATCTTTTTCTTCTGCTCGAAGGCGACCTCCAGCTCGCGCATGACCACATTCGCATCCCTTTTTGCCGCCAGGTCTTCAAGATCGCTGCCAAGGAAGGCCTCCCACTGTCCGTTCAGCTCTTTGCCGCTAAGCTTGGGCAGCTTGTCGGCCAGCTTCTTGCGGTACTTCTTCCGCCGGTTCTTCTGATGCCGGATGACGGCCTTCAGCAGCTTGGCGGTTTTGCCCTTTCCGTCTTCCTTGGCCTGTTTCCGTCTGTCCTTGAAGGATTCAATCAGTACATCGGCGTCCCTGACCTTGCCGAGCCTTTTCTGCGCTTGCTTGAAGGTATTGTACAGCTTTGCTGTGACCAGCTGCTCCGGGTCCAGAATGGACAGCAGTGTCAGCAGCTTGCGGCAGTTCACCCTGGCCTGGTGAATATCCTCATCGCCGAACTCCAGCAGCGCATCCTTGCTGTAATCGCGGTAGTTGATGTACAGCTTGTTGAGTGCAAGCTCCCATTGCCCCGCCTTGCTGATTTGCCCGTCCTTCGTTGCTTGCAGGTCCGTCATGCGGAATCACTCCTTAAAGGGTTGTCTATAGCCTGAACCTTGGCGCGGAAATTAATGCTCTCGTACCCTAAGAATAACGTTATCCTGAAGCCAATTCAAATTCGTAATACTGCCTGGGCTTCGCTGCCGGACCATTGATCGGTTACAATGGGATTATTGTTGGATCACAGATTGAATATGCGGATAGAGAGATGAGCACAGGACAGGGAGCTGTTCGGCGGGAGGGCATATTATGAAAAGCCAATCGTATGAAAAGCAGCGGCAGGTAGAGCCGCAGGCGCAGATAAAAACAGAGGGAGGTCTCCTTCCGCCGGTTATGGCGCTTTTTGAGCATCTGGTTAAGGTTGAACATGCGGAGGGAGCCTATGCGGGGGCGGCAGAGGCCGCCGCCGAAGGAACAATGGCGGAAGAGGCGGCTGTGGCCGCCGGTGATATGCTGCTCCCGTTTGCGTTCGAGGAGACGCTCTGCCGGGATGTGGGGGCAGGCCTCGTTCCGCCGTCTGTGCATCTGTGGAGCCATCCCGGCGGCGTGGCACTGGGCCTGCGCGACAGCAAGCTGCCCCGCGCGGCTGAAGCGATGGCCGCGCTGGAGCGGCAGGGCCTCCGCACAGCGGTCCGCCACTCCGGCGGGGCGGCCGTCCCGCTGGATGCGGGCATCGTCAACGTATCGCTGCTGCTCCGCAAAAGTCCGGGCAAGCTGGACTTCCACGATGATTTCCGGCTGCTGGCGTCGCTGATTACGGAGGCTGTTGCAGTCAGCCATCCGCAGGCTGCGGCGCAGATTCGGGCGGGCGAGGTCGCCGGGTCGTATTGCCCGGGCGACTTCGATCTGGCCATCGGCGGCCGCAAGTTCTGCGGCATTGCCCAGCGGAGGCAGAGCAGCGCGTACTTCGTGCACGCGTTCGTGATCGTCTCCGGCTCCGGCCCGGAGCGCGGGCAACTGATACGCGGCTTCTACGATACCGCCGCGGACGGTGATGACGCGCTGCCGTATCCGCGCGTCAGCCCGCAGACGCTGGCTGCGCTTGGCGAGCTTGGCGGACCGGCTTCGGCGGCAGTGTTCGCCGAAGGATTCCGCCAGGCTCTGGACCGGCGCGGCGTCCGGCTCCAGCCTGCCGCCCTGCTGCGCCAGGCTGGAGGGTACGGCCTCCGGTACGCGGATTCCCGCGTACTGGAGGCGGCGCGGGTGCTGCGGGAACGCTACGCCCGCTAAGCGTTCGGGGCCGGGTGAAATATATAGCTTGTGTACATTTAAGGCCGTGAATGAGCCTCATCTTTCCCGCTGGAGGCCCTGTGGGGACATCTTGAGAAGAGAAAGTTCGATGCAGCAGCAGAGCTAAGCGGAAGTATAACTAAATAGGCGGGCAACTGTTGTGCAGCGTTGATTAGTGGGATTATCTCAGACTGTTGAGAAACCCGGTTTTTAATGATTTCCGATTAGTAAACACCTTATAAAATCAAAGGTTTATTATTCTGATCTCCTCAAAAAAAGCTATTTTCTCAACAGTCTGATTATCTACACTTATTTTGGGCGGATCAGCACGCTGGAGACTGATCCGTCAGATTAGGTTTACTTTTTCCCAATATATAAATGGAACCGGCGAACCTGAAAAAGCGGATGGAACGAAAGGAAATTAATTCATGTGGGACTGAAGCGAAGTGTAAAAAGTAACACTAATGGGCTGGAATTCTGGTTTCAACGGGCTTTAGTGGGATTTTGTACACTTAATGGAGGCCCGCTCACCCCATACGGGGTAGCGTCAAGAAGTTTGTGTAATTATCTTTAAAGGTTGTAGGATATCCATTGGGACAATGGATAGGAATGGTTTTCAAGGGTCAGGGGGGATCCCCCCTGCGAAAATTTCCTTTCATATCCAGTT
>NZ_JACBYI010000033.1 GCF_019352175.1 Paenibacillus sp. S150
TGCCGCATTTCCGGCAGATTAGCCGGAATGGAGCACGCAGGGTTGTACTTTACGGTCAGGCTGCATTCCAGGCAGCTTAGCCGGATCAGGGCGCACATTGTTGTACTTTGTGCCGCATTTCCGGCAGATTAGCCGGAATGGAGCACGCAGGGTTGTACTTTACGGTCAGGCTGCATTCCAGGCAGCTTAGCCGGAATAGGGCGCACGTTGTTGTACTTTGTGCCGCATTTCCGGCAGATTAGCCGGAATGGAGCACGCAGGGTTGTACTTTACGGTCAGGCTGCATTCCAGGCAGCTTAGCCGGATCAGGGCGCACATTGTTGTACTTTGTGCCGCATTTCCGGCAGGTTGGCCGGAATACGTTATTGTTCTTTGTGCCGCATTTCAGGCGGTTCTATTTTTGAGGTTTATCTGAACGCAGGGGAAATGCCTCTTTCGTTGAAATCCACTTTTGGAATAAGCGCGTACTTGTATTTCACCGGGAACTGTTACCCAATGGATTGTATTGAAACAGCACCCTTTGACGGTATCCGCACATTGACCGCTCCAGCCTCCGGCAGCTTCACCGCCACAACCTCTTCGTCTCCCCCATCGTTGAACAGAACCACCGCAAGTGAGGCATCCGTATTCCGGAAAGCGACGGAAGATACGGCCGCATGAGTCGAGGCCGATTCCAGCCGCAGAGCCTTGGGCCGGATCACCTTGCTGAAATGCGCCAGCGCGTAATAGTCCAGCGTATACGTCAGCTCCCGGGTCTGTTGGTCAATCCGGACAATGCCGCGGCAGGTGCTTCTGCCGAACCCCGGAACCACCGGCCCGTTATTCTCATCCAGCGCCATATTCCACAGCACGAAAGACTTGCTGTGATTGCGCAGAATCTCAATCCCTGTGCGGATCACATTGGAGAATGCCTGTTCAAAGGGCGGAATCCATTCGCCGCCGGAGCCTTCGGTGAAATGCACCTCTTTACCGGCATAAGCCTGCTTCACCTGTGACTGCGCAGGAGCTTTTCCGCCATACCAATGCCAGGCCACCCCATCCACTGCATCCCCGGCAGCCGCAAGCACGGACAGCGGATAATCCGGCCGGTCCCAGTTGTGGTCATAGCAGAGAATTTTGGCAGCAAGCTTATGCTTCAGCAGCGCGGGCTTCAAATAGTCCCGCACAAAGACGGCCTGCGCCTCCGGCAGCATCAGCATTCCCGGATAGTGATGCGGCTCATAGAGCGGCTCATTCTGCGGAGTCACTGCATACATGGTCAGCCCATGGTCCGCGTATGCCTGAAGATACCGCACAAAATAATCGGCATACACTCCGTAACACTCCGGCTTCAGCTCACCTGTGACCATCGACCCGCTGGTCTTCATCCAGCCCGGCGCGCTCCAGGGCGAAGCCACCAGCCTGACCTCCGGGTTCAGCGCCACAGCCTGCTTCAGCAGCGGGATGATGTCTTCATCATCATGGGCGATCGAGAACCGGTCCAGCTGCATATCGGTTTCGCCTGCAGGCAGATCATTATAGCTGTAGATCGTCCGGGCAAAGTCCGAGGCGCCCATCGGATTGCGCAAAACGGACAGACCTATTCCGGAGGCCGGATCAAACAGCTTCGCCATCAACTCCGTTCTCTGCTCCGGGCTAAGCACCCGGTTGATCAGATAGGCGGCCGAATCGGTAAAAGAAGCCCCGAAGCCATCCATCTCCTGATAGGTTTGACTGTTGTCAATGGTAACGGTGGCGCCTGCTGTCTCCGAAGCCTCCGCCTTCAGCCGCTCCGGCGGTTGCTCTATGAATAACTCATCTTCGCCTGCCGACCTGTAAATAATCAGCTTCTGCATTGTGATTCCCCTCCCAAGTTGCTTTTTTAATAAAACCGAGATTAGTTTTTTTCAAAAGATAAGAATGTATAGGTTTCACGCTATACAGTAGCCTTATCTTTCTCGCTGAAACGGATACCGTCCTTATAAGGACGGCGAAGCCGTTTCCACTTGTTGGAGCTGCAGGCCGTACTCCGGTGAATGTTTGGAATTCCGGCCGCTTCGAACTTGAAGGAGTCAGCGCGACTTTTGTTCTTCATTTGGCGCTGATTCCTGCTGGTTTCATTTAAATTCAAGCCGTGGCGCCTTCTATTGCACCGAATACAGCAAAACGCGACTTATCGCAAAACCAAGCGTTGTCTATTGCACAAAGTGCAGTCAGTCAAGCCGAGGCGGTCTCTTAGACTCGCCCTTACAGTCCCAGGCTCCGCCTCCCCCGCACCTGTTCAGCCCAATTTTACTTTTCATAGATTGGGCAGGCCCGGCTAAGTGTGCCCGCTTTTATCGGACAGCTTACTTCAGCCCCAGCTTCTCCTTGTTCTGCTTCATTTTTTCCGTACGGATATCTACAATTTTATCCCAGTTGTTTTTGTCCAGGAAGGCTTTGTAGTCGGCCAGGATGCTGTCAAAGCCGGCATCATCCTTGGAGCGCAGCATGCTGACCAGGCTTGTATTCCACTGGGTGTTGATGGCGGTCAGCGCGCGGGCTTCCGGAGTACCCTGGTCCGGGTTGATATTTTCCAGAATGAAATGCGGCTTCAGCTTGCCTTTGCCCCATTCCTGCATCTGCTTGATGGATTCCGGGAAGGCATCCTCGCTGAGCGCTTTATCGCGGTCATGCCCGAAGAACATGAATTCGCCCATCCGGTAATCCTTTTTGAATTTATCGGCGTTATTGAGCTGCAGGTCCTTGATTGCCGGTAGCAGCTCCACCTTGCCGCCCGCATTGATCTGGTAGGTTTCGCCCTCAATGCCGTAGTTCATCAGCTTCTGGCCTTCGTCACTGAGCAGATAGGTGAAGATCTGCATCGCTTTGGCCGGGTCCTTGCACTTCTTGGTTATGAAGCTGATCATCCAGCCGGTAATCCCGGATTGGTTCAGTGTCGGCGCATTGCCGGTTGTGCTCTGCGGCCCGTCGATGGCGATGTATTCCTTGCCGGGATTTGCACTCATGAAGATCTGCAGATTGCCCCCCTGCTGGGGTGTTCCGTCGAGCAGCATGGTGGCGTATTTCCCGGATTTGACCTTTTCTTCAAAGGCCGTGCCATCATCGGCGAAGCTGTCATCGCTGACCGCACCGTCTCTGTATACTGCATTTATCGTTTTCAGCCAGGTCAGATAATCCTCGTCCAGATTGCGGTTGTAGAAGCCGCCGTCTTCCGTTTCCATCGGCACGCCGATGAAATCCTGCAGCACATCCCCCAGCGAGCCGGTGCCTTCACCGATGGAGTTGAAGCCGAACGGAATCAGCTCCGGAAACCGGGTTTTGATATTGCCCATTACGGTCTTGAACTCTTCCGGCGTGCCGGCCGCAGGGCTTCCCAATGCTTCATAGACATCCTTGCGGATGACAAAGGCTGTCTTGGCCGGAATGTTCCCGCTGTCATAATCGGCCTGTGTATTGGAATAGTTCGGATAGCCGTAGGTTTTGCCGTCCGCCAGCTGGAACCAGTTCAGCGTATCGGCAGCGGCCACTTGACTGAAGTAAGGATCATATTTATCCGCCAGATCATTTAAAGGCAACGCCCAGGTTGCAGCCTTCTGCACCACAGGCGAGTTCGAATCGAAGATCGTCAGCAAATCCGGCATATCGCCCCCGGCAAAAAATGTGTTCAGCTTCGTATCGTCCCCGGTGATAAATTTAATGTTAATGTTCAGGTCCTCTTTGATTTCCTTCGTGACCACGTCCTTGCCGAAATCGGTATTCCACCAATCCGCATTCACGTACCAGGTAAGCTCTGTGGTTTCCTCTTTTTTGTCCAGCTTCCAGGCCGGAGTGTCCGCGTCTACCGTGTAACGGTCATCCGCCGAAGGCAGATTTACAGTGCCCGGGCTTGCCGAGTTATTGCCTCCCCCGCAGCCTGAGATAACGAGCACAGCCGCCATCAGCACCGCGCACAGCTTGAGTCCTTTTTTGCCTGGCATTTTATTCATGTATTAGTCCTCCTAAAAGTTTTATGGAGCATAACTTCCTGCATTTCTTCGCAATAAAACTGGCTTCGAAAGCATACGCTTAGTTTTATGGAGCATAACTTCCTGCATTTCTTCGCAATAAAACTGGCTTCGGAAGCATACGCTTAGTTTTATGGAGCATAACTTCCTGCATTTCTCAACTGATTGCGCTTT
This sequence comes from Paenibacillus sp. S150, assembly GCF_019352175.1. Lineage (GTDB taxonomy): Bacteria > Bacillota > Bacilli > Paenibacillales > Paenibacillaceae > Paenibacillus_AQ. The sequence continues at coordinate 4,161 of NZ_JACBYI010000033.1, forward strand.
CATAATTCCCCCCTGTCTCTTTTATTCCTTCACCGCCCCCAGCATCATTCCGGAAATGAAATACCTTTGCAGAATGGGATACATCACAACAATCGGCAGAGTGGTAATGACAATCGTTGCGAGCTGAACCCCTTTGGTGGTGGTTTCGATGACCGCCGAGCCGCCGATATTCTGCATCGACTGGGTTTGCGACTGGACGATAATTTCGTACAGCTTCATCTGCAGCGGGTACAGCGCCTGATTTGTGATATACAGCTTGGTGGTCATGAAATCATTCCATTGCCCCACCCCATTGAACAAAGCGATGGTCGCCATGGCGGGCATCGACAGTGGAATGAAAATTCTCAGAAAGATGCGCCAGTCGCCCGCACCGTCGATTTTGGCTGATTCCTCCAGGGAATCCGGCACATTGCGGAAGAAATTCATCAGGATCACAACATCGTAATAGCTGAACAGGGCCGGAATAATATACACCCAGAAGCTGTTGAGCAGACCGAGCGACTTGATCAGCAGATAGGTCGGAATCATGCCGCCGGAGAAAAACATCGTGATGACGCCCATGGCAACATAGAGCTTGCGGCCCCTTATGTATCTTTTGCTGAGCCCGTAGCCGATCATCGCACAGAAAAACACATGGGTAATGACGCCGACGAAGGTTTTGGAGATCGAGACGAGAAAGGACTGCCAGATGGTGTTGTCATTGAACACCGCCCGGTAATTCTCCAGGGAAAACTCCTTGGACCAAAAGATAAATCCGCCTTCGGCAAGCGCCTTGCCTGAGCTGAGGGAGGAGATGATCACGTTCCACAGCGGAACCACAATCACAACCGTAACGAGAAACAGCAAAATGATATTTATGGCATCAAAGATCCTGCTGTCCAGATCCTCTTTAACCACCTTTCGATTCACGGCAAATGCCTCCTTTACAGCACTGATTGATTGTCATTTAATTTGCTGGTGATCTTATTGGCGGTAACGAGCAGAATCACGGAAACGATGGAGACACCCAGCCCAACGGCGGTTGCATACGAAAAGTCTCCCTGCGTCATCCCCATCCGGTATACATAGGAGTTGATCACCTCGGCTTTCTCCCGGTTCTGGGAGTTCATAAGCACGAGCGTCTGATCCAGGTTGGAGCCGAGTAAACCGCTTACAGTAAGAATCAGATTTAAGCTGATGATTGTCTTCATATTGGGCAGTGTGATATTCCAAATCTGCCTGATCCGGCTTGCACCGTCAATTTTGGCCGCTTCATAATATGTGGGATCGATCTTGGACATAATCGCCAGGTACAGAATCGTTCCCCAGCCCGCCTCTTTCCAAATATCGGACAAGGTGGCGATCCACCAGTATTTCCCGGCATCCAGCAGAATATTGGACGGCTTCGAGATCAGCCCCAGCTCAAGCAGCAGCTGATTGAACAGCCCCGAGGTCGAGAACCAGGTGATCAGCATGCCGCCCAGAACGATCCATGATAAAAAATGCGGCAGATACGAGATGGTTTGCACGAATTTTTTGAAGCGTCCCATGTTCAATTCGTAGATCATAATCGCCAGGATAATCGGAATGACAAACCCGATAGCGAGCTTCAAAAAGCTGATGCCGAGCGTATTGATCACCGCGTCCCAGAAATATTCGTCGGACAGGATGATTCTGAAATTATCCAGCCCCACCCACGGGGCCGAGGAGAGCGTATCGATGACCGTGTAATTTTTGAAGGCAATCGTCAAGCCATAAATCGGAACATAGCAAAAAACAATCATAAAAATAATGCCCGGAATGATCATAGACTGAATTTCCCATTGCCGTCTGTAGTCCGCCACCCATTCTTTCATCCGTTGTCCCACCGGCCTTTTTGGCATATGCTGCTGTACGCCCGGTGAGGGTACCAGGTCCAATTTATCCACGCTCATCACTCTCCCTGTCGTCTTCTCCATTCAATAAAAACGTTTTTATTTTCAAGCAAAAAACCCCGACATAATTGCAGGCAGAAACGGCTTTCCTGTCTCGATAAGGAAGCCTGTGGTTCCGAAGCAGCGGGCAGTATAACGCTATCAGGTACCGTTTCAGCATCCGGTTTCAGCCTGCCGGTCTCTTTATACCCGGTCATTCCGGTCAAACTTCACATGGCTTGAGCCTCTGACCACCAGCTCCCCCTTCAGCTTCTGCGCATTGCCCTGCTCTTTCTTCTGGATCATGCGGACCAGATGGTCTATGGCCAGTATCCCCTGTCTGGCGATTTGATTCCGCACTGTGGTTAGCGGGGGCGAATAGTACTGGGCGATATCAATATCGTCAAAGCCAACCACGCTGATGTCGAGCGGAACCTCGTAGCCATGGGTTTTGAGCGCCTGGATACAGCCGATCGCACTGAGGTCATTGCCGGCCAGAAAAGCATCGGGCAGCTTCCCGGGATGCGCCCTGATGAAGGATTTCACCACATTGTAGGTGCTCTCCTCCTCAAAATAGCCCTGCAAAATGTATTCCTCGCTCACCGGCAGGCTGTACTGGCGCAATGCGGCCAGGTAGCCTTCTCTGCGCTGGACGCTGTCGAACATCGTATCCACGCCGGATATGTAGGCAATCTTCTTGTGGCCCAGCCCGATCAAATACTTCGTCGCTTCATACCCCGCTTCATAGGAGTCAAAAATGATGCTGCCCATGTGCTCATTCTGCAGCTCGCGGTCCAGAAACACCGCTTTGATCTTCTCCTTATTCATCGCGAGAATGTCTTTGTCGTCAATGCCCAGCTCTTCATAAATAATGACGCCATCCACGCGTCTGCCGAGAATATTGCTCATTACGACCCGCTTATCCTTGGTTACAAATACGTTCAGCCCATACCCCAGCCGGTCGCACTGCCGTGACATGGATTCCACAAGCTTATAGAAGTAGGGGCCGGCCACGCTGGTGGTGAAAAAACCCAGCATCATGGTTTTGCCCGACTTCAGCTGCTTGCCGTTCAGGTTGGGAACGTAATTCAGCCGCTGCGCCACCTTCAGCACATGCGATTTGGTCTCCGGATTGAGTACATCCACATCATTTAACGCATTCGATACGGTTGAGATCGAGACTCCGGCCTCCCTGGCGACGTCCCTGATTGTTATTTTTCCCATCATCATTTATCCTTCACTATAAAAACGTTTTTATAGTTTATAAAATAACATAAAACCGTTTTCAGCACAACAGTTTTTATTCGTGATGTGAATCCTGCAACGCTGACTGTCTGCCGGCATTCCGGCAAAACGCGCAGCAAAACACCCCTCCGTCAGGCAGCTTTGGGGCAGTCAAGCCGTTTGCGGTGAGGCCGATGTCCGGCGGTTCTCCCGTCAACAGAGCATTAGGGCCGGGCTTCAGCGGAAGATTTACTGCGGGCAGCCGAGCTGAGACGTTGAATTTGATTCTCCAGGACATGGCTGGCGCGGCCTAAAAACTGTGTGATTACCGCAAGCTCCTCATCCGAATAGGATGCAGCAAGCTTTACCATTTCGCTGTACAGCGGAAGATATACACGGCTCAGCTCTTCTTTCTCTTCATACATCGGAACAATAATGACTTTGCGGCGATCCCGGGGGTCATGCTCCCGGCGGACATAGCCGATCTTTTCCAGCCGGTCGATTAGTGCGGTCACGCTGCCGGTGGCAAGTCCGGTTAATTTCGACAGCTCACCGGCAGTAACCGGCCCCTTCTCCCGCAAGATATCTATGGAAATGAAATCATTGTTGTATAATCCGAGTGCGGCAGCCACACTCTGCTGGTACAGCACCGTCCGGTTCCCCAATCCGCGCATGAGCAAGGTGAAATTCTCCTGCTGTTCTGTAGGCCGTTCCTGTTCCTGGCTTGACAAAAGAAAGCCCCTCCTTCAAAAATATGAATATCTCGATTACCAAGATACTCCAAATAAAAAATGCTCTATGATTGATTAATCTTCAATTAAGCCTATTCTATCGAAAGGCTTCGGCATTTGTAAAGCCGTTTGCGGGCAAAGCCCGCGGCTCAGGGAGGAATTGTTGGGCAGGACAGCCAGACTGGCCGATTCGGGTAATACTCATAAAATAACCCCAAAAGTGGGGCCTTGGCTTCGATGATGACTCAGGTACTTTGCGGGGACCCCAAAACATATAAACCTGAATTTCGAAAGTAAGTATCCACAAATCATCTAAAAGGCTCTACACGAAGGGATTTTTTGTGAAAAACAGCTTGCACCCAATGGGTGATGGAAAAAGCGGGGCTATCCCTTGTCCTATCTGGATTTGTTCAATTCATTTTCGAAATTCAGGATAAATTTTTATCTTTCAAGCAGAAACGGCTTCACCGTCCTTGTACAAACAGGTCTTTTTTGCTTGTACGAAGTACAGTTAGAGCTTATGCGCAGCACTGGTTAGCGGAAAACAAAAAAACACATCCGATGAAATGTGTTCAGCATTCAGGCCCGACAGCCTAATCAGCTTTTATGACCCTTCAGTTCAATTACACCGGCGCTGCCCCGGCAGTTCCCTTGATCTCTTCCTCCTGAGCCTTAATCTTCAGCTTCCGGCTCAGGTATACGGTTGCCTGCTGAGACCCGGCGGGTAGCCCAAGCGGAAAAAGTGAACTTCATTCTCCCCACCTTCCCTTTTTCGCAAGCGGTAGTGGAAAAAAGGATAACTAATCCATCCGATTCTTCCCTTTTCAGAGGAAAAGCCTAAATTAAGCTCACTTTTTACCCACTACTTCCTCTGCCGCAAGCTTTTCCGTCCATTTGAGTTCCCTAATTCCACTTCACTCCGTTCCAGTTCACTTCCCTGCCCGGCAGCAATCTCGGTAGCCCCCGAATTCCGTGCTTCCTCCTGCAAAACAAACATAAAATCCACAGGTTCAGCACAATTACCACGCCTGTTAACTGATCTCCAACTGTGTACACCCTATGTCCACAATAGACAAAAAACATATAGAGACTTGTGCCGGAATAAGCAGGTTAAGCCTTTGCGGCGTCCGCTTTTTCCCCAGCTACCATTGTCCTGTTCCTTCCGCTATGCTTGGCCAGGTACAATGCCTGATCCGCCATCTTCAGCAGTCCCTCCCGCCCTGACGCATGCAGAGGATAGTGGGCGATGCCCTGGGAAACCGTCACTTTGGCCGGAATGGGCCCCTTGCTGTGCTCCAGCGCCCGGCGTATTCTTTCGGCCGCCAGGAAGGCTTCCGCAGGTTTGGTGCGGGCCAGCAGAATGACAAACTCTTCACCCCCGTAGCGGTGGCAGACATCGTCCGGACGCAGCGAAGCAACGATAACTTCGGCCACATGCCTCAGCACCTCGTCACCGGTAAGATGCCCGTAGGTGTCGTTTACGAATTTGAAGCGGTCCACATCCAGCATGATCAGCGAAAATGGCAGCCCGGAGGCAATCCACCGGCCCATGGTATACTCCAGCGATCTCCGGTTCTCCAGGCCGGTCAGAGTATCCGTCGCCGCGTCCCGGGTCAATTGATCCGTCTGTTTCTGAATGTCGGCGACGGCAAGAAAGACGGCCTTAGTCAGCAGATCGGCTTCCCGGCTCCAGTGTGTCCGGGCTTCCGGCAGGACGATTTTCTCCTTGCCCACCTTGCTGACCATATTGGCCAAGTAGGCAAAGGGCCGGGCCAGAGCGCGCGCCAGGAGGATCACGCCAACAAGCAGTGCGGAAAAAGGAATCAACGAATAACCAAGAATAGTCCGAATGTGGCCCATCAGCTGCTTTTGGATCAGGCTGTTCGGCGAGACGACTGCAATTCCCCAGCCGTTGGCGGGAACACTGGAGTATCCGGCAAGCAGTTCGGTTCCATGGGTGTTGCGAACCTGCTGCTCTCCGCTCTCCCCCTTCATCAGGTTCTGCACCACCTTGTTGCCGCTGACATCTGCCCCGATGAACTGCTTGTCCGGATGATACAGCACATGCCCGCCGGAATCCACAATATAGTAATAAGAACCGAGATCGTCCACGCTGTTATTGCCAAAAATCTCGGACAGAATATTAGGCTCCTGCAGATAAATCGAACCGCCCAGAATGCCAAGATAAGTACCGGTGCTGCTGAACATCGGCTGACTCATGAACACAATCAGCCGTTTCGTATTTGGAGTTGTATAAGGCGCAGAAATATAAGGTTCCCGGAGCGCCAATGCTTCCCGGCTGGTCGCCGATGTAATTGGCTTGCCTGCTGAGCCTATGCTGGCCGGTTCTACGTTGCGGATGACGCCGGCAGCATTAATGACCACGATGGAATTGAAGAAATTGCTGCTGCTGCGCATAAGCTCCAACTCATTGTTCACTTGCTCCGGTGTCATGGCATCAATATTGGAGAGTATGCCCGCATTGTATTCCAGACTGCCGCGGATGGATTGAAATAAGGAATCCATAGTCTTGGACATGCGGTCAGCATTGACGAAGTTCAGGTGGAGTGTGGTCTCGATCAAGGATTGCTTTTTGGAGTCATAGGAGCCAACCAGAAGAATCGTTGAGGTTAGCAGGACCACGAGCGTCACCAATCCCGAAAGCAGGAAGGTAAGACTGAGTTTTTTATTTTGACATGGCCCTGCCTTTCTCCGTGTAAGCAAACTATAAACCTCCCCGATCCCCGAAAAACCCGTTACACCCATAATACAACAAAATCAGGTTGGATTCGATGAAGAATCCGCTGCTCAATCCACCTTGGCGCCATGCGAGCGCAGGAACAGGACCGCCTGCTCCCGGTCCATTCGAACGCCTGTAACCTCCAGCGCCTTCAAATTCATGCCCTCCAGCTTGGCTCCGCGCAGATCGGCACCGGCCAGCCTGGCTTTGCCCAGCGCTACTCTGGTCAGATCACAGTCTCTCAGATCCGCCTTCGTCAAATCACTGTCCGAAAGATCCGCTTCGTGAAACCGAATCCCCCGCAAATCCTGCTTGGCGAGCTTGGCATACCGCAAATTCGTATAGGACCAGTCTCCCCGGCTTAGCGTAATGCCGTCAATTTGAGCGCCTGAGAAATCTGATCCGGTCATTTTGCAGGTGAGGAATTTGGCGACAAAGAGATTGGCCCCGCTGAATTTACAGTTTTCAAACGCTGATTCAGTGTGGATTGACGCGTTCAGGGCAGCCCCTTTAAAATCGCATTCGATGAAACGGCAATGGCTGGTGTCTATTTCCTCCATGGAGGTATTCATAAAAGTGCAGTTCTTAAAGATGCAGCGGACGAGCTCCCCATAGCGTAAATCATGCCCGTCAAAATGGATATCTGTGAATTCCCGGTCCTTATACTGATACATTGCTGCCTCCGATCATAAGCTTGGCGCCTTCTCCGCTGCGCATTCGGAAAAAACCGCCGTTTATAGCTTTAATTTTTACTTTTTGGTGGATCTCGGTGTTTTCCGGCGCGAGGTTTTCTTGGAGGCAAGCTTCTCTTCGGCAAGCCTGTCCATTTCTTCCACGTATTGCTGCTCCTGACGAAGCTTCTCTGCGGCTGTCTGCTCGAATTTGAGCTTCAGCTCTTTCATGATCTTCTTCTGGATTCCCGGATCGGAAATACTCAGATGGTGTTCAAAGGCTTCCGGATACAGAAAGCTCTTCTCGCCGGCCCCTTCAGGAAATACGACCGTTATCCGTCCGCCGTCATGGCTTGCCACTGTCCCTTTTCCATAACGGACATGAGATACCTGCTCATTCATCAGATTCATATTTTTGATGCTCCTTTGCAAGTTTACAAGTTTAGAACGCCGGATGCTTCTGCTTATCCAGCTCTTTCTTTATATAATAATGCAATCCGCATTTTTGACCAGCTCCAAAATTATGCTCAATAACCACAACGGTATTGCCGGAATCGGTCAGTGACTGCAGAACCTCGATTAATTGGTGCACCTCTGCAAAATGCAGGCCGGTCGTTGCTCATCCATGACATAAATTGTGGAATCACCGGACAAATCATGCACTCACCGTCCGCCCGGACACGGACATATCCGCTTGTCTCCGCCTGTTCAGCCTTAGTGGTAAAAAGGAACACTAAGGTAGCGCATTCGGATTCCGGATCATCCTTAGTGGGAAAAAGTACAACTAATCCGGCTGAAATCAGCCGTATGGGGGGAGTGGGCCTCCATGAAGTGTACAAAATCCCGCTAAAGCCCGTTAAAGCCAGAATTCCAGCCCATTAGTGTTACTTTTTACACTTCGCTTCCGTTCCCTATGAACCTCCTTGCATTCCATCAGCGTGTTCAGGTTCGCCGGTTCAACTCCTGCAGATTAATTGTATCATATGTATGTCAAGTCGTTTTACCATTTTGTGTAATTTTGTTAATGAATATTTTCAGCATAAACAAGATGATTATTGAAGTTCCGCGAATTGAAAAGCTCTTCTGCTTCACGATCTGACGTTCGTTATTGCCTCAATCGGATAGCCAAAAGACCCCGGGGCTGCGTGCCTCCGGAGTTTGGACGGTTTCAAAGGTACTTCTAGCTCTCCTTTCCCCACACAGTGTACTTCCGGCGAATTTAAAGGCACTTCTGCCTTTCACCCTTTAGCGCGTATGCGCTGAAATCAAAGACATTTCCAGCTTATTCCACCCACACATGCCTAAGGTGGCGGTTTCACCCGTCACGCAGCGGGATATGAACAAAATCCTCCTTACTGCACAAACAGGCAGCCCCCTCTCAGAACAAAACGGCTATGCCGTCCTTGACCGGGCAGCGAAGCTGTTTGCATTTCAAGTGTAAGGCCGGCTGCTGAAGCCAGGCGGGAAGCCGAGCGGAAAAGGTCACTTCATATTCCCCCGGCCGCTTTTTCGCAAGTGTTAGCGGGAAAAAGGAACCCTAATCGATCTGTTTCTCTCCCTTACAGAGGAATACGCCTACATTAAGATGTACTTGAACCATTCATCCAAAGGGCAGCCATTTTAGTGGGAAAAAGGATAACTAATCCACCGCATTCGGCTCCTGGATCATCCCTAGTGGGAAAAAGTACAACTAATCCGGCTGAAATCAGCCGTATGGGGGTAGCGGGCCTCCATTAAGTATACAAAATACCACTAAAACCCGTTAAATCCAGAATTCCAGCCCATTAGTGTTACTTTTTACACTTCGCTTCAGTTCCCCATGAATCTCCTTGCGTTTCATCAGCGTTTTCAGGTTCTCCGGTTCCATTCCTATACATTAAATTACCTTTTTGGCTCAAACCCAAAATCAGCGGTTGACGATGTGAATTCCTCCTGCAAAACATAGAACCCACAGACTCCGCACCATTCAGCACGGCTCAGCAAACTCACCACCATTCAGCACGATTAAGACGCATTATAATTTCCCCTAACTTCATACCTGCCTTATCCACAACTGACGAGAAGCATAATTTCCTAAACAACAAGAAAGACGCCTATCGGCGTCCTATATAAGAATGCTGGCATTTCAGTGGGGAGGAGAAGAATCATTTCGCGCTGATTCCACCGTCCTGCCGGCTTCGGGCGAAATCAAAGGCACTTCTGCCTCTGATTCCCTCGTCCAGCCGGCTTCGGGCGAATTCAAAGGCACTTCTGCCTCTGATTCCCTCGTCCAGCCGGCTTCGGGCGAATTCAAAGGCACTTTTGCCTCTGATTCCCCCGTCCAGCCGGCTTCGGGCGAAATCAAAGGCACTTCTGCCTCTGATTCCCTCTGCCTGCCCGCTGCGGCTAACGCAATCGCGCAGTTTGCCTGGCCGAAGTCCTGATCCATTCTTTTATTTACAGCGCAGCCGTGAAATAACGGATAAGCTTCGCTTCCCCCTTTCGAGGATAACTGCCTGCAGGCAAACGCACCTGATCAATGAATAACCGCGTCAGCTCTCTTAATCCGCAGACGGCAGGAACTGAAACCACTGGAGGTCGAACTGGCTGCCCGGGAGGAACAGGAAGGTGACCGTCTGCTTCCCGCTTACCGGCTCCAGCACGAACTCCCGCTCCGTGTAGCTGTCAGAGCCCGCAAACTCCACAAGCTGCTTGGATTCACCTCCCGGGCCGGTGAACAGCAGGTTGACGGTGTTGTTCTCCAGCCGGGAACGGCCGCAGATAACAAGCCGCGAACACACCTGTCCGCCAAAGTCCATCCCTTCAAAGATAAGGGAGACATTGTTCCCGATGCCTTCGATGGCGGTTTCGGCAACGGAGAAGGTGTCTCCATAAATCCGGCTGTTCTCAAGCGCGCCCAGCCGTTCGTAGGCCTTGCGCTTCCGGTCAAACCGGAAGCCCTTCAGGTGAATCTTCTGCCGGAGGACGAAGGACAGCGAAGCGATGCCCGTGAGGCGTTTCGGCAGCTTGTAGGTCTCCTCCTGGTAGACATTCCAGCGGGAGGGCTTTTGGTAGAGCACTGTTGTCAGCAGTCCGGCATCCGGCTCGCCGGGAAGGCCTTCCCAGATTTCAATCGGGTATTCGCCTCCATCCAGAGAGAAAATCGGGAGCGTGATTTCATCCGCTCCATAATCGCCGAAATCGATCCGCTCGAAGCAGATCCGGCTCTCTCCTTCACGCGCTGTCGCAACCCCCCGTTCATTCCCGTTGGTCAGATTCGTGCTGGCGCTGCTGTGATAGCCGGCGGAGACAAACTCATAAGGGTCCAGATAGGCCTGACCCAGCCCGGCAAGCTTGAATTCCATTAGGGTGTACATCCGTATCCCGTCGGCACCGTTCGCAGTTCCGCAGCGGATGTACACCTCGCCATCCCCCAGGCCGGTTATGACGGCTTCATCCCCCTTCACCTCAATGGAAGCGATATTCGCATCGATCCCGGCGGCATTGGTAATCCGCCACTGCACCTCCCTGAAGGTGGCGTTCTCCGGATGAAGCTTCACACGCACAGGCAACGAAGGCTGCTCCGGGGTCAGGATATTGCCCCCAGGGCAGATAATTTCCAGCTTGCGCACAGGGATTTCACCAGCGGCCTGTTGCGGCAGCGCCCCGGATTCCCCCTTGCCCTCCAAAGGATAATCCGCATAGAGGCACTGCTCATCGCCAGCAAATCCGCCCGGCTCCGGAACCGTGGACCGCAGTACAAGCTCAGCGGAAGCAATCTCCGGCGAAGACGCCCGGAGGGTAATTGTCCCCGGCTCCAGAGTTCCGGCAATGACCGCGAGCAGCTTGCCGCTGAACAGACGGCGGCTCACGCCTTTGTAGGGATCATAGTCGGTGCTGTCCCCATTATCCAGCCCGATCAACCGTCCCGGCCCCTCCACGCTCAGGTGAACCCGGTTATTGGCATTCTCCACCGGAAGCCCCTGCTCATCGGCTGCCGTAATTGTTACGAAAATCAGATCCTGGCCGTCCGCCGTCAACCGGCGCTTGTCGGGTGTAAGAATCAAAGCGGCGGCATCGCCGAAGGAGGCTCTCTCCTCCGAAGCAATCACATTCCCCTGTTCGTCGTAGGCAACGGCACGGAGCACTCCCTTGGAATAGGGCAGCTGCCATTCTCCCAGCAGCTTGTGGCCGTGGGCATGGTCAATGTCATAGATGCCCCGGGATACGCCGTTGAAGAACAGCTCGATCCGCGGGGCATTGGAGCATACCCGCACATCGATAAGCTGCCCCTCGGAGAAATCCCAGTACGGGAAGATATGAATCATCGGACGTGTTCTGTAATCGGTCCATTCCGCCTGGCAGATGTAATAAGAATCCTTCGGGAAGCCTGCCGTATCCAATTGCCCGAAGTAGGAGTTTTTGGTGTGATACGGTGTCGGCTCGCCGATATAATCAAACCCGGTCCACAGAAACTGCCCCAGGGAGAACGCTGCATCCCGGTCAGACATAATGCAGGCCTCAGTGCTTGTGGCTCCCCAACTGGTGGAGCTGTTGCCGAGGGACGAGCACTGAAGATCATCGTCGGCCAATACCGGCTGGGCCAGCGGAAAATGATAGATCCCCCGGCTCTGCACGGTAGAACAGGTCTCACTGCCGTAGATGAACCAATCCGGGTGCTCCTTATGCTGCCGGTCATAGTATTTCTCGCCGTAATTGTAACCCGCCACCTTGACAATATCGGCGCATTTCTGCGCATTTTCCCAAGGCATGAAGTTCGAGCCGATTGTAACGAAGGCATTGACCCGGGGATCATGGGCCAGCACTTCATCCTGCAGCATCCGGGTCAGCTCCTGGCCGCGGGCATCGGCGTGCGTGTCGTAAATCTCATTGCCGATGCTCCACATGATCAGGCTGGGATGGTTGCGGTCCCGCCGCACCCAGCTGGCTACATCCTTTTTCCACCACTCCGGAAAAAACCGGGCGTAGTCATAGGGGGTCTTGCTGCGCTCCCACATGTCGAAGGCTTCCGAAACGATCAGCACCCCCAGCTCGTCCGCCAGCTCCATCAATTCGGCCGCCGGCATATTATGCGCGGTCCGGATGGCGTTCACCCCCATCTCCTGCAGCAGAACGAATTGCCGCCGCAGCGCAGCCTTATTGACAGCTGCGCCCAGGCAGCCCAGATCGTGATGCTGGCAGACGCCATTAAGCTTGATCTGACGGCCGTTCAGGAAGAAGCCCTGCCGGCTGTCCAATTCCACCGTGCGGAACCCGAAGGTCCGGTATTCCTCCTGGGTGACCCCGTCCCCGGCCAATAATTCGGTTCTCAGCCTGTAGAGATGCGGACTGCCGACGTCCCAGAGCAAGGGCCGTTCCACACCCAGCCGGTTGCGGGCATGTACGGCGGTGCCGCCGCTCCCTCCTGCCGGAAGAACCGCCTCCCCCTGGACGATTTCATTGCCGTCCGCATCCAGAATCGTCTGGCGCAGCCTCAGCCCGGCGGCATCGCGGCCCTCTTCCACGTTCAGCTCACAATCGACATCCACGGTCCAGGCCCCGCTGTCCCCCTGCCGGGCCGCAATATAGATGCCATCTTGGGCAATATGCGTCTTGGGAGCAGTCTTCAGCCACACGGAGCGGTAGATTCCGGCACCCGAGTACCAGCGTGAATTGGGCGCTTCATGGATGACCCGCACATAAATCGTATTTTCTCCCTGAATCAGATACGGGGTAATATCGAATTCAAAGGTGGAGTAGCCGTATTTCCATTCGCCCGCCGCATGCCCGTTCACATACAGGGTGGAATTCATGTATACGCCCTCGAAGCGCAGGGATATAAGACTGTCCTCCGGCACTTCGTCCAGGACGAGGATTTTACGGTACCAGCCTTCCCCGGGTTCGTAGAGTGCGCGAGTGTTGTAAATCAGCCAGTCATGCGGCAGACTGACCGGCAGCCAATCCTTGCCTGCGGCTGCCTGCGCAAGCTCTGAATGAAGCGGCTGCTTGCTGAAATGCCAGCCTCCGTTCAGTTTTCTGTAACTGTTCATGGATCAGGTTCCTCCTGTCAGCGGAATGAAGCATCCCGGCAATTATCCTTTCAATGCCCCCACCATAACACCCTTTACAAAATATTTCTGCAAAAAAGGATACAGGAGCAATATAGGCGCCGTAGTTACGATGATGGCCGCATATTTCAGCGTTTCGGCAACATCGCGGCTCTGGATAAGCGTGGTCGTTCCAAGCATGCTGGCATTGTCGTTCTCCAGAATAATGTTCCGGACCACGAGCTGTATCGGGAAGAGATTCTGGTCCCGCAGAAAGATCATGGCATTGAACCAGCTGTTCCAGTGCCCGACACCATAATAGAGAATCAGTACGGCAACAACCGGCATGGAAAGCGGAATGAAGATGCGGAACAGGATCGTGAAGTGGCCCGCGCCATCCAGAAAAGCGGACTCTTCCAATTCCTTGGGAATTGCCATGAAATAGGTCCGCATAATGATAAGGTTGAACGTGCTGACCGCCGTAGGCAGAATCAGCGCCCACAAAGAGTCCAGCAGCCCGTAGGATTTCACGATCAGATAGAACGGCACCAGCCCGCCCTGAAAGAACATTGTGAATACGATAAAGAACATGATCGGCTTCTGGAGCATCACCCCTTCCCGGGACAGAAAGTAAGCCCCCAGCGAGGTCAGCGTCATATTAATCACAAGTCCAACCGCCAGAATAAAAAAGGTGTTCTTGAAGCCCGAGAGAATTACCGGATTGTTAAGCACCGCTTTGTAGCCCTCCAGGGAGAAGCCCTGCGGCCAGAGCAGGATGCCGTTGAATGAGATCAGCCGGTTCCCTTCACTCAGGGAAGAGAACAGGATATACAGCATCGGATACAGTGTCAGAATGATCATGAGCACCATAATAACAGCATTGCAAATATCAAATATACGTTCACCAAGTGATGGCTTAATCATGATTATCCCCCTTTACCACAGACTGTTTTTGCTGGCGCGCTTGCTGAAGGAGTTGGCGAGCAGCAGTATAGTGAAGTTGATGACAGAGTTGAACAGACCTACCGCCGCACTGTAGCTGTAGCTGAATTCCAAAATCCCTTTGCGGTACACGAAGGTTGATATCACATCCGCTGTCTCATAGATGCTGGCACTGTACAGGAGAATGATTTTCTCAAAGCCAACGTTCATAATATTGCCCAGCGACAGTATCAGCATGATCATAACGGTCGGGAGAATGCCCGGCAGCGTCACATGGCGAATCTGCTGCAGCTTCGTGGCACCGTCAATTTTGGCGGCCTCATACTGCTGCTGGTCAATTCCGGTGATGGCAGCCAGATAGATGATCGTGCCCCAGCCGATCTGCTGCCAGATTTCACTGATTATATAAATGGGGCGGAAGGACTCCGGCTGCTGCAAAAAGGAGATCCTGTCGCCGCCAAAGAAGGCAATGACATCATTGATTAATCCATCGGATAGCGTAAAGTAGCGGATGAGTCCGGCTACAACCACGAGTGTAATGAAATGCGGCATGTAGGTAATCGTCTGTGTGATCCGCCGGAAGAGCGGGCTCTTTAATTCATTCAGCAATAATGCCAGAATAATCGGTGCGGGGAACCCGAACAGCAGATTGAAAAAGCTTAACAGAACCGTGTTCTTGATGACGCGGAAAAAGTAAATGCTGGAGAAAAATTGTTCGAAATGCTTAAGGCCAACCCAATCGCTGCCCAGAATGCCCTTGGAGGGAACAAACTGCTTGAAGGCAATGACGGTGCCGTACAAGGGCACATAATGAAACAGAACATAGTATATCAATACAGGCAGTATCATCAGATACAGCCATTTATTGCGGAGCAGATCTTTTCCCAATCTGGTTTTCAGCATGTCCTTCTCTCCTTTGCTGCGCTGCTTGTATCAGGGACCGCTTGTTCTATGCTCTGTCCGGCGGCCCCTGCTGAATTCTCTAGCGGTTCAGGTAACGCCCATAAGCGGCCTGCTGAATTTCCAGAACCCGTTCAATGCCCATGTCCTTCATCTGCTGAACATATTTATCGTAACTGTCAACGGATTCCGTACCCAGAATAATTTTGAGCTCGGCTTCCTTCACAAGGGCATTGATGTCGTTCATGATACTGCTCATTTCGTCGGCTTCCTCTGCGGTTGGCGTGATGGGGGGAAGCAGATGGCTTTCATGATTGGTTTTCTTCCAGATATCGATCGACTCTGTGGTTTGCGCATATTTGGCCGGCAGATTGTTGTCCTGCTGGATCATCGGAAAGTTGGTTCCGTGCGAGTACTTCATCATGACCTGGTCGCTGCCGAGGCCTTCCGGATTTTCAACCACCAGATCGGTATATACAGGCTTGCCGTTTTCCAAAGTATACGTAGTGCCTTCCACGCCAAATGTGTTCAGCATGCTGCCTTCCTCGGTGTAGGCGTAGTCCAGCCAGCGCATCGCGGCTTCGACATTCTTGGTGGTGGCCGAAATCGCCGCCGAGCTGGTGCCCGCGTATGCATTATCCAGCTGTCCGAACTCCGGGAGCTGGCCCTTGGCGGCAGCCGGATATGGAGCCGCAACAAAGTTGGCATTCGGGTCGCTTTCCTGTGCGGCCGAGTTGTATTTTTCAATGTAGAACTGCCAGCCGATCGTAGCCCCGCTCACATTGGAGGTCATCTTCTTGTCTACCGTCGCCGAATCAATGGAAGCAAAATCCTTGTCAATCAGCCCTTCCTTATACCACTGGGCCATCGTCTTCAGATAATCCTTATATCCCGGCTCCAGGTAGCCGTAGACCACATTTCCGTCATTCACATAGAAATTCCCCATCACGCCAAAGGCTCCGGCAAAGCCGCCTGTCCGCTCACCCAGGAACATCGTCCGGAACGTAACAGGTGCAGCGGCATTTTTCTTTTCTTTAAAAGCGGTCAATACCGTGTGCCACTCATCAATGGTTTCCGGAACGCCCAGGTTCAGCTCATCCAGCCAATCCTTGCGGATAACCGGCCCGCCATAGACCCGCCCGGCTTCCGAACGGATGAACGGGAAGGCGTAGTAGGTGCCGTCATCCGTCTTGATCATTTTGTCGATTTCCGGATGCTCCTCCAGTGTTTTTTTCAAGTTGGGGGCATACTGGCCAATCAGATCGTTCAGCTTCAGAATGTAGCCCTGCTCTACCGCTTTATCCGGACCGCCCGGATACTGCAGCCATGTATTCAGGAAAATATCGGGCAGATCGCCCGAAGCCAGCAGCAGGCTGAATTTCTGGTCCGTCATCGGCGTTCCGCCGAGCTGCTTGATTTTAATCCCGGTGCGCTTTTCATATTCGTCATCAATCGGCAGCCGCTCGGGTGTGCCTCCAAGCTGTTCATTCATGAATGTAAGCTCGGTGCCTCCGGACATCGGGTAAGAGAAATCAGCAGCCGGCGTTTCTCCCGCCGGAGGGCTAGAAGCGCTTTCATTAGTGGCATTGCTTGAATTGCTGCAGCCGGCTGAAAGAAGTGTAAGGCCCAATAGAAGAAACAGCGATGTGTGAAGCTTTTTCTTGTGTAATGATTTCATCAACATGATGACCTCCGTTAAAAAGTTATTTGACGACTCGGTGCCCTTACAATGTAAGCTGATTCCCCTGCCCAAACAATGTTCAATATGCAAAATCCGTTGATTAAAAAGCAAAAAGGGATAGGCAATTTCATGCACCATCCTCCTTTTGGGAAATTGTATATCCAGTTTAATTATTGCAGATTCTTAAAGCGCCCCGGAGTGATGCCTTCGTATTTTTTGAACACGCGGATAAAGGCACTGCTGCTGGAAAAGCCCACCCGGGAGGAAATCTCTTCAATGGTGACGCCTTCCTGCAGCAGGGCTTTGGCCTCCGCCGTGCGGATCCGGCTGATATAGTCATGCAGTCCCTGTCCGGTCTGTTCCTTGAACAATCTGGACACATACTGTGGAGTAATGCCGAAATGGGCGCCGATCATCGAGACGCTGAGATTAATATCCGCATAATTATCCTTCACATACGCCGACACCTCTTCGCCAATTCCGGTATTGGCCATCAGCGCCAGCTTCTCATTGGCCATGCCGCAGGCTATTCCCGTCAGCTCCAGCAGCTCCTGCCGGAATTCTCCGCGTGTAGTGCAGACCAGCACACGCTTCATGGGACGCCACTCCTCCCACAGCTTCGACCGCTGGTTCTCTTGCGGAACGGCCTTCATGATCGAGCTGGTCAAATCAATCACCGCATACCTTACCAGCTCAACGGAGACCTGGGAGCAGAACAGCTGGGCCAGGATGTCATCCACCATAGCTGATGCCTGCTCAAGCTCCCCGCTTTTAATCAGATTGATGAATACGACTTCATCGTTGATGGACAGATAATAGCCGGTCTGCTGAGGCTCAATGTCCCCATACCAGACCGACACATTTTCTTCCAGCAGCAGCCGGTATTCCTGAGCCTCCAGCGCCTGCAGATAACCCTGATGCAGGCTGCTAAGTCCGGTGTGGCGCTCGCTTCCGGCCATGGCAATCTGCAGGCGGTATTTGCGGTCAATGAACTCCAGCGTCTTGGCGAGCGCTTCCTCAACATCCTCTTTCCAGCCGGCGGATCGTGCCGCATTAATATTGATTACCGCTGCCAGCATCCCGTCCATTTCGGTGAAGCTTAAGCCGTGATGCTCGCCCGTGAAATCCTTGATGATATTGGAGACAATAAAGTTGGACAGGCTTGGTGAAGGCCCGTTTTCGCCGCCCCCCTGAATATAGAACAGCAGCACGGCGAAATCTTCCGTTTCCCATTCGAAATGATGAAGCCTCGCCGCCTCCCGGGCCGTTAATCCATCTTCCGCCTCCCCTTTGAGCAGGCGGGATAAATAATAGGTTTGCAGCACACGCAGCTGCCGGAATTGCCGGCTGTTGATGTCATCTCTTTCCCGTATGGCAGCCAGAGCGTTCTCTCTGATGAAGGCAAACTCGTCGAGCACCCGCCGGGACTGCTCATCCTTGGCGCCGGAGAACATATTCACCAGCTCCCGGACCGGATTATAGTTCTTGCGGGCGAAATAAGAAATTACGCCGCCCCCGACCAGGAAGCAGAGCAGCAGCCCGGACAGGTTCAGATTGCGTATTTCCCGCGCCTTCTCCCAGAAAACACTTGAAGGGAACACGCTGATATATTTCCAGTCCGTGGTGTCTGAATCGATGAAGGAGACCATGTTCTCCGTGCCGGCGATATCCATAAAAGAAGTTCCCGCATTGTCCCCTCCTCCGGCAAAAGTTACGGTCTCAAAGCTGGCCAGACTGTTGTTCTGGAACAAAATTTGATTGTTTTTATCGGTAATATACACATCGCCGTTGTTGACCCAATCCACATTTCTCAGTATATTCTGAATTTTGCTTCCATTTAGCGGAAGGACGAGTGTTCCCCGCAGGATTTCGTTTCCCCCGGCATTTGAAAAAGGCTTCATCAGGACAACCGTAGAATCCCAGCGTTTAAATTCAATTAAAGGGAGGAGGCCCTGTTCCGTTTCCGTATTTCCCTTGAGCATAGACAGCCACTCCGCGTAAGGCATCCCGATCATCTGGCGGTTGAGTTCATAGAAGGTCTGACTGTCCGTATAGGTCTCATCCGTCAGCAGCTTGTCCAGCGTGCTCGAATACAAATAAATACCGCTTACAAAATCATTGGTCGATTTATATTTGCTCAGCTCCTGGCGGGTCCTGTAAATCTGAAAAGACTGCTCCTTCTCCCCGGCCGGAGTCAGATTCAGGTATTTATTCACATCATTATGAATGGACAATTGCATGGCCATTTTCTCAGCCTGGTTAATTTCACTGTCAACCGTGTTCTGCATCTGCTTCAGCATCGCATGGCCCGCCCGCTCTATTTCATATTCGACGATTTGCTTCGTTTGCAGATAGATGACAGCGCTCACAATAAGCGGAATCAGCATAATTACAGCATAGGAGACAATCCATTTATAAGCCACGCTTTTGCTGAACATCAACTTTTTTTGCTTCATATTCTGCACTCCCTCACGCTGACTTCGCCTCCGGCCTTGCTAGAATACCACTATATGATATAAGTAACCGGAGGGCAATCTGCAATATGAAACGGATTGACCATTTGTAAAAAACCCCTTTGTCCGCAAGAGGAACAGAGGGGAATTATAATCTTCCCCGTCCCTTTGCTTCAAAAGAGGTTTCATAAATAATTATACAACCCGGAATACCGGCCGGTCTTGTACGAAGTGTACGGGCAGTCCCGGAAACTGCGACGACAGCAGCTCTGCCAGGAGCTTCATCCCCGGCGCCTCGCTCTCTGCATGACCCAGCATAATCAGAGCCTTGTTGCGCCCCTGACGGGCAGCGTCCTTTAAATATTCCGGGGTCTCCCACTCCGGCCCTTCTCCGGCGATGATTAAATCCAGCGCTGCTTCCTCATATAAGGGAATTGCAGCGGGGCCGCCCCCTCTGTAACCAACCAGTATCCCCACTCTTGCGCAGGATGCAGACAGATTTCCCGCAGCCCGCACATAGGGAATGCGCAGCTGCTTCTTCAAATATCCGGCAACGTCTCCGGCCTCCATGGCAGGAATGGTCAAAACAGAAACAGACGGCCGGTGCTCAGTCACATAGGCTTGCCAGCCCAGCTCCCGGAGAAGACCCTCCATAATTCCATCCGGTGTATACCGGTGCAGGTAATCATGGAAACGGTAAATCCCGATACCCGAACTGGCAATCAGATCCGCTTTTTGCCTGTATACAGGGTCACGCTCCAGCCCTT
The DNA here is from genome assembly GCF_019352175.1 of Paenibacillus sp. S150. Classification (GTDB taxonomy): domain Bacteria; phylum Bacillota; class Bacilli; order Paenibacillales; family Paenibacillaceae; genus Paenibacillus_AQ. The sequence goes on from NZ_JACBYI010000033.1 coordinate 24,188, forward strand.
CAATCTGATCCCGGTGGCTGAAGAACACGCCTTCGTGCGTGAGGATCAGGTTCGCTCCAAGCGCAATTGCCTGCTCTATGACATACTGCGAGGCAGAGAAAGCCGTCACAATTCCTTGTACCTCCATCTCCGGGCTGCCGGACTCCAGCTTGTCCACGGTCCGGTCCGGCACAGGAATTCCTGCCGTTAAATGTTCGATAAGGCGTCCGAAGGTGAGTGGCATGCTGCCCTCCTTAGTACATTGAACTTTATAAGTGGTGAATGGCCAATTCTTCTATATGTTATCCTGCCTAATCATTAGGATAGACAATGACCTTCAAGCTGCCGCTTTTGTTATGGATGGCGCGTTCAAGCGCTTCACGTGTTTCGGAGAGCGGATAACGGTCCGTAATCAGCACGCCTGCAGCCACATTTCCCGAAGCCAGAAATTCAATGCCCTTGGGGTACGTATTGGCATAGCGGAAGATGCCATAGATGTCGATTTCGCCATCGGCAATAAAGGGCACGTTAAGCGGAATTTCATCCTGCGGCGGCAGACCTACGATAGCCAGTCTTCCTCCGCGCCGTACGGCATAGAGTGCCGACTGCAGCGCCTTCGGATTGCCGGCAGTTTCCCAGGCCACATCCACGCCCGTCCCATCCGTCAATTGCTTGATGGTTTCCAGCGCATCCGCCCGCTTGATATTGATCGCATCCGTCGCTCCAAGGCGCAGTGCGGCTTCCAGTCTGACCTCCTCCAGATCGGTCACAATAATGCGGGAAGCGCCATAGCATTTCGCTGCCGCAACCGCCATCAGTCCAACCGGCCCCATTCCCATGATAGCCACTGTCTCGCCTGCCTGGAGCCGGCTTCGCCTGGCCGCATGGATGCCTACCGAGAAGGGCTCGTTCAGCGCCGCTTCCTCGTATGACAAATGGTCGGGAATGCGGAACACCATATCCTCCCGGATGGCCAGGTACTGCACGAAGGCTCCGTCTACAGGAGGGGTAGCCAGGAACTGAACATCCGGGCACAGATTATATCTTCCCGCTTTGCAGGCATCGCAATGTCCGCAGGTGACTCCCGGTTCAACCGCAACCCGGTCTCCTATGGCCGCCTTGGTAACCTTTTCTCCTGCAGCCACAATAATGCCCGCACATTCATGCCCGAGGATAATGGGCTTCTCCACCACAAACCGTCCGATCCGGCCATGCTCATAGTAGTGCAGATCCGAGCCGCATACACCAACGGCCATCACCTTAACCAGCACTTCATGCGGACCGGCCTGGGGTACCGGCAATTCCCTGATTTCAATGCAGCCGGGTTCAGGCATGACCGCTGCCCTCATCGTTAATGGAAGCTCTGCGCCCGCCGGTGCTTGAGTATAATTATTCATATTTCTGATCCCCTCTCAGTAAATCGTGCGCCCGCCTGCATCTTCAATCCCGCTCTTCCGGTAAAAATACGTGTTGATCTGGTCACGCCATTCCTTGGCATGGCCGGACTGTTCTGTAAGCCGGTTTTCCACCTGCACATACAGATCTTCCCTGATGCTTCCCTTCAGACCGGCCCAGGCATTCAGCAGCTCCGCCGCACGGTCCGCACCTTCGAAATGGGTGTCATAGATGTGCTGGATAACGGTTTTACCGGAATGAAGAATGTGGGTGTACGGGACATGATGGAAGAACAGCAGCAGTTCATCCGGGCATTCCTCCAGAGAATCGTAGCGCTCGGCATTGCTGCCCAGATATTGGGCACTGTAGCCGGTGCCGGTCTTAACCGTACGGTCTACACCGATTCCCTGATGGTCGGCATAATGATAGGTGCCCCACTGCGAATATTCATAGCCGTCGACATTCGGCCCGTAATGATGCTCCGGGTTGATCATCCAGCCTACCCCGAGCGGTGCCGTATAGGATTCATAAATATTCCATGAATCCAGCAATATCCGGCTAATGACGCCCGATATCCCCGGAGCTGTGCCGAAGGTCAGGGCAATCCACTCCCCGGCAATCTCTTCTGCGCCCAGCTCCGGGTTCCAGGCGAGACGCCCGAAGCCGTACAGATTGGCCTGTGCCAGCAAATGGCCGGTCCAGTTCCTGTCATTGCCCGTATTGGAGACCGCCGCAATCCCGCTGTACCGGTTGCCCCACAGTGAGCCGTCCACGATATGCTTCACCGGAGATTTCTCTCCTTTTGCCAGGGTATTGAATTCCATGACCTCTTTCCACTGGGGGACCAGATAACAGACATGCCGCTGCTGTCCGGTATATTCCTGCGCAATCTGGAATTCAATGACCTGGTTGGTCCGCTCAAGCGCCCCGAACAGCGGGGATACCGGCTCCCTGACCTGGAAATCCATCGGACCGTTCTTGATCTGCAGGATCACGTTGCCGCCAAATTTGCCGTCCAGCGGCTTGAAATGGTCATACGCCGCTCTGGCCCGGTCTGTCTTGCGGTCACGCCAGTCCTGCTTGCAGTCGTATACGAAGCAGCGCCAGATCACAATTCCGCCGAACGGCTCAAGCGCTTCGGCCAGCATATTGGCCCCGTCGGCATGGTCCCGGCCATACGTGAACGGACCCGGGCGGTTCTCCGAATCGGCCTTGACCACAAAGCCGCCAAAATCGGGAATCGCCGCATAGACTTCGGCTGCCTTGCCCTGCCACCACCTGCGTACCCCAGGGTCCAGCGGATCGGCCGTTCCCACTTCGCCTTCATGCATCGGAGCGGCAAAATTCACGCTCAGGAACAGCTTGATGCCATACCGTCTGAACTGATCGGCGATGCCTGCAACCTCAGGCAGATACTTGGAGATAAACAGCGTTTCAAGCGCATGGACATTTACGTTATTGATGGCAATGGCGTTGATTCCGGCAGAGGACATCAGCCGCGCATAATCGCGGATCCGCTCCGGATCATCCCGAAAACGGTTGTTCTCGTAAAAGAACGACCTGCCCGCATATCCCCGCTCCACACTTCCGTCAAAATTATCCCAATGATTGATCATCCGCAGCCCGTTGACGGGATTGACTACCTCGTCCAGCCCTTCGATCTCCTCCAGGCTGCCGATCAGGCGCAGCAGGTGGAACACACCATAGAGAACTCCAGCCGGTGACGAAGCCCCCACGGCAATACAGTTCTTATCTTCACAGGTGCGGACCGCAAAGCCCTCGGGGCCGACAGCCCGGACCGTCTCTTCCCCGAACACGCTGCGGATCAGCGGATTGCCGCCCGCAAAGGTCCCGAAGGCCACAGACAGGCCCTTTGGACCCGGTTGAGGCACCGCCGGAATGCCCAGCATGGATTGAATGCCCTTTTGCCATTCCTGAAGCGCAGCCTGTACCGTCTCGTTCTCCTCCGCAGCCTGCACTGCCCCGCACCACTTCACATATTGCTCATGCTGCCTCCCGGCCGGCAGTGCCGGATAGCTTAACCAGGCATTATAGCCGCCGTCACCCGTCATGCTGTTCAACTCCCTGGAATCCTTCATGCGAAATGCTCCTCCTGTTCTTGTCTGAAGCAGCGTTGCTTCCACCCATTTTGCCAGCCTTCAATTTAATTTTATATAGCGTGCTGCATCGTGTGCCAGCGGCCGTTTCCCTGATCCCTCATACAGCCACAGGATTGCGGTTACGCCGCGGGGGTAATATTTGCTGCCGCCGATGAGGCCGGACAGAATCTGATCGCTCCAGCACCAGTACGACAGCTCGGGATGAAGCAGCCAGCCGGCATGCGCAGAATCTGCGGCATGGCCCCGGTCGTCCCAAGGCCGCTGCAGGACCTCGCGGGCGATGAACTGGGACAGGTAGATTTTGCTGAGCCATGAATTGTTGCTGGTGGAAGACAGCTTCCAGCCCCCGTCCTCAAAGAGGCACACTCCCGGAACCAGCACATTCTCCAAGTGGGTGCCCAGCGTACCCAGATACGCGGCAAATCTGCCGCCCGGATCAAGCGCTTCTTCACAGCCTGTGAAGAGCGGGAACACCAGCCCTTCAATTGCGGGAATAATGCAGGAGCGGTTATCTTCATTAATAACCGCCGGAATGTATCCCTCACTGTTCATCTGTGCCGCGATGGAAGCCGCGCATTTGTCCGCCTGATGTCCGGCATCCGCCGACAATTCAGCCAATCCTTCCTGCTTGAACAGCTTCTCCAGTGCGACATAGGCAGCCCAGCATTTGCCCGCCATATAAATATTATTGCGCGACTGTCCGAGCGAGGCATCCAGACTGTCATAGGTGGTGATTTCTGCGCCGCCTTCAGTCCGGCTGCTGTCCAGACCCATCAGCCCGTTGCGAAGCCCGCGGTCCGGATGATCGCGGTTCAGCATGCTTTCGAAGCAGGCGCGAAGAGTGGGCAGCATATTTCCCAAGAATTCGCGGTCCTTGGTCTGTTCAATATAGACAAGCGCACAGAGCAGCCAGTTGACCAGCTCTTCATGGCTCATATAGGAGAAGCAATCATCCAGCCCGGCCATCTCATATGCGGAATAATGCGGCCGAGAGAACACATTGGCTACGCCCACATCATGGGTAAACGTGATCCCTCCGGGATACTCCACGGTCCCCCCCGGAAACACAACCTTATCTTCGTAGCTGTAGCGGCTGACGAACAATTCCAGCTCATTCCGCACCGTCCAAGGGTTCATGACCAGTTCAAAAAACAGCTGGTCCGCCGTTAAATCGAGTGTATTCATCATCCGGTATTCACCCTCGTTCACGATCCACAGGGGCTTCCCGTCAGCCTCCAGCAATTGGGTGCTGCCGTAATAGCTGTGAATCGCATGCGCGAGCATAAAGGACTGGTCCTCTGTAAGAGGGGCTGAGTCGATCCAGGCATCGGCGGATCGGCAGGAATGAACCAGCTCGCCGAAATGCTCCAGTGCATAATCCGCTACAGCTTCAATATTGGAAAAGTGGCGGGTATACGCATAGCCGGCATCAATTCCTGCCGTCACCAGCCCGCCCCGGTAAAAGCAGACGGCGAAGCGAAACGTCCGCTTCTCTCCGGCCGGAACCTCCATCGTAATGGCCCCTGTTCCGCCCAGCCCGAAGGCAAGGTTATGCTCCAGCTTGGCTTCAAGGATTTTCTCCATAGTGAACCCGAGGGCGGTTTGCACTCCCGGGTCTTTACAGGCAATGGCTGTCAGCCGTCCTTGTCCGACGCCTTCAAAGGCGCCCCCGCTGGTGTCAATGAGCCTGCGCATGGAGCTGTAGGCATCGCCGCCTTCATAGCCGAAGAAGCCTTTTCTTGCAAAGGTACCTTTGGTGTTATCCAGCGTCAGTTCCGCGAATACGGCGGGCAGCAGGGAGGCTTTGAGCGCTTCCTCTTCAGCGGAGGCCGGATCGGGTACGGAGCGGACGGGCGAGTATATGGTAAAAGTCAGATCGCCCGCCTTCCAGGTGTCCGTTGCCGTCCGCAGTGTACGGCTGATCTGCCGATCCTCAAACGCTTTCAAAACAATCCGGGAGGGCTGATACCAGCCGCTCGGCTTGTCCCTGTCATTCCCCCCCGGCGGGGCGGGGAACACCTCCTGCAATTCCTTGGCGGTTTTATCCGCCTTTTCTATATCGAATCTGTCGCCTGCATCCTCCACATGCTCAAAAAAGGGCAGCGCTTCATAGGTTTCACCGTCTCCGGACTGGAAGCCAATATATACATTCTGGTCAGCCGGCTTGCCCAGCTCCAGTCCGAGTCCTCCATTCTTCCCCTTGAACCCCAGAGTGAAGCTTGCGAAGGCACCGATAGGAGAATGTTGAACATTATAGAATAGATTGTTTTTTGTCATAAAGAACTCCTTTCTGGATTTGAGCTTAATTTCCTTGCTTCCAATGTTCTTGTTCATCCTACCATGGGCCCCAGGGGCGCGAACATTGTCAAATCAAGCAAATATTTACCCAAATCAAGCCGGAGTCCTGATATACTGTTGGTTACAAGGAAGGATGAGGGGGAGTCTTTGTGGTATCGGCCTTTTTACCGCCTGTGCTCGGACAAAGCATCAGCGAAACGATCATACCCGATGTGAAAACAACACTGAATTTATTCGGCATGCACCTGCGGAAGGTGCGCGGGGATTGGGATTATCCCGTTCATGCCCATCCGCAGTACGAATTCAACTACGTGCTTGAGGGGGAGCAGCTGCTTATCGTCAATAATCACAGCTATACGCAGAAGGCTGGAGATCTGGTCTTGTTAAGACCGGGCGATTCCCACTCCAGCAAAAGCGGAAATGGCAAGCCCTTTACCTATTTCTGCATTCATTTTGATATCGATGACAAGATTCTGATCTCACTGCTGAGCCGCCTGAATCATGTTCTCTTTGAAGCCGGAAGCAGCATTGCCCATAAATTGGGCCCTGTTTTCACCAAGCTGGTGGAGATTTCAGGCACCATCACCGGAGACATCACCATGGCGCAGCGGATGAGACTGCAGTCTGCGGTGTTTGATCTGTTCGGGCAGCTTTGGGAGGCCTTTTCAATCGAGGCGAATTTACCCGCTTCGGGCACCTATGAGAAGGTGGAGCTCGCGCACCAGATCCGCAGCCGTCTGCAGGGGCTGGTCTATCAGCAGTTTCAGCTGGAGCTGACGGATGCCGGCCACTACGGCATTGATGATATTGCCGCGGAGCTGGGAATCAGCGCCTCGCACTGCTACCGCGTGTTCCGTCAGGTGTTCAGGGTGTCGCCCAGAGAATTCCTGTCCGAACAAATGCTGCACGAGGCCAAGGTTCTGCTGGATGATCCCAACCTGTCCGTAAGCCGGATTTCAGGTATTCTGGGCTACCGCGATATCGCCCACTTCAGCCGCCAGTTCAAACGCTGGTACGGCCAATCGCCGCGCGAGTACCGGGAATCGGACAAGTAGCAACGGCTGCGCCGACCCGTTATGCCTGCAGTCTGTATGATGCAGAGCGGCCGGCTGCACACGTTTGTCAATTCCACCGCAATGGCAGCCTGCCTGATGGACCCTTCGCAGCATAGTCGCTTTACCCTTTTATTATTCTTAAATCCGGGACAGCGTCCTGCCCAGATGGACAACCTCTTCCATCGCCGTTTCCCGCTTATCCTCAAAGGCATGCCGCAGCATGGAGGTGCTCACCGCAGCTACTGCATTTCCGGAAGCATCATATACAGGCGCGGCCGCACAGCAGATTCCCTGGATGACCTCTTCCTGATCCACAGCGTATCCGCTGCTGCGGATGCCGGCCAGCTTCTCAGTGAACGCCCCCCAGTCCGTAACTGTCTGCGGCGTTACCGGAGACAGAATTCCGCCGGGGTACCGCTTCTCCAGTTCCTCCTGCGGCAGCAGCGCAAGCAGCATCTTCCCCATCGCTGTCGCATGAGCCGGGAAGCGCATCCCCGGATTGGACTCCAGCTTCACCAGCGAGGGTCCCTCCTGCTTGGCCAGATAGATAATCTCGCTCCGGTCAAGCACAGATAGTTGAAAGGTCTCGCCGGTTACCTTGACGCTTTGAGCGGAAGCCTTCAGAAAATGCTCCACCAGATTGTAATTCTGTCTGTGCGACTCATTGAACGCCAAATTGAGATAGGCCACCCCGGCTCCAAGCGTGTACGACTCCTTCTCATCCTTCTTCAACCAGTTCAAAGCCTCCATGGTACGCAGCAGAGAAAACATCGAGCTTTTGTTAATCCCCGTCTCCTCGCACAGCTCTGTCATTTTGCACTCCCCGGGCTTGCGGGAAACCGCTCCCAGAATCAAATCGGCGCGTTCCAAGGCGGGAACCCAATATTTACGGTCCAATTCATCTATTCCCCTTCCTAAAAAAGAACCATTGATAAAGCCCCTTAGGTTCAATATAATAATCTTATGTTTATAATAACAAACCGGGAGGCAAAAACAAATGAATATTGTTCAGGCAGATGCAGGCATAATCCCCCCTGTCCCTACGATTCTGAATGAAAACCGTAAATTGGACCGTGCCGGAATGCAGCTCTTGATTGACAGCCTGATCACCCAAGGCGTCCATGCCCTGTTCTTCCTGGGAACCGCCGGAGAGTTCAATCAGTTTGACGCGGCGGAGCGTGAGGAGATTGCAGAGTTTTGCATTGCCTATACGGACGGGCGCCTTCCGGTCTGGGTGGGAACGGGCAGCAACACGACGTCCGAAGCTATCCGGCTCACACAGCATGCGGCCCGCAGCGGAGCTGCCGGGGCTGTCGCCATTAATCCCTATTACTGCAAGCTGAGCGAGGACAGCCTCTTCACGCATTATGCCTCAATCGCAGAAGCCTCCGAGCTTCCGCTCATGCTGTACAATTTCCCGGCGCTTACCGGCCAGGACCTGAGTCCGGCCTTTGTCAGCCGGCTTGCCGCACGGTATCCCAGGGTAGTCGGCATCAAAGAAACGGTGGACCAGCTAAGCCATATCCGCCAGATGATTCTGCAGGTCAAGGAAGTAAATCCGGCATTCGCTGTCTACTGCGGCTTCGATGAATATCTGCTCCCCACTCTCGCGTCAGGCGGGGCCGGGGCCATTGCAGCCAGCGCCAATTTCGCCCCGCAGCTGATGCTGGGCTTATACCGGGGCTTTCAGAACAATCAATTGGCCGAGGTGCTTGAATACCACCGGAAGCTGATTCAGATTCCGCCGCTGTATGCACTGGACGACCCTTTCATTCCTGCCATCAAGGAAGCCGTTCGTTTGGCCGGCGTCCCGGTTCCAACCTTCAGCCATACTCCGGCGAATCCCTGGAATGACTTGAAGGAACGGCAGCTGAAGCACATTTTCAGCCGGGCGGGCATTCCCCACATGAACTGATGCCGGCTTAGTCAGATTTTCTTGCTGATACCGCAGCTCTCCAGCTCTGTCTCCAGAGCCGGTCCTGCGCAATGATTTATAAAAAGGCGCCCGTTCCAGTGAACGGAAGCGCCTTTATATTTTTTTTAGAGCCTATCCCAGAATAAATAAGGGTAAGAAAAAGTAAGAGGTGCCAGCTCCGCCCCAACAACGGCATTTCTGCCGTTATTTCGGGGCGCACGGGACAGCTCCGCCCCAACAACGGCATTTCTGCCGTTATTTCGGGGCGCACGGGACAGCTTCGCCTCAACAACGGCATTTCTGCCGTTATTTCGGGGCGCACGGGACAGCCCTGCCTCAACAACGGCATTTCTGCCGTTATTTCGGGACACGCGGGACAGCTTCGCCTCAACAACGGCATTTCTGCCGTTATTTCGGGGCGCACGGGACAGCTTCGCCCCAACAACGGCATTTCTGCCGTTATTTCGGGGCACGCGGGACAGCTTCGCCTCAACAACGGCATTTCTGCCGTTATTTCGGGGCGCACGGGACAGCCCTGCCTCAACAACGGCATTTCTGCCGTTATTTCGGGGCGCACGGGACAGCCCTGCCTCAACAACGGCATTTCTGCCGTTATTTCGGGACACGCGGGCCTTCCCCGCCTCAACAACGGCATTTCTGCCGTTATTTCGGGGCGCACGGGACAGCTCCGCCTCAACAACGGCATTTCTGCCGTTATTCCGGGGCGCACGGCAGTAATTTTGCGAATAATCTCACACAGCGAGTGAGAAAGAGTAAGCGAAGGAGTGTGGAAGTCAGCGCGGGGAAGGGAGCTGCCGGACGCTCAGCTTGCCCACGCCGCACCTGCACAAGGGGATAAGCCCAAAAAGCCCAGAAAGCCCGCTACAAGCGTACCTATAGACTGGACACTCAGAAAAAAGGGATGCGGGCTGTTATTCGCTTGAAAGAAAGCATGGAACTATGAAGCCTTACTTCATTTCGCCCGCACAGATCATTTGGAGAAGCGTACGATCCGTTCATTCCGGTAACTTATTTTGGTACAGGTGCTTAATCCTGTTGCCCGCCGCCGTACGGGGGCAGAGCCGGCCCGCTGCCAGTCCAGCCTTCCTTGTATTCTGTGGGACTGCAGCCCGTGTATTCCTTGAACACCTTGGAGAAATAGTGCTGATCCCCGAAAGACAGCACCTCCGACAGCTCCTTCACCTTCAGCTCCGGCTTCGCGGCAATAAGGCGGCGGGCTTCGGCAATCTTAAGCTGCATAAAATAGTGCACAAAGGTCTTCTGCGAATATCTCTTGATGATTCTGCTGATATACGACGGGCTCACATGAAATTTGAGCGCCACATCGGCGATGGAGATCTGGGCATAGATATGCTGCTGCAAATATTGCTCCAGCTGCCGGAACAGCTCCTCGCCGCTCTTCTTGTTCTGAAGCTGCAGCCATTCAAAGCTCTGCTCGGCCCATGCAAGCAGCGACTCTCCGAAGCCCTCATAGCTCCCGCTCTCCAGAAGCTGCTGCACCTCTTCCTCCAGCTGCTGCCATTCCTCCGGCTGCTGGTGCCGGCCTGTGCTTCTGAAGGCCTCTGCGAGGGACCAGATGAACCTTTCCAGCTCTGCCATTCTTAGCCCGGAGTTCTTAAACGTCATCAGCTGCTGCCTGAGCAGCACCATGAAGCGCTCCTTCTGCCGCTGCCCGATCATTTCCGCGAAATGTCTGGTCAGCTTCTCCAGCTCAACATCAGTCAATATGCCCTTTGGCGCCGGATACGCCTGGCATATTAGCCGGGCGGACACTGACAGCTGTTCTTTCATCCTCCGGTCCAGCTGCTCATAACAGGCTATCAGCTCCCGGTTCTCCGCAGGCTGCGGCTCTGCTGCAATGGAGACCTGGATGCCCCGGGCCTGCAGCGTAACGTGCAGCCTCTTCAACCAATCATGTATGGAAGGATGCGCCTCCAGCGCGGAAGCCTTGACCAGGGCAAGAAGCTGTCCGGACTGCCGGACCGGGAACACCCAGCAGCTATGCGGTGCGCAGGCTTCGGCAAGACAGGACTGGACCGTATCCGCCTTCCAGCAGCCCGCCTCCGGCTCCGGGGTAAACGGCTGCCTGCACAGGAGCAGCATCAGCTTCTCCCCGTCAAGAAACTCCGCACCAAGCTCCACGGTTGACAGCGCATGCGGCTCGACAATCCCCTCCAGCAGAGCCTTGCCGCTTCCCTGCCGCTCATCCAGCTGGCCTACCAGCCGCTCCAGCACTTCAACAAGCTGGTGCCGCTCCACCGGCTTCAGCAGATAGTCGAACACCTGCAGGTTCAGCGCTTTGCGCGTATATTCGAAATCGCTGTATCCGCTGATCAGCACAGCCTTCAGCCCCGGATTCACCCGCTTGCCCTGCTCGATCAGCGCTAGCCCGTCCAGCTTGGGCATGCGGATGTCGGTCAGCAGGATATCGACGGGATGCGCTTTTATATATTCCAATGCCTCCACCCCGTTCGACACAGCGGCTGCAATGCGCACGGGCAGCTCCGCGGACTGCATAAGCGCACGGATATTGCGCAGAATCGGCTTGCTGTCTTCAGCAATGATTGCAGTGTACATAGCTCTCCCTCCGGTCTAATAAAAGTCCTTGCTCATCGATGCAATAATCTGGACCGTGGCTCCCTTGTCCGCCTCCGGATGATTGTAGATATTAAAGAACAGCCGGTTTTTGTACATCAGCTTCAGCCGGTTGACCGTATTCACAATGCCCATATTGCCGATTCCCGAGGTATTATTCTGAAGCTCGTACACCCCTTCGCCGGAGCCATGGATATTGCCGAGAATTTCCCTGATCCTCTCCGGCCTGAAGCCATCCCCGTTATCCCGGATTTCAATGGCCCACAGCCCGTTGTACACCTTCACCTTCACCCGGATCTTCCAGGGCGGGTCCGTGTTCCTGAAGGCATGCTCAATACAATTCTCCACGAAGGGCTGGATCACCAGCCGGGGCAGCTCGATCCGGTCAAACACCGCATCCTCATCAATCTCCCACTCCAGATCATCCTCGAAATTGTGCTCAATCAGCGACAAATAATGCTGGGTGTGCTTCAGTTCCTCCGTCAGCGTGACATGCTGGTAGGGGGAAGACACAATGTAACGCAGGCTGTCGGACAAATGCTTGCACATCTCCGAGACCACGGCGTTCTTGCCTTCCTGGGCGGCAATGCTGATCAGATACAGGACATTGTGGATAAAATGGGGGGCAATCTGCGCCTGAAGCGCCGAATTCCGGGCCTTCACCTCTTCATGCAGCGCAAGCTTCTCCCGGTCAATGGATTCCTGCAGCCGTTCCAGCAGCTCCTTAAAGGCTTCATTCAATTGGATCAGCTCATTGTTGTTGGACCGCGTGTCCGCCTTCACATTCATATTGCTGTAATTGATCCGCAGAATCTGGCTGCGCAGCTTGCGGATCGGAAGCAGCAGGTTTTTAGTGGAGAAGTGGATAAAGACGAACGAGAACAGAATCAGCGCTGTAATCAGCAGAATGGAAATATATTTCACCGAATTGACAGGTCCGAGCACCACATTCTTTGAGATCACAAGGTAAGCGGTCCAGCCGGTAACCGCCGATCTGTCATAGGCCACATAGCTCCGGCTCTTGTCGAGGTAGATTCCGCGGTCCAGCGTCGTTGCCGCAAATGCGGGAACCTCCTGCCCTTCCCCGAGCGCCGGCGAGCTTGAGACCAGCTGATTCTCCGGTTCCAGAATATACACCTTGCTGTCGGCAATGCCGGCGGCGGAACGCTGCAGATATCTCGAATCCAGCTGGATGGCCAGATAGCCGTACACCTGCCCGTTCTGGTTCATAATTACACGAACAAACGATATGCCGCCCGAAGGCTGGCGGTACAATGCGTAACCGCTTGCATTCCAGGTCGCCAGCTTGCCGCTTTCCTGGAGAAACGGTGCAAGCGAATCCGGGTTGCCGGCGTTGCCGAGATAAGAAGCCACCTCCGCCCCCTTCAGATCATAGATGATCATGTCTTCGATGTTCAGACTGGGACCGAGGGCCTGAAACATGATCTCCTTCAGCCTGCGGCTGCGCGTCAATCCCTCAAGGGTGATCTGCGGATAATCGCCGCCGGACAGCAGCAGAAATACTTCTTTATTGGACAAAATCCGCTGCGACAGCTGGTTTTGGTTATTGATATAGAGATTCAGCTGATCGCTGACCTTGGCAGCCGCCAGCTTCATTTCATTCTCTGTTTTTTCCTTCAGCGGCTGGACGACCAGAAGGTTGACATAGACCAGAAAACAGCCGACTACGATCAGCAGCAGGAACATGAAGGTCAGAAAGAACTTGGTTTGCAGGCTCGGCTGGAGCCGGCCTCCGTTTGATTTTTTGCTGAATCTCACCAACACAGCGAATCCTCCCTGAACCGTTTGATGATCCTACTGTACATCCAAAAGGGTGAATGAACAAGCAGGACACAGTTCAGAATATTACACAGAAAGAGTCAAGGACAGCCATGTACCTTACACAGGCAGCGCTCTATAATCAAAAATGTAAACGGATTCAAAAAGAACAAATCAACTACGGGGGCGATAGCATGAATGACAAAATGAAAAAATTGGCAACAGGCATACTGGCCGGAGCAATGGCCTTATCGCTGGCTGCATGCGGCTCTGGCAGCTCCGGCGCCGGCAATGCCTCGGAGACGGGCAAGGGCGGCAGCGGCGGCGGGCAAAAGGTCACCATTGAGCTGGCCATCTCCAAAAGCTCGCAGGATTCGGCGTTTGTCGCACAGGATCTGCTGGATGAATTCGAGCAGAAAACCAACATCAAAGTGAACCTGCAGCTGCTCCCGGCGGAACAGACAGCTACCGTGCTCCAGACTAAGCTGGCCGTTGATGAAGTGCCGGATATTATCCAATACAACCTTGCCAGCGCCACAACGGACCTTAACCTGGAGCGCAACTTCGAGATTCTTGACAATGAGCCATGGGTTGAAAGACTGCTGAACAAGGATGTGCTCTCCGCTTATGACCATGTCTACAGCTTCCATGTAAGCCAGGATACAGGCATGCAGGGAGTGGTGTACAACAAGGACATCTTCAAAGAGCTTGGACTTGAAATTCCGGACAATTTCGAGGAATTCCTGGCGGTCTGCGAGAAAATCAAGTCCAGCGGAATTACACCGGTTTTCATGCCGTTCAAGGATAACTGGGCCGCGAACATTTGGCCGGCTGCCGCTTTTGCCGACTGGGCCGCGAAGAACGAGCCGGCGCTGTTCGACGACATCAACGCCGGCCGCAAAAAATGGTCCGAGGTTCCCGAGTTCGCAGAGTTCCTGCAGCAGCAATATGAAGTCTACCAGAAGGGCTATACCAACGCCGACATTCTCAGCGACAGCTACGATATGGCTGTAGGCAAATTCCTGAATAAGGAAACTGCAATGATGTTCATGGGCGATTGGCTGATTGTAAATGTGGCCGAAAAAGATCCCAATATGAAGCTCGGACTCTTCGCCATTCCTTCTTCCGAAGGGGCAAGCCTCGGCGCAAGTCCGCTGGGCGGCCAGCTGTTCATTCCGAAGAAATCCAAGCATATGGCAGAAGCCAAGCAATTCCTCGACTTCATTGCCACCAAGGAGGTAGCACAGAAGATCGTGGACAATCAGGGCTATGTCTCCAATCTCAGCGATGTGACTACGCCTGAGCTTCCGGAATACAAGCAGGAGATTGTGGATCAATACATCACACCGAAGAAAACCGTACTGACCACCCATGCTTACATGCTGGTAGACCGCAGCGAGCTGTACCGTCTGCTCCAGGACGAATTTGCCGGCGGTCTGGACCCTGAGGGCGTTCTCAAGGCCTGGGATGAAAAATTCAGCCAGCTGATGAAGGACAAGGGTGCTGAAGGCTTCTGAAATTGACAGGACAACAGGCAGAATAAAGCCCGGGCTATACAAGGAGTGTGAAGAGATGAAGATATCCAAGAAACTATACTCGTATTACCTTATCTGGCCTGCGCTGCTGATCTATTCCATATTTTTTGTGCTGCCCGCACTCGCCGGGCTGTTCTATTCCTTCACGGACTGGCGGCTGGACCGGGAGGCCGTTTCCTTTGTCGGCTGGGACAACTTTGAACGGATTTTCACGGATAGAATCCTGCTCCTGGCGATCAAGAATACCGTCATTTTTGCGGTAGTTACCGTACTCGGCAAGAACCTGCTCGGAATCGCGCTTGCTGTGGGCCTGAATATAAGGCTGAAATCCAGAAATCTGCTGCGGGCGATTTTTTACTCGCCGTCGATCCTCAGCGTCCTGGTAATCAGCATTGTATTCACACCCATGCTGCGCTCCGACGGCACGGTTAACCGCATCTTGGACACTGTCGGCCTGCATTCCTTAAGCCAGGCCTGGCTGACCAATCCGTCGGTCGTCATCTGGACTGTCGCCGCCGTCTCCATCTGGCAGCATACCGGCTTCCAGATGGCCATCTACCTGGCCGGACTCCAGTCCATTTCAAAAGAATATTATGAAGCAGCCACGATTGACGGGGCCGGCTCCTGGAGAAGCTTCCGCAGCATCACCATTCCGCTCCTGCTTCCGGCCATCAACATCAATCTGATGCTCACCCTGATCGGCGGCCTCAAGGTATTCTCCGAGGTATTCGTGCTTACCGGCGGGGGGCCGGGCAATGCCTCCCAGGTGGTGGGCACCATCATCCTGCGCTCGTTCGGGGAAGGCAGCTGGGGCCTCGGCACAGCGGTCAACACGCTGCTGTTCGCTGCAGTCACCATCATTGCCATTCCGCTGCTGATCTTCATGCGGCGCAAGGAGGTATCGGAGTAATGGGCTACACACGCAAAATGGCCTGGCGCAACTATCTGGTCGAAGGCTTCCTGATCCTTGCCTCGCTGCTGATTATCCTGCCGCTGCTGGTCATGATTTTCGGCAGCTTCATGAACAGCGCAGAGGTGCTGAAGTTCTCCTTGCGGCTCCCGGAAGAGTGGAGGTTCTCCAACTATACAACCGTATTCAAGGAAGGCGGCCTGGGCCGCGCTTTTCTGAACGGGCTGCTGATCACCGGCGTTTCTTCCATCCTGAATATCTTCACCTCTTCGGCGGCCTCCTTCATTCTGGTCCGCAGAGAGACCAAGTGGTCCAATTTTCTGTATATGTTCTTTTTCATGGGCCTGATTGCCCCGATGTCCACCATCACCACGATCCGCGTTGTGCAGTGGATGGGCTTCTACGGCAGCATCACCAGCGTAATCTTCATCTACGCTTCGCTTAATACCGCGTTCAGCGTGTTTCTGTACAGCGGATTCATCCGTTCCATCCCCAAAGCGCTGGATGAGGTCGCCTTCCTGGAAGGCGCCAATACCTTTGATGTCTTCTTCAAAATCGTCACCCCGCTGATCGTTCCGGTCAACGCAACCGTGGCGATCATGGTCTTCATGTCCGTCTGGAACGACATTACCATTCCGCTCTATTTCCTGACCGACAGCTCGGACTGGACCATGCCGCTCTCTGTATACAATTTCTACGGCAAGTACAGCCGGGACTGGAATCTGATTTTCGCCGATCTGGTGCTGACCTCGCTGCCGGTGCTGATTCTGTACCTGTTCTGCCAGAAATATATTGTGAGCGGGCTTACCGCCGGTGCGGTCAAGGGCTAAGGTTGAAGCAGGCTTTGAGCTGTTGAATTCAAACGGAGCTTAAGCAGGATTCAAGCGGGACTCAAGCGGGACTCAAGCGGAACTCGCAGGATTTGAGCCTTTGCTTTGGGGAGGGAGGCCGCAGGCCTGCAACGGACCGGGAAGCTCTTAATATCGGTGAGGGCTGTGGTTTCGCTGTGCGAACGGACTCCAGTGCAGTTGTGTCCGAAAGCCCATAGCGGAGTCAGCCTAATACACACAAAATAACCCCACAAAGTGGGGCCTTGGCTTCGATGATGACTCAGGTACTTTGCGGGGACCCCAAAACATATACATTCTTATCTTTCAAAAAAGACGGGGCAGGCCGCTCAATTGGCCTGCCTCATCTTATGTAATTGCTCCCGCATGGGCATATGCCCGACGCAGTGCACCTGTCTTCAGGCTTACGTCGTCGCCCGCTTGACCAGTCTGAATTGCAGCTTCTTCTGTACCGTTTCCTCATGGTTCAGCTTGCCCAGCAGCAGATAGAACGCATTCTGCGCCTGGGCGGCAATGGGATTATCGATCGAGGTGATTCCCAGCGTATGGGCAAGCTCCGTGTTGTCAAAGCCGACGATAGCCAGCTCCTCCGGAACCTTCACCTGCTGCCTGCGGGCTTCGTTCAGCAGGCCCGCCGCCACCAGATCATTGGCACAGAGGACCGCATCCGGGCGTTCCTTCGCACCCTGCAGAAGCTCCCCGACCAGCCGCTCTCCGTCCCGGATGGAGTAGATGCCAGTGCGCGACCACCCGGGAGGCACAGCCAGGCTGTGCTTGTTCATAATATCCTCATAGGCTTCCAGCCGGCTGAGCGTATTCATGCTGCTCGGCCTGCCGAGCGCATTGGCGATCCGGGTATACCCTTGCCCGATCACATGCTCAACCCCCAGCTTGTACCCGTCATATTGATTCATGGCTACCGAAAGGATCTCGGGAAGCCGCATCCGCTGCCAGGAGACAATCGGCCCGTATTTGCAATAGGAGCCGATCAGGCCATGATCATTGACACAGGTGATGATGACCAGCGCATCCACTCTTTTTCTCCGCAGATCCTCAAAGGCCTTCAGCTCCTTCTTCGCATCCCCGCCCGAGGTGTACACGATGGTCTGGTACCCATTCTGGCTGGCCGTCTCCACAAAGCTGTTCAGAAAAGGCAGCATCACTTCGTTGATGCCCTCCGCGCACATGCCGATCTGCAAAGTCCGCCCTTTCGACAGGGAGACGGCATTGCCGTTCGGAGCATAGTCCAGCTCCTTCATAATCGCCAAAATTCTGTCCCTCGTCTCCGGGTTGACATGAGGGGAATGATTCAGGACTCTGGATACCGTAGCCTTGGAAAATCCCGCCAGCTTCGCAATTTGATCAAGATTCGACATGCCGCCTCTCCTTTATAGCAAAAAAGTTCAAAGATATTACTTGACATGTAACGCGTTACAACGTTTAGCATTCAATTTGAAGGAAACAATATCAGCTTACCATAAATCATCCAATAATCTATAAAAGTAAAAGGCGGGATAACAAATGAGCGTACACTTTCCGGACGGTTTCCTGTGGGGCGGCGCAGTCGCCGCAAACCAGTGTGAAGGCGCATATGACGAAGACGGCAAAGGCTGGTCCACGCAGGATGTGGCTCCGCAAGGAATCAAAGGCCCGGTTACCGAGGTGCCTACCGAAGATAATCTGAAGCTCGCCGGCATTGATTTCTACCACCGTTATAAGGACGATATCCGGCTGTTTGCCGAAATGGGCTTCAAGGTGTTCCGCACCTCCATTGCCTGGTCACGGATTTTTCCGAAGGGGGATGAGCCGGAGCCTAACGAGCAGGGCCTGCAATTCTATGACAAGCTGTTCGACGAATGCCGCAAATACGGCATTGAACCGCTGGTGACCCTCTCGCATTACGAAACGCCGCTGCATTTGTCCAAGCAATATAACGGCTGGGTCAACCGTGAGCTGGTGGGCTTCTATGAGCGTTATGCCAGAACCGTGTTCACCCGCTACAAGGATAAAGTGAAATATTGGCTGACGTTCAACGAGATCAACTCGATTCTGGAAGAGCCGTTCATGAGCGGCGGCATCTATACGCCGAAGAAGGAGCTCAGCAAACAGGATCTGTACCAGGCCATTCACCACGAATTCATTGCCAGCGCGCTGGCGGTAAAGATTGGCCACGAGATTAATCCCCAGGCCAAAATCGGCTGCATGGTGCTCAGTATGCCAACCTATCCGCTAACGCCGAATCCGGATGATGTGATTGCGGCGATGGAAGCGGAGCACAAGAACTACTTCTTCGGCGACGTGCATGTGAGAGGCGAATATCCGGGCTATATGAAACGCTTCTTCAGAGAACATGGCATTGGCATTCATATGGAGCCGGGAGATGCGGATATTCTCAAGCATACGGTGGATTTTGTCTCCTTCAGCTACTATGTAAGCATCTGCGAAACGGCGGATGACAGCCAAAAGAATCAAACGGAGGGCAATCTGTTCAGCGGTGTGTTCAACCCTTATCTGCAAGCCAGCGAATGGGGCTGGCAGATTGATCCCCAGGGCCTGCGCTATGTGCTGAATATGTTCCATGACCGGTATCAGAAACCGCTGTTTATCGTTGAGAACGGCCTCGGGGCTGTGGACAAGCTGATTGCGGGTCAAGACGGCGTGCCGACGGTCGAGGATGATTACCGGATTCAATATTTGAACGATCACCTCGTTCAGGTAGGCGAAGCCCTTGAGGATGGCATTGAGATTATGGGTTATACTTCCTGGGGCTGCATTGACCTGGTCAGCGCCTCTACCGCACAGATGAGCAAGCGTTACGGGTTCATTTATGTAGACCGCCATGATGACGGCTCAGGAACCCTGGAGAGATACCGCAAGAAATCGTTCCACTGGTATAAGGATGTCATTGCGTCGAACGGCCAAAGCCTGAAGCGCAGCAAGTAGAAACGGCTTCGCCGTCCTTATAAAGACGGTATCCGTTTCAGCGAGAAAGATAAGCCTAATTCTTAGCGTGAAACATATACATTCATATCTTTCAAGCAGAAGCGGCTGCGCCGTCCTTGACCGGGCAGCGCAGCCGTTTGCATTTCAGGTGTAGGGCTGGCTGCTGAAGCCAGGCAGAAGGCCAAGTGGAAAAAGTGAACCCCATTCTCCCCACGTCCCCTTTTTCGCAAGCGTTAGCGGGAAAAAGGATACCTAATTGTTCCGTTTCTCTCCCTCTATGGGGAATACGCCCTAATTAAAATGAACTTGAACCATTCATTCAAAGGGCAGCCATTTTAGTGGTAAAAAGGATAACTAAAGTAGCTCATTTCGGATACTGGATCATCCCTAGTGGGAAAAAGTACACCTAATTCGGCTAAAATCAGCCATATGGAGGGAGCGGGTCTCTATTAAGTGTACAAAATCCCACTAAAGTCCGTTCAAGCCAGAATTCCAGCCCATTAGTGTTACTTTTTACACTTCGCTTCCGTTCCCTATGAATTTCCTTGCGTTGCATCAGCGTTTTCAGGTTCTCCGGTTCCATTCCTATACATTAAATTACCTTTTTGGCTCAACACCAAAATCAGCGGTTGACGATGTGAATGAAAGTCCGGCGGGTTCAGAGGGTTCTTCCGATCGCTGTTAAAGCCTGGTTTCCTGATTGGAATAAGATTGATGGACGCGGACGCAGCGATATTTGATTCCTCAGTGGTGCCGCGCAACGGCATGGGTGTCTTATCTTTCAAAATAACCCCACAAAGTGGGGCCTTGGCTTCGATGATAACTCAGGTACTTTGCGGGGACCCCAAAACATATAAAATCTGATCTTTCAAGCAGAAACGGCTTCGCCGTCCTTATAAGGGACGGGGTGTTTCAGTGAGAAATAGAAGGATCATTTAATGTGCAGAGCATATAAAGTCTTATCTTTTGAGAAAGACGCCTATCGGCGTCCTATATAAGAATGCTGCCATTTCAGTGGGGAGGAGAAGAATCATTTAGCCTGATTTCACCGTCCAGCCGGCTTCGGGCGAATTCAAAGGTACTTCTGCCTCTGATTCCCTCGTCCAGCCGGCTTCGGGCGAATTCAAAGGCACTTCTGCCTTTGATTCCCTCCTCCAGCCAGCTTCGGGTTAATTCAAAGGTATTTCTGCCTTTGATTCCCTCCTCCAGCCGGCTTCGGGCGAATTCAAAGGTACTTCTGCCTCTGATTCCCTCCTCCAGCCGGCTTCGGGCGAATTCAAAGGTACTTCTGCCTTTGATTCCCTCCTCCAGCCAGCTTCGGGTTAATTCAAAGGTATTTCTGCCTTTGATTCCCTCCTCCAGCCGGCTTCGGGCGAATTCAAAGGTACTTCTGCCTCTGATTCCCTCGTCCAGCCGGCTTCGGGCGAATTCAAAGGCACTTCACATATAAATTCTTATCTTTCAAGTAAGACATCCGGAGGAATAAGCGCCTCAGCGTAGGGCGCAACAGAAGCAGGACAACGGAGAAGGATATCCGTTGTCCTTTTCCGTTGTCCTGCAAGCAGATAAAGCTTGGAAAACATCATAACAGAGGACAATAAATGCCTAAATAATTACATTTAATGGTTCCCTGTTAACAGGTATACTTTCATGTAAGCGTTATCAATTTTAAAAAGGGAGGTGCTCTATTCGTGTATGCCCGTATCATCACCTCGGTGAATAATCTGCGTCTCAGGACCAAGCTCTTCCTGTCCTTCGGCTGTGTGACCCTGATTCCGGTGCTTATTGTGGGGGTGTTCCTGACAAGCGAGCTGCGCAATATGGCGATGGGCAATGCGCTGGAGCAGATTACAGCCAATGTGGACCGGGTGAAAAAGCGGACCGGCGAAATGCTGAGTGTCCCGCTCGACATCGCTTACCGGCTGTCCAATGACAGCCGGCTGGAGGAGGCCGCCAACCACCGCTACGTCTCAGTGTACGATGTGGTGCAGGCTTACTGGAATTACCCCGATTTCCGTGAATTTGTCCGCCTGTACAGTGAAATCTCCAGCATCCGCCTGTACATCGACAATCCGACGGTTCTGGACAACTGGGAGTTCCTGCAGGCGGATGGGAAGATTACGCAGGAGCCATGGTATCAAACCGCAATGGTCCAGAAGGGTCTGGTGTGCTGGAATTATATCCGGGACAACCGCGATGGCCGGTATTATCTCAGCCTGATCCGCAAAGTTGATTTTTTTAAGCAGCGGACTTCAGGTGTGCTGGTTGTGAATGTGAATACGGACAAGCTGAGCGCCATCCTGAACCAGGAGTCCTTCGAAACCTTGATTGTGGATGAGAACGACAATATTGTAGCCTCCAACCGCACGGATACACGCGGCAAAACGCTGGACGACATTGACTTTAAGGCCGTATCCGCCGACGGGCAAGGCCCCTATGATGTAAAGATAGAAGGCAAACCCTTCAAAATGCTGATTGACCACTGGCAGCCCGGCGGAAGTCTGAACAACCTGCGCATTATCTCCATTTTCTCCGTGGAAAGCATCGTGAAGGAGCCTAACCGGATTATCTTGCTGGCGGCTATGGTAATCATCTCCGCGCTGATTATGGCGATCCTGCTGATCTACTATTTCTCCCGGCTGCTTACCGGACGGATGCTGCATCTAAGCAAGCATATCTCCAAGGTCGGTTCGGGAAATTTGGAGGCCACACTCGTAATTGACGGCAAGGATGAAATCGGCCAGCTGGCGCGGCAGTTCAACCATATGGTACGGAGCATTGGCGACCTGATGAGCGAGGTGGAGGAATCCAACCGGCAGAAAAATGCCATCCTGCTGAAGCAGAATGAGATCAAATTCAAAATGATGGCCAGCCAGATCAACCCCCATTTCCTCTTCAATGCCCTGGAATCCATCCGCATGAAAGCCCATGTCAGAGGCCAGGCGGATATTTCCCGGGTCGTGCGGCTGCTTGGGAAAATGATGCGCAAAAACCTCGGGGCCGGCGGCGGCAGGATTAGCCTGCAAAGCGAGCTGGAAACGGTAAACTGCTATCTGGTCATCCAGAAATTCCGCTATGATGACAGGCTTGCCTATGAGCTTCATGTAGACCCCAAGGCTAACCTTGTTCAGATTCCGCCCCTGATTATCCAGCCGCTGGTGGAGAACTGCGTCATCCACGGGCTGGAGAACCGGATTGACGGCGGCATGGTCCGGGTGGATATCCGCATAGAGGACGGGCTGCTCAAAGTCCAGGTATCCGACAACGGAACAGGCATTCCGGCAGGGAAGCTGCAAGAAATCCGGCAGAGGCTGGAGAGCAAGGAAGATTATGAGACCAATAATATCGGGATGCGCAATATTCATGTGCGGCTTCAGCTGACCTACGGCCCGGAATGCGGCTTGACCCTGGCAAGCCAGCCCGGATACGGAACGCAGATCAGCCTGGCGATCCCCCTGAGGAGCGATTCTTATGTATAGTGTGCTGATTGTGGATGACGAGCTGGCCATCCGTGAGGGACTTGCAGCTCTGCTGGACTGGGAGAGCCTTGGATTCCAGGTCATTGACACCGCGGCCAATGCCATTGAAGCCAGACATAAATACGGGCTGTATTCGCCCGATCTCATGATTATAGATATCCGCATGCCCGGCCGGGACGGCCTGGAGCTGATCCAAGAGCTGCGGCAGGGGGACCCGGAGCTGCACATCATTATTCTCAGCGGCTATGCGGATTTCAGCTATGCCAAGCGTGCGATGGCCTTTGGCATCGACAACTATCTGCTCAAGCCGGTGGACGAAGAGGAATTGCAGCGGTATCTGTCCGTTCTGTACGCAGAGCTGGAGTCACGGGCCGCTTACCGCAAGCAGCATGCCGCCGTCAAGGTATGGAGCAGGGAAATGCTGGTCCAATCCCTGCTGCTGGAGAGCGGCCAGCAGTCTCCGGCCGCACCGGAGACTGCTGTACATGAAGCAGGACTGCACTGGGATTCCTATCAGGTAGTGCTGATCCGGCTGCTGCTTCAGGACAATGCGGACAATGGCCCGTCAACGGCCGTGAAGGCAAGGCTTGCCGCAAGCTTTGAAGAACAGGATTGGGGCATTGTGTTCTCCCTGGACTCTTATTTGGGCGTTTTGCTGCAGCCTTCTTTTCAGAAGGAGCTTGTCCATAAATTAATGGTCCGGAATATCCGGGAAGCCGCTGCCGCCCAAGGGCTGGAATGCATTATTGCTGCGGGCGATATGGTAGACACCCTTGAGGAGCTTCCCGCCTCCCGCTATTCGGCGCTGGCCCGCATAAAGGAGCACTTCTTCTACGATGAGCCCGGTATGATTGGACCGGATTCACTGAAGGTGAAGAAAGGGCTGCCGGTCAAACCGGAGGAAGCGGAGCCAAGGCTGGAAGCGGTGCTGGAGCGGCTGTATTTTGCCATGGATACCGGAAGCGCCGGGGTGCTGTCCTCCCTGGTCCGGGAAGCCGGAGAATGGATGAGCGCCGCCTGCTATTCCGAGATGGCCGTGAAATCGCGCTATGTGCGGATGGTGACATTCTTAAGCAACAAGCTCTCGCTCCAGTACAAGGAGCCAGGCCTGCAGCACAGCCGGATGGATGAGCAAATCCAGCAAATCTACAAGTATACCTCCCTGCCCCGGCTGCAGCGCTATGTCGCCTCTCTGCTGGAGCAATATGCCGCAGGCATTGCCCATGACGATATGGAGGTCTTAATGAAGCGGATTCTGGACCTCATCCACCGCCATTACAGCGAGAACCTGAAGCTTGATACCCTGGCGGATGTGTTCACTTACAGCAGCGCCTACCTGGGCAAGCTGTTCAGGAACAGCACCGGCCTCCCGTTCAACAGCTATCTGGACAGAGTCCGCATGGAGAAGGCCAAGGAGCTGCTCGGTCAGGGCTGCAAAGTCCATCAGGCCGCAAGCGGGGCCGGCTTCAGCGATGTGGATTATTTCCGGGAAAAGTTCAAAAGGCTTGAAGGCATCTCGCCCTCCGACTACCGCAGAAAAAACTCATGATGAGGCGGCATTCTTTTTCAGAAAGCGCTTGCGAAAAGAGCGGATTTCCCCCTGTTTTTTATCGCAAATATTTGGGTGTTTCCCGGATTCCCGGCAGCTTATGATAGTGCATATCGAAGGAGGGACATAAATGAAAGCGATTACCAGTGAAGTGAAGCCGGTGCCGAAGAAGCCTGCCTCACGCTTTTGGCTAACCTTCCTGCAGCAGAAATATCTCTATATGATGGCGATCCCGTTCGTGCTCTGGGCATTCGTATTCAATTATCTGCCGCTTTGGGGATGGACCATGGCCTTTCAGAAATACAAGCCGGGCAAATCCTTTTTCGAGCAGAGCTGGGTTGGCCTGCAGTACTTCAGAGAGCTGTTCCGGGATGAGCAATTCTTCAATGCGCTGCGCAACACGCTCGCTATGAGCATCATGGGCCTGCTGGCCGGATTCACCATTCCCATTATCTTCGCCGTTCTGCTGAACGAGCTGCGGCTGCAATTCCTGAAGCGTTTTGTCCAGACGGTCTCCTATCTGCCCCATTTCGTGTCCTGGGTGGTCGCTGCGGGAATTATCACGAAGATGCTCTCTACCGACAACGGTGCGGTGAACGATCTGCTGCTCGGCCTCCATCTGATCCGCGAGCCGGTACAATTCATGGCGAAAGGCCATTTATTCTGGGGCATAGTTACGGCTTCGGATGTCTGGAAGGAAACGGGCTGGAACACAATTATCTATCTCGCGGCGATCTCGGGCATCGGCCCCGAGCTGTATGAGGCGGCCAGGGTGGACGGTGCAAGCAGGCTGCAGCAGGTGCGGAACATTACACTGCCGGGCATCCGCACAACAATTATTATCCTGCTCATCATTTCCATCGGGCATTTAATCAGCATCGGGTTCGAGAAGCAGTTCCTGCTGGGCAACAACCTGGTGCGCGACTACTCGCAGACACTCGATCTCTATGCACTGAACTACGGGCTGGGCATGGGACGATTCTCCTTCGGTACGGCCATTAACATTTTCAACTCTGTGGTGAGTGTGATTCTGCTGTTTGTCGCCAATGGCATTTTCAAAAAAATAACGAAGGAAAGCATTATATAGGAGGCCCTTTATGCTGATAAAAAAACTGGCAGCCGCGTCCTGGCCGGACCGCCTCTTCGATTTGGCAGTCTATGCTGCGGTTACAGTGGTGACCGTTGCCACGCTGTATCCTTTTCTGAATGTGCTGGCGATTTCCTTCAATGACTCCACGGACAGCATCAAAGGCGGGATTACGGTCTACCCCCGGGTGTTCACCTTCAAGAACTATGAGACCATCTTTGCCTTCTCCGGGCTGATGACCGGACTCAAGATTTCCATCCTCCGTACAGTCATCGGCACGATACTCGGACTCGTCAGCGCCTCCATGCTGGCCTTTACCCTGAGCCGGATGGACTTTCAGGCACGGAAGCTCGTGTCCACGTTCCTGGCGCTGACCATGTATGTCTCCGGCGGGCTGATCCCCGTCTATATTCTGATCAAAAATCTGCACATGATGGGGACCTTCAGTGTATATGTCCTTCCCGGTCTTGTCAGCGCATTCAATGTATTCGTTATCCGTTCCTTCATCGACGGCCTCCCTTACGCACTGCAGGAATCCGCCAAGCTGGACGGGGCCAATGACTTCACGATTTACCGGCGGGTCATTCTCCCGCTGACGAAGCCGGCGCTGGCGACCATCGCCCTGTTCCTGGCCGTCGGCCAGTGGAACTCCTGGTTCGACACCTATCTCTACAACGGCTCCAAGGATAATCTGACCACCCTGCAGTTCGAGCTGATGAAGGTCATCCAGAGCACGACAACCAATGCGGATAACTTCCGCGGCCGCAATATGACCGAGGTAATGGCGCAAATCTCTCCGGAATCGGTCAAAATGGCGATCACGATCGTCGTTACCGTGCCCATTCTGGTCGTCTACCCGTTCCTGCAGCGCTACTTCGTCAAGGGCATGACCCTGGGCTCGGTAAAAAGCTAATCCGCTTCCGGTAATGGCAGGCTCCGCCTGTGTATACAATAAAAGGGAGGGTTTCTATTCATGACAAGAAAGACAGTGAAACCGTATGTGCTGCTGATGGTCCTTGCCTTGCTGCTCAGTGTGCCGGCGGGGTGCAGCGGCGGGAACAATAACAAGAACACGGCAACGAATGCCGGGGCTACCAAGGCTGCCGGTGGAGGCAATGCCCCCGCAGAGGCGGCGGAAGCCGAAGACTTAAGTCCGCTGACACTCTCCTTCTTCGCGGAAGACCCCAATCCGAACTGGAACAATATGAAGGATGATGTCAGCAGGGTTCTTACGGAGAAAACAGGGATTACGCTGGATGCCGAGTTTGCCGTAGGCGACCCTCAGCAAAAAATCGCCCTGATTGCAGCCGGGGGTGAATATCCGGACATGATCTCCGCCAAAGCGGATATCGGCAAGCTGGTGGATGCCGGAGCTGTCATTGATCTGACCGAGCTCATTGATCAATATGCCCCCAACATCAAGCGTGTGCTGGGCAACAACCTCGCCCGGGCGAAATATACCAATGAAGACCAAGCCATCTATGCCATTCCCACCTGGGCAGCAGTGGATGAGAAGAAGTTTGTGGCCGGCGGCGGCTTTGAGCTGCAGCACCGAGTGGTGAAGGAAGCCGGGTATCCCGAGATCAGAACGGTTACCGATTATGAGAATGTAATCAAAGCCTATCTGGAGAAGCATCCCACCGATGAGAACGGGAACAAAAACATCGGGCTCTCCCTGAACGCAGACGACTGGCATATGTACATTTCCGTGACCAATCCAGCCGTAGCCACGACCGGCGGCTCGGATGACGGCGAATATTACATCGATCAGGAGACGCATGAGGCCATCTACCACTTCCGCCGTCCGGAAGAGAAGGAATATTTCCGCTGGCTGAACCATATGAATGATATCGGCCTGCTGGACAAGGAGAGCTTCGTGCAGAAGTATGACCAGTACAAAGCCAAGGTAGCCACCGGCCGGGTGCTTGGCCTGATTGACCAGGACTGGGACTACAATGACGCCCAGCAGGCACTGAAGACCGCAGGCAAATACGATCAGACCTACGGCCACTATCCGGTGACGCTGACGGAAGAGTATAAGGAAACCAGCTTCTGGCCTACCGGCTTCATGGGCGGCTACGGGATTTCCATCTCCAGCACGAACCCGGACCCGGTCCGCACAATCAGGTTCCTCGATTACCTCGCCTCCGACGAAGGTCAAATCCTGAACAACTGGGGCATCGAAGGCAAGCATTATGTGGTGGATAACGGCAAGCGTGTCGTTCCGGCAGAAATCCAGGACCGTATCAACAATGACAATACGGCCTTCACCAAGGAGTCGGGTCTCGGCTTCTACTGGAATATGATGGTCCATTACGGCGACGGCGCCAAGGATTCGACCGGCAACTATTACACCAAAAACTTCCCGGAACAGCTTGTGCTGGGCTACAGCGACACCGAAAAAGAGACGCTCGCCGCCTACAACGCCACGACCTGGAAGGATCTCTTCCCGAAGGAAGAAGAATTCGCGGAAAAGGCTTACGGGGCAGCCTGGAACATTGCCATTCCGGGCGAAGATGAAGTCTTCATTCTGGGCAACAAAATGAGAGATATTACGTGGAAACGGATTCCGCAGGCCATCCTCGCGACACCGGCGGATTTCGATAAGATCTGGGATGCCTACATGGCCGACCTGGAAAAAGCCGGAGTAGAGAAGATGGAAAAGGGCTACACCAAATATGTGCAGGACCGCGTGGCTTTATGGAGCGGTAAATAAGAGCAGCCCTGCAACGATAAGAGCCGTGCGGAATATCCGCATGGCTCTGTTTCAATTTGTCCAATTATGAAGGCGGTTGTCCCTGCCCGGGAGCAGCTTGAATTACATTTGTCCCTTGCGAGCGAATATGCGCAATATCCCCAATATCCGCTTCCCAATCCGTAATGATGCAGTCAAAGGACTCTATCGGAGCGACAAAGGCTTTATGAATCTTGCCGAATTTGCTGTGATCGGTCACCAAAATACGCTTGGAAGAGTAGGTGAGCATCTTATCCTTGATGCTTGCCGCTGATAAAAAGGGATCGGTAATGCCTTGCTTCAGGTCAAGCCCGGAGGTTCCCAGTATACACAGGCTTGCCCTAAACTGCATGATCAGCTGCTCCGCAAGGGGACCCACTATCCCCGCCTCCGCTCTAACCTCTTCATTTGTGCCTCCGCACACAAATACCGACAGCCCCGGCCTGCGCATACATTTATAGGCGATATCAATGCTGTTGGTCACAATCGTAATGCCTTTCAATTCCGTAAGAAAATCCGCAAGGCAGCTATTGGTCGAACCGGAATCAATGAACAGGGTGTCCCCGGGCTGAATCCATTTGACGGCTTCGGCGGCGATAGCCTTCTTGTGTGCTTCGAACGGATCACTCCGCTGTGCTTGCTCCGGCGGATTGTCCCTTTTGTTGATGAGAAAGGCTCCCCCGTTCACCCGCTGAACATAGCCGTCCGTTTCCATCTCCTGAAGGTCTCTGCGGACGGTAGGAAGAGAAATTTCCAGCAGCTCAGCCAGTTTGTTCACGCTTAAAAAGGTATGCTGCTCTAAATAGGAAATCATCATTCGTTGTCTGGCTTTCATCTCTATTATTCTTCCCTTCCCTGCCATTTGTTCGGAATTGAACTGTAATTCTACTCTACTATAAATACTGGAAAATTAAAACCCAAATATGAGAGAGTAAGAAAAATATGATCGATATAGATCATATTTTATTTGATTTTTGATCGATATTTACATATTTAACGGTGTTTTTTTATTTCAAGTTGATGAACCAGCTCTACAATAAGAAAGAAAATGATCGTTATCAATCATTCAATCGAAAGGGTGCTAACAATGGAAACCAGAACAAAGGTAACGTTCTTCGGAACGGAAGCGGCTATTCCGGAAGTGGGAGGTGAGACAGCCAGTTTTCTTATCAATGATCAGGTTATGGTAGACACAGGATGGAATATTGTGGATAATATCCGCCGCCAGGGTATTGACCCCGGCAATATCCGCTATCTCTTATTTACACATATGCACCATGACCATTATATCTCGCTGCCATCCCTGCTCTATTATTTTCTGATTGCCAATAAGGATTTGGCGGACCTCAAAATATTGGGTCCGGAGGAAGACCTGCAGCCTATCCTGCATCACACGCTTGAGTTTCTGTTCCTGAACCGCAAGTTTTATCCTGCCCGCAGCTATCCCACGATCATCCCGCTCAAGCCCGGCGATTCATACGATGACGAGCTGTTCCATCTGAAAACCGCCTCTTCGCTGCATCCGGTACAGGCGCTCTGCTACAAATATACCGACAGGGGAACCGGAAAATCGGTCACTTTTACCGGAGATACCGCTTATCATGAGCCTATTACCGAGCTTGCCCGCGGTTCCTCGCTGCTCATCCATGAAGCCACTTACGGAGCCGCCCCGGCTAATCCGCTGAAGAACGGCGGCTTGCATTCCAGTGCGATGGACGCCGCGGAAATTGCCAAAGCAGCGGAAGTGGAGCAGCTCGCCCTGATCCATGGCCTGCGCCGCAATAATGAAGCCAGTGTACAGGCAGCGGCAGCCATTTATTCCGGTCCGGTGATGTGGCCGGAGAAAGATCAGACGGTTTATCTTTAGGTTCAAATTCTATGAAAAGTGGTGAGCAAACAATGAAACAAACGGTTCGTACTGCCTTATTTCCGGTTTTACTTGTCCTTGTCCTCCTGCTGTCCGGCTGCGCACAGCCAAACAACTCCGTCTCCCCGGAAAGCCCGGCTTCAGCCGATGGCGCGAAACCGGCTGAAGCGGCGGGAACGGAGAAAGTTAAGCTCAGAATGACAACCTGGTCGACCGCAGACAGCTATGAGATGCAGAAATCCGTACTGGACAGCTATATGAAGGAGCATCCCAATGTGGACATCACCTTCGAATCCGTGCCGGATAATTACAATGAGAAGCTGATTGCCCAGTTTGCCATCGGCGATGCTCCTGACATTATCATGGTAGGAGACACGCATATCCCCATCTTCAGCGAGAACGGCGGACTTGCGGATTTATCCGCTTTTGTTGCCGGGGCTAACGGCGTCGATCCCGGCGATTTTTATGAGGATATTGTGAATTACGGAAAATACAAAGACAAGCTGTACGCCATGCCCAAGGATTGGACCAATATGGCGATCCTGTACAACAAAAAGCTGTTTGACGAAGCGCAGCTTCCTTATCCCCAAGCCGGATGGACATGGGATGAGCTGTACCAAACCGCCAAATCGCTGACTAAAACTGAAAACGGCAAAACCACCCAGTGGGGCTTTAAGCTGCCGGGTACCGACCAGCGCCGGGTGCAGCCGCTGGTGCTGGCTTACAGCGACGGCATTGTGAGTCCGGACGGCAGCACTTATGAAGGGTATATGAACAGCCCCGGAACGGTTACAGCGCTGCAATGGTTAAGCGACGCTTTCCACAAGGATAAAATCATGCCAAGCAGCACCGATACCGACTCCTTCAAGGGCATCGATATGTTTGGCGCCGGGAAAGTGGCTATGGATTTCAACGGCCGCTGGCCGATTGAAGATTATATGAAGGATTCGCAGCTGGAATTCGGTACGGTACCGCTTCCGGTCGGGCCCAACGGGGCCAACAACTTCGTATTCTATGGCGGCTGGTCCATTTATGAAAAATCGAAGCACAAAGAAGCAGCCTGGGATGTCATCAAATATATGACCACCCGGGGCGGGGCGGAAGTATTCGGCGATTTCGGATTTGTGGCATACAAACCGGTAGCCGGGGAAAAAGGACAGGCGACAGATGTTAATTACAAATCGTTTACGGATGACATTCCCAATACCAAAATAATGCCGGATACCATTGATGTCGATTATCCAAAAAGCGGAAAGCCGGCATTCACGGAAGCGCTGGAAAAAATACTGCTCTCCGAGACCGATGTGCAGCAAGTGCTGGATGAAGCTGCAGCCGCAGCGGATAAAGCGAAGAAATAGAGAAATCTTGACCGGCGGGCCGGACGGCCCGCCTGCCAAGCTATGGAGGGGCACTGGCAATGGGAATTCCGACTGCCCGCAAGGCGGCAAAACCTGCGGTGCGCAAATCGCTATTGAAACGAAAGGAAGCGCTCGTCTTTTATGTGCTGATCTCTCCCTGGCTGCTTCATTTGATCCTTCTGGACGCGGGACCGATGCTCGCCTCGCTGTACTTCAGCCTTACGGAATGGAATATGCTGAAGCCCCCGCAGTGGACGGGTCTCAGCAATTATGCTTTTGCCCTCACAGAAGACCCCTTGTTCTGGAAGTCGCTGATGATTACGTTCGGGTTTGCCGTCCTTTCGGTGCCCTTGAACCTGGCCGCCGGACTGGCGCTGGCGCTGCTGCTCAATATCTCGCTGCCGGGCAACAAGCTGTTCCGCACCATCTATTATTTGCCCTCGCAAATCAACGGGGTCGCGGTGATGGTAATGTGGATATTCGTCTTCAACCCGGAGCTTGGGCTGCTTAATACGTTCCTCGGATTATTCGGCATTCAGGGTCCAGGCTGGATTTTCGAGCCGGACTGGGCGCTTCCTTCCCTGGTCTTTATGAGCCTGTGGTCCGTTGGCGGCGGAACGATCATCTGGCTGGCCGGATTGAAGGGGATTCCGGAGTCGCTATATGAATCGGCCACTCTGGACGGCGCAGGCGCCTTAAAACGGTTTATCTATATTACCCTGCCTCTGCTCACGCCGACAATCTTTTTCAATCTGGTTACCGGCATAATTGGAGCGCTGCAGAAGTTTGGCGAGGCTTATGTGATGACAAAAGGGGGGCCGCTGAATTCCACCCGTTTTTTCAACTATCATTTATACGATTATGCTTTCGGCAAATTCGAAATGGGTCTCGCCTCCGCTCTTGCCTGGCTTCTGTTCCTCATTATTCTGGCCCTGACCCTGCTCGTATTCTCCAGCTCCGGGAGATGGGTGTATTACGGAGGTGAGAAAAAGTGATGCTGAAAAAACATCCGGTGCTCAGCACCCTGCTCTATGCGCTGCTCCTTAGCGGTGCTGCCGTCATGCTGTTCCCGTTCGTATGGATGATTTCCACTTCATTAAAAAGCGATATCCAGTTATACGCCTGGCCGGCTGTCTGGCTTCCCTTTCCCTTGCAATGGGAAAATTACACCAAAGCGTTCACCCAGCTTCCGTTCGGTCTATGGTTCGGCAATACGGCGCTGGTTACCCTCATCAGCGTGGGCGGCGCGGTGCTGTCCTGCCCGGTTGTCGCTTACGGATTCGCCCGCTACCGCGCACGCGGACGCAATCTGTTGTTTATGGTCCTGATCTCCACGATGATGATTCCGTGGACCGTGGTGATGATCCCCAAATTTTTTCTGTTCACCAGCGTACACTGGATCAATACCTTTTTGCCGTTGACGGTGCCCGGTTTTTTCGGGAATGCTTTTTATATTTTTTTGCTCCGGCAATTTTTTCAGACGATCCCTCCCGACACGGAAGAAGCGGCCCAAATCGACGGCGCCGGTGTACTCGGCATTCTGTGGCATGTGCTGCTGCCGGTGACGGTGCCGGTACTGATAACTGTAGCTATTTTCCAATTTGACGCCTCATGGAACGACTTTCTCCAGCCCCTGCTTTATTTGAACAGACAGAGCTTGTTTACGGTTTCGCTGGGGATGAACTTTTTCAACGGACAATATGATGTGCAGTGGAATTATTTAATGGCCGTCGCTTGCGTGGCTATGCTGCCTACCCTCATTCTCTTCTTCATCGGACAAAAATATTTCGTACAAGGAATTGCCTTGACCGGCATGAAAGGCTGATTCGTTTGTAACGTTGCTGCAGGGAGGTTTCCTTCATTGAGAATTCTTGTATTGGGTGATTTTCATATAGACCGGCAACAGCCGGAATTGACAGAGCGGGCCATGGAGGATGCCGCCCGGACCTCCCCGGATCTGGTCATACCGCTTGGCGATTTTGGCAGAAACGGGCTTATTGGCACACCGGAGGGCATTGAGGAAGCCAAGGGATATCTCGACACTATCGGGGTGCCCCTGCGGCCGATCATGGGGAATCACGATCTGGAGCGGGAATCTGCCGGCAAACAGCCAAAGGGAACGATGGAGGCGGCATTCCTGCGCCTGTTCGGGCAGTCCGAGCCTTACGGTGTACTGGAATTCAAGGAATGGAGGCTGTTCTTTGCTTCTACCGAACCCCAGCCCGAAGACTCCTGCTACGATGTGCAGGAATGCTACGTGACAGACGCCCAGTTCAATGCGCTTGTTGTCAAATTAAAAGAGCGTCCCGGAGTCCCGGTGATTTTCTTTACACATGCGCCCCCGATCGGATGCGGCCTGCGGACAGTCCCGCGTGTACATGTCCGGTCCACCAACGCCTATCTTGATCAAAACCATGATCCTTACCGCTGGCTGGAGCTTGTCCGCGCGTTTCCGGAAATCGTGATGTGGTTCTCCGCCCATTATCATCTCAGCCATGCGTATACCAACTCGCACACCGAAGTCCATGGAACCCATTTCTTCTTGACCGGGGTCCACAGCTCTTGCACCCGCGACGGCAAACGCCAGTCCCGGATTCTTGAGCTTGATTCCGGAGGCGTGAGCGTCCGCACTTTGGACCATTCATCCCGGCAGATTACGCCGGAGGGCTCCTTTGAATGGCAAGGAAGACCGGGCGGGATGGCGGAGATTCCCGCCAAGCCTTCCGGTGTAAGCCAAGGCGCCCCCCAGGATCTTTCGGCAGCGGCTGCGCCTGCAGTCCGCCTCATCAGGGAGTGTCCGGTCGGCGAAGCCCCTTCCGTACCTTACGGAGTAGTCTCATTGCCGCACAACCGCTATCTGGTTGGAACAGGCGACGGCTTCTCTTGGGAAGCGGAGCCGGATACCAGCGCCGTGCTGGGCACCTTGCATCTTGGCCCGCCTCTCCGCAGCATCACGGCAACTGCCGGCATCTGCTGGTTGGCTTGGGACCGCAGCCTCGGCTATTCGGACTTGTCCAGTCCTTGGCGCTTCGTCCGGCTGGAGAAGGGAATCTGGCCAGAGGCGTTTCATACCTTCGCGCAACCGGTGGAAGCCCTTGCCCCGAAGGGTGACGGCACCGTTTGGGCAGCCGCCGGGGGTTGGCTGTGGGAAGCATCGCCGGCGGAAAACGGCCTGAAGCTCGAGCCGGCTATCCCCTTGCCGGAATCATGCCGGCAGCTGACAGCCGCTGACGGGCAAGCCTGGGTAGTTGGACAATCAGGCACGCTTTATCACTGGACTGCCTCTGCCGGCAAGCTCGTTGCCGTCAGAGGCCAGGTAGCAGCCTGGGATGTACGGGAAGGCGAAACAGCCGCCGTAATTGCGGCTGCGGATCATTATGAAGTAGAGATTAGCGGGAAAAAGGTTAGCAGGTACCTGTTGCCGGGCATTCCCGATCCGGCGGGTCCGGCTCAGATCCTTGCCCTTGGACAAGGCGCCTTCGTGGTTGTCCTGAACGGCAA
This sequence comes from Paenibacillus sp. S150, assembly GCF_019352175.1. Lineage (GTDB taxonomy): Bacteria > Bacillota > Bacilli > Paenibacillales > Paenibacillaceae > Paenibacillus_AQ. The sequence goes on from NZ_JACBYI010000033.1 coordinate 59,156, forward strand.
GGCTTATGCGGGCGGCGGCGGAATGCGCTCTCCCCTTCCGCTGAACGAAGATTCGGCCGGAATTCATGCCGTTTCCCGATGTTCTGAAGATGCTTGGCAGTTTGCAGTGTCCACAGCTGGGGAAGAAGAGGGAACCGGGCTGCTGCAAATATGGCAGATCCAACCCCCGAGGTCATAATCAAGAATAGAGACCAAAGGATTACAGGCTCTAACTCACCTACAGTAGATACCTAATCCATCCGATTCTCCCCCTTTCAGGGGAATAGGCCTAAATTAAGTTCACTTTTTCCCACTATTCCCTCTGCCGTGAGCTTTTCCATCCATTCTATGTTTACTAATTCCACTTCGCTCCCCTGCCTCCGGCAGCGTTCATGTTAAGCCCCTCTAATTCCGCCATTTAGCATCAGGTCCGAGTTAATTCCCGCGCCTTAACGGGCCCGCTCCGCTTGCTATGCATCCTCCGTCGCATATAATATCCGTACCTGTCAGGTAGCCCATGCGTTCATCCGCACATGCGGCATACAGGGAAGCAATCTCATCCGCTTTGCCCAGACGCTTGATCGCATTGTACTTCATATACGTCATTGCTTCGTCTTTTTCCAAATCTCCCATGGGAGTTTCGAAATTCCCGGGCGTGATGGAGAGAACGCGCACGCCTATTTTTCCAAAGCGGGCCGCATCAGTTCTGGCAAACCAGACCACAAAGTTTTTACTGATCCCATAGGCCACTCCGGCACGAACTTTCTTAGGGAAAAGATTAACCCGGCGCATCATTTTCCGCATGAATTTATTCCGGTCGATGCGGCTAAGCCGGTAGCACCTCTTGGGCATCAGGAACTGCGGTGTAAGAAAGGCAGACATCGAAGAGGTGTCAATGATGCATCCCCCGCTGTGCATTACCTCATGGAATGCATCGTTGACGTTGATCGCGCCAAGCGCATTGGCCTCCATAATTTGCTGTGCACCGCCCATGTGCGGTGACATGCCCGCTTGCATGTATAACGGTTTTTACAGCACCAACAGCGCGGGCATGCCCGGCCAGAAGCTGGGTGCTTGTGCGGTCCGAGATATCACAGCTGAAAGCTTCGGCTTCAATGTTCATGGTTTTTAATTCTTCGACTGCATTCTCCAACTTTGCTGCCGTGCGGCCAACCAAAATGACATAGTAACCTTTCCCGCCCATAATTTTTGCGGTGGCAAAGCCCATTCCGCTGCCACCGCCTGTAATGACGCATACGGTTTTCATATAGCTTTTGTTCCAATCTTGTTCTCACGTTGCAGCCATTCAATAGTATCCGCAATGGTCTCAGCGAACGGGCGTGTATGATAATCAAGCTCCTGCTGTGCCTTCGTATAATCGAACACATTGTTGCGCACAAGATTGTATACCGCAAAGCTTGTCATTCGCGCAGGCTTTCCGGTTATTTTTTCACTTAGATCGGACAGGCTGCCGGAGCCGGCAGAATCAGCTTGACTTCCTTTGCGCCGCTTAGACTGCTCAGCAGACGGAACATCTCGGCCATGGTGACGCATTCATTGCCCAGAATATAGCCTTCACCTTTGCGGCCTTTCTCGCAGCAGGCCACAATGGCATCGGCCAAATCACGCACATCTACAGCGTTGAAGCTGCCCGATACGCCGGCCGACATTTTCCCTTCAACATATTCGATGATAAAGCTCGCTACCGGCCCGTAGGCATAATCATCAGGTCCGCTAATCCCCGTTGGAAATACGATAGAAGCATCGATTCCGTGCTGCTGTACTGCATCCATCACCGCTTGTGAAGCCATCGCTTTCGTCTTTCCATAATACCCTACGACCTTGTCCGGGTCGTAACGGTCCACCTCTCTGACTGGCGTACCGTGCGGAAGTTCAGGGATCGCGCTGATGGAGCTGACATATATAAATTTTTTCACCTTATGTCTCAAGCAGGCAGCTATAATATTCTTGGTTCCGACTACATTCACATCATACACCTTCTGATTGAAGTCTCCACTGACGGTAACGATAGCCGCACAATGAATGACAATCACCTCGGTACCCTGCTCTGCGGAAAAGAAAGGCTCCAGGGATTCCTTATCGGTAACATCCCCTACACACACATGAACTTCCTCAGGAACGCGCAATGCAGCAGGGTCTCCTTTTAGCACAAGTCCGCGAACGGCTTTATTTTCCTCTAACAGCCTCGCTGCTACGCTGCTGCCAAGGTTGCCTGCTACACCGGTAACAAGATATAGTGTATTTGTATTATTGCTTGGTTTGTCCATGACCATTTCTCCTTATATATAGGATTGGGCTGCTTCTTGGCATCATCATAATCTCCCCAGATAAACTCAACATTAACAAACGAAAGAGGCTGCTTTATGTTCAACATTTTAGTTGCAGAAGATCATGTCAATACACGCCGGTTACTAAAAACGGTATTGGAGGCAAACGGATATCAGGCTTTTGAAGCGGCAGATGGGAAAGAGGCGCTGGAAATGCTGGACCGGCAGCATATAGATCTGCTGATCACAGATGTCATGATGCCCGAAACAGACGGTTATACACTGACAAAGGAGCTGCGGGATGCGGGCAGCCTGATTCCCATTCTGATGCTTACGGCGAAACAGCTGCCTGCTGACAAGCGCCACGGTTTTCTTGCCGGGACCGATGATTATATGATAAAGCCTGTAGATGAGGATGAAATGCTGCTGCGCATCAAGGCGCTGCTGCGGCGTGCACAGATAGCCTCTGCCCGCAAAATAGAAATCGGTGCAGTTACACTGGATTACGACTCGCTTCATGTCATTCGCGGCAGCGAAACTTCAACACTGCCTCCCAAAGAGTTCTATTTATTGTACAAGCTGCTCTCCTACCCCGACAAAATCTTTACACGAATTCAGCTGATGGATGAAATCTGGGGGATGGAGACCGACAGTGCCGATAATACAATTAACGTGCATATCAACCGTCTGCGGAACAGGTTTGCGGATTATCCTGAGTTTGAAATTGTTACAGTTCGCGGACTGGGCTATAAGGGAGTGCGGAAGGCATGAAAAGAACATTTCGCTCAATGGTGCGGAATTTAGGCTTCGTAACTATTATAGCGGCGAACAATTTTGTGCTGATTGCGGCATGTATGGGCTTGGCGGCGCTGGGAGCGATTTTGATGATCAAAAACGGTCTGATTCCCGGAGATTTTTATACTAATCCGTTGACCATGCTGAACTTTGCATTTTTGCTAGGAATCACTGTAAGCATTATTACTGCCGTCATCAGCAGCCGCCTGAGCAAACTATATATCCGCATTCCACTGAACGGGATGAAAAAGCTGGCCCGCGGCGATTTTAATACCCGGATTGATTTCGGTTATCTGCCTATGCCGCAGGAATTTGATGAGCTGGCCGCTGCATTCAATGAGATGGCCAAGGAATTAAGCGGCATTGAGATGATGCGTGCCGATTTCATCAATAATTTCTCACATGAATTCAAAACGCCTATCGTGTCGCTGCGCGGATTTGCCAAGCAGCTGCAAAAGCATGATCTAACGGAGCAGCAGCGTACAGAATATACTGATATTATTGTTAGTGAAACAGACCGGTTGTCCCAACTGGCAACCAATATCCTCAATTTAACTAAGCTTGAAAATCAGATCATACTGACTGGCAGGGTTTCATATAATTTGGCTGAACAGCTACGTCAAGCCATACTTTTGCTTGAAAAAAAATGGACAGCAAAAAAAATGGAGCTGGAGCTAAACATGGAGGAGGCGCAATTTACAGGCAATGAGCAAATGCTGGCGCAAGTGTGGACAAATTTGCTGGACAATGCCATCAAATTCTCCTCTGAAGGCAGTAAATTGCGCGTGAATTTGTTTGGGGATGAGCAGCAGACGGTTGTGCAGATACAGGATTTCGGCTGCGGCATGGACGAAACCACATCAAAGTATATCTTTGACAAATTGTATCAAGGCGATGTATCCCATGCAATTGAGGGAAACGGTCTTGGTCTTTCCATTGTGCTGAAAATCGTAGAACTGCATAAGGGCTCCATCCAAGTACAGAGCGCTTTGCGCAAAGGATCGATTTTCACGGTTACGCTGCCGAATGAAATGTAAAAGGCTTCCTGCTGACAGTAGGGCCGTCGAACAAAATTCAAGAAGGCCAGCTTGCCGGACGAACCATCTTCACAGAACCTGCGGGCGCTTGCTTTGCAGCAGCATTGTTCATGAACGGCGGAGGCCTTGGCCAACACAAAATAACCCCACAAAGCGGGGCCTTGGCTTCGATGATGACTCAGGTACTTTGCGGGTCCTCAAAACATATAAAATCTTATCTTTCAAGCAGAAACGGCTGCAACGTCCTTAACCGGGCAGCGCAGCTGTTTGCATTTCAGGTGTAAGGCTGCTGCTGAAGCCAGGCGGGAAGCCAAGTGGAAAAGGTCACCTCATATTCCCCCAGCCGCTTTTTCGGGTAGTGTTAGCGGGAAAAAGGACCCTAATCGATCCGTTTCTCTCCCTTACAGAGGAATACGCCTACATTATGATGAACTTGAACCATTCATCCAAAGGGCAGCATTTTAGTGGTAAAAAGGATAACTAATCCACCGCATTCGGAGACTGGATCATCCCTAGTGGGAAAAAGTATAACTAATCCGGCTGAAATCAGCCATATGGGGGGAGATGGCCTCCATTAAGTGTACAAAATCCCACTAAAGCCCGTTCAAGCCAGAATTCCAGCCCATTAGTGTTACTTTTTACACTTCGCTTCCGTTCCCTATGAATCTCCTCCTTGCGTTCCATCAGCTTGTTCAGGTTCTCCGGTTCAATTCAGGATAAATTAAGTTTCTTTATTGTGTTTTTAAAGATGACAGAACCACTTCCCGCTTAAACAGCGGATGGACGGACTCGCGGAACAGCGGCAGCGGCCGCCTGGGTCTCCGGATTTTCACCGCTAAGGGGAATGAAATTAATCTGGAGAGCACAGCGGCCCAGACAACGGTCCGTTCGCGGAGCTTCCACTCCAAAAAACCTACGTATATCCTGCGACTAAAAAAGGGCTGACCCAAGCAGCCATTTCATGGCTTTTGGGTCAGCCCCTTCAGCGAGAAAGATAAGGCTAATTTATAATGTGAAGCATATAAACCTAAATTTCGAAAGTGAATTGAACCCATCCAGATCGGACAAGGGATAAACCCTCTTTTTGCCTTCACCCATTTGGTGCAGGCTGTTTTTAGCAAGAAATCCCTTCGTGTAGAGCTTTTAGGTGATTTGTGGATACTTACTTTCGAAATTCAGGATAAATTCTCTTTCAAAAAAAGCCTTTCTGCCCGGCCGGCAACGCCATGGGCATCTTTGCCATGGCGTTGCCGGCCTTGAGAAAGGCCCGGTCCATCAACCCGATATCGCGCAGTTGCTCTGCCACATCATCGCACACATTTTCCACGCTTCCGCTCCGGATTGCCGGCCCCTTCAACAAAGGCGGCCTGCGAACTTCCCGGAGCCCTGCGTTCAGGTCCCCGATGTCAGCCCTGTCATTTCCGTTATTCCTTGAACAGGAAACCCAAAATACCGCTCGGCATTATGGCAGCAAATGTCCTGAACGATGCCTCCCAGGAACGCCAGATCCCCCGGAGCTTCGCCGCTTGCGACCCAGCCTCCGATCAGATTGCACAGAATCCGCCGGAAATACTCGTGGCGCGTATAGGACAGGAAGGATCTGGAGTCCGTGAGCATCCCTACAAAGCAGCTCAACAGCCCCAAATTCGACAGAGAAGTCAACTGCTTCAGCATGCCGTCCTTCTGGTCATTGTACCACCAGCCGGAGCCGAACTGTATTTTCCCCTTGATCCCGCTTCCCTGAAAAGAACCGGCCATCGCGGCCAGCACATCGTTCTGCCCCGCATTCAGGTTGTACAGAATGGTCCGCGGAAGCTCCCCGGTCCGTTCCAGCCCGTCGAGCAGCTTGTACAAGCTGTCCGCATAGCTGCCGTCACCGATGGTGTCGAAGCCTGTATCCGGACCCAGCTCACGGAAGGCCCGCGTATTCGGATTGCGGACCGCTCCGATATGCAGCTGCATCGCCCAGCCGCAGGCGGCATATTTGCGGCCCATAGCCAGGAACAGTGCAGTCGCATACTGGTCGGCTTCCAGCCTGCTTAAGACCCCGCCGCTCAGCCGCTTGCTGAAGATGTCCTCCAGCACGGATGACGGGGCCTCCGCGTAAGGAAGATGCGTGAAGCCGTGATCCGAGATTTTGCAGCCTTGTTCGTTGAAATAATCAATCCGTTCCAATAGCGCGCGCTCCAGCAGCGCATAGGAGGTGATGGCATAACCGGCAGCCTGCTCCAGGCTGCTGACATAATCCGGGAAAGCGCCGGATTCAATCTGCAGCGCCTTGTCCGGTCTGAACGTCGGCGTTACTCCGGTGCGGAACTCTTTTTGCCCGGCGATTTGCCCGTGAAAGCGCAGGTCATCGGCCGGATCATCCGTGGTGCAGATCCACTTCACATTGGAACGGGTAATCAGCCCCTGGGCCGTGAAGCCCTTCCCTGCGATCAATTCATTGCAGTGGTCATAAATCCTCCGCCAATTCTGCGGATTCAGCTGCTCCTCTACGCCAAAGTAAGCTTTCAGCTCCAGCGCCGACCAGTGATACAGCGGATTGCCCACCGTGTAGGGCAGCACCTCGCTCCACTTGGCGAACTTTTCTTCATCCGGAGCATTGCCGGTAATATATTTCTCTTCAACGCCGAACGTTCTCAGCGCCCGCCATTTATAGTGGTCTCCGCCCAGCCACACCTCAGTGATGCTTCCGAAGCGCTTATCACCGGCAATGGCCTGCGGGTCCAGATGGCAATGATAGTCGATAATGGGCAGAGCTTCGGCATACTCATGGTAGAGCACCCGGGCTTCCTCAGTCTGCAGCAGAAAATCCTCATGGATAAAAGCCTTCATCTTCATGCTCCCTTCCCTTACTTCAGATACTTCTCCAAGGTTCTCCGTACGGCTCCCGGACCTGCCAGCATTTCCAGGAACATGCCCTCAATCTTGCTTCCGAGGCCGATCTCGTACAAGCGGACACCAAAGAGCTGCTCATCTTCAAGGATCGGGCGCACCTGCGCTGACTTGTCCCCGAGGGCAACCCCCTGCAGATGTCCCTGCAGCGTTTCCAGCAGCGGGTCCGGACTGAGCGTGAAGGCCTCGCCCTCATCATTCACTCCGAGGAGATAACGGCACCAGACCGCGATGGCCAGCGGGATGGCGGTCAGCTGCGCCGGATCAAGCTCCTCGCGCCGGATGTAGGACTTGATGGTCTCACCGAAGCGGATGCCCACCTTCTGCGAGGTGTCGGTCGCAATCCGCTGCGGGGTATCGGGGATAAACGGATTGGCGAAGCGCTCGGTCAGCACCTCGTCCAGGAACTGCTTCGGACTGAGAATCCCCGGGTCCACGACCACGGGCAGACCTTCCTTATAGCCGATAATCTCCACGAACCTCCGCAGCGTATCGTCCTTCATCTCATCCGCAATCAGGGTATAGCCCAGCAGACAGCCGGATACGGCAAGCGCCGTATGCAGCGGATTGAGGCAGGTGGTAACCTTCATCGTCTCCACATTGTTGACCGTATCCCGGTCCGTGAAGATAATGCCCGCTTCCTCCAGCGCCGGACGGCCGTTCGTGAACTTGTCTTCAATGACCAGGTATTCGCTGATCTCCGCATTCACGAAGGGCGCGGTATACGTGTTCTTGGATGTAATGATTACATCCATCCCGCCAATCCCCTGTTCCAGCAGCGCCGCCTGTACAGTTTCCGAAGGGCGCGGTGTGATTTTATCGATCATGGATAAAGGGAACGCGATCAGCCGCTCATCCTCCAGATAGCCCACGAAGCCTTCCTCGACCAGCCCCTTGGCTGCCCATTCCCTGGCTATCGTCAAGACACCGTTCTTCAGCTTGTCGCCGTTATGCGAGCAGTTGTCCATACTGACGAAGGTCATCGGATAGGCGCCTTTCAGATACCGCTTGTAGGCAAGAGAAGCGACGATGCTCATGGCATGGACCGGCTGCTCCGGTCCGCCTTCGATATCCTTTTCCACAATGCCGAGATATTTTCCGTTCGGACCCGTCAGGGAGTAGCCCTTCTCCGTGATCGTGAAGCTGGCCATTTGCAGGCTGGGATTCTCGAATACCCCGGTCAGGCGGCGGCTATCCGCTTCACGGCTCCTGTCGGCTGTGATGCCCTCCACGATGCTGCTGACGATCCTCTTCTGAAAGTCGCCGCGCGCATTCATCAGCACCAGCAGGGTCAGATTGTCATACGGCTTATAGACCTTGTCGATCATCTCGAAATCAAAGGTTTCCGCCGCGATAATGCCTGTATCCGCCTTGCCGCCGTCCAGCAGCTTCTGATGGGCATTGGCCACGAATCCCCGGAAGATATTGCCCGCACCGAAATGAATCCATTGCGGCTGCTCCAGTGTATTCTTCGCCACCTGCCCATAGTCGAACTGCGGAAGCTCCACTCCCGCAGCCTTCCAGGCCGCTGCTTCACCTTGGACACTGCTTCTGGTAAGATGCAGCATTTATTTCGCCTCCTTGACATTCTCCAGGCTGTCCCAGACGCCAAGCAAATACATGATGCCCATCGCTCGGTCATAGAGGCCATAGCCCGGACGGCAGTTCTTCTCTTCGCCCCACAGGTGACGCCCGTGGTCGGGACGCACATAGCCGGTGAATCCATTTTCATGATAGGCCTTGACCACCTCCGGCACATCCACGCTTCCGTCACGCCCGCGGTGCGACACCTCAATGAAGTCCCCGTTATCGAATACCTTCACATTGCGGATATGGGCAAAATGAATCCGGTCATGGAACTCGCGGATCATCGCCGGCAGATCGTTCTCCGGATTTGAACCAAGCGAGCCTGTGCAGAAGGTCAGGCCGTTGTACGGGCTGTCTACGGCGTCAAGCATGCGGCGGATCGTGTCCCGGCTGCGGATGATGCGCGGCAGGCCAAAGATCGGCCAGGCCGGATCGTCCGGGTGAATGGCCATTTTGATGTCCACTTCCTCACAGACGGGAATAATGCGCTCCAGGAAGTATTTGAGGTTCCCGAACAGCTTGTCTTCAGTTACATCCGCATAGGCCGCGAACAGCTCATCCAGCTTCTCCAGACGCTCCGGCTCCCAGCCCGGCATCGTGAACTGCCCGGCTCCCTGCAGAATCCGGTCCACCATCTCACGCGGATTGTCGGTAATGGCAGCCTTTTCATAAAAGAGGGCGTTCGAGCCGTCAGGCAACTCCTTGTACAGCTCCGTACGGGTCCAGTCGAACACAGGCATGAAGTTGTAGCAGATCACCTTTACGCCTACCTTGGCCAGCTTGCGGATCGTGTCGATATAAATATCGATATATTTGTCACGGCTCGGCAAGCCGATTTTGATATCATCATGAACGTTGACGCTCTCCACCACAGCCGTGCTGAAGCCTTTGCCGGTGATTTGATCCGCCACTTCCTGAATCCGTTCCATTTCCCACACTTCACCGGCTACTTTATCATGCAAAGACCAGACAATACCCATAACACCCGGAACCTGCCGGATATGATCAAGCGTGATATTGTCATTGCCTTCGCCATACCATCTCCATGTCATGTTCATTGATAAAACCCTCCTATGATGATTTCGTTTTCAACAATCTTGTATACAAGATTTTCTTGATCATAAGATAAGAACCGCCCGTTGTCAATACAATTAATTATATAGGATAATCAAGCGTAATTACGATGAAACCCATACTATTTTGATAAACATTTTTATTAGGTTTCAACATCATGTATACTAGTAGGACATCCCTTCAGTATCTGGCGGATCTGGCGGCAAAGCAAGGATACTTCCGGAGCGGCAGTCCCTAACAGATTCAAGCAGTCTTTCCATTCAAAGTGCGTGCTGCCGGGTCTGCGGCTGAATCCGACTCTGCCTGCCCCGGTTTCGTTATAATGAACACCGCTTGAATTCCACAAATTCAAGCCGGATGCTATACTCGCAGTATCCGTCATCACATATGGAAAGCAGGAATGAAATGTCGATCAAAGCTGAAATCTTGAATTCATTGAAGAATGAGATCCTTACCCTGAAGCTGAAGCCCGGCACCATATTGAGTGAAACAGCCCTGTCCGAGCGGTTCCGGATTTCCCGGACACCGCTGCGCGATGTGCTGAAGCAGCTCGCACTGGAATCCTATACCGACATCTATCCGAAAAAAGGGAACATCGTGTCCTTCATAGATCTTGAATCCGTTGAACAGATCACTTATCTGCGGAGTACACTGGAGAAGGAGATTCTTAAGGATCTCTCCTCACAGCTGTTGTTGACAGGAGTACATGAGCTTAAGGAGATTCTGGGGCGGCAGAAGGAAGTCATCGGAAAGGTCAACGATATTGATGCCTTTCTTAACCTGGATGATGATTTCCACCGGTCCCTGTACCGGCTTGCGGGACGCGAGTTTCTGTGGAATCTGATTCAGCAGTCCAATGTGCACTACCTCCGGTACCGCAGGCTGCACATGCAGAAAACCGAGAAGCTGGAGGGCATCTGGAAGGAGCATCAAGCCCTTCTGGAGCTTCTGGTGCACAAGGACACAGAGAAAATCGCTCCCCTGATCCATCACCATCTGCGGGAAGACATCCATTCGCTGGACTTTCAGGAGAACTTCTCGGAATATTTGAAGAGTTAGCCGGCAGATCGCAGAGAAGGGCTGCCTCAACGCGGAAACCTCTGCATTGAGACAGCCCTTCATTTCTTCCACTATGGATTTGCAACCGGAAAAGTGTTCTATGTACAGCTTGAACTCCTAATCCGCAATTCCAAAATCATGCAGCAGCTGCTTCTTATCGAGCGCGGGCAGAGCCAGCGGCTCGCGTAATTTCTGCAGCTTCTCCAGCAGATCCTCTTCGTTCGCATAGACGTACGGACTCTTCCAGGCCGATTCCAGAGTGATCAGCTCACTTAACGCAGGCTTCATCGATTGATAATTCAGAATCCAGCTCCGAAGCTGAACCTTATCGATATCCGTGCGGATATTGTCACCAAGGATGTCGATAATCTCTCCCCACTTGGCTATTCCATTCACAGAATCCAGCTTATCCAGGATTAAGTTCAGTACCTCCTGCTGCCGTTCGTTGCGGGAGAAATCGGAGGACTCGGCGGTGCCCCGGTTGGATTTGCGGTAGCGCACGAAATCCAGCACTTCCTTGCCGCTTAAATGCTGCAGCCCTTTCTTCAGGTTAATATTCGTGCCGTCGGCATTATCCACATACCGCATATCCATCGGCACATTGATATCCAGCCCGCCAAGCTCATCCACGATGCTGCTGAAGGCCTGGAAATTAACCAGAATCATATAATCAATATCCATTTGCAAAATGCTGCTGTAGAACTCTTTCGTCCTGCTTAAATCCTCGCCTTTGTTGTGCGCGTAATAATAAGCGTAATAATAATTGGCCTTATGTGTCCCAATCTCGCTGCTGGTGAGCTTCATATCGCGGGGGATTGAGAGAATGGACAGCTTCCTGGCCACCGGTTCATAGACCACCGGCATCAGCACATCCGTGTTCAGCGTCCCGCCGCTCCCGCTTCTGTTGTCAACACCTGCGAGCAGGAAGGTGAGCGGCTTGTCCGCCTCCTCTGCATCCGCAGCCTCAGCGGCTTCAGAAGCCTCTGGCAGCAGCGGGGCAGGGCCGGCCGATTCAACGGGAGCAGAACCGGATGCGGAAATCCGGTCAAGCGCCCGGTCAGCCTTGTAATAGAGCGTTCCCGCATAGACTGCGCCTGCGATCAGGCATGTGCCAAGCACTGCGCTCAGGGTGAGCAGCGTTTTTCGGATGCGGGATTTCCCGCGCTTCTCTTTCCTTCTCTTGCTTCTTTCCTCCATTCCCTTCCTCCTGCTTCATTTCATGAATGTTATAAGCTGTAAATGATTATAGCACAGGCTGGTACGGGGGCTCAAAAATAAAGGAAAGCAGCCTCGAAGCTTGCACGCTCCATTTATGGTTAAGCCGCCGGTCCCCATAAGCTTGCAGGAAATCCACCGGCGCTTTTATTTCTTCTCCCATGATTGCGAGTGTCAGGCTGGCGGCTTTCGGTTCGTTTTCATACGGCTGTCTGGCAGCAGGCCTTGTACTTGCGCCCGCTCCCGCAGAAGCACGGATCGTTGCGGCCGGGCAGCGCCAGCCCGGTTTTCCGGTACTCCTCCAGCCAGAAGCGGCGTACGCTGCCGGCCAGCCGCTTCATTCCCGCCGCAGAGTGGGCATAGATCATTTTGTAGCTTTGGCAAAAATAATCCGGGTAGATATAATCTTCCCGGGTATCCCATCTGCGGTTGCGCGGGCAGCCTCCATGGCAGAGGCTCAGGTATTCGCAGCTTTTGCACGATTCCGGCAGCGACGGCTTTTGGCTAAGGAAACGGGTATAGACCGGGCTTCGTAAAATATCCTCCAGGGCATCCCGCCCCACATTTCCGAGCTTGTAGTCCTCGCTGATGTAGAAATCACAAGGATACGCATCTCCATTCTGCTCCAGGATAAGTGTGCGGGGGCAGGAAGAGCTATGGATGCACAGGCCGGCTTCCCTTCCCAGCGTCTGATCCAGCAGAGTATCGAAGAAGCGCTCGGAGAACTGCGGATTTCCGCCGTTATACCAAATATCGAACAACTCGCATAAGAACTGTCCGTACTGCTCCGGAGTAATATGGAAATCAGGGGCTTTTCCGGTTTCCTGGGAGCGGAAGTCCATGCAGGGAATGAACTGCACATGGGTGAACCCTTCCGTCCGGTAAAAATCCATCATCTCCTGCGCCCGCCGGACATTGCCCTCATGCAGGACCGACAAAATATTAAAATCCACCTGATGCCGCCGGAGGTGTCCAATCCCGCGCATCACGCGGTCATAGCTGCCTTGGCCCGCCGCATTCACACGCCGGGCGTTGTGAATATGCTCGGGGCCGTCGAGGCTGACACCCACCAAGAACCGGTACTCCTTGAACAGACGCGCCCACTCGTCATTAATCAGTGTCCCGTTCGTCTGGATGGCATTGCTGATGGTTGTATTCGGAGGCGCATACTTCGCCTGAAGCCGCACCACCTCCCGGAAAAAATCGATGCCGGCCAGCAGCGGCTCCCCTCCCTGCCAGGCAAATGAAGCGCTGCCGGAGGTGTGCGCCATGTAATCGGCGATAAAAGTCTCCAGCACCTGCGGATCAATCCGGTTGATCTTGTCCGGCTTGCCTCCGCAGGTGCTGTAATAGCAGTAATCACAAGCCAGATTGCAGGCCTCGGATACCGTCTTCCACATGACGCTTAAATGTCCCCCTTGATGTCCAACCGCACAGTTCGCTGCCATGGCTTCCTCCTCTTGAATCTGTTCATTTCCGGCTCATAAAAACAACCGGTTTACTATGTATTCAAGCATAGTACAAACTGTGCTGCGTTGACAACGGAAAGATCCGCATTGCGCCTGTATGAGTCCAGCAGCAGCCAGAGAAAAAAATTGTGCCTTGCTTCAGCGGATTGCCGCACCGGAACGCCTGGCTTTGCCGAAGCGGCCGCAAGCCGGGCTTCCCCGGAAGCTTCCCCGGAATTTCTCGCAGGCTTGAGCACCGGATAACGAATGCCCGCCTTTAAGCAGGAGATAGAACAAAAGCGGCAAGGCACTATGGCTCAAAAGGTGTATAATGATGGGAGCATACTAAAAAAGGATGTCATGACATGCTTCTTGCTCTGAACCGAATACTTAACCGGATGATGCCGCTGATCACCCCGCTTAGCATCCTGACCGGCGTGCTCTGCGGCACTATGCTTTCCTCCTACACTTATCTCTCTCCATGGCTGTTTGCCTTCATGACGTTTGCGGGAAGCATCAGTCTTGGATTCAAGGATTTCCTGAACGTACTCAAAAAACCCTTGCCTTTGTTCGCCTGTCTGTTCATCCTGCATATCGCCATGCCGCTGGTTGCCCTTGGTTTCGGGAATGCGCTGTATCACGCGGATGAATTCACTATCACAGGCCTTGTGCTGGCCGCAGTCATTCCCACGGGAGTAAGCAGCTTTATCTGGGTCAGCATTTACAAAGGAAATACGGCACTCACCCTGTCCATCATTCTGATTGACACCCTGCTGTCCCCGTTTATCGTCCCGGGTGTGTTGTCGCTGCTGATCGGAACCAGCGTGGAGCTCGACACGCTTGCCATGATGAGCAGTCTCTTCTGGATGATTGTCGTGCCTTCCCTGCTGGGCATGGTGCTTAATGAATGGACCAAAGGTGCGGTTGCCCCCGTATGGAGTCCGCGGTTGAATCCGTTCTCCAAGCTTTTTATGGCTGCCGTGATTATGATCAACGGGTCTGTCATTTCGCCGTATTTAGCCGACATCAATCTGCGTCTGGTTGGCCTCGCCGCCGTCATTGTGCTTATGGCCTCTACCGGCTATGCCCTTTGCTTCCTCACTGCGAGGATTTTGCGCTGGAATGAAGCGGACGAAGTGGCCCTAATCTTCAACGGCGGCATGCGCAATATCAGCGCCGGCGCCGTTCTGGCGGTCTCCTATTTCCCCGCCCCGGTTGCCGTCCCCGTTGTGCTTGGCATGGTGTTCCAGCAGCTGCTGGCTTCACTCGCTGGCTTTCTGCTGGGCCGCCGCTCCAGGATCAGACACACGGCGGAGCACACCTCAGCGGCGTAAGTCCGGCTTCATCCTTATACCAAAAGAAGTGGAAACGGCTTCGCCGTCCTTATAAGGACGGTATCCGTTTCAGCGATTAGCGTGAAGCATATAAACCTGAATTCGAAAGTGAATTGAACCCATCCAGATCGGACATGGGATAAACCCTCTTTTTCCTTCACCCATTGGGTGCAGGCCGTTTTTAGCAAGACATCCCTTTGTGCAGAGCTTTTTAGATGATTTGTGGATACTTACTTTCGGAATTCAGGATAAATTCTTATCTTTGAACAAAACGGCTATGCGTCCTTCATTGGACAGCGCAGCTGTTTGGGCTTCAGGTGTATGGCTGCCTGCGGTTCCCTGGCTCTCCGGTTCCCCTGGCCGGCTGAAGCTCTTCCTCCCCGATCCCTCCACACCTTCCTGCTGGAACCCGGCGGCTACACCCAAGTGGAAAAAGGAAACGTAATCCCCACTTTCCCTTTTTCCCTTGCATTAACGGGAAAAAGGCTCCCTAATCGATCCGGTTCTCTCCCTTACAGAGGAATACGCCTGCATTAAGATGAACTTGAACCATTCATAACAAGGGCAGCCATTTTAGTGGTAAAAAGTATAACTAAGGCAGCGCATTCGGATTCCGGATCATCCCTAGTGGGAAAAAAGTACAACTAAGGTAGCGAATTCGGTTTCTGGGTCATCCCTAGTGGAAAAAGTACAACTAATCCAGCGCATTCGGATTCCGGATCATCCCTAGTGGGAAAAAGTACAACTAATCCGGCTGAAATCAGCCATTTGGAGGGAGTGGGCCTCTATTAAGTGTACAAATTCCCACTAAAGCCCGTTGAAACCAGAATTCCAGCCCATTAGTGTTACTTTTTCCACTTCGCTTCCGTTCCCTATGAACCTCCTTGCGTTCCATCAGCGTTTTCAGGTTCGCCGGTTCCATTCCTATACATTCTATTGCCTTTTTGGCTCAACACCAAAATCAGCGGTTGACGATGTGAATGAAGTCCGCTGCGGGTTCAGAGGGTTCTTCCGGCCGCTGCTAAAGCCCGGTTTCCTGATTGGAATAAGACTACTGGTTGAAACC
>NZ_JACBYI010000034.1 GCF_019352175.1 Paenibacillus sp. S150
ACTGGATATGAAAGGAAATTTTCGCAGGGGGGATCCCCCCTGACCCTTGAAAACCATTCCTATCCATTGTCCCAATGGATATCCTACAACCTTTAAAGATAATTACACAAACTTCTTGACGCTACCTACTGGACCAGTCTTAGTGGGAAAAAGTACAACTAATACGGCTGAAATCAGCCGTATGGGGGAATGGGCCTCTATTAAGTGTACAAAATCCCACTAAAGCCCGTTCACGCCAGAATTTCAGCCCATTAGTGTTACTTTTTACACTTCGCATCCGTTCCCTATGTCAGGTTCTCCGGTTCAACTCCTATAGTTGTATAATTAAATATTCTGCAAATTCGCTCATGAAAACAGCACGCAATTTTAACCTGAATAATGAGGAGATAATCATCACACTCAAAAAGAAAGAGGACAGTGCACTCTTAGAGTACATCTTGTCCTCTTTTTGCATATGCAGTTAAGCCGGTACCCGTCCGCATGGCAGGCTAATGCATCACCTGACCTCCGGTTACATTGATAGCCTGGCCTGTCATATAAGATGCTTTATCGGAAGCATAGAATATAACCGCAGCAGATCTTCCCTTTATAGACTAACAACGCAACCATCTCAGGCAGGATAGTAATTTTGTTCTATCAATCCCTTAAATCCGTTCCTGGCAGCGCCGCGGTTCCCTTGATATTCTTATCTTGTAAACGATATCAATGCAAAGAGGTGAATTCCTTGTGGCGCATTTCCCGGCTCCCCTGAACCGTACCGCAACGCTGAAGAGCGCATACAGACATAATGTGTGGAAGCGCATATGGAGCATGCGTGTCCTGTATCTCATGCTGCTTCCCGGTGTGGCCTACTACATCATTTACAAGTATGTACCCATGTACGGAGTGCTGATTGCCTTCAAAGATTATGACATTTTGAGCGGAATTGTCCACAGCCCGTGGGCAGACCCTTGGTACAAGCATTTCCAATTCTTTTTCGAATCGCCTTATTTCAGCCAATTGCTCACGAACACATTCCTGATCAGTCTGTACAAAACAATCTGGGGAACGATTCCCGCCATCGGCGTGGCCCTTCTCATTCACGAAGGCCGCAGCCTCTGGCTGAACCGGATCGTACAAACGCTGAGCTATATGCCCCATTTTCTGTCCTATGTCATTATCTACGGCATTGCTATCGCCTTTCTGTCCGAAACCTCCGGACTCGTCAACCGCTGGGTGGTGGAAGCGGGCGGGAACGGCATTCCGTTTATGACCTCGACAGCTTATTTCCGCAGTGTGCTGGTGGGAACCGATGTCTGGAAGGATCTCGGCTGGGGGGCAATCATCTATCTGGCGGCCATGTCCAGCATTGATGCTACCTTATATGAAGCGGCCCGCATCGACGGCGCGGGAAGGCTGCGCCGGATCTGGCATGTGACGCTGCCCGGAATCCGCTCCGTGATCATCCTGCTGCTGGTGCTGAAGGTCGGCTCCGCACTGGATGCCGGCTTCGAGCAGATTTACATTATGTACAATATCCAGGTAATGCCGGTGGCGGATATCATTGATACCTGGGTGTTCCGGGTAGGCCTGGAGCAGCTGAATTTCAGCCTGGCGACAGCGGTCGGATTGTTCAAATCCTTCATTGGACTTGTACTTATATTCCTGTCCAATAAGCTGGCCCGGAGATGGGGGGGCAATCTGTGGTAAGCCGCGGAACCGAACGCTATTTCGATTATTTCATTAATATCCTGCTGGTATTGCTGGCCGTGATTTCCGTCTTTCCCTTGCTGTATGTGTTCGCCGTATCCATTACGCCATACAGCGAAGTGCTGCGCAACGGCGGCTTTGTGCTTATTCCCCGCCAAATTACCTTTGAGGCCTATAAGGCGCTGTTTGGAATGGATGCCATTCCCCGCGCCTTCCTCGTGACCAGCTTCGTTACGGTAATGAACACACTGATCAATCTGATCCTGACGGTGCTCATGGCCTACACCTTGAGCCGCAAGCATCTGGTCGGCCGCAGCTTCTTCATCTTCCTGATCGTGTTCACCATGATGTTCGGCGGCGGCTTGATTCCGACCTACCTGGTCGTAAAAGGAACCGGCCTGCTCAACACGGTTTGGGCGATGATTATTCCCGGGGCGATGTCTACCTGGAATGTGCTTGTGGTCAAAACGTTCTTCGAAAGCCTGCCCGAAGAACTGTTTGAATCGGGACGGATCGACGGTGCGGGCGAATTCACGGTGCTGCTGCGGCTGGCCCTGCCGCTCTCCGTCCCGGTGCTGATGACCATCGGCCTGTTCTGTGTCGTGGGCAGCTGGAATACCTTCTTCAGCGCCGTCTATTATATTACTGACCCCGACTTGAATCCGCTTCAGGTCCTCGTCCGCGGCTTGTTGTTATCCTCCGAGCAAATGGAATATAATGCGGACATTGTACTGCCGACAACGACCTTGCAGATGGCTTCGGTAGTGGCGGCCAGCTTGCCGGTTATCGTGGTCTATCCCTTCGTGCAGAAGCATCTGACCAAAGGCATGCTGATCGGCGCCGTGAAGGGTTAACGGATTGTTCCCGGTGCCGCTGAAGCCATCTGCGGCGCCGACTCAATACAATATTTGAAAGACGAAAGGGGAGCATCACCATGAAACAAAAGAAGCGCATTCCTGCTGTACTGGCCTGTGTATTGACAGCGGGCCTCCTGCTGGCCGCCTGCGGAGGAAGCCCGCAAGCAGATCCTTCCGCTTCGGGGGGACCAGGCTCATCAACAGACGCCCCGGCTGACGCCCAGGCGGAGAAGGTAACCATCGAGGTCATGCGGGTAGGCTGGAACACAACCACCCAGATGCCCAAAGCGGAAGACGATTTCGTAAAGAAGACGATGGATGAGAAACTCAATATAAATCTGAAAATGACGCTGACCTCTTCTGCGGATGAATTCATTCAGAAGCTGAATATCCGGGCGGCGGGCAGCGACCTGCCCGATGTTATTCTCTTCAATGGGCGTAATGAGTTCCAGGAATATGTCAAGAAGAACATTCTGCTTGATCTGGAGCCGTATAAAGAGAAATTGAAGCCCACTGCGGATGCCATCGGAGACAATGCTTACAGCCGGGTGGAGGTTAACGGCAAGCATTATGCCATATCGCTCAATCCGAACAACAACTGGAATTTATTCTGGCTGCGCAAGGATTGGCTGGATAAGCTGCAGCTGCCGGTTCCGGAGACCCTTGATGAGCTGTTTGAAGTTGCGAAAGCGTTTACCGACCAGGACCCGGACGGGAATAACAAGAAAGACACGTTCGGCATCACAGGCAGCCTCGGCACTCTGGTCCATCTGATCAACCTGCAGCATGGCGTTGCCGACGCGCTGTATATCAAGGACGGGAAGATGGTCAACGGCATGTTCGAGCCGGAGATGAAGGAGGCGCTGGCTTATACTCAGAAGGTTCTGAATTCCGGCGTGGTCGACCCGGAAATTGCCAGCAACAAGGGCGACAACGCCAAAGACAAAGCGTTCCAGGGCAAGGCCGGCATCATCATTTCCGACTGGACGCAGATCATGAAGGACAATGAAGTGGAGAAATGGAAAGGCGCCAATCCGGACGCGGAATTCCTGATGCTGAACAAGCTGCAGGGACCCAAAGCGAACACCCTTGCCGCCATGGATAAGTCCAGCGTCTCCGGCATCGTAGCCATTTCGCGCCAAGCCGCCCAAGACGAAACCAAGCTTAACCGCATTTTTGACCTTATCAATTACACGGCCTACGGTGAAGGCTCCGAGCTTGTGCAGTTTGGCCAGGAGGGTATCCATTTCACCAGAGAAAACGGCAAGACGGTAATTACGGACCGGTCGGCAGAGGCGGCATTCACCTGGGTCTACCAGCTGGCCGGCCGGCCGGAATCGGAATACCTGGGGACCAAATTTGCCAAACAGATTGACTATATTCAGGCGAGCGAACAGGTTGAAGTGCTGGATACCTATAACGGGTTTGTTGTCTTCCCGGAGAACTACAACGCAGCCGACGCCGACCGCTTCAAGAACGAGGAAATGCTCAAATTCCAATACGGTAAAAACAAGCTGGAGCAATACGACAGCTTCCTGGAGAAGCTGAACACGACCTTCAAGTACCAGATCTTCCAGGACAGCGCGATGAAGCAGCTGCAGGAGCTGGGTTATGCGAACTAAAACCGGATAATCTGAGGACGCCGGCAACTGTGATATACTGTTGCATGAATATACGGTAATGATGTCCGGGAGGGAACACGATGGCAGGCTGGAAACGCATATGGCCACAAAAGTTCAGAAACCGCTTGTTTGCCGCTGTTGTGATCTTCCTCCTGCTTCCCTTTTTCATGCTGCAAATCTATAATTACCGGATGATGGAACGGACCGTGTCCCGCGAGTTTCAGGAAAAGGCAATCGAGCAAATAAAAGTGGTTAACGCCGCCTTGAACAAGGAGATCAATAAAGCCTTCGTCTATTATGTGTATCTGGAGCGGGACCCCTATACCCGCTCCGTATTGCTCTATCCCGGACAAATAAATCCTGCAGAGAAAGCGGTATTCCTGCAAAGCACCGCCCGTCCGGCATCGCTTGAGCTGCCCGCCCAAATGACCGTCACCCTGGCTGACCGGTCCGGAACGCTGTACCGCACCGACGGGCTGGTGCAGACCGGGCAGCATTATGCCGATTTTGTCCGGGAGAGCGGGTTTGCCGGACTCGGCGCTGAGGGCGATTCCTTCCGCTGGGTGACCGGCAAGGATTTGTCCATGTATGCTGTATTGCTCGATAACCGGCAGCAGCCGTTCGGTTATCTGCGGATTAATTTTTATTACGACGGCTGGCTTGCCGAAGCTTCGCGGGATCTGCTGCTCCAGCAGCATTATGTATTGATGGACCGGGGAGGCCAATTGCTCAATTCCTCCGATTACTTCCGGGCGGTGGACCGCACGGCCATCCGGGAAATGATCCGCGTTCCGGTAGGGGAGGAACCCCTGCAGCGGGTTGATTATGAGAGCTCGTCGATTCTGACCATCAGCCCGCTCTACAATCTGGATTGGTATCTGGCCGCTTCCATGCCGCTGAATACGTATCTCGGGAATATGAAGGAACTGCGGGAGCAGAATTTAAATTTCTCTCTGATGCTGTCCGGCGGCTTCCTCCTGCTTACCTTCCTCATCGCCGGCGCCATGTCCCGGCCCATCGGGCTGCTCCGGCGCAAGATGGCGCAATCTGCACAGGGGGAACTGAGTACAAGGGTGGAAGAATCCTTTTTTCATGGAGAGATGAGGGATCTGGCCGCCACGTTCAATACGATGATGAAGGATATCGGCGGATTGCTGCAGAAGCTGAAGCAGGAGGAACGGCAGAAGGAAGCGCTGCATTATCAGATGCTGACCGCCCAGATGAATCCGCATTTCCTGCTGAACACGCTGAACACGATCAAATGGATTGCATATGAAAAGCAAGAGCATGATATCGCAGAAATTTCGATTTCTTTGGGCAAATTGCTGGAAACAAGCCTTTACTCCGATGTTGAGCTGATTCCCTTGCAGAATGAGCTGGATCTGCTGCAGGCGTATGTATATATCCAGAATATCCGCTATGAGGGCAAGGTAAGGGTCACTCTGGATGTGGAGGAAGGGCTGGCCTATGCCCTTGTTCCGAAGCTGGCGCTGCAGCCGCTGATGGAGAACGCCTTCAAACACGGTTTCTCCACGCTGCAGGAGGATGCCCGGGTCTCTGTCCGGGCAAGGAAAGAGGGCCGCACGCTGATTCTGGAGCTGGAGGACAACGGCGTCGGCCTCGCCCGCGCCGGGGAACAACCGGAGCTCCGCGCGCGCAAGGGCATCGGAATCGCCAACATCCGCCAGCGCCTGCAGCTGCTGTTCCGGGAAGATGCCAGTCTCGTTCTTCTGGAGGGGGAGCAGGGCACAATGGCGCGCATCACAATCCCGTTATTGATTGCAAATCCTTTCCAATCCGGAGGTGCAGAGCATGTGGAAAATTCTTCTGGTTGAAGACGAACCGTTCGTCCGGCACAAGCTGCTTAAACTGGTGGACTGGGAAGCTTACGGCTTCACTGTGGCAGGGGAGGCTTCCGACGGAGAGGAAGCTTTGGAGCTGATGCAGCGGCTAAGACCCGACCTTGTCATTGCGGATATTCTTATGCCCCGCATGGACGGTTTGGAATTGCTGCGGCAGACGCGCCGTGCCGGGCTGGACAGCCGGTTTGTCATGCTGACCTGCATGGGCGAGTTTGAATATGCCCGCAAAGCGCTGGAGCTGGGAGCCAGCGGGTACGTGCTCAAGCTGTCGCTGAGCATCCCGGAGCTGAGTGAGATGCTGCTTAAGATCGGCGAAGAATTGTCAGCCTCGCGCAGGCAGCGGCATGCGCTGCTGAGGCAGGAATTCGACCGCTATTATCCCCTCGTCTGGGAGGCGGTGAAGGCGGGGCAAGAGGCAGCGCCGCCTGCGCCTCCGGCATCCTACCGGCGGCTGCTCATGGTCTCCTGCATCGGGACCGGCCGGCCGCTGCTGGCAGCTGTCCTGGAGGCCTGCCCGCAAGACGCCTGGCCGGAGGAGGTGTGGACCGGTTCTTTTACGGCAGACGGCTGTACGACCTGCTTCTTCTGGTCCGACGGCAGCCTTAGGCCGCCCGGCAAGCTTGCAGCGGCTCTGCCCGTTCAGGCTGTGGCCTGCGGTCCGGTGCCGCCCGGTCTCATCCGTGCGGAGTGGAGCCGGCTCTACCGGCAGTTGAACGACTGCTGGTACGAAATCAAGGGCGGAGCTCCGGCAGACGGCAGCGGCGCAGAGCCTGCGCCTCCATCTTCCGCCGGGCCGGATGCGGCCGGAGAGCCGAAGCTTCCGCCTGTATGGGTCATGGAGAAGGAAATTGTCCTGGCCTTTGCCCAGCGGCGGAGCGCGGATATGCAGCAAACGGCCTGCGCGATGTGGGAAACGCTGCGCGCAGGCCGGACCCCCTTCTCCCTGGTGATTGAGAAGGCGGAACGCCTGATGCGGACCTTTGCCGAAATCGGCAACCAGCCTCCGTCCGGGCCTGCTCAGCGTTTGCGCGAAGCGGCCACCCACCGGGAGCTGCTGGCTTGTTTTTTGGCGGCGGCGGACGAAATGCAGATGCACATGGCCGCAGCGGAGGGGATAACAACCAACCATCCCGAAATCAACCGCGT
This sequence comes from Paenibacillus sp. S150, assembly GCF_019352175.1. Classification (GTDB taxonomy): domain Bacteria; phylum Bacillota; class Bacilli; order Paenibacillales; family Paenibacillaceae; genus Paenibacillus_AQ. The sequence continues at coordinate 7,177 of NZ_JACBYI010000034.1, forward strand.
GCTGGAATACATCCACAGCCGTTATGCCGAGAACATCACACTGCGGGCGGCCGCCCGTTATGTCGCAATGGAGGAGCATTATCTCAGCGGGCTTTTCCGCTTGAAGACAGGGGAAACGCTCATCAGTTACCTGCAGCATGTGCGCGTGAAGAAAGCCCGGCGCTTACTCCGCGAAACGGACTTAACCGTCAATGAAATCGGCCGCAGCGTCGGGTTTCCGAATGACAATTATTTTATTAAAACCTTCAAGAAATGGTCCGGACAAACCCCCGGGGCTTACCGCAGGGATGAAAGGGAAGCTGGAAACAGCGTCCCCTCCTTCAGGGAGTCAAGCGAAAATCCAAAGCGTTAGCGGAGGTCAGGCAATAGTGTAAATTGCAAAAGAATTCCCCTGTTTCTGAACAGTATATCCCGTTCAAGGCGGCGCATAATATTTGATATAATTAATCTGTTTAAGATCACGGAGGCCCGGGTCAAAAGGCCGCAGTATCAGGGAGGAAGCCATCATAACCGGAAGCTGGAAAGGTTTGCGCTCCATCCGCAGCAAGCTGATTGCTACGGTGCTGGCCGTCATTGCCGCGCCGACGCTGATCGTGCTGTACAACTACTTCCAAACGTCGGTCCGGCTGGTGGAGCAGGAAGTATATGCGGCCAATCAGAGCCTGATCGAGCAGGCGGCCATGACGATCAACGATAAAGCCAAACGGATGATTCAGGCCACGTATTTGCTGGAGGCGGATATGGCCCAATCGTTCGGCCCGTTCACCTTCAACTGGGATTACGGGAATGCGGAGGCGATGGGAGCGATTTTTCAAATTCAGAAAAGAATGGGGTACCTGAGGGATATCCTTTTGGATAACAGCGCGTTTATCGGGCTTGCCGATGCCGAAGGCAATGTCGTGACGACGCTGAATAATTTCAACCGCCAGGCAACCGGCGATATTCTCCGCGAGCCCTGGTTCAAGGCCGGCATCGGGCAAAAGGGTTATCCTTACTGGGAGCGGGCCTACCGGCTGCCCGTGAACCTGGGATATACGGAAAACGCGCCGGATAAGGAGTTTATGCTGCTGGCCAGGTCCTTCGCTTTTGAAACCTCCATCCGCAATGCGGGACTGGTGGTAGTTGGCATCCCTGTAAGCCAGTTTTACGGCATATCCTCTTCCCAGGGACTCCCCGATCATACGGAGCTGCTGGTTCTGGACCAGGACGGAGCGCTGTATGATATCTACGGCAAGCAACAGTATTCACTGATGCCGGAGCAGATGGAGGATATCCGGAACCGTCCGTCCGTGATGAAGAAGCTGCCGCTGGACAATGAGATCTACCTGATGAATGCGGCTTCTGTGCCGCAGGTGGGCATCTCCATTGTTTCACTGCAGCGGATGCGCGATTTCTCCGCCCAGCTGGATAACTCCCGGACGAAGTCCATTGCGCTGTTCCTGCTGTTCTTCGGCGTTGGCATCATCATCGTAATCTACATTCTGCTGCGTCTGACGAAGCCGCTCTATGCGCTGGTGCGGTCCATGAGCAGAGTCGGCAGCGGCAATTTCAGCACCAAGGTGGAAGTGCGCGGCAGGGATGAGGTGGCGCTGCTGGGCAGCCATTTTAATAAAATGGTGGCGCAGCTTGAAGAGCTGATCCATCATGTGGCAGAGGAGCAGCGGCATAAGGAGGAGGCCCATTTCCAGGCGCTCCAGGCACAGATTAATCCCCATTTTCTGTTCAATACGCTCAATTCCATCAAGCTGATGGCCATGCTCTCGGGTACGAACCGCAATGTCAGCGATATGATTACGGCTCTGGGCAAGCTGATGGAATTCTCCATGAAGCAGAATACGCTTTTTGTGACGCTGGGGCAGGAACTGGAATATCTGGAGCTGTATATGTCGCTGCAAAAAATCCGCTATCACGACGATATCACCATCTCCATTCAGGTCCCGGAGGCGCTGCTGGAATGCACGGTGCTGAAATTTACGCTCCAGCCGCTGGTCGAGAACAGCATTATCCACGGCTCGAAGCTGCCGCTGCATATCCGGATTGAAGCTGAACGGACGGACCAGTATATACTTATTCATATCAGGGATAACGGACAGGGCATCTCGCAGGAAACCATGCAGGCGATTTCGGAGCAACTGCTTCAGGATCATGTGAAGACGAGCGGAATCGGGCTGCTGAATGTGGACAGGAGAATCAAAATCCACTTCGGGCAGGAATGCGGCATTCTGCTGTCCCGGCCCGAAGAAGGCGGGCTTCAGGTGACGGTGCGGATTCCTTATCGGAAGGAGCTTGAAGGATGACAACACGCGTATTGATTGTGGATGATGAAATACTGGTGCGGGTGGCGCTCAAGACGCTGATTCCCTGGGAGGAGCACGGCTTTGAAATTATCGGCGAAGCCGCGAACGGTGTAGAGGCCCTGGAGCTGCTGAGCCGCGAAGCCTGCCATATCATTCTGTCCGATATCCGGATGCCGGAGATGAACGGTCTGGATTTCATGAACCATGTCCGGGTAAGATGGCCGGAGACGAAGTTTATCATTTTATCCAACCACAATGATTTCGAATATGTGCAGAAAGCGCTGCGGCTGGGGGCGGCGGACTACACGCTGAAGCTGGCCTACACGCCGGAAGAGCTGCTTGACAAATGCAAACGGCTGCAGCAGTCCTTGCGCAGTGAGCAGCAGGAGCGCTCGGAGAAGAATAAGCTGGATTACAAAATAAAATATCTGGAGCGTAAATCCACCGAGCTGACGCTGCTTGATTTGCTGGTGAAGCAAAGGTCCCGGCTGGAGGTGGACCATTTGCACAGAGACGGCATGCTTCCGCCGTTCGTGCTGGAAGGCTGCCGCGTCATTGTGGCCGCTGTAGACAATTACCAGCAGGTGCTGGAGGAGAACCGCTTCCAAAGCGAGCAACTGCTGATTTATACCGTCAGCAATATTTTTGCGGAACTGTTGAAGAAATATGAACAATGCCAACTGGTGGATATGCACAACCGCAAGCTGGTCATCCTGGCCGGCTCCTATTCGGAAGATATGCTGGATGAGCTTAAGGCTGCGGGCGGCACCTTTGCCAAGGTGAATGTAAGCTTCGGCGTGTCCAGGGACAGCTTCAGCGCCTATCAACTGAATGAAGGCTTCCGGCAGGCGGAGCAGGCGCTTTCCCGGCGGTTCTTTCATGAAGGCCGCCATATCTTGTACCCGCTGGAAGACGATGAGGTTCAGCCCAAAGTGAGCATTCTGCAGAGCGGGCATTGGAACGGACTGCTGGAAACGGCGGACAGGGATGTGATTCTGGAGGAATTGCGGCTCTGGATTGCCCTGCTGCAGGAGGAAGAAGGGATGGGAGCCGCCTGGGTCAGGGAGCAGTGGCTTCAATGGCTGCATCTGGTCTGCCTGCAGATGGGACAGCCCGACAATATTCTGTATGTCATGCCCGAGCATCAGGAAAGGTATCCCTTCGATGTGATTCGCAACGCGGAAACGCTCCGGGAAATCGGCGACTGGTTCTTCGGCTGGCTTCCTGCCGCCGTAGCCCTGATGGGGCAGAGCAGCCAGCCGGTATACCGTGATGAGGTGAAGGAGATTATCCGCATCATGGAGGAGGAGTATGCTTCTTCACTTAAGGTATCCGATTTGGCGAAAAGAGCGGGGTTTGCCGAGAATTACCTCAGTGTGATGTTTAAAAAGGAGACAGGCGTAAAAATTGTGGATTATCTGACGCAAATCCGCATGCAAAAGGCGAGGGAGCTGCTGCGCAATCCCACATACAAAATCTATGAAATCTCGGAAATGGTCGGCTACGCGGATTCCAATCATTTCAGTAAGTATTTTAAGAAAATAGAGGGATTATTTCCCCTTGAATACCGCAAAACTATGACCGGCAGAAAGCAGGGCAGCTTGGAAAATCCCTCTAAGACCAAAGAATAAGCCGTTCGTTATTCGCCGGCGCTTTGTTATAACTAAGTTGTGCTACCGTTCATACAACGAAAGGGGAAATCATAATGAAGCGTGGAGTGAATGTAAGACTGGCCTCCGTCCTGCTGGCGGGCATGCTGCTTGGCGGCTGCGGAGGCAATAACGGGAATTCGGCGGAGGAGGGCAATGCGCCGCAGAACGCAAATGCTTCCGGCAATTCGAAAACGGTTACACTCAAATGGTGGGGCGGTGTGCCCGAGGAGAATGGACCGAAGGCGGTGGTAGACCGCTGGAACGCGGAGAACTCTGATATTCAGGTTGAATATATCCGCTTCGTCAATGATGATCCGGGCAATGTGAAGCTGGAAACGGCGCTCCTGTCCAATACGGATGCTCCCGATTTGTTCGTGAACTATGCCGATGCCCATCTGGAGCGGCGCATCAAGGCCGGGATGGTCGAGCCGCTGGAGGACCTGATCGCCTCCAGCGGGTTCGATCTGGAGGGAATTATCGGCTCGGAGAACGTTACGAAGGTTGACGGCCGAATCTATAACCTTCCCGCCTCCAGGGATGTGAAGTTCGTCGCCTTCAACAAATCCTCTCTGGAGGCTATCGGAGAAAGTGTGCCGGAGCCGGGCTGGACCTGGGATGAATATGCGGTTCTGGCCGGCAAGCTGACCAAAGACGGGCAGTACGGAGCCTTCTTCAATCCCACCTGGGAGCCGATAGCGTTCGATGTGCTTAATGCTGCACAGCCCAGGGATGCTTATTTTGCCGCAGACGGCAGCTCCAACTTCGGCCATGAGGCATTCCGCAGGGGGCTTGAGCTGCAAAAGGAGCTGATCGACGGCAAGAATGTGATGCCTTATGCGGAAGGTGTGGCCAACAAGGCCCAGCCCCAGGATGAATTGCTGAACGGAAGAGCGGCTTCCACGTATACCTCGGCATATTTTGTCCGTTATATCAAGGATGACGCCGCCTATCCGAACCGCGATTACCAGATTGCCTTTGCGCCGATGCCGCAATGGACAGCCGGGGGCAACATCAACAATACCAAGCTGAACGACATGACCTCGATCAATGCCAAGAGTCCGAACAAGGAGGCCGCAATGAAGTTCCTGAGCTGGTTCCTCACGGAAGGCAATACGGAGATGCTGCCCGGCGGACGAATTCCTTCCAGCAAGAAAGCCGATGTCGAGCAGGTGGCGGAAGCGGTTATGGGCGACCAGGCTCAGTATTTCGACAAGGAATCATTCGTGAAGCTGCTGGATACGCAGTATACGAATGCGGAGATTACCCAAACGGCCGGCCTGACCGAAATGCGCAAAGCCTTCCTGGAAGAAGCCGAGAAATACTTCATGGACGCTCAGGATCTGGACACCACCGTGCAGGTGATTAAACAACGGGCCGACGAAGCGATAGCCGCAGCGAAATAGGCCTGTTGCACCGCAACTATTCAAATGCTGTTCATGGCCGTTCCCGGCATTTCGGGAGCGGCTTTTTGAAAAGATAAGAATTTATATGTTTCACGCTATAAATTAGCCTTATCTTTCCCGCTGAAACGGATACCGTCCTTATAAGGACGGCAAAGCCGTTTCTGCTTGAATAAGAATTTATCCTGAATTTCGAAAGTAAGTATCCACAAATCATCTAAAAAGCTCTACACCAAGGGATTTCTTGCTAAAAATAGCTTGCACCAAGTGGGTGAAGGCAAAAGAGGCTTTATCCCTTGTCCTATCTGGATTGGTTCAATTCACTTTAGGTATTCAGGTTAATGTATATGAATTGAACCGGCGAACCTGGAAAAGCTGAAGGAACGCAAGGAGATTCATAGGGAACGGAAGCGAAGTGTAAAAAGTAACACTAATGGGCTGGAATTCTGGCTTCAACGGGCTTTAGTGGGATTTTGTACACTTAATAGAGGCCTGCTACCCCCATACGGGGGATTTCAGCCGAATTAGTTGTACTTTTTCCCACTAGGGATGATCCGGAATCCGAATGCGGTGGATTAGTTATCCTTTTTACCACTAAAATGGCTGCCCTTTGGATGAATGGTTCAAGTTCATCTTAATGTAGGCGTATTCCTCTGCAAGGGGGAGAAATGGAACGATTAGGGAGCCTTTTTCCCGCTAACCCTTGCGAAAAAGCGGCTGGGGGAATATGAAGTGACCGTTTGCACTTGGCTTCCCGCCTGGCTTCAGCAGCCAGCCTTACACCTGAAATGCAAACAGCTGCGCTGCCCGGTCAGGGACGGCGAAGCCGTTTCCATTTAAATAAAAATTTATATGCCTTGCACACTAAATAATCCTTCTATTTCTCGCTGAATTGCGCGGCAGGAGTGCCTTTGATTTCGCCCGAAGCCGGCTGGACGAGAAAATCAGCGCGAAATGATTCTTTTCCTCCCCACTGAAATGGCAGCATCCTTATATAGGACGCCGATAGGCGTCTTACTTAAAAGATAAGAATTTATTATATGCTTCACGCTATAAATTAGCCTTATCTTTCTCGCTGAAACGGATACCGGCCTTATCAGGACGGCGAAGCCGTTTCCACTTGCCGGAGTGGGAGCAATGCCTGAACCGCCGCTTGAGCGGCTGAGAATATCACGGTATAAGCACAGTTTATGACATTCAGAGTGAAGCGCCCCGACTCTATAATACAGATATAAAAGGAGTTGAGTGTATGAGCGAAAAAAAGAGGGAGAATATTGCCGGTTATTTGTTTATTCTTCCCAACCTGCTGGGCTTTGCCGCCTTCATCCTCTTCCCTATGGTGTTCAGCTTCGTGCTTATTTTTACGGACTGGAATTACCTGAAAGGAATGAGCGGCTTCAGCTTTGCCGGCCTTGGCAACATCATTAAGCTTGGGGGAGATCCGGTAGTCTGGAGATCGCTGCTGCATAATGTGGTGTTCTCTCTGACGAGTGTGCCTCTTGCGCTGGTGATCGGCCTCGTGCTGGCCGTGATATTGAACAAATTCGTGTACCTGAAGACAGCGATCCGCACCATGATCTTTCTGCCGTATATGAGCAGCATTGTGGCGATTTCCGTGGTCTGGAGGGTATTGTACAACCCTTCCCAGGGACCGATCAACTCGGCGCTGAAGGCGCTTGGCGTGGAGAATCCCCCCGGCTGGCTCTCCAGCCCGGATTGGGCGCTGGCGGGGATTATCATCATGACCGTCTGGACGTACATCGGCTATGCGATGATTCTGTATATGGCCGGCATCCAGGGGATCTCGAAGGACTTGTACGAAGCGTCGGAAATCGACGGAGCCGGCGGGATGAAAAGCTTTCTGCACATCACCGTGCCGATGCTGAAGCCGACCACCTTCTTGACTGCGGTCACGCTGATTATCTCCTCTTTTCAGGTATTTGCCTCTGTGCAGGTGATGACAAACGGCGGACCGATGCGCTCATCCAGCGTTCTTGCGCTGTATATCTATGAACAGGCCTTCGAGCTGCGGAATATGAGCTACGGGGCAACGGTGTCCTGGCTGCTGTTCCTCTTTATTTTCATCGTGACTCTGGTGCAGTGGCGCTCGCAGAAAAAATGGCAGGACCAATTCTAGGGAGGAAGGGTGAAGCAATTGCACAAGCGCAGTACTTACACATTGGCCGTAAAATTACTGATAACAGCCGTATTCCTCCTGATCGGAATTCTGATGCTGCTGCCGTTTATCTGGATGCTCTCGGCATCCTTCAAGAATACCTCGGAGTTGTTCCGGTATCCGATTGAATGGATTCGGGCCAAGCCGAATACCGGAAATTATGAGAAGGTCTGGAGCAGCGCCGTTTCCTTCGGCGTGTATTACAAGAACTCGATCAAGATTACTTTTTTCCAGGTGCTGGGCTCGCTGATTACCAGCTCCATGGCCGGTTATGCCTTTGCGAAGCTGCGGTTCCGCGGCAAGGAGACGATCTTTCTCCTGTATTTGGCGACCATGATCATTCCCGCCCAGGTTTTCTTTGTGCCGCGGTTTATTTTGTTCGACAGCCTGGGCATGGTCAATACGCATCTGGCGATTATCCTGCCGGGAATGTTCACCGTGCTGGGCACCTTTATCATGCGGCAATTCTTCGGCACGCTGCCCGGTGAGCTGATGGAAGCGGCCAAGGTGGACGGTGTCGGCCACTGGAGAATGTTCTGGCAGATCTGTCTTCCGCTGACGAAGCCGGCGCTGGTCACCCTGCTGATTCTGACGTTCACCTGGCACTGGAATGAATATGAGAATCCGCTTATTCTGCTGCGGGACCGCGATTTGTTCACCATACCGCTCGGACTGACTACGTTTACGGATGAGAACGGTACGGATTATCCTTTGATTATGGCGGCTTCCGTGTCGGCGCTGGCGCCGCTTGTGCTCGTGGTTACCATTTTCCAGCGCTGGTTCGTCGAGGGCATTGCCAGCACGGGGCTAAAAGGTTGAGGCCTGTACTACAGAGAGGAGAGCGACAGGAAGATGATTAGGAAAACGGAACTGTATGAGTTTGCGGTTATCGGCGGAGGGATGGCCGGCTTCTGCGCAGCCATTGCGGCGGCCCGGCACGGGGCGCGCACCTGCCTGATCCAGGACAGACCGGTATTCGGGGGCAACAGCTCCTCGGAGATCCGGGTGACGCTGCACGGGGCGGCGGCCTTTCACACCTACGCCAAGGAAACAGGCATCATATCCGAGCTGTTTATCGAAGAGCGGGCGCGCAATCATGAAGAGATTACCGAGAATGGCTGGACGAACAGCGTCTGGGATATGACGATGTACGATATGGCCCAAAGCACCCCGAATTTGTCCTTTTATTTGAATACCTCCGTCTATGAGGTGGTAATGAAGGACGACACAACCATTCAAGCCCTTATGGCGCGCGTAGCGGGTGCGGAGACGGAAATAGAGATAACGGCCAAGCTGTTCATTGATTGCACCGGAGACGGCGTAATCGCCGATCTTGCCGGCTGTGAGTGGAGAATGGGCACTGAGGGCCGGGAAGAGTTCAACGAGCCTCATGCGCCCGAGCGGGCAAGCGGGGACACGATGGGCAACTCCATCCATTTCAAGGCCAAGGATATGGGGCGGCCGGTGCCCTTTGCGGCCCCGGATTGGGCGACCCGCTATGAGGATGCGGCTTATTTCTATGACCAGGGGCGCGCACCTTACGATATCCGCAGCGGATACTGGTGGATCGAGATAGGCGTACCCTGGCATACTATCGCGGATGCCGAGGACATCCGGCATGAGCTGACCAAGCATACGCTGGGCATCTGGGACTGGATCAAGAACCGTGATCCCAGGACGAAGGAGCTTGCGGCGAACTATGCGCTGGACTGGATCGGACAGGTGCCGGGCAAGCGGGAGAGCCGCCGCATTATGGGCGAATATTTCATGACCGAGCATGACCCGGTGAACCGCACGGTATTCGATGACGAGATTGCCTACGGCGGCTGGTTCCTTGACCTGCATACCCCGGGCGGGCTGCTGGCCGCAACCAGTGAGCATGCCAGCTCCGAAGGCTACAGCGAGACCACTGAATATGCGGTCAAAAGCTACTGCGGCCCTTACGGCATCCCCTTCCGCATCATGCTTGCCCGGGATGTGGATAATCTGATGATGGCGGGGCGCAATGTCAGCGTGACGCATGCCGCGCTGGGTACGGTACGGGTCATGGCTACCGGTGCGCTGATGGGCCAGGCGGCGGGGACGGCGGCGGCCATTGCCTTGAGGAAGGGCATCGGCATCAAGGAGGTTACCACTGGCGCCATGCAGGAACTGCAGCAGACGCTGCTGCGCGACGGCTGTTTCCTGCCGAATGCGGAGAACCGCGATGCGGATGATCTGGCCCGGCAGGCGGAGGTCTCTGTCAGCAGTGAAATATCGGTCTACGGCACAGGGCCGGAGAGCAGGGATTACCTGCCGAAGCTGAGGGAATGGAGTGAAAGCGGGGAGAGGAGTGAACAGGAGGATCTGCTGGTCAGAAGACGCGGCCAATGGATAGCCGTGTCATCCCCGCAGATCGACAGCCTTGCCGTCTGCCTGAGCAATATTACGGATCAGCCGCAGGAGGTGGAGGCGCTGCTGCTCCAGGCGGACCATATCTGGGACTACCGCTCGGAACCGGAGGGCGGGCGGCTGGATTCCTGTACGCTGGCGGTTCCCCCGGGAGGACGGCGATGGATCGAATGGATCCGCCCGGCCGGAGGCGGGAAGAGACTGAAGCCGGGCAGTTATGTCCGGCTGGACCTGGCGGCCAATCCCCATGTCATCTGGCATGCGGCAGGCACGATTATCCCCGGGCATATCAGCGCCTCCGAGATGGGAGGCGGTAAAATGCGGCGCTACGGGAAGGGGCTGACGATGAGCTACCGCATCGCTCCGCCGCAACAGGCGTTCGGCGGAGCGAATATTCTGAGCGGCGTCAACAGGCCTTACCGGTATACCAACCTCTGGCGATCCGATCCTGCGCAGCCCTTGCCGCAGTGGATTCAACTGTCCTGGGAAACGGAACAAAAGATAAGCACCGTGGAGATTACCTTTGCCGGACATTTGTTCCGTGAATACCATGCCTATGGTCCCTTCTACCGTGATCCGCAGTGCGTGAAGGATTACCGCATCCAGTCATGGACAGGCGGAGAATGGAGGGATGTCATTCATGCCGCAGATAATTACCAGCGGCATGTGCGCCATACTCTTCCAGGCCCGATCCGCACCGGGAAGCTGCGGATCATGATAGAAGCGACGAATGGCGACCCTTCCGCGGCCGTGTATGAAGTGCGCTGCTACGAATAGAAGGCAGCGGCAGAAATATAAGACCGCCCTGCCGCTGCGCGGCATCACGGAGGCATGAAATAACGAGCCGTTATTCCGGAGCGGAATTTGATACGCTTTGCCGCTAAAATTTACGGCGTAAGCCTTGCGGACCCTGTCCGCAAAGCTTACGCCGTTTAACTATATCTGCTGCATTCGGGCAGCGCGTGATATGGCAGAACATCCGCTATGCCAGTTTTTTCGTAAAGAGAATTTCAAGCGGCTGGACATCAAGGACTAAGCAGCCCGCATCTTTGTAACCCAGTCTTCTGTAGAAATGCTGGGCATCTTCGTCTGCCTGTGTTGAGGTCATTACCAGCTCGAAGCCCTGCTGCTTCATTTCCTGTTCCCAGTAATCGACGATTTCCTTACCCATCCCCTGCTTCCGGTACGGTTCATCAATCCAAAGCATATTCATAAAGGGAGTGTTGTCCCAAAAGTAACCGTAACGCAGCCAGCCGATGATTTCTTCGCTGCCGTTCCGGAGCAGATAGATTTCTTTTCCCTTAATCTTGGCGGAAATCAATTTTTGCCGGAGGTGAGGGTCCCTGTTTATGATCCAATTGAGGTCAGAGTCGGCTGCATGTGTAATTTTCACTGTAATTCAACCTTTCCCAATGAAATGCAGTTCAAAGCCATCCTATCTTACGCAAGCAATGCTGCCAGTGTTCATCTCCACTCAGCCATTGCATAACCAAAATTGCTGCTATTTCCTCCATGTGCTGTAAATACCGAATGTACATCTTTTAATTTTGCAAGTTTCCTGATGGATTCTTCTTGTTTCTCTGCATCCATGCAGTAAAGCGGGCTGTTAGGATATGCTTTGCCATCAATTAATTTAAAAGCGTCGCCGGCAAACAAAATGGCATCGTCAATCAGTTAAGACATTGAACCGGGAGTATGTCCGGGCGTTTCGATCGCTCTGACTCTAAGACAAGATCGATTCTTGCTGCTCTGTTTCTGCCTTCAGGAATGTAGAGGAGTTTCGTTCTACGAATCTTGTATCTACCATATATTTTGTCTTCGGATGTTCCCCGCCTTCGAGGGTTTCAGTTAGCAGATCAACGGCAAGCATAGCCATAGTTTCTTTCTCTACATGTACGGTAGTCAGCTCGGGGGTGACGATCATTGATTCACTGATATTATCGAACCCGATAATGGAGCAGTCCTGGGGTACGCGAATGCCGAGTTCTGCCATCGTCTTCATTGCGCTGATCGCGATATAATCACATTCGCAGAACCAGGCTGTCGGCAGCTGGCTGCCGCTCCCCAAATAGGCGTTCAGCTGATTTTTGAGCGGTTCCTGAGAGCCGAGTATGGTAGGAGCCACAGAGAGCCGGGAGGCTTCGGGTATATCAATTCCCCGTTCGTTCAGCGCCATAAGAAATCCCCGTTCACGTTCCTCAAAGTTATGAATCCGTACGGTGGAGGCGATATACCCGATCGATGTATGACCGTTATCGCATAGATAGGAACCTGCACGATAAGCCCCCAGTACGTTGTTAATCTGGATAAATTGAATCGGCAGTACTTCATAGCAGGTATCAAGCACCACCACATTCGGTAACTTAAGTCCAATCTCCGCAATTTGCTCCCGGTTCAGATTGGTTCCTAGCACAATAACACCGTCGCTGCGCTGATCGTCCACAAGCTCTTGTATGCCCTTCTCAAAATATTCCACATCTACAGTTGAAAAGATGAGCGTATAGCCCTTTTGGCGGCAGCGTTCACCGATGTAATGAATCAGCTCCTTGAAAAAGGGCTGCTGGTAATAATCCTCAAGAATAATCCCCGAGTTTGTAAAGGCAAGAAACAGCAAAGATTTGTCATTGCGGGCAGGTGCGGAGGAGGCTCTATTTTTAGGCTTATATCCCACTTCACGGGCGACCTCGAGAATACGTTCCCGCGTTTCGGACCCGATTCCCGGTTTGCCGCTGAAGGCTAGAGAGACAGCAGCTTTTGATACATTGGCCAATCTTGCGATATCTTCCATTTTCATTATTGTATTCTCCGATCCCATCAAATTAGGTTAACAGATAACTGAAGTTTATATCATGTTAATGCAATTCGCAAGAAGGCGAGAAATTTAGTTAAGTTAATTTAGGTTATTTATTTAGTTTATTTTAGTTAAATAAACTAAAAATATCGTTGACAACGCTTTATACAGGGTGATACTATGATGCTGAAGATAATAATCTGCTGGACAAATCAATAAAACCTTATATTAGTTTAGTCAATTTAATTTTTAGTTTATTGAATTTTTTTATGAGGAGCAATAATTATGAAAAAGCTGAAGCTGGGATATGCCCCAACACGCCGGTTTACGTTTAGTGCCGAGGATGCTTTTAAGTACAAGGTGGAGATTCGCAAGCAGATTGAGAGCTTTGGCATGGACATTGATATTGTGGATTTGGAAGGGCTGAATGAAGAGGGCCTGCTTTATGATGACCATATTAATGCGGATTTGATTGCCAAACGATTCAAAGAGGAGGAAGTTGATGCGGTTTTTTTCCCGCACTGCAATTTTGGCACAGAAGATACGGTAGCGCGGGTAGCCAAGCAACTCGGCAAGCCAACTCTGCTATGGGGGCCCCGTGACGAAGCGCCGTTGGCTGACGGGATGCGCCTGCGTGATACTCAATGCGGCATTTTTGCTACAGGGAAGGTTCTGCGCAGATTTAATGTGCCCTTCACTTATGTAACGAACAGCTGGGTGACGGACCCGGTGTTTGAACGGGGTTTCACTAACTTTGTTGCAGCGGCAAATGTAGTCCGTCAGTTCAAGAGCCTGCGCATTCTGCAAATTGGCCCGCGTCCCGCCTCGTTCTGGACGATGATGTGCAATGAAGGCGAGCTTCTGGAGCGGTTTGGGATTGAGATTCATCCGATCACTTTGGTCGATATCCAGCTCAGAACCAAGAAGATTGCCTCCAGCAGCAGCGCCGAGCTGTTGGACACGATCGATTACATTAAAGAGCGGCTGGATTACAGCGAAGTAACAGAAGACGATGTGAAGCGGATTGCGGCGCTGAAGGTTGCGATGAAGTCTTTTGCCCGTGAGACTGGCAGCAGTGCCATTGCCATTCAGTGCTGGTCTTCACTGCAGGATGCGTTGTCGATTATGCCTTGCCTGGCGAATGCCATCCTGACCGATGAGCAGATCCCGGTAACCTGTGAGACAGATATTCATGGTGCGATTACTTCCATTATGGTGCAGGCGGCGGCCATGAATGAGCATCCGACCTTCTTTGCGGACATTACGGTGCGGCATCCCGAGAATGACAACGGTGAGCTGCTGTTTCATTGCGGAAACTTCCCGGTGTCGCTCTCTGTGGAACAGAAGCCGAAGCTGCGCAAGCACTTTCTCTTCGATGATCACGCACCGGGAACCCATGAAGGGGAGATCAAGGGCGGCGGCATGACGATTGCCCGCTTTGACGGCGACCACGGCGAATATTCGATGTTTCTGGGGCGGGCGCGCGGCATCGAAGGACCATACTCCCGTGGCTCCTACGTATGGGTAGAAGTCAATGATTGGCCGCTTTGGGAAGAAAAGCTGGTTAAAGGCCCTTATGTCCACCACTCCGTAGGCATTCACGCGAATGTTATTCCGGCCATTTACGAGGCCTGCAATTATATTCCCGGTCTGGCTCCAGACCCGGTGGATCCGACCGAACAGGAGATTCAGCGCTGGCTGAGAGGCTCAGATCTTGTGCGGAAGCAGCCTTCGAATATTTTGGTATAGCGCAGTTTGGGCTGGAAAGATCTTATAACATCTATACAAGGAGGATATTATGGAAACCCGGCAATTGAAGATCAAGGCCGCACAAATCCGCATGGATTTGCTGAGCATTATTCATCGGGCCAAAACAGGTCACACAGGCGGCTCTCTGAGCAATACGGATATTCTCACCGCACTTTATTATGAGATTATGAATATTGATCCTGCCCGTCCGAAATGGGAGAACCGTGACCGCTTCATCGCAAGCAAAGGGCATTCGGTGGAATCGCTATGGTGCATTCTTGCGGACAAGGGCTTTTTCCCGAAAGAAGAACTGGAAACCTACAGCCAGTTTGGCACCAGACTGATCGGCCATCCCAATAATAAGGTGCCCGGCATTGAGATGAACACCGGAGCGCTGGGCCATGGTCTCCCGATCTCCGTGGGAATGGCACTGGCAGCCAAACGTGACGGACTTCCTTACAGAGTCTTCTGCCTAATGGGCGACGGCGAACAGGCGGAAGGCTCTAACTGGGAGGCCGCAATGGCCGGTGCGCACTACAAGCTGGATAATTTGATCGGCATCATTGACCGCAACCGGCTGCAGATCAGCGGATCAACGGAAGAAGTGATGGGACTTGAGCCGCTGGAAGACAAGTGGGCCTCATTCGGCTGGAATGTCGTTCCTGTTAACGGCAACAGCATGGAGGAACTGGTACAGGTATTCCATGCCGCACCCGGGGCTGCAGGCAAGCCAACTCTTGTGATGGCCAATACCATTAAAGGCAAAGGTGTTTCGTTTGCGGAAAATGTACCGGCCTGGCATCACCATGTACCAAGCGACGAGCAGCTTGCTGCTGCCCATGCCGAACTCAGATCCGTAATCGAAGAATTGCAGCAGGAAGGACAGGTGTCCCAGTCATGAACAAGATTCCGAACCGTCAGGTAATTTGCGACACACTTCTTGAGCAAGCCAAGGATGACCGGGATATTATGGTGCTGGCCAGTGACTCGCGCGGCTCTGCCGCAATGGCTCCCTTTGCGAACGCCTATCCGGACCAATTCGTTGAGGTGGGAATCGCCGAGCAGAACATCGTCGGCATGTCTGCCGGGCTTGCCCATAGCGGTAAGAAGCCGTTCGTCACTTCGCCAGCCTGCTTCCTCAGCATGCGCAGCATCGAACAAATCAAGGTCGACGTCGCTTATTCCAGAACGAATGTGAAGTTGATCGGCATCAGCGGCGGTGTCAGCTATGGTGCGCTTGGCATGTCACACCATTCGGTGCAGGATATCGCTGTAGCCCGTGCCATTCCCGGGCTGGCGGTTGTGCTGCCCGCCGATCGCCATGAAACGAAGAAAATGACGGAAGCACTGGTGAAGCATGAAGGCGGAGTATATGTGCGTATTGGCCGCAATGCGGTAGAGGATGTCTATGAATCCGCAGATTATGTGTTTGAAATCGGCAAAGCTGTGACGATGATCCCCGGAACGGATATAACCATTATCGCTGCGGGAGAAACCGTGCGGATCGCCATGGACGCGGCAGAGTTGCTGGCTGCAGAGGATGTGTCCTGCCGGGTGGTAAATATGCATACGATTAAACCGCTGGATGAAGAAGCGATTATTGCCGCCGCGAGAGAGACAGGAAGAATTATTACCGTCGAAGAGCACAGTATCTATGGCGGACTTGGAGCAGCAGTTGCAGAAGTGGTAGTGCAGAACCATCCGGTTCCGATGAAAGTGATCGGCATCCCCGATGAACCAGCGATTGCCGGCACAACCACACAGGTCTTCCGGCACTATGGTATAACAAGCGATAATCTCAAGCAGGTTGCGCTTGAAATGATCGAGAAGTAGAGGGCGGATGTGATGGAGCAGACGAAGAAATACATTCTGGTTATCGACCAGAGCACCTCTGGTACCAAGGCATTGCTTGTCGACCATGAGGGCGTTGTGATCTCGCGCGCCTCCAGGGAGCATAAGCAGTATTATCCGCAGCCCGGCTGGGTTGAACATGACCCGCTGGAGATCTACGAGAATGTGACGCTCACGGCACGGCTTGTGCTTAAACAGGCTGACATCACTTCGTCGGAGATTGCCGTGCTAACCCTGACGAACCAGCGGGAAACAGCGCTGGTCTGGGACCGGACCACCGGCTTGCCTCTATATGATGCTGTGGTCTGGCAGTGCCAGCGGACAGCGGAATCCTGTAAACGACTGAAGGCAGCCGGGTACGAGGGTATGGTCCGTGCCAAAACAGGCTTAATGATCGATCCCTATTTCTCGGCAGCGAAGTTCAGATGGATTCTGGATCATGCCGCTGGAGCAGATGAGCTGCTCACAGAAGGCAGGCTGCTGGCGGGAACCATCGACAGCTGGCTCATCTGGAAGCTGAGCGGCGGGTTAAACCATGTCACCGATTACAGCAACGCCAGCCGCACCTCTCTCTTTAACATCCGGTCGCTGGAATGGGATGAAGAGCTTAGCAGATTATTCGGAGTTCCGCTCTCACTGTTGCCAGAGGTTAAGGCCTCTGACGAGGTTTTCGGTTATACAGAGGCTGGCGGGCTGTTCAGCGAGAGTCTGCCGATCTCAGGCGTGATCGGTGATTCACAGGGCGCGCTCTACGGCCATCTATGCTTTGAGCCCGGCATGGCCAAAGCAACATACGGTACGGGCACTTCAGTGATGATGAATGTCGGGGAACATCCGGTTGATGGTGGCGATGGACTGGTCACCGCCATTGCCTGGGGCGCCGGAGGAACCGTGACCTATGCGCTTGAAGCAGTCATTCGTACCACAGGTGACAGTATTAAATGGGCTCGGGACAATCTGGGCCTGTTCTCTACTTTTGAGGAAATGCAGGAGCTGGTGGCGGATACTGAGAGCAATGAGGGAGTGTATCTGGTGCCTGCGTTTGTCGGATTAGGCGCACCATACTGGGACCCGTATGCTAGAGCTGCCATACTGGGTATGAACCGGGGTACCCGCAAAGGGCATGTGATCCGGGCTGCGCTGGAGAGCATCGCTTATCAGGTGCGCGATGCAGTGGAGTTTATGCAGCGACAGTCGGGAATTACACTGCGGGGCCTCCGCACCGACGGCGGCGGTTCCGCCAACGGCTGGCTGATGCATTTTCAGGCAGACATTCTCGGCAGTCCCGTTGTCCGCTCAACCTGTGCCGAGCTGTCGGCTATGGGCTCGGTCTATCTTGGAGGGCTCGGCACCGGCTTCTGGTCCGATCCTGCAGAACTCGCCGCCAAATTTAAGATGTACGAATCCTACGAGCCGCAAATGGATAACGATATCAGAGACCACAATTATACCGGCTGGCAGAGGGCGGTTCATTCCATCCTACAACCGGCTGATTCATCCCCAGCGTTAAATCCTCAGCTTACACCATGAGGCTTCATCCCATCATTTACCCGGCCGTGCCCGGGAGAAACTGGAGGCAGCGGAGTTACCGCTGCTCCTCCAGACATTCTGTACAATCAGAGGTGAATGTGATTGCAAATTGAGATGAAGAACATTCATAAGTCATTCGGCAGCAACCGGGTCTTGTCCGGAGTGAACTTCGAGCTTCGCGGAGGCGAGGTTCATGCGTTGATGGGCGAGAACGGCGCCGGTAAATCCACGCTGATGAACATTCTGACCGGTATACACAGTAAAGACGAAGGCAGCATTACGGTGGATGGACGGGAGGTACACTATGGAAGTCCTAAGGAAGCGGAGCGGGATGGCATCGCTTTTATCCATCAGGAGCTGAATGTCTGGCCGGAGATGACGGTGCTGGATAATTTGTTCATAGGCAGGGAGCATACCTCCAGATTCGGCCTGCTTCACGCTAAAAAAATGCGTGGGCTGGCAGAGGAACAGATGTCCCGGCTAGCATTCTCGATTCCTCTCGACCAGACGGTCGGAAGCTGTTCTGTCGGACAGCAGCAGATGATTGAAATCACTAAGGCAATGATGACACAGGCCAAGGTTATTATTATGGACGAACCGACAGCAGCGTTGACCGAACGGGAAATCCGCAATTTGTTCAGTTTGATAACTTCACTGAAGCAGCAGGGTGTCTCAATTGTGTATATTTCGCACCGGATGGAAGAAATATTTGAAATCTGCGACCGGATTACGATTATGCGGGACGGCAGCACTGTGGATACGAGGCTGATTCCGGAGACTCATTTTGATGAAGTTGTACGTAAGATGGTCGGACGTGAGTTGACGGACCGCTTCCCTCAGCGAAGCTCCAAATCGGGCGGTATAGCGTTCGAGGTTGTATGCGCTTCCAGAAAAGGGGTGTTCAAGGATGTCAGCTTCTCCGTACATTCGGGTGAAATCCTCGGCATCTCCGGACTAATGGGTTCAGGACGGACAGAAATGATGCGGAGTCTGTTTGGACTTGACCCTCTGGATTCCGGGGAGATACGCCTGGGCGGCAAGCGGGTAACGATCAGGAACCCTTTCGAGGCGGTAAAACTCGGCATAGGCTTTATTACGGAAGACCGCAAGGATGAAGGGCTTGTGCTCGATTTTTCCGTGAAGGACAATATGGTGCTGCCCAGCCTGTTCAGCTTCAGCAAGCGGGGGCTTATGGATGAAGCAAGCGAGCAATCTTTTGCCGGTCAACTGATCTCGCGCCTGTCGATCAAGACGGAATCTTCCGCTACTCCGGTGCGGAATTTGTCCGGAGGCAATCAGCAGAAGGTTGTAATCGCCAAGTGGATGGGCATCGGACCCAAATTGCTGATTCTGGATGAACCGACCCGCGGAGTCGACGTTGGCGCCAAACGGGAGATTTATCAATTGATGAATGAGCTGACGGATCGTGGAGTGGCGGTTATTATGGTATCCTCCGAGCTTCCCGAGGTTCTGGGAATGAGCGACCGGGTGGTAGTGGTCCACGAAGGGAGCATAGCCGGGGAGCTTAGCGCAGAGGAAGCAACTCAAGAAAAAATAATGACATTCGCTACAGGGGGGCTGTAAGATGCAAGTATCCACGGGTGAGGCCAGACCGCTGATCAGCCGGAAAAGCATAAATGCCATCGGTCAGAAGTTAGGGCCATTTCTAGGGCTGATTATCCTTATTGTAGTCGTATCCGTTTTGAATACGTCATTTTTGGAACCGCTTAACATTCTGAATCTGCTGCGTCAGGTCGCCATTAACGCCTTGATTGCCTTTGGCATGACCTTCGTCATCCTTACGGGCGGAATTGATTTGTCCGTAGGCTCGACACTTGCGCTGTCCAGTGCGATTCTTGGCAGTCTGCTGACATCTGGAGTAAATCCGCTGCTTGCCATCCTTTGCGGCTGTCTGCTTGGGGCGGTGCTTGGTGCAGTCAATGGACTGATGATTACTAGAGGCAAAATGGCTCCGTTTATTGCTACCTTGGCCACGATGACGGTATTCCGCGGTTTAACGATGGTCTTTACCGGTGGAAATCCGATCACCGGACTTGGCGACAGCAGGCTGTTCCAGCTGTTCGGCAGAGGATACTTACTCGGCATTCCCATTCCGGCTGTGACCATGGCTATTACGTTCGGCCTGTTGTGGGTCATTTTGCACAAAACCGCCTTTGGCCGTAAAACCTATGCCATCGGCGGAAATGAAAAGGCCTCGATTGTATCGGGGATCAAGGTAGACCGGATCAAAATCATGGTATACTCCCTGGCAGGCCTGCTGGCCGCACTATCCGGAGCCATACTGACATCCCGGCTTGATTCTGCCCAGCCGACCGCAGGAACCTCTTATGAGCTGGATGCGATTGCCGCAGTTGTGCTTGGAGGTACGAGTCTCTCCGGCGGGCGGGGGCGGATTATCGGCACCCTGATCGGCGCGCTGATTATCGGTACGTTGAATAACGGCCTCAATCTGCTCGGTGTATCTTCCTTCTACCAAATGGTTGTCAAAGGGATTGTCATTATCATTGCGGTGCTGATGGACCGTAAAAAAGTGGCTTAGGGGGTTAAGCATGAAACAATATACAAGAACAATCCGTCTGTTCCTGCTCGGACTTTCTCTCGTACTGCTGGCTGGCTGTTCGATGGACCCGCCGGCATGGGCCAAAGCGAACACCAGGCAGAATCTGCAGGATGTCAAACTCGGTCTGTCCATGTCCACGCTCAACAACCCTTTTTTTGTATATTTGAAGGATATGGTCGTGGAGGAAGCTGGGCGGCAAGGATTTGAAGTCATCGTGGTTGATGCCCAGAATGACTCGGCGAAGCAGAATAATGACGTGGAGGATCTGATGCAGAAGGGGGTAGATGCACTGCTGATTAATCCGGCGGATTCTTCGGCGATTTCTGCAGCTGTCCAGACTGCCAACTCTATCGGTATTCCCGTTATTACGATTGACCGTTCTGCAGACAAAGGAACGGCAGCTTCACTGATTGCCTCAGACAATGTGGCCGGCGGCGCAATGGCGGCGCAGTATATTGTGGACACTCTGGGTGAAGGTGCGGTGGTCGCCGAACTGGAGGGCATTCCCGGCACGTCCGCAGCGCGTGACCGCGGCGCCGGCTTTCACTCCATTGCCGATAATAAGCTGAAGGTGGCAGTTAAGCAGGCTGCAGATTTTGACCGCACCAAGGGGCTTAACGTAATGGAAAATGTGCTGCAGGGCAACCCGGATATTCAGGCCGTCTTCGCGCAGAATGACGAAATGGCGCTTGGCGCCATAGAAGCAGTGGCCAGCTCAGGCAAGGATATCTTAGTTATCGGCTTCGACGGAAGCGAGGATGCGTTCACAGCTATTAAGGCCGGTAAATTGTCGGCGACGATTGCCCAGCAGTTTGATCTGATTGGCCAGAAGGCGGTGCAGACGGCTGCTGAAGTGCTGCAAGGCAAAACAGTGGAAAGCTATATTCCTGTGGAAATCAAGCTTGTTACGAAGGACAATGCAGAGTAGAATTGCTCGATTTTTTGAACAGCGGCAAGAGAAATACAGACAATAGGAGGCAAAATTTATGGCTTTTAATGAGAACAGTAAAATTGGCGAGCTATGGGCTAATGCTGAGGCTCGAAGTATTTTACTGAAAAATATTCCAAGATTAGCAGAGGCTCCGCATCTTCTATTCTTATCGAAGCTGATGACACTGCCCGGTTATGTGTTGTTCAACCAGCGTTCACTTGCCTGGCCTGAGGGCAAGCTGCAGAGTATCTTGGCTGAGCTTTCAATGATTCCTCAACAAGAGGCAGCTCAGGCAGAGAAGGTTACACCCTTAAAGCCTGTAAGTGATTGTGTGGAGTATGGAAGTGTAGTTCTGACTGCGCCAGCGGTTGTTGAAAAGTGGGGCGTGTTTGAAATTGAACTGCAAACAATCAGCAGCGGAAATCCGTACGTAGATGTGGCATTAAGCGCCGAATTTGTACAGGGTGACCGCAGGATCACCCCTCTTGGTTTTTATGATGGAGATGGAGTATATCGTATTCGTTTCATGCCTCCTGAAGTTGGAATCTGGACATTTCAAACCCATAGCTCCAGCCATTCGCTGAACGGGATAGAAGGTCAAGTGGAATGTACACCCCCGCCCCCAAATAACCATGGTCCGGTGAGGGTAAAGAATACGTTTCATTTTGCATACGAGGATGGAACACCTTATATTCCTGTGGGAACGACAAGCTATGCCTGGATACATCAAGGGAACGAGCTTGAAGAGCAGACACTTCAATCATTATCAGCTTCTCCCTTCAATAAGCTTAGAATGTGTGTGTTCCCCAAGTCGTATCTGTACAACACCAATGAGCCTCCATATTATCCATTCGAAGGCTCGCTGGAGCAGGGCTGGGATTATGCACGATTTAATCCTGAGTTCTTTAGACATCTGGAACAGCGGATACTCGATCTCGGAGAACTGGGCATAGAAGTCGATCTGATTCTTTTTCACTCTTATGACAGATGGGGATTTGCGGAGATGAGCCAATCGGAAGATGATCGTTATTTACGGTACATCGTTGCGAGACTGGCAGCATATCGTCACGTATGGTGGTCGCTTGCCAATGAATATGATTTCATGTGGGCCAAAAATCCGGACGATTGGGAACGGTTTGCCGGAATTGTCACAGAGAATGATCCTTATCACCATTTAATTTCCATTCACAACGGCGTGTCTTTTTACGATTTCAACAAACCATGGATTACGCATTGCAGCATCCAACGGATAGATGTTTATAAGACATCGGAAGCAACCAATCAATGGCGGGAACAGTGGCAGAAACCGGTTGTTATTGATGAATGCGCTTACGAAGGCGACATCGATCAAGGGTGGGGCAATATTACCGGAGAAGAGATGGTTCGGCGGTTTTGGGAAGGCGCGATAAGGGGAGGTTACGTCGGCCATGGTGAGACTTACCTAAACCCGGAAGAGATTTTGTGGTGGGCCAAAGGAGGAAACCTGCACGGAAGCAGTCCGGCAAGAATTGCTTTTTTGCGCAGCATTATGGAAGCAGGACCTGCTGAGGGGCTTAATCCGCTCAATTCCGAGTGGGACCTTCCTTGTGCCGGAGTAGAAGAGGAATATTATTTATTTTATTTTGGATTCAACCAGCCGAAATTCCGCATCTTTAACTTGAAGCCGGGGATCTCCTACAAAGTCGAATTGCTCGATACGTGGAATATGACTATTCAAGAACTGGATGAAAGGTATGAAGGCAGCTTCAGGATTGATCTTCCTGCAAAACCATATATGGCGGTACGTATGACAAAATAGAAAATAAGATATTCTGCGGAACGTGACATAGGTTTAAAAAGGCGGCTGTCGTCAATTTAGGACAGCTGCCTTTTTACTATATCCAAGATTGATCAGTTCATGAAAGAAGCTGCCTGTGATAAGCTGAATTATCAATAAGCAGTCTGAAAGGAGCAATATCATGCGGCGGAGAAAAGTCACTTTTAATCAAAAGCTCTTTATAACCTTTCTGCTTATCAGCTGTCTGCCGGTGCAGCTGCTGGGAACCATTGCTTACAAAAAATCCGCTGACACTCTTAAATCTCAGACAGAACAGGATTTGCAAGTCATTGCCGGCCAATTAAACACTTCTATTGAGAAACAAATCAGCGATTTTGATCGTTTCAGCATCCTGCCATACTACATGCCTGAAGCCTTTAAAATTCTTAGCCAGCCCTATGTTCCCGAGGAACAGTGGAGTTCGGCCGAACTGAATGCACAGAAGCAGCTGATCCGCCTCATGAGTGCGTACCCCTCCATTAATACATCTATAAAGGGAATGGTTCTCTATGGGGAGAACGGAAGCATCAGCGGATACCGGACGGACGACTCTTCTTCCATTAACAGAGCTTACAATGCTTCCGGTGAAGCCTGGTACAAGGAAGCCCAATTAAGAAAGGGCGGTTTTGTCGTTTCTGGAGTGCATGAGATCAGACAGTTTGAAGGAGAGTCGTTTGCTGCCGTAACAGGTGCAAGAATGCTGCTTGATGATCGGATGCGGCCGATTGCAATCATTGCTTTGCATATTTCTCCCGATTTTATTGATGAAATTATCCGGTCTTCGCAGCTGGGAGATACTGTGGTCACCGTCATAGACAAGGATGGCCAACTGATATACACATCCAGTCAACAGGTTGCAGGCCAGTTGCTTAAGGAGAAATCAATGCATGAGCGGATGGGGATTTGGATAACCGGTGGTGAAGGTAAAGAGGGCAAGATTACCTATAGGGGTGTTGTTAAAGAAAGCAAATACCTCGGGTGGAGCATTTATTTGGGCAAAAATCAAAATGATCTTTTGCGCGATAGCTGGATGATCCGTCGATACACATTAATTATTGCCGTAACACTAATGGTTGCGGCAGCTGTTGTCTCCTGGCTGCTGGCCAGGAACCTGTCCCGCCCGATATTGCGGCTGATTCGCTCTATGAGGAATGTGGAGCAGGGGAAATTTGAGGTGCTGGAACTGACAGGCCGTCAAGATGAAATTGGACAGCTCCATCTAAGCTATTCAAGAATGGTTAAACGCCTCGAGCGCTTGGTTCAGTCCATTGCAGAGAAAGAACATCAGAAGCGCAAGGCAGAATTGTATGCGCTTCACTTAAGGATTCAGCCACATTTTCTCTACAATACTCTGAATTCTATCCGGATGATTGCGATTATGCAGCAATCTCAACAGATAGCAAAGCTGATTCATTCACTCAATCGTCTCCTGCAATCGTACCTGAAGCTGGATGATGATCCCATGCCCTTGTCTCAGGAAATTGCGCTGCTCAAGAATTACGGGCAGCTAATGGATCTTCGTTACACCAACACCTTTCTGATCGCATGGGATGTTCCGGAGGAACTCCTGCCTTCAGAAATCCCCCCTATGCTGCTGCAGCCGGTGCTGGAGAACGCTATCTTTCATGGCTCCAAAGGCTTGAGCCGCACGTTGAGGATTCAAGTTAAGGCCTGCCTGGTCAGAGAGAATTCGGACTTGCAAATTGAAGTTTGTGACGATGGAATTGGAATATCTGAAGATCAAATTTCGCGGTTGCTCGATGACCGGAGGCTTACGGGAACTTCCAGCATTGGACTCAACAACGTGAATGACAGAGTCCGTCTCCGTTTTGGAGAGGACTACGGCCTAACAGCTAAACGCCTGGAACAGGGGACGGCCATAACAATAACCTTACCTTATAAAGAGATGCATGATGAAAGGAGCTGAAAATAAGCATGTGGAATCTGCTGGTGGTGGAAGACGAATCCATTGTAAGAATGGGCCTGCGTTATATGGTGGATTGGGAGAACTGCGGAGTATGCTGGAAGGCTGAAGCGTCCAACGGAGAGGAAGCGCTGCAAATACTGGAGATGGAAGAAATTCATATCATCATGATCGACATTCGTATGCCCGGAATGGACGGACTTGAGTTGGTTCGGCACATTCGCAAGAGAGAATATCCGGATATACAAATTATTTTTTTAAGCAGCTATGACAATTTTCATTATGTAAAAGAAGCGATTCGTCTGGGGGTTGTTGATTATTTGCACAAGCCTACTATGGACGAAGAAGAGGTTTTGACTACATTGCGCAAGACGGTTGTACTTCTGGAGAAAAGTGCAGTCAAACCGAACATTCACTGGACCGAGAAAGAACGGAATGAATGGCTGGTCTCATTGCTTGATGTATACACATATCCATATGAGCGGATAGAGAAAGAATTGCTGAAGGATGATTTTGCCAAAGGATTATGGCTTTCCGCTTTTCGCATGCGCGATGATGCGGTCGACCAGATTTTGGACAACGGAGAGGCAGGACATATGAAATTCATATCTATCCGCTACTTAGTTGATGAGTATGTGGCCAAGGATTGGGGGGGAGTGGTGTTCCATCGCAACCATCGTGAGATTATTTGGTTAGCACCTGCCTCTTCCAAAGATAGAGAAGATGATGCGACTGACAGGGAACACTATTTGGATAGACTCCGCAACAAAATTTTTGAACTGCTTAATGTTTCACTGATTTTTTCCAGCAGTTCCGTTTACACAAAGCTACAGGATGTTCCTCAGGCTTATCTGGAGGCTGAGCTTAAATTCCCTGTTAATCAACAGAGCGACAGCTTGTACGTTCGGATGGCCAAAGAATTTGTGGACCAGCATCTGTTGGAGGAGGTCTCATTGCTTAAAGCAGCGGAGTCTATTCCGATCAGTTCTGGTTATCTGAGCCGGATTTTTCTTAAAGAAGTCGGCGAAAGCTTCAGTGATTACGTTATTCGCAACAAAATCAGTTACTCCCAGAAGCTGCTGCGGGAAACCAACAAAAAGGTGTATGAGATTTCAGAAATGCTCAGTTATACCAATCCGCATTATTTCGGCAAGCTTTTTAAGGAACGTGTGGGTATGACTCCGCTGGAATACCGCAACCGCTAGAGCATAAAAACATACGAAATAACGCTAAATAATATAGTCGTATGGATATCTGGAATTCGCCCTCTACAAAGCAGCATGATAGTGTAGGAAATATCATGACAGTCTCGTTTTCCCTAAAGCTGGAGCGCGGTAAACTTAACTCAAGCAAAACAAACAGCGATTATTGCTCAAAAATAAACAGGGGGAATGAACGTATGCGAAACAAACGTCTTACATTATTGCTAGCGGTTACAATGGTTCTGGTTTTTGTGCTATCCGCATGTGGCTCTGAAGAAGGCGACGGTAAGGCGGCATCAGCTGCGGACACCGGAGAAACCACCATCTCGCTCTGGATACTGAATGACCAAGCGGCATATCTGACACCGATTATCGAATCCTTTCAACAGGACAATCCGGCAATACATGTCGAGGCTACTTTTTATGGAACCGATCCTCTAAAAGAATCCCTTAAAGTGGCCGCTTCCTCCAAGACATTGCCAACGATGTGGTTTACCTGGGGGGGATCTCTGGGCTCCTTCTACCCTGAAAACGGATTGACCCTGGACCTGACAGCAACGGCAGCAAGTCACAATTGGGCAGATATTTATAATTCCGCTGCTCTGGATATGGTGAAATATGATGATAAAATCTCCGGTGTTCCGTTCCATGTGGCGTCGCTTGGTATTTTCTATCCCAAAGAGCTTTATGCAAAATTGAATTTGAACCCTCCGACTTCATTTGCCGAGTTCGAGCAACAGATGGAGAAGGTTAAGGAAAGTGGCATTACCCCGTTTGCAGTTGGCGGAAAAGGCGGCTGGGACGTTATGCGTTGGACTGAACAGCTAATAGAGCATTTCGCCGGCCCCGAGCTTCACGACAGGCTAAATGCGCTGGAAGCCTCTTGGGCAGATCCTGCCGTTGAGAAATCATTCGAGAAGCTGAAGGAATGGGCTGACAAGGACTATTTTGAAAAGGGATTTATTACACTTGATCCCCTGGAAGCAGTGACACCTTTATATCAGCAGGAGCGCGCTTATGCATTGACGGGTTCATGGATCGATTTGAATTTTTCCGCTGCGGGCAGTGCTCCCGAAACTTTTGGAGTCTTTAAATTCCCGAATGATCAGCCAAAAGTGCGGATGTCCAGCTTCACTGAAATGTTCCAAATTAACGGCAGTGCGGATGCGAAAGAACAGGAAGCAGCGGTGAAGCTCGGGGAATATATCACCAGTCCTGATATTGTCAACCAATACATTGACGAATATGGTTCCCCTGCCCTGAAAGAATTCACTTCCTCGAAACAGTCTCCACATACCTCTGAAATGGCCGAGATGCTCGGTGACGGCAGCTTTCTGATCTCGGATCAAGCGTTGCCGCAAGCTGTTGTGCAAAAGCTGTTTGAGGCTCAAGATGCTGTTGTTCTCGGGGAATGGACTCCTGCGCAGGCTGCACAGGAAATTCAGAAAGCGGTTGAAACCTACAAGAGCGGAAATTAAAACAAGAGCAATCCGGCTAGAGAAGAGCGGCCTTCATGGCCGCTCTTCTCTAGTTCGGATAGACAGGGGGGCTTTGTATGAAAATTAAATACTGGAAGCCGTGGACATTTGTGCTCCCGGCGCTGCTGGCTTACCTTATAGTCATAGTAGCACCATCTCTATATACACTGCGTCTCAGCTTTTACAGCTGGAATGGTATCGCTGCGGACAAGAAATTTGTTGGACTAAAAAATTACACCTATTTGCTGACAGAAGATGCGGTGTTTAGGGTAGCACTTCGAAACAATATTTTGTGGATGGCGGGTTCCTTAATTGTGATTATTGGCATCGGCCTAATGCTTGCTTTATTGCTTAACCGGAGGTTAAAAGGCAGATCGGTGTTTCGAAGTATCTTTTATTTCCCTTATGTCTTGTCGGGCATCATCGTGGCGTTGATGTGGACTTGGCTTTATCATCCGACCAAAGGATTTTTTAATGTTATTTTGGAGCAAATAGGTCTCAGTCAACTGGCGCATCCTTGGCTGGCAGACCCTAAAACAGCATTGGCTGCAGTTTTTGTAGCAGCCGTCTGGCAGGGTGTCGGGCTGCCCATGGTCTTATTTCTTGCCGGACTCCAAAGTATTCCGCGGGATTGTTACGAAGCGGCTATTATTGACGGCGCAAAGCCCCGCCAATCCTTTCGATATATCACCATACCGCTGCTCAGCGAAACCTTCGTGATCGTTTTTGCAACGACCTTGGTTAATGCCATGAAAGTGTATGACATTATTTACGGAATGACAGCAGGGGGGCCGGCGCAAAGCACACAAGTGTTGTCTTCGTGGATGTACTACCAAACCTTCAAATTCAATAATATCGGCGCCGGTTCGGCGATCTCCTGGGTGCTTGTTTTGATAACCATGATCATTATTATCCCATACGTTTACTATACGAATAAAAAATCTCATCTCTAATTTTCTGGAAAGAAGGTGCGTGTAACAATGGAAGAAACACAATATTCCACTTTTTCTAAAGCTGCAAACTATATCCTGCTCATTGTTCTGGCAATCATTTTTCTGATTCCCATTCTATTCATCATATTGACTGCCCTTAAATCAAACGCAGATTTAGTGAAGAATCCGGTGTACGCTTTTCCGGAA
Organism: Paenibacillus sp. S150; assembly: GCF_019352175.1. Lineage (GTDB taxonomy): Bacteria > Bacillota > Bacilli > Paenibacillales > Paenibacillaceae > Paenibacillus_AQ. The sequence goes on from NZ_JACBYI010000034.1 coordinate 36,085, forward strand.
ATCGTGAAATGGAGCAACTTTTCTGCAGCCTGGGACAAAATGAGCCTATACATCCGCAACAGCATGTTTATTTCTGTGGTAAAAGTACCTATTGGTATCTTGATTGAGGCACTCGCTGCCTATGCGTTAACTCGAATGAACTTTAAATGGGCAAATGCGCTGTTCGTTTTTTTTCTGATCGGGATGATGGTTCCTTTTCAGGCTACTTTGGTGCCGCTGAATATGATGTTAAATCACTTTAAGCTGGCAAACACGTACCCCGGTATTTTTATAGTGTACATTGGCTTTGGAGTCCCGTTTGGAATTATGGTGCTGCGCGGCTTTCTGCGTTCCATCCCTAAAGAGTTGGACGAATCGGCATTTATCGATGGCTGCGGCGAGCTGGGGAAGTTTTTTCGCATCATATTGCCCATTGCCATGCCCGCCATTGCTACTCTGATCATCTTGGACTTTCTATCAACATGGAACGAGTTTCTGCTCGCGCAAATCTTTATTACTAAGAATTCCATGCTGCCGGTAACAGCTGGCCTGCTCACCTTCCAAGGCCAGCATTCGAATGATTATACGCTTTTGAGTGCGGGCGTACTTATATCCATTGTTCCGATACTTGTAGTCTATTTATTTTTCCAGAGATATTTCGTAGCAGGAATGGCGGGGGCAGTCAAAGGTTGAAGAGTATTAAGCAACCCTTCGATTCAGTCATGAGAGAATATTGCTGAAAGAAATATGTTCATCCGGGTCGGCCCTAGGCTTTTTTACTATCGAGACGACAGGATTTGAACCTGCGGCCTCTTGCTCCCGAAGCAAGCGCTCTACCAAGCTGAGCTACGTCTCGTAAATACGGGTTCACCTCGTGTTAACCGCAGAACCGCTGTAAACAATCCACATTATACGCCTGTAAATAAACGCTGTAAATAAGCTTTTTGCGCCTGGCTTCAGCCCGTTTCCCGGCCCGAGATTGACAGATACAGGGGCGCTGGCTATACTTGAAATGTTAAAATGCAAATCGGACAAAATGTTGATGAAATGAAGTACGCCGGAGAATGGCTTGATCAGAGAAGAGGTTCCTTTGCGATAGTCTTCGCAATTGGCTGTGAGGACCTTGAAGACAGGCCGGCGGAAAGCTGATTTCGGAGTGCGGGGACAATCCCGCCGGGGGGGCGCCCGTTAACAGCCGCGACAAGGCGATCGTCTGCACTTATTCCTTAAGGCTGGGATATGGCGATAACCAGGGTGGTACCGCGATAATCATCGTCCCTGAATTTATTCAGGGGCGTATTTTTGTTTTCCGGCAAAAGTGCCGCATTAATTATGAGACAGGGGCTGTACATGATGAAGGCAAGTGAAATCCGTTCCAAATGGCTGCAGTTTTTTGAGAGCAAGGGCCACCGAATCGAGCCAAGCGCATCGCTTGTGCCGCATAATGATCCTTCGCTGCTGTGGATCAATGCCGGGATGGCGCCGCTGAAGGCGTATTTTGACGGCCGGGAGATTCCCGAGAATCCCCGCCTGACCAATTCGCAGAAATGCATCCGCACCAACGATATCGAAAATGTGGGCAAGACGCGCCGCCACCATACTTTTTTTGAGATGCTGGGCAACTTCTCCATCGGGGACTACTTCAAGGAAGAAGCGATTACGTGGGCCTGGGAGTTCCTGACAGGCAAGGAATGGATCGGCTTCGAGCCGGACCGCATTTCCGTAACCGTGTACGCCGAGGATGAAGAGGCCTTCAAGCTCTGGAATGAAAAAGTCGGACTGCCGGCAGAGCGCATCATCAAGCTGGGCGACGACAATTTCTGGGATATCGGCGAAGGCCCTTGCGGCCCTTGCTCGGAGATTTTCTATGACCGCGGCGAAGCCTACGGCAGCGACCTGTCCGATCCGGAAATGTATCCGGGCGGGGAGAATGAGCGCTGGCTCGAAGTGTGGAACCTCGTGTTCTCGCAGTTCAACCACAACAAGGACGGCAGCTATACTCCGCTTCCGAACAAGAACATAGATACCGGTGCAGGCCTGGAGCGGTTCGCTTCCATTCTGCAGGATGCGGATTCCAACTTCGACACCGATCTGTTCCAGCCGATCATCCAGAAGACCGCGAAGCTTGCGGGTGTGACCTACAAGGATAACCTGGAGCAGGATATTGCGCTGAAGGTGATCGCCGACCACATCCGCACCGTTACGTTTGCCGTAGGCGATGGCGTGCTTCCTTCTAATGAAGGGCGCGGCTATATTATCCGCCGTCTGCTCCGCCGCGCTGTGCGCTACGGCAAGACGCTGGGCCTGGACCGTCCCTTCCTGTTCGGCCTCACGGAGACGGTGGGCGAGATCATGGGCGTGTACTACCCGTCCGTTGTGGAGAACCGCGAATATATCGCCAAAATCATCCGCACGGAAGAGGAGCGTTTCCACGAGACGCTGTCCGACGGTCTGGCCATCCTGGGCGAGATCAGCGCCAAAGCCAAGGCCGGCGGCCTCAGCGCCATTGCCGGAGCTGACGCCTTCAAGCTGTATGACACTTACGGCTTCCCGTTTGATCTGACCGAGGATTTCGCCTCGGAGCAAGGCCTCACGGTGGACCGCGCGGGCTTCGATGCCGCCATGCAGGAACAGCGCGACCGCGCCAGAGCGGCCCGCCAGGACAGCGCCAGCATGAAGGTCCAGGGCGGCGCTCTTGCCGAGCTGACGGTTAAAAGTGAATTTGTTGGATATAATGACTCCGTAACGGAATCCAAAATACTTGCAATTGTGGTTGACGGCGCGCTGGCAGATGCCGTCAGCGAAGGCGCTGAATGTCAGGTCTTGCTCGAAGCGACTCCCTTCTACGCCGAAAGCGGCGGCCAGGTCAGCGACACCGGCCTTCTGACCGGCGGCTCGGCCACAGCCAAGGTAACCGGACTTTTCAAGGCTCCGCACGGCCAGCATGTACATCTGGTTACAGTCGAAGCCGGAGAGCTGAGAGTGGGCGGCACCGTCCGCGCCGAGGTGAACCGCGGGCAGCGCGAAGACATTGTGAAGAACCACACGGCAACCCACCTGCTGCACAAAGCGCTCAAGGAAGTGCTGGGCGGCCATGTGAATCAAGCCGGCTCTTTAGTAGAAGGCGCACGCCTGCGTTTTGACTTCTCGCACTTTGGCGCAATTACGCCGGAAGAGCTGAGCGACATTGAACACCGGGTGAATGCGCAAATCTGGCGCGGCCTGGATGTAGTGATTGAGAACAAGCCGATTGATGAAGCCAAGGCCATGGGAGCCATGGCGCTCTTCGGCGAAAAATACGGCAACATCGTCCGCGTGGTTCAGGTCGGCGATTACAGCCTTGAGCTCTGCGGCGGCATTCATGTCGCCAACACCTCGCAGATCGGAGTGTTCAAGCTGGTCAGCGAGAGCGGCATCGGCTCCGGGGTTCGCCGGATCGAGGCGGTAACCGGACGTTATGCCTACCAGTTCACCGAGAGCCAGCTGGATCTCCTGAAGCAATCGGCAGGGTTGCTGAAATCCTCTCTGAATGATGTGCCTAAGCGGATCGAGGCGCTGCATGCCCAGGTGCGTGAGCTGTCCCGCGAGAATGAGTCGCTGCAGGCCAGGCTGAGCGCTACCTTTGCCGCTGAACTGACCGGCAGCGCCAAAACCGTAGGCGGCTCCATCCAGCTGCTGGCTGCCCGGGTTCAGGCCGGCAGCATGGACGCGCTGCGCTCCACTGCCGATGAATTGAAGGCCAAGCTGCCGGATGCTGTGCTCGTGCTCGGTGCTGCCATGGACGACAAAGTGAATTTTGTTGTTTCAGTACCGCAGGAGCTGGTCAAAAAAGGCTTCCATGCCGGCAAGCTGGTGAAGGAAATCGCAGCGGTATGCGGCGGCGGCGGCGGCGGACGTCCGGATATGGCGCAAGCCGGAGGCAAGGACGCTTCCAGGCTGGGCGAAGCGCTTGTGAAGGCCGAGGAACTTGTAGCCGCTTTGGCCTAAGGCACTGGCTAACACCGGGAATCGCCGGGTTCCGCAGCTGCTGCCAGCCGGAGAACGAAACGGAATTGCAGGGCTGCCGCAGCGGTACCGGGAGTGAATTCTCGGTACCGCTGTTTATTCACTGGCGGCTGGAAAATGTATAATTTTTGCCAATATTCACTTATCGCGTCTGCCTGCAATAGCTTAAAAGCCAAAAAAACCTCTATTTTTGTAGATAAAATTCCAAAAAAAGCGTTATCAATGTGGCAGGATTTCCTCGTTGGGGCATGAATATGTTATGATGAGGGCAGCAAGTGAGCTGTACAGCAGCAACTTTGCGAAGCCGCCCGAGAAGCGGGTGATTTTGCAGAAGGAAGGTGTCACAAATGGACTCCATGGACAAAACGGTCAAATTCAATGTGAAGGGCGATGAGAAGGAAGCTTCTTCCCAGGAGATACTGCTGGCAGTATACGATGCGCTGGTGGAGAAGGAGTACCATCCCATCAACCAGATCGTAGGGTATCTGATTTCTGGAGATCCGGCTTACATTCCGCGCCACAACAATGCGAGAAGTTTGGTCCGGAGAAAAGAACGTGATGAGCTGATTGAGGAGCTGGTCCGGTTCTACCTAGACAATCACCGGGTGGATCATCCGAAATGATGAAGAAGCTGGGTCTGGACTACGGCGACCGCAGAATAGGAGTCGCCACAAGCGATATTTTTGGATGGACGGCACAAGCTCTGGAGACGATTGAGCGGCGCGGAAACGGGAATGAGTTCGAGCGTATCCGCGAACTGGTCAAGGAACATGAAATTGGAGAGATTGTTGTCGGTCTTCCGAAGAATATGAACGGTTCAGTAGGACCCCGTGGTGAGATTTGTATCGAATTTGCCGATCAGCTTCGGGAGCAACTTGAATTGCCCGTACACCTTTGGGATGAGCGTCTGACGACGGTATCCGCTGAGCGGATGCTGATTGAAGGGGACGTCAGCCGGAAGAAACGCAAAGGGATTGTGGACAAAATGGCCGCAGCCCTGATTTTGCAAAATTTTTTGGATGCTAACAGTAAAAGGTGAGGGGTGCGCGGATATGACAAATGAGCAGATTGGCCAAGAAGAAGAACCGGAAATTATCTATATTCCCGACGAGGAAGGTAATGAAGAGGAATTTGAGGTCATCATGAAGTTTGAAGTCGACGGTTCGGATGCCAAGTATATGATGGTGGTTCCACTCGATTCGGATGATGAAGAGAGCGATGAGGTGTATGCGTTCCGTTATGAAGAAGACGGCGATGATCTTCAGCTCTTTATGATCGAGAATGACGAGGAATGGGCCATTGTTGAAGAAACCTTTAATACTTTGGTAGACGAGCTGGACGGAGGAGCGGGGAATGACTGATTTTTCCGCCGGTCAAGCGGTTTGGACTTCAAAGCTCAAAGAAGTATTCGGAGAAACAGTAGAACTGGAAGACGGGCAGGGCAAATCTTCCGTTTACGATATTATTGCCGAGTTTGAAGTCGGTGACCGCGCATATGCGGTGCTGGCCGGTTCCGGGAAAGGCGCCGGACAGGAGATTCTGCGGATCACAGTTTCTCCCGACGGGCTTCCGGAACTGGAGAGCATTGAGGATGACGAGGAATGGGAAGATGTCTCCGAGCTGTATGACGAGCTGACTTTTCCCGCCGACGAGAGCGAATAAGCTTCAGTTAGGTACTTATATCAGGGTTTGGCACGGAAGAGGGCGGAATTTTTCCGCGCTCTTTTTGCTTGGAATAGAACAAATTTACCCTGGGTCCGCAAAATATATATTGAATTAAAGACAATACAATTTTATACTTTATATTCGGAAAGTGAGGAGTGACATTTGAAAGCCGCAATCCGCACTGTGCTTATTATCCTCCTGTTGCTGGCAGCAGCAGGAGGGGGAGGAGCCTGGTACATCTGGAATGGCATGCAGCCGGTAGAGCCGGCAGGCCCGCCGGTGACCTTTACCATAGAGAAGGGCATGGGCAGCGCAGAAATTGCCGACCTGCTCGAAGAGAACGGCATTATACGCAAGGGGTTATTTTTTAAGGGTTATTTGAAATGGGTCCGGGAAGGGTCCAGCTTCAAGGCCGGCACTTATACCGCCAGCCCGGGCGATACCTATGATTCGTTGATAGCCCGCCTGAATGAGGGCGATGTGGTGAAGAAGGAGACTGTTGTCTTCACTATTCCCGAGGGGTACACGGCCAAGCAGGTTGCCGACAAACTGGCCGCTGCCTGGAATCGGCAGGCCGAGGTTTTCCTGGGGATTATTGACTCGGGGGAAGGGCTTGAAGCGGCGGACAGGCTGGGCATTCCCGAGGACAGCAAGCTGCGGCACCGCCTGGAGGGCTATTTGTTCCCGGAGACGTATGAGCTGGTGAAGGAGAGTACGCCGGAGCAGGTGGTTGAAGCGATGGTGGAGCAGCTTGAGAGGAAGCTGGACAGCATCCCGGATTGGCAGGCCAAGCTGAAGGAACGCGGGCTGTCCCTGCATGAGCTGCTGACCGTCGCTTCACTTGTGGAGCGCGAGGTGGTGGTGGACAGTGAACGTCCGGTTGTGGCCGGAGTCATCTATAACAGGCTGAATAAGGGCCAGAAGCTGGAAATTGATGCGACAGTGCAGTATTTGCTCGATAAACAGAAGGAACGTCTGTATGAAAAGGATCTGAAAGTGGACAGTCCTTATAATACCTATAAAAACGAAGGTCTCCCGCCCGGACCGATCAGCAGTCCCGGACTTGCGTCGATCCAGGCCGCGCTTACGCCGGAAGCTTCGGATTATTACTTCTACGTGACCAAGAAAGACGGCTCGCAGGGCCATTTGTTCGGCAAAACCTACAAGGAACATTTAGCCAATATCAAAAAAAGTGAACAAAATTCGCAGTAACCTATTAAAATAGAGTGTGATGCGGTTTAGAACCGCTAAGTAGGAGGGGGCAACATGAATAACAAACCGGAGCTGCTGGCGACAGCCGCCTCCCTGGATGAAGCGGCTGTGCTGCTGGAGGCCGGGGCAGATGCGCTGCTGATTGGGGATGACCGCTTTGGCATGCGTCTGGCGGGTCACTTCTCGCTGGAGGATACAGCGGAAGCCGTCAAGCTGGCTCACGATAAGGGCTGCAAAGTCTATGCGGGCCTCGGCGGCCTGATGTCGAACCGCCTGCTGGACGGGCTGCCCGCATATATAAAAGCCATTGGCGGACTGGGCGTGGACGGGATCGAATTCGGCGATCCGGCCGTGCTGGCGGCAGCGAAAACCGAAGCGCCGGGGCTGAGGCTGCACTGGAATGCGGAGATGACCTCGACCAACTATGCCACCGCCAATTACTGGGGGCGCAAGGGCGCTTCGCGGGTGGTGCTGGCCCGCGAGCTGAACATGGATGAAATGACCGGAATGGTGCCGCTGCTGGAGATTGAAGCCCAGGTGCAGGTGCATGGCATGACCAATATTTATCACTCCAAGCGCAGGCTGGTAGCAAGCTACATGTCCCACCAGGGCCGCCCAAGCGATGGCGCAACCTTAGGCAAGGAGCGCGGCCTGTTTCTGATCGAAGCCGAGCGCCCCAATGAGAAGTTTCCGATTTACGAGGACGTGAACGGCACGCATATTATGAGCTCCGATGATATTTGCATTTTGGAGGATCTGCATTTTCTGCTGAAGGCCGGTGTGCACAGCCTGAAAATCGAAGGGCTGCTGAAGCCGGCAGCCTACAACACCGCCGTTGTGAAGGCTTACCGCCATGCGATCGACCTCTACGCCGCTGATCCGGAGGGCTACGCCTTCCGGGAGGATTGGATGGATGGCATCCGCGCGCTGCAGGACCCTGAACGCGAGCTGTCCTTCGGCTTCTTCTATAAGGAACAGGTATATTAAAATATAATAAATAATGCTTTGCTGATTTTTAAAACGGGCTTAAAGTCTAACCTAAAGATAAAGTAACGGAGGGGAGTACAACAATGGGAACCATGACCAAGCCGCAATATAAGGGCAAGCGTTACCGTCTGGACAAACCGGAGCTCCTTGCTCCGGCAGGCAATCTGGAGAAATTGAAATTCGCCGTGCACTATGGCGCAGATGCGGTATATATCGGAGGACAGAAATACGGCCTGCGCTCGGGAGCGGATAATTTCAGCTTCGAGGAGATGCGCGAGGGCGTGGAATTTGCCAAAAGATATGGCGCAAAGGTATTTGTCGCCACGAACATTTATGCCCACAATGAAGATATCGCCGGGATTGAAGAATACCTGCGCAGCCTATATGAAGCAGGCATCGCGGCTATTATTGTGGCCGACCCTGCCATTGTCGATACCGCGCGCCGGCTGGTGCCGGGACTTGAGGTGCATCTGAGCACACAGCAGTCCACACTCAACTGGCAGGCTGTAGCCTTCTGGAAGGAAGAAGGACTGCCGCGTGTCGTGCTGGGCCGTGAGACGAGCCTGGAGGAAGTCGCCGAGATTAAGCAGCATGTCGATATTGAGATCGAGAGCTTCATCCACGGAGCCATGTGCTCCTCTTACTCCGGCCGCTGTGTGCTGTCCAACCATTTTACGGACCGCGACTCCAACCGCGGCGGCTGCTGCCAGTCCTGCCGCTGGAAATACGACCTGTTCGAGGATGCCCGGCCTGAAGGCGCCTGGGTATCCGAGGAAGATCAGGCCCAGGCGCAGCTGTCTCCGCTGCCTTTGCAGCCGGGGCTTACCCAGCTTCCGCTGCATGAGCCGCAGGACAACCCTTTTTCCATGGGCTCCAAGGATTTGTGCATGCTGGAGAGCATTCCCGAGCTGATTGAAGCCGGAATTGACAGCTTCAAGATCGAAGGGCGGATGAAGTCAATCCACTACGTGGCGACGGTCGTCAACGCTTACCGCAAAGCCATCGATGCGTATATGGCGGACCCGGAAGGGTATGAGCTGAAGCCGGAATGGCTGGAGGAGCTGCAGAAGGCGGCGAACCGTCCGCTGAATACAGGCTTTTTCTATGACACGCCGGATCACGAGGATCATATTTATGAGCCGGAGGAAAAAGCGGCGCCTTATGATTTTGCCGGACTGGTGCTGGAGTATGATGCCGTCAGCGGAACCGCATTGATTCAGCAGCGCAATAACTTCAAGCCGGGGCAGGAAGTTGAGTTTTTTGGACCGGACAACACCCTTTTCAAGCAGACGGTAGGCGAGCTGTGGGATGAAGAGGGCCGGCCGCTTGAGGTTGCCCGGCATCCGCTGCAGCGAGTGCGCATGAAGGTAGAGCATCCTGTTGCTTATTTCGACATGATGCGGAAGAAAAAATAATGTTTTTCTAGTACTTTGCAGGAATGCACTCCGAGAGGGGGCATTCCTTTTTATATTATTACATAAAATGGAAAACGACTAAAATATATAAAGAATCTTATGTAATTTCTAAAGAAAACTAAGTAAAAATACCCAGTCTGCCGATATAAAGATCAGCGAACGCTTACATACGTCTACAAATCTAACTGGCAGGTGATTATCAATGGGTGCTCCTAAACAGGAGAGCAATGAGGAAGAGCAGAAAGAGAGAAGGATGAAATTGACCAAGAAAAACAAGACCGGCAAGAAGCCGCCGTCGAACGTCCAGAATTCTGAGGCTGGCCAAGGAGATGCAGTACAGACAACAGGCAAGGAAGCCGCTCCGACGAAACGTATAGGCTCAGGCATTTCTTTTAAGGGAATGCTGAATGGTTCGGTACGCCAGGCCAAGAGAGTCAACCCGATACGCTCGGTGGGTGTCAAGCTGTTCTTGATTTTTTTATCGTCAATTGTGATAGTTGTGCTGGCTCTGGGTCTGTTGTCCTATAACAAGGCCAAGAACACCATTAAGGACAATGTGTCGGAAGCCAACCGCCAGACGATTATCCAGACTTCGGAGAAGCTTGATATTACGTTGAAACAATATGAGAATCTGGCAATGCAGCTCTTTTTTGATACGCAAACACAGTCCAGCCTGACAGAGCTGGTATCTGCACAGTCAAGCTATGATAAGTTCGTGGCTACTGATGCGCTCAGCAAGAAGCTTTCCAGCCAGACGACCACAGACTCTAATATTGTCAGCATTACACTGATTCCGTCTTCCACGGAGTATGAGCTTATTACAAGCGGGAGCTCCGGACTGAAGCTGGACAGCGTCAGAGATCAGGAATGGTACAAGACGGCTGTTGCAAATGCCGAAAATTACCAGGGCTATTATTCCGAGGAAGCGAAATCGGCACAGAATTACTGGTTCCCGACATCCGTATCAGGGAATAACGGCAAGAATATCGCGATGGTCAGATCGCTTAAGAACCTGGGCGCCAATTCGGGATATGTGGTTCTGCTTGAACTGAAGAACACGCTGCTGGAAGAAGCCTTCGAGAGTGTTACGCTTGGAGAAGGCTCGCGGATTCAGCTCGTTGCACCGGACGGGACGGTAGTCGCCTCCTCCGCGCCTGAAGAGGACGGCAAGGTGTCCGAGCTAACATTTATTAAAGACAGCAAGACCAGCAATGCGAGCGAGGAGGCCAAGGATTCGAACGGCAAGAGTGTGCTGGCCGTCTATAATCCAATGGCCAAGGCGGACTGGAAGCTGGCAGGCGTCGTTCCTACCGGTGAACTGGTGAAGGCCGCTACTCCAATCCTGTTCACAACCTTTATGGCCGCTGCGGCGGCAGCTGTACTGGCTGTCCTGGTCGGCTTCCTGATGGTGCGGATGATTGCACGGCCGCTGGCCCGTCTGAAGGATCTCATGGTTGAAGGAGCAAAAGGCAACCTGAGCGTACGTACGGAGTATGTGTCCAAGGATGAGATCGGTGAATTATCTGCGTCCTTTAATTTGATGATGGAAAAGATCACCGATCTCGTTGCCCAGACAACGGATACCGCACGTGAAGTGCTGGAGACGGCAGGCGAGCTGGGCGATGCTTCCCGCAAGACGGCAATATCCGCCAAGGAAATTGCTGCGGCTACCGAAGAGATAGCCGGCGGTGCAGGAAGTCTGGCTCAGGAGGCCGAACGCGGCAATGGGCTGACAGACCTGATCGGCACGCAAATGCAAAGCGTGATCGCCGCAAATGCCGAGATGGACGAAGCAGCCCGCGGAGTGGGTGAAGCCAGCGGCCAAGGTGCGAAGCAACTTGAAGAGCTGCTGACGCAGACCGGACGTACCGGAGAGATGACCTCTGCGCTGGTAGACCGGGTCAACAATCTGAAAGAGACGGTATCCTCGGTTATCAAGGTGCTGGATGTGATGAAGAACATCACGCAGCAGACGAACATCCTGTCGCTCAACGCCACAATAGAGGCGGCAAGAGCGGGCGAAGCCGGGCGCGGATTTATGGTTGTTGCCGGTGAAGTCCGGCAGCTGGCTGACCAATCCAAGGAGTCCATTGCCGTGGTAGCCGGAATCACCGATAAGATTATTACGGAAATGAACGAGACCGTAGCGGTATTGTCCGAGGTTGCGCCGCTCTTCAAGCAGCAGATGAGCTCGGTCAAGAGCACCAGCGATATCTTTGTTTCGGTACAGGGACAAATGGAGGATTTCATTACCAGCCTGGAGTCGGTTACCGGGGCGATTGACAGCCTGAACCAGTCCCAGGGCATCCTGTCGGATGCCATGAGCAATGTAAGCGCGGTGGCGCAGCAGTCCTCGGCCACTTCCGAAGAAGTAGCCTCCCTGAGCAATGAGCAGCAGAATGTCAGCGATCAGCTCGTGGCGCTGTCAGGCAAGCTGGAAGGTGCTTCAACCCAGCTGAAAGACAAGCTTTCGCTGTTTACGATTAAATAGAGCAGCAACAGCTTGGATGGTTTTTCAAAGGCGTCCCGCAAGCCGGCAATTGGCAGCGGGGCGCCTTTTTCCTTGCCGAACCGTCAGATGGGGTGAAGCAATTGCCTTGTACATCAGTGAACCAACACGTATAATAATTTTGTTAGGTAATTGTTATGATATGCAAGAAAGTTAGTTAGTAGGCCTAAACCAGGGGGCAGGGCTGATGATCAGAGGGCGGATTCCGAAGATATGAAACGGATGTCTTGTATGCCGGATTATGTAAACGATATCAAACAGAATCTGATCCGTGGGAAGTGGAAGGAGGCGGGCGCAGGCCGGCAGGTTTCTGCGGAGCACAGGCGTCTGCCATGCAATCAAGATAAATGATGGAGGTATTCCTATGGCCAAAAAAGTGACGATGCAAAAAATCGCCGACCATCTTGGCGTTTCCAAGTTTGTCGTCTCCAAATCGCTCTCCGGCAAAGGCGGCGTCAACGAAACCACCCGGGAGCGGGTGATCCAGGCCGCGTCGCAGCTGGGGTATTTTACACAGAAAAATGCGTATCTGCATAATGTTAAACATCCCTCCCCGGCTGCGGGCAGCGACCGCAATAAACAATCGGTGCTGGTTCTGATGCCAAATATCCGCTCGCAGACCCAGGATTCCCTGTATTGGGGAAAAATCGTCGATGGCATCGCACTCGCTCTCGATCAGGAGGGACTGGGCATGGTCATTGTCTCGGAGCACCGTGCCGACAATTTCGTTAACATTCTCAATCCCGGCGGCCTGCTCGGTCTGGTGGGGGTGGGGCAGATCTCCACTTCACTCCTGCTGGAGGTGCGCCGCATCGGCCTGCCGATGGTGCTGATTGACCATGAGGATGCGCTGATTCCCAGCGATACCGTATTCGCCAACAACCTTGATTCCATGTCCCGGCTCAGCAATCATCTGCTTGGCATTGGGCATACGCTGCTTCATTTTATCGGCAATATCCGCTACTCCCGCAGCTTCCGTGACCGCTGGATCGGCTTCCGCAGCGCACTGGAGGAGAACCATCTGAAGACTCCTGCCGGCGATGACGAGATGCTGCTGCTGAAGGGCATGGATGACGGCACGTTCCGCGATGCGTTCAAGCTCTGGATGACCAGGCATAAAAAAGCCAAGACGCTGCCGACCGCACTCGTCTGTGCGAACGATTTCACGGCGCTCGCGGTTTGTGAGGTGCTGAGGGAAGAAGGGCTGGCCATTCCGTCCGACATTTCGGTAACGGGCTTTGACAATATCGAAGATGCCCTGCGGGGAGTCCCGCCGCTCACAACGGTGCATGTGCCCAAGGAAGCCATGGGCCGGGCCGCCGTCGAGAAGCTGCTGGGCCGCATCCGCAATCCGTCTGCTCCCCTGGAGAAGATCCTCATCTCCGCCGATATTGTCCACCGGGATTCGGTGGCGGGGCCGCAATCTATATAGTGTGCCAGGCAAAAAATAAGGATACAGGGCAGTTGTCAGCCAATCTGCTGCACAAATTGCAGTAGATCAGGCCGGTTTTGCTGCTAAAAGCGGAGCACAATTGTCCTGATGTCAGCTCATAAAAAGCCTCCTCCAGCTGTATGAAATACAGCTAGCGCTTCGGCAGGCGGCCCCCGGGGAACATCCACGAGGGCCGGTCTTTCAATTCTGCCTGCTCTCTGCCTTAACTACTTCACCTGCAGGTTCCGGTCAATCAAGGCAATCCGCTGCTGCACGCATGCATAGGAGCGAAGCGGGTCTTCAGGTGTGTTCAGCACATAATCCAGCATCCGGTCTACCGTCGTGGTGGCTACATGGATGCGGGTGTCGGAGGAGGCGTAATAAATGTAGATGTCTCCGTTGTCACGTGCAATCACACCGTTGCAGAATACAACGTTGGATACATCGCCGACACGCTCTTCGCCATCCGGAGCAATGAAGTGTCCGCCGGGTGCATGCGTTACACGGCTAGGCTCTTCCAGATCGGACAGGAAGGCATACAGCACATAGCGCAGTCCTGCAGCTGTGTTGCGGACGCCGTGGGCAATGTGCAGCCAGCCGCGCGCGGTTTTGACGGGAGCCGGGCCTTGGCCGTTCTTCACTTCTTTGATGGTGTGGTAGTAGCGCTGGTCCATGATGGATTCGCTGGTGATTACAGCATTTTCGATCGTATCAGACAGTCCCCAGCCAATGCCTCCGCCGGAGCCGGCGTCGATGAAGCCATCCTGCGGCCGGGTGTAGAAGGCATACTTGCCGTCTACAAACTCGGGATGCAGCACAACATTGCGCTGCTGGGCGGAGCCGGTCTTCAGGTCAGCAAGACGTTCCCAGGTCTTAAGATCCCTGGTGCGGGTAATGCCGCACTGGGCAACCGCGCTGGACAGATCGCCATGGGCGGCGTCCGGGTCTTTGCGTTCGGTGCAGAACAGGCCGTAGATCCAGCCATCCGCATGCTTCACGAGGCGCATGTCATAGACGTTGATGTCCGGGTCCCCGGTTTCAGGAAGCACCACAGGGTGATCCCAAAAGCGGAAACCGTCCACACCGCTGCTGCTCTCGGCAACCGCGAAGAAGGATTTGCGGTCATTGCCTTCTACGCGGGCAACAATATAGAATTTGCCGTCCAGCTCGATTGCACCGGGGTTAAAGATGCCGTTAACCCCGATCCTTTCCGCGAAGTAAGGATTGGTCTCAGGATTGAAATCGTAACGCCAGATCAGCGGTGCGTGCCCGGCGGTGAGCAGCGGATACAGGTAACGGTCATAGATTCCGTTGCCGTAAGGCATCTTCTCATTTTTGCGGCCAATCAGAGCTTCATAGCGTTCAGTCAGCTGCTGCTTGCGTTCTTGAAATAATGCAGTCATTATTTGCTCTCCTTTATTGGGGAAGTAGCGGCAAGCCGCCCGATCATTTCAAAACAGGCTCTGCTGTTGTGATAAGGGCATTTCCATGCGCTGACCTTCGGTGCGCGGGCCAGCGGCTGCAGGGCTTCATCAACACCCCAATACCATTCGCCCAGCTTATGGTCAATAATATATTTGTCTGTAAATGTCCAAGAGTTCTCAGCAGCTTGCAGGAAGCGCGGATCACCGGTCAGCTGATACGCATTGTAGAAGCCGACCATGGCTTCAGCCTGCGGCCACCAGTCTCTGGACTCATGGGACTTGTCGATGAAACCGCTAAGGTCCGCTTCGTTCCAGATTCCGCCGTCCTCATCCATGCCCTCAGCCAGTACGGCTTCGGCCATGGACAGGGCTACCTTGCGTACGCGCTGAAGCAGCGCTTCGTCTCCAAGCACCTCTGCGGCTTCAACCAGCAGCCAGCTGCCTTCGATGTCATGTCCAAACGAGATGCTCTCCGATTTCACATGCCACTCGTCGTCCAGGAACAGGTGGAAATGCCTGCCGTCCGCATCCACGATATGTTCCAGCATCGTTTCAATCAGCTCGGCCAGACTGGCTCCCAGCTCATCCGACTTCCATACCCGGTACAGGCCGGTGTAGCCTTCCAGCACATGCAAATGAGTGTTCATGGACTTCTTCTCATTCATATCCTTGGAGCTGAGGCTTAAGTTATCCGTCATCTGCCATTCACGCGACAAGGCTTCGATGTAGCCCTTATTCAAGGGATCATATCCGTATTTCTCTACGGCACGGAACAGATCAATGGCTTGCCGGAGGGCATCGCTGCGCCCGGTAGCATGATGGAATTCAGCCAGCGCATAGATGGCAAAAGCCAGGCCGTAGATTTGTTTTTTGGGCTGTGAAGGAACCCCGTGCTCATCCACCATCCAGAAGAAGCCCCCGTATTCTTCATCGGTAAAATACCGGGTCAGGTAGTCGTAGGCCCGTTCAGCCATAGCTAAATATTCTGCGGTTCCATAGATCCGGTAAGCGCTCGCAAATGTCCAGAGAATCCGCGCATTCAGGACGAGGCTTTTCTCCGCGCCTGCTACAACATTCATCCGGTTATCGATCTCGCCGACAAAGCCGCCATTCGCCTTATCCAGTGTGTGTTCCATCCAAAAGCCCAGAATGTTGTCCTTCAGCTCATCCTCAATACGTGTAAGCCATCCTTCAGTTGAAATGCCCATTTTGTTCTGTCCACTCCTTAATAAGGTTTATTGGTCCTGGAGCTGTAGTACTCGTGAATGACGCCTGCGGCTGATTTGCCGTACATGCAGTAGTCGTCATTCTCTGCCGCTGTTTCCAGCGGGTAGAGCTGTGCCGGCCAATCCCAGAGCATGAAGCCCCGGACCCATTCCCGGCCTTCGCAGCTGGTGAACATCGCCTCGTAAAAGCGCTTTTGCTCCTCCTCGCTCGGCTCGCCCTTCAGGGACCAGTCGTTCGGGATGGCTGCGCTGCCGGTGCGGCTCGGACAGCCTGCTTCCATGAAGAAGAAGGGCTTGCCGGAGCGCTTCACCACGGCTTCGATCCGGTCAAGCTGGGCTTCCCAGTCCTGCTCAGGGTAATAGCCGCTGGAGGAAATAACATCAAGGGCATCCCACCAGGTCACATTGTCCTCTTGATACTTGTCGCAATTATAGGTAAGGATTCCGCTGTACACCTTGCGGACTTCTGCAATCAATGCCCGCCACTCCGCTGCGCGTCTGTCCGCCATGACCAGCTCGCAGCCGATGCAGAACATTTCGCAGCCGCTTTCTTCGGCAATCGCGGCATAATGCAGAATAAAGGCAGTGTAGGAGCGGAACCAATCCGACCATTTGGGCTCGCATGGGACATCCTTGTCGAAGAAGTTAATATGCGCCCGCCAGGTGCCGTCTGCACAATTCACAATCGGCTTCAGGCATACCTTGAGTCCGAGGGACTTTGCGGTGCGGATTGCCCATAGAACCTCGCCGTCGGTAACCGTTGGCTTCTCCCGGTAAGGAATTTCCGTAGATTGCGGAGCGGCCTGAACCGCACTGAATGCAATCGCTGTCCAGTTTGCCCCGGTGACCGTTTTCATCAGCTCCATTGAAGCGTGAGCATGTTCATTTGCCCAGGTTCCGCGTCTGCCCATGAATCCCCAGGTAACGCCTCCGACATATTCATTCTGCAGTGACATCTCAACAACCTCGCTTTGTCAAAATAGTAGAATAAGGGATCGGAAATATTTTGTTATTTAGTTATATTGTTATTGTTATTTTGTTATTAAATAATAACAATATACAGTTAAGTTATAACCCTTTTTGGAGATGATTTCAAGCGGAAAATGGGCACGGCCATCGGAGACTCTAAATAGACCGGCAGTAAATGACAATCCCTTCTAATGGCACAGTGACAACCAGAAAAATCAAACGCAATCCGGCGAAAGATGGGGCGCGCATTTTTTAGAAAAGAATTTATATGTTTTGGGGTCCCCGCAAAGTACCTGAGTCATCATCGAAGCCAAGGCCCCGCTTTGTGAGGTTATTTCAAGGCCACAGTGCTGCCGGTGACCGGACTGGCAGATACGACGGGTCCGCCTTCGACACCATTCGCTGTATACAACAAAATCACAGCGACAAAAGAACTAATGGTATATCATGGATATGGTGATGAGTGTCTTCCATATCTTTTCGGTTATATGAGATAGGATGCTACAGATGTTCATGACCTTGCAACGGGAAGCCGTTCAAGAATATTGTAGATCCGGCGGTGATTTTTTTGAGCAGACCAGCAGCAGGCAAGAGAACGTTTCTTACCCGGCTGTACCCCTCCAAGTCGCTCGGGGTACGGCTCTTTCTTGTGTTTTTTATCGCGACGATGGGGATTGTACTGTCCCTTGGGTATACCTCGTACTCCGTCGCCAGGCAAACCATTGAGAACAACGCTTTGTCATCCAATCAGCAGACGGTCGAACAAACCGCAGAGAAGCTGGACGTTATTCTGCTGAGTTTTGAAGACAGCCTGGGTCAGCTGTTTTACAACAGGGATATTCAGGCAGCAGTCAGTCAGGGAAGCATTCCCGCAGCCAGCAGCGCTGAGCGTCAGACGCAGACGGAAGTGATCAACAGTGAATTGGACCGGTGGCTCGCCTCCGTCAAGGGAGTGCAGGGCGTATATCTGGTCCCGCTGAATGAAGAACTCCCTGTCTCTGCTACGGGAACAAAAGATAGCGTTTTTATGGAAGGGATCAGGGAGTCTTCGTGGTTCAAGCAGCTGGAGGAGAAGCCGCAGAGCTTGTGGATTACGCAAGGCTTGAAGGAGGGGGATACTTCAGGCGTGTTCCGTTTAGCCAAATCCATGACGGATGATTCCGGGGGGACAGGCTATATCGCTGTCTGCGATATCGGCACGGAAGAACTGGAGAGCCACCTGGGCCAGGTCAGCCTCGGGATGGATTCCTACGTTGAGCTTCTGACGGGCAGAGACGAGCTGATTGCCTCCTCCCGGCTGCAGGCGGATTCATATCTGCGCTTGGGCGGAACTCTGTTCAACGGGTTGACCGAGGCCTCGGGTTCTTTGCCAACCAAAGATGAGAAAGGCAAATCCATTCTCGCGGTATACGGCACCTTGCAGAGCTCAGGCTGGAGAGTGCTGGGGGTTGTGCCTTCGGAGAATCTGGTAAAGGATGCACACCGCATTCTAAGCACGACTTACATAGCTGTCGCTGCCGCTGCCGTCCTTGCGGTTCTGATCGGATTGTGGATGGTACGAATGGTATCCCGTCCGCTGTCCAAGCTCAAAGACCTGATGTTCAAGGGAGCGGAAGGCGATCTGCGGGTGCGGACGAAGGTGGCATCAAGCGATGAAATCGGCCAGCTGTCCGCCTCCTTCAACCTGATGATGGAGCGGATCACGGAGCTGGTGGTTCATACCAATGAGACGGCGCGGGAAGTATTGGAAACAGCGGATGCACTCGGCAGCGCTTCACGCAAAACGGCTGCTTCGGCGAAGGATATTGCTGCCGCAACCGAGGAGATTGCCGGAGGTGCGGGAAGTCTTGCGCTGGAGGCGGATCGCGGCAGCGAGATGACCGCGCAGATTTCCGAGCGGATGGACATGGTGATCTCCGCTGCCCATGAGATGGAGCGCACGGCGCATGGTGTGGGACAATCCAGCCGGGAAGGCGTCGTGAAGCTGCAGGAGCTGCTGGACAGAACGCATAAGACAGGCGGTATGACCGATAACCTCGTGATGAAGGTCAACGAACTGAAAGATACGGCTTCTTCGGTAATCAAAGTACTGGAGGTTATGCAGAGCATTACGCAGCAGACCAATATCCTGTCGCTGAACGCCTCGATTGAAGCGGCGCGCGCAGGTGAAGCGGGCAGAGGCTTCACGGTTGTGGCCGGTGAAATCCGCCAGCTGTCCGAGCAGTCCAAACGCTCGATTGCCATGGTGGCGGAAATTACCGGCCGGATTATGACGGATATGCATGAGACTGTTGCTGCATTGTCTGAGGTGGCGCCGCTGTTCGGCGAGCAGATCGCTTCAGTGCAGAATACGAGCGATATCTTTGTAACCGTTCAGGGCCAGATGAACCACTTCATTACCCGCCTGGATTCCGTGGGAGCCTCAATTGACGGGCTGAGCCAATCCCAGCATGTGCTGGCGGATGCGATAAACAACGTCAGCTCCTTTGCCGAGCAATCCTCGGCAGCTTCACAGGAAGTGGCCTCCCTCAGCGGAGAGCAGCAAAATGTCAGCGAATATCTCGTGGACCTCTCCGGCAAGCTGGAGCATGCATCCGTCATGCTGAAGGAAAGACTCTCGAAGTTCAGCGTATAATTCCATCCAAAAAACATAATCCAGCCGTTTCTTTCCTTAGGAAGGAGCGGCTGGTTTGCTTTTGAAAGATAAGGAATATATTGTTTCACATCACAAATCATCCTTATATTTCTCGCTGTAACGCATACCTGAAAGCGTTACATAGTATCGATGCTTCCTTTAAGGACGGCGTAGCCGCTTCTGCTTGAAAGATAAGAATTTATATGTATTGGGGTCCCCGCAAAGTACCTGAGTCATCATCGAAGCCAAGCCCCGCTTTGTGGGGTTATTTTGCATGGCGGGCTATGCGGGATAGCTTGAACTGTCCGGCTGGACGGAGGTAATAAATCCGCAAGCTGGGCATAATAAATCCATGATCCCAAACTTCAGGAGGAATGGCTTTGCACAAGCTTAACCATAGACGTATATTTCGGGGCTCGCTTATCCTGTGCGTGCTGGTGGCGCTGCTGGTTGTCAGGCTGGCATGGGTGCAGCTGGTGCTGAAGGACCGCAAGGTGCCGGGAGCGGAATATTCGATGGCCCAGATGGCTGCGGTCCAGAGCGAGCGGGAGATGGTGCTGGACAGCGGGCGGGGCCGCCTGTACGACCGCAGCGGCCGGCCTCTTGCCGGCGAAACGGTATGGACGGCGGCGTTGTTTCCGCAGGAGGAGGCGGCGGAAGCGGAGGAGGGAAGCGCAGCGGGCAAGGCGCAGCTGCAGCGTCTTGCCACTGTGCTGGGCGTGACCTACGAGCAGCTTCAGGCAAGGCGCAGCGGGCTGAAGGAGCCGCTGCTCTGGCCTTCCGGCAGCGGCAGGAATCCGCTGGAGCTGACGCCGGGACAGGCAGAGGAGGTGGAAGCGCTTGCCATCGACGGTGTGCGGGCGCTGCCTTTTGCCCGCCGTTATGAAGGGGAGGCGACCGGCCGCCAGTGGCTCGGATACCTGTCGGAGGCCTCGGCGGCGGAGACGAAGAAATCGCCGACCGGCCTGCGGATTCCCCTGACGGGAACCGACGGGCTGGAGAAGACGCTGGAGCCGCTGCTGCAGGGTGTGGGGCATACTGAAGTGTTCGCCCAGGTGGATGCGCGCGGCAAACGTCTTCCGGACAGCGGAATTCAGGTCCGGGCGCCGCGGAATCCGTATTATCCGCTGTCATTGTATACAACCATTGACAAGGAGCTTCAGGAAGGCATTGAGAAGCTGGCTGTCAAGGCCGGAGTCAAGGAGGGGGCGGTTGTTGTTCTGGACACCCAAAGCGGGGATATTGAAGCAATGGTGTCCTTGCCGTTCTATAATCCCGGGCAGATTTCGCCTGAGGGAGGGGAGTGGAACAACCGGGCGCTCCAGGCGGCGGTTCCGGGTTCAATCTTCAAGCTGGTGACCGCCGCTGCGGCGTTGGAGGCCGGTGTAACCTCGCCGGAGGAGAAGTTCCACTGCTCCGGCCATTACGGCAAATACGGCCTGTCCTGCCTGAAAGGCGCTGGACACGGCTCCCTTACGATGGCGCAAGGGTTCGCCGTGTCCTGCAATACGGTATTTGCCACTCTGGCCGAACGGCTGAGCGGCGCGCAGCTGCAGTCCGCAGCGCTGGCGCTTGGGCTGGGCAGGGGCATCAGCTGGCAAGCGGAGAACACGCTTGGCCTGCCGCTGCTGCGGCCGCTGTCCGGGGAGCAGCCGGGAACGATCTTCAGCACTCTGCTTCCGGATGACGGCGGAGCCAGGGTGCAGACGGCGATCGGCCAGCGGGATGTCAGGGTCACGCCGCTGCAGGCGGCGAACCTGCTGGTCACGCTGCTGCATGGCGGCGAGGTCCGGGCGCCGCGTATTCTGCAGCGGGTCGCTTTTGCCAACGGACAGACGCTGAAGGAGCTGCCGGGGCATCTGGCCCCGGCTCCGCAGGGCAGAATCTCACCGGCGACAGCCCGGGTGCTGCTGCCGCTGCTGCGCAAGGTTGTGACGGAGGGAACCGGCAAAAGCCTGCTTGGCGCGAAGTGGCCCGTGGCAGGCAAGTCGGGTACCGCCCAGACGCTGGTGAAGGGCGTGCCCCGGAATAACCAATGGTTCATCGGCTATGGACCGGTTGACCATCCCCGATATGCGGTATCTGTTGCAGTGGAGAATGTGGCTCCGGGGAGCAAGCATACCGCGACCAGGCTGTTCGGTCAGATATTTGAGCTGCTGTCCGAATCCTCCGGTGCCTGAGCATCGGAGAATTCATCTGAAGGCGCTGTTCCTCCCGGTACCGAAGGCTCGCCGGATGCAGCAAACGGCGACACAATAAACTCCTCCTGGGGCAGGAAAATCCAGCGCTGGAGATAGCCCTGCTGAAGCAGCTCCTTGAGCAGTATGAGCAGGACCGGCGAGAGAATCAAGCCGGCGAAGCCGAAGACGGAGCTGGACAGAATCACGAACGAGAGCATCAGAAAGGCTGAGGATACGCCGATGGAATTCCCTGTAATCTTGGGCTCCAGCAGCTGCCGCACAATCAGCACCACCGCAAGCAGAACGGTCAGTCCGACGGCAAGCGGGGTATTCCCGACAATGAACAGATAGACAATCCAGGGAATCAGAATCGTCGATACGCCGAGCAGCGGCAGCACATCGAACACGGCACAGACCAGCGCCATCGTGATGGCATTTCCGCTGCCCAGAATGAACAGGCCGATGAGCACAATCACGAAGGTAATGCTGATCAGAATCAGCTGTGCTTTTAGATAGGAGCCGATGGCCTTGAACACATTGCCCTGCAAAAAAGCGAATGCGGTCCTGAACGTCCTGGGCATTTTGCCGCGTGCAATTTTGCGCCAGTCCTTGATCTCCATGCTGAGAAAAAAAGCCAGAATAACCGCAATGCCAAAATTAGCCATAAATGATGAAAAGGAGCCGAGAGCTCCGATCATATACTTAAGAAAGATCACCAGCCAGCCGGAAAGCACATTGGTGGCTTCTGCGAAATAACCGTTGATCTTGTCTGTAAGCCCAGCCGGCAGGGCATCGATTCTGGTCTGCAAATAAGCAGTTGTCTCTGCAAATTGCTGCTGGACTATATATGTATATCTGGGCAGGTCATCCTGGAACTGCAGCGCCTGCATCGTAATAAGGAGACCTGCACCGAACAAAACGCCCAGCAGAACAATCAGGAACAGGATTACCGAAATGGCGGAAGCGAACGGCTTGGCCATTCCCCGGCGGTTCAGAAGCCGGGCCAGCGGCTCGATCAGCAGGAATACAAAAAACGATAAGAATACAGGTGCGGCCAGACGGTACAGCGTACTGAAAGCCAGCATCACAAGATACACAGTCAGCAGGACCAAGCCGACGTCGAAGAAGGTGCGCCAATATTTTTTGTACAGTGGCAGCATAAATATAAACGACTCCTTTTTAGATAATTTTACAAATTTGGCTTGAGTTCATTTTACACGAATTTAACAAAAAAACGTCTTTTTCTTTGATACCTGTGTTAAAATAGGGGGTAACGTTTTTTCGCGGGACTCTGCCTGCGTAAAAACCGCGGGGCATATTTCATTCTACTTGGCCGTATCACAGAATCTGCTTGCAGACGTAAGCGAGCCAAAGTCAACTCTGGAAAAGCGGGGAATTTACATGCAGACTTTGCTGCTCTGGCTATTTTACATTTCATCCTTCTATGCCTTTATCCCTGGAATGATCAGCCGGATATTTGGATATCGTGTCTTTCGCAGGGGGAACGGCCGGACGGAGTTCGCGCTGACCTTTGACGATGGGCCGGACCGCCGCTATACCCCGATTCTGCTGGATTTGCTGAAGCGCTATGGAGCCAAAGCCACTTTTTTTGTCGTTGGCTCGCATGCGGAGCAGAACCCGGAAATTATCAGGCGGATGCACGACGAGGGGCATCTGATCGGGATTCACAATTACGAGCACAAGACGAACTGGCTGATGCGACCGCCGACCGTGAAGCGCCAGATACAGCGTACCGACGATATTATTTACAGTATCACAGGCGAACGGAGCACGTATTACCGTCCGCCCTGGGGAATCGTGAACTTGTTTGACTTCTCCAAACGCCGCCAAGTGCAGATTGTATTGTGGTCGGCGATGTTCGGTGACTGGAAAGAAAAGCTTGGCGCAGACCGGCTGACGGAGAAGCTGCTTGCCAAGCTGAATCCGGGCGAAGTGCTGCTGCTGCATGATTGCGGCACCACGCTCGGAGCGGACCCGAAAGCGCCCGAGCATATGCTGGTTGCTCTGGAGCGGATGCTTCAGGAGGCCGAACGGCGCGGACTGCGGAGCATCCGGGTTGACGAGATGATCAGGCAGATGCAGAATTCTCCGATTCAAAAGCTGTCATTTGCCAAGCGTCTGATTGTAGGCCTGTGGCTGGCCTGGGAACAGGTCTTCCAGCTGCTGTTCCGGCTCAAGACCATCTCACCGGCAGATCCGTTTCTCCATTACCGCATACGCAAATATCAGGGCGAACCGGTAATGATGGAAGGCGGGGACCGATTAAGCAAAGGCGACAAGGTGATTGAGCTGCATATCGACAACCGGCAGCTGTTCGAGCTTGGCATCCATTCCCGGTCCTCGGCTCAGCTGGCGATCCGCATGATCCGCCGCATGGAGAAGGATATGCCGGTGCTTGCCCAGCGGATTGCCGGAGATGTGGATCTTGCCGAGGCCAAGGCGCTGTACGGCGTCAGCATGATCAACCGCGGGCCGGAGAAATTCGGGTTCATGGTGCTTGATCTGCCGAAGGGCTGGTTCGCCCGGTCGACGAAGTTTTACCTCAGTATTCTGCTGAGTGTCATCCATCCGGCAGGCGGTGCAAGGCTGAAGGAACGGAGCGAGGTGCTGGTTCCCAAAATGATGCTGATGCCCGTTTCCCAGCTGCTTGACCGGATGAATCAGCAGCGCCCGCAGAAGCAAGTGAAGCCGCGTGAGCGGAAGCGGGAAGAAGAATTGCCCCTGGAAGCCGAGCTTCCGGCAGCTACGGTCGTGCATTGACGTTAAACCGGTAAATGAAAAAATCAAACTGCAATTATAAGCTAAGCTCCCGCGGCCTTCATTGGTCATGGGGGCTTTTTTTAATAATCAGGGAGGACGATTTACCCAACAGGGGGATGCTGCTCCTGAAACTGCGGGTTCTATGTTTTGCAGGTGAAAGCGCTGAATAGGGGGCTAACCGGGATCGCTGCCCGGGCCAGGAAGATAAAGCGGCATGGAGTGAAGTGGAATTAGTAAACCTAAATGAACTGAAAAGCCTGCGCCATAGGGAATAGATGGAAAAAGTACATTTAATTTAGGCCTGTTCCCCTGAAAGGGGGATAAAGGGATGGATTAGTTATCCTTTTTCCCGCTAACGCTGGCGGAAGAGGGAAGGCGGGGAGATTTAGGTTTACTTTTTCCACTTGGGCTTACCCATCGGGTTGCAGCAAGGAGGTCTGTAGGGACGGCGGAAAGCACCGGTTCACCCGGCTGGGGGAAATGGAAATCCCGGGCTGCCTTGAACCTGAACGCCCAAACGGTTGCGCTGTGCAGTGAAGGATGGCGCAGCCGTTTTTCTGAAAAGATAAGAATTTATATGTTTCACGCTATAAATTAACCTTATCTTTCTCGCTGAAACGGATACCGTCCTTATAAGGACGGCGAAGCCGTTTCCACTTGATTGCGTGACTAGCCAAGCCAGGCTCAACCAGCCGCTGCCGAGACTCTGGTCGGGGAATAACCAAGTCGTCTCGCAGCCGGCAGGCAATGAGTGGAGAAATCCCCAGGCTGCGCCTTGTGGAAAAGTATCTTTATACATCAGCGGAAGATGGGCAGCATACGGAAGCGAGAGGCAAAAGCACCTTGGAAGTCAGCGGAAAGCGGGCTGCATAGGGGAGTGAGGCAAAAGCACCTTGGAATTCGGCGGAAGCGGCTGTATAGCAGAAGGAGGGAATGTACAACCCTTAGCACCGCCAGGTGCAGCTCCAAGCGAGGAAAGGATTCGTCCGCCAGGTTGGTTTTTTGCAATTTCAGCGAATTTTAATGATCTGGATTCTGACGATATAATCGCAATTTTATGGGATATTTCTTTCAGCGGGGGCGGGCTATGATTAATTTATACGCTGAGCGGCATAAACAGCAGGACCGAAAGGTGATGAAGACGATGACAGGACGATTGCTGCTCCGCCGGGTGAGGCGGATGAACGGCGAAGAAGTGGACATTGTTGTGGAGAACGGCAGGATCGCGGAGATGGCACCTGCAGGCACGGCACCTGCAGGCACGGCAGCTGCAGCAGGCGGCAGGGTATGGGAAACTCCTATGTCTCCAGCGGCTGGATCGATATGCATGTGCATGCCTTTCCTGCTTTTGAGCCCTACGGGGATGAGATCGATGAGATTGGCGTGAAGCAGGGAGTGGCGACCATAGTCGATGCCGGGAGCTGCGGGGCTGACCGGATCACGGAGCTTGCGGAATCGGGCCGGCGGGCAGCTACCCGGCTGCTGGCCTTCCTCAACATTTCGCATATCGGGCTGCAGCGGATTGATGAGCTGTCCGATATGGAGTGGATTAACCGGGCAAGGGTGCTGCTGGCTGTCTCGAAGCATCCGGAATTCATCGTAGGGCTGAAGGCGAGAATCAGCCGGAGCGTGGTGAAGGAGAGCGGCATTGAGCCGCTTCATATAGCTGTGCGGCTATCGGAGGAAACCGGCCTGCCGCTGATGGTGCACATCGGCTCGGGTCCGCCGGATATCCGTGAGGTGCTTCCGCTCTTGCGCCGGCGGGACATCATTACCCATTATCTGAACGGCAAAAGCAATAATCTGTTCGACCGTGCAGGCCAGCCGCTAGAGGTCTTGCAGGAAGCGGCCTTACGCGGAGTGCACCTGGATGTCGGCCACGGGACGGCCAGCTTTTCCTTCGCGGTGGCGGAAGCGGCCAAGCGCAGCGGCATCCGGCCGGATACCGTCAGCAGCGACATTTACCGCGGCAACCGCCTGAACGGTCCGGTGTTCAGCCTGGCGAATGTGCTGAATAAATTTCTTGCGCTCGGCTACTCTCTTGAGGAAACGGTGGGCTGGGTGACGGAACGTGCGGCAGACTGGCTGGGCAGACCGGAGCTGGGCGAAATCCGCACCGGGGGCGAGGCGAATCTGACGTTATTCCGTGTGAAGGACCAGACGGTTGAACTGGTGGATTCAGAGGGCAGCCGCCGGGAATGCCGGCAAACTATTGAAGCGATGGGAGTGTTCGTTGATGGCAGATTCATTGAATGCGAAATACGGCCTGAAGCGGGTCATTAATGCCAGCGGCCGCATGAGCATCCTCGGGGTGTCGGCCCCTGCGGATACCGTGATGGATGCGATGAAGCAGGGCGGGCAGCGCTATGTGGAGATTGCCGAGCTGGTGGACAAGGCGGGGGATTATGCGGCACGCCATATCGGCTCCGAAGCTGCGGTAATTGTCAATTCGGCCTCCAGCGGAATTGCGCTCGCGGTAGCGGCGGTTGTGACGCGCGGCGAGCAGCGCGCAAGCCTCCGCCTGCATCAGGAGAAGCTGTACAGGAACGAGATTATTATGCTGAAGGGGCATAATGTGCAGTATGGTGCGCCTGTTGAAACCATGATCTATCTGGGCGGGGGCGAACTGCTGGAAGCCGGTTATGCCAATGAAGGCCGGGCTGAGCATATCAGGGCTGCGGTGTCGGACCGGACGGCTGCCATTCTGTATGTGAAATCCCATCATGCCGTGCAGAAGAATATGATTTCTGTCGAAGAGGCCTGGGAGGCCGCCCAGGCGGCAGGCATTCCGCTGATAGTGGATGCTGCGGCGGAAGAGAATCTGCAGAAGTATGTGCAGGTGTCCGATTTGGCCATTTACAGCGGTTCAAAAGCCATCGAAGGGCCGACCTCCGGCATTGTCGCGGGCAAGCGCACCTACATAGAGTGGCTGAAGGTGCAGCTTCACGGCATCGGACGCAGTATGAAGGTCGGCAAGGAAACGACGTTCGGACTGCTGCAGGCACTGGATGAGTATGCGGTCAAACGGGATCGCAGCCAGGAGGAAAAAGCCGCCCTGCAGACCCTGCTGGCCCTGAACGGGCTTCCCGGCATTCAGGTATCGGTCCAGCAGGATGAAGCGGGACGGGCGATCTTCCGGGGAAGAATCCAGGTGGACCGGACGCTGGCCGGAATTTCCGCGCAGGAGCTGTCCGATGGGCTGCGGCAGGGCGAGATAGCCATTTATACCCGTGATTATGGCGTAAGACAAGGTTATTTGGATATTGATCCGCGCCCGCTGACGGGCGATGACATTCACATCATTGCGGCGAGAATACGCCAATTGACAGGAGGAGAAGCAAATGTCTGATATTGCAAAACGGTTCTACAAGGGCCGTGTCGCCCTGAATGTACTGGCCCGGGATATCGGGAACGCCAAAGAGGTCTTTGAGGCTGCCGGGGGGCATGTGCTGGTTGGCGTGCTCTCCAAGGATTACGCCACGGTGGAGGAAGCGGTGGCGGCCATGGAAGCCTGCGGCCGGGAAATTGACGGCGCGGTATCCATCGGGCTGGGAGCCGGGGACAACCGCCAGGCTGCGGTGGTGGCGGAAATCGCCAGACACTATGGCGGAAGCCACATCAATCAGGTGTTTCCCGCGGTCGGTGCCACCCGCGCCAATCTGGGCGGGAAGGACAGCTGGATCAACAGCCTGGTCTCCCCGGCAGGGCAGCCCGGCTATGTGAATATCTCAACAGGACCGGCCAGTGCGGCAGGGGCGCAGCGGGCGGTTGTTCCGGTTAAGGCGGCAATCGCCCTGGTCCGGGATATGGGCGGCAATGCGCTGAAGTATTTCCCGATGCAGGGCCTGAGCAGGGAAGCGGAACTGCGCGCGGTGGCTGAAGCCTGCGCGGAGGAGAGCTTTGCACTGGAGCCGACAGGAGGCATTGACCCGGATAACTTCGGGGCTATCCTGTCTATTGCGCTCGGTGCGGGGGTCCCCCAGGTCATTCCCCATGTCTACACATCCATTATTGACCGGGATACAGGACTCACGCGGCCTGCCGATGTGCGGGAGCTGTACCGGATCATGACAAGGCTGGCGGACAGCTATGTCTAAGCAAATCGCTGCCTTCGGCGAAGTGATGATGCGGCTGCAGGTTCCCGGACATGAGCTGCTGGCGCAGGCCGGCACGCTGAAATACTCCTTCTCCGGAAGCGGTGTGAATGTGCTGTCCGCCCTGACCCGGTACGGGCATCAGGGCAGTCTGGTGACCAGGCTGCCCGAGGGGCCGCTGGGAGATGCCGCAATCGCCGGCCTGCGCAAGCTGGGTATTAATTCCGGTTATATTGAGCGCGGCGGACAGTATGTCGGGATGTATTTTCTGGAGGACGGGTTCGGGGCAAGACCCGGCAGAGTGACCTACACGAACCGTGCGGAGAGCAGCTTCAATACGGCTCCGCAGGGTGCCTATCCGTTTGCCGAGCTTGCGGGCAAGGCGGATGCCGCCCATTTCTGCGGCATTGCACTGGCGATGAATGACGGTGTCAGAGCGGCCATGAAAAGCTATGCCGAGGCGGTCAAGCGCCGGGGAGGCCTCGTGGTCTTTGACTGCAATTACCGCCCTTCCCTCTGGGGGGAAGGCGGCTATGAGCTGGCGAAGCCGCATTATGAAGAGATGCTGCAGCTGGCTGACATCGTGCTTATGAACGAGAAGGATGCCATGTTCATCCTCGGCATGGATGCCGCAAGCGGGGAACGGGAGGAGCAGCTGCAGGAGCTGATTCCTGCGGTGGCTTCCCGCTATAGTCTCTGTACGGTCGCCGGAACGCAGCGGACGGTTCACGGGGACAACCGCCACTCCCTGCGCGGGTATATCTTCAAGGCAGGCAGCTTCTCCTTCTCGGACCGCCTGACCTTTGCGGTCCTGGACAGGGTAGGAGCCGGGGATGCCTTCACCAGCGGGATTATTCACGGCGAGCTGGAGGGTTTTGATCCGCAGCATACCGTTTCCTTCGCCGCCGCTGCCGGTGTCCTGGCGCATACAGTGGTGGGGGACACACCGATGTCCTCCGAGCAGGATATTTTCCGGATGCTGATGAATCCCGGCGGCGACTTGCAGCGTTAAGGATGCATGGGAGAGGCAATACCTGCATTACTGAAGCACAGCAGAACGGGAGCTATAGGCAGAATGATGAGGGCAGCCGCCCGGCCAGCAGCCGGAGGGCTGCTTTTCTGTATGAATATAAGAATGGATATGCTTCCCGAAGGATGCCCCGTTTCTGCCGGTTTGTGCAGCTGCATGTGAAGCCTATTGCTTAACGGGGCAAATTGGCGCTATTATTCGGATGATTTCTAAACTATGCAGGATATTTTGCCGCTGCGGGGCGGGCTATAATTGGGTTAATCAATGAAAGTACAGGCTAACCTGAGGAGGCAGAGCAATGAAAATCAACAGACATCCGGAGAATCCGATCGTGGTGCCGGGCAAATACGGCTGGCGGCTGGCGACTGTGTTTAATCCGGCGGTGATCAAGGATAACGGGAAATTTTATATGATTGAACGGACAGCCGGCTCCCTGACCCCGTGCAAAAACTTTCTGGGCCTGCTGGAAAGCGAAGACGGTGTGCATTTCACCCATGTGAAGGATGAGCCGGTGGTTACGCCCGATATGCTCGGCTTTCCCTACGGGAGTGTGCAGGACCCGAGAATAGTGAAGATCGGGGACCTGTTTTATATGAGCTTTGCGCTCCGCCCCTGTGCGATGAATTATTACCCGACCGGAACCGGCATTCCGGAGCGTTCCATACCTGAATATCCCGGCGGCTGGGGGGAAGAGGAAGGCCACTGGCTGACCCGCTCCATTCTGATGTCCTCCCGCAATTTGACGGACTGGGAATATGTAAGCACTACAACACCGCTTGAGATCAATGACCGCAACAATATGCTGTTCCCGGAGAAGATCGGCGGCAAATACGCGCTGCTGCGCAGACCGGAGGAATATATCGGCGAAGCGTACGGGACGGAGCAGGCGGCGATTTGGATTTCGTATTCGGAGGATCTGAAGAGCTGGGAAGCCCCCAGTCTGCTCGCCAAAGCGGAAAACGGCTGGGAAAGTAAAAAGATCGGCGCCTCCACTCCGCCCATCCGCACAGAGCACGGCTGGCTGCTGCTGTACCACGGCGTGGACAGCGATACAGTGTACCGCCTGGGCGCGATGCTGCTCGATTTGGAGGACCCGTCCAAGGTGATCGCCAGAACGAAGGACTTTATCATGGAGCCGGAGACGTATTATGAAAAATTCGGCTATCAGATTCCCAATGTTATTTTTCCGACCGGCTGTGTGCTGGATGAAGGAATTCTGCATATCTACTATGGCGTAACCGATACGGCTATCGCGCTGGCAACGGTTCCGCTCTCCGAAATGCTGGAGCATCTGCTGGGGCAGACGGTACGGTAACAGGTGAATTAAAACGGGATGCATATATAGCTGCAATCCCTAAAAGCGCGGTGAAAAAGTGGCCGGAGAGCCGACAGGGAGCCCAAACAGCGATAGCGGCCGCCTTTGCAGCCGGATTTTCCCCACACAGGGGGTTGCAAAATCAAAAAATCCGGCTATAAAAGCTGAACTTGAAACAATAATAAAAAGGGCAGCCAGCCTTAGTGGGAAAAAAGTATAACTAATCCAATGCATTCGGATCCTGGATCATCCCTAGTGGGAAAAAGTACAGCTAATCCGGCTGAAATCAGCCGGATGGGGGGAGCGGGCCTCCATGAAGTGTACAAAATCCCGCTAAAGCCCGTTCAAGCCAGAATTCCAGCCCATTAGGGTTACTTTTTCCGCTTCGCTTCCGTTCTCTATGAACCTCCTTGCGTTCCATCAGCTTGTTCAGGTTCTCCAGTTCAACTCATATACAACAGCGAGTGGAAACCCCTACCAGGCCGTAGGCCACGACAAAATCACCACACTTCTAACGGCTAACCGCTAACCGCTTGATGGTGTTCAGGCGGTTAGCCTAATCCTTGCATTGGAAGCGTTTACTGAGAAAATTAAGAAGAAGGATTGCTATTTACATTACATTTAGTGTAATATAACATGACTTGTTTTCAGGGTTTTCAACAGTTTTTTCACTCTTTTTTGCAAATCAGCTGAAGAATAACGGATATAATCTAACATTTGTGGGATATAGGCGGCAGCCGATAGCTTCTATAATTAATGTAACAGCTCAGGCAACCGCGCAAACGGGAATCTGAGATGCGGGAACAGCAGACACTAATATATAGGAAGAGGGTTGATTATGGTGACAATGAAAAAGACAAAAAAAGCGGCTTTGCTTGGTATGGCGGGCATGCTGGCCTTGTTCACAGCGGCATGCGGCAACAGCAACAGCTCGGACAGTGCCGGCGGAAGCGGGGATACCGAAGAAACCGTCACCCTGAACATGATGCATCCCTGGACATCGCCCAATGTGGACAACGATGTATACAAGGCACGGATCGCCAAATTTGAGGCGGAACACCCCAATATCGTCATCAAGCAGGACGGAGTGCCTTCCGCGCAATATAAAACCAAGCTGCGCACCCTGGCAGCCGCCAACAATCTGGCGGATATCAATGTCGTTTGGCCCGGAGCCGATCTGGAGCCGCTGGTGGAGGGGAGTCTGGTTGAGCCGATCGACAGTCTGATGGACAACTGGAAGACGATTTTGCCGGAGAGCGCCCTTGCCGGGTTCAATATCGGCGGCCAGCAGTATGCCATCCCGACCAAACAAACCTTTGTAGACATCATCTATTACAACAAGGATATGTTCACCCAGGTGGGCTATACGGAGTTTCCGGACACCTACGATAAGTTCATCGACGCGGTTAAAAAGCTGAAAGCGGCGGGAATTACGCCGATCTCTCTGGGCAACAAGGAGCAATGGCCGCTGCAGTCGTCCTACCTGTCCATCATCGGGGACCGCTTTACCGGCAGTGATTTCCTCACCAAGGTGATGAATAAGGAAGCGAAGTTTACGGACCCTGATTTTGTCCAAGCGATTTCGGTCATCGATGAGCTGACCAAGCTGGATGCGTTCAATACCGATGCCAACAATATGGATTCCGTGCAGGGACAGGATTATTTCATTCAGGGAAAAGCAGCCATGCATATCTCTTCCTCGACAGTAGACGCGAGAATCCGGATCAACAATGATGAAGGCGACAAGTTTGGCATTGCCCTTTTCCCAAGCGTGGACGGCGGCAAAGGCGATCCGGTGAAAAGCGCGGGCGTGGTGCAGTACGGCATCGCCATCAAGAGCGGACTGGACGAGAAAACCAAGGCGGCAGCCGAGGAATTCCTGAAGTATTTTGTCAGCGAGGACCTGTACAAGGAACTGATCCGCAACGGGGTTGTAGTTCCGGCTACTGTGGAAGTCCCCGAGGACGCCAGCCCGTATCTGAAAGAAATGCTGGAGCTGACCAGCAACGGCACAGCACCTGTATTTGACAGCATTGTTCCGACACAAGTGGTTGACGTTGTGCAGAACGGTATACAGGCGCTCACCGTCGGACGCGGCACGCCGGAAGAGGTCGCCAAGGATGCGCAGGAAGCTTTTGACCAAATGAACTAGGACTTATACGGAGAAACGGATACCGCCGTTTGCACAATCAGGCGCAGCCGTTTCTCCATTTCATAAGCAGAAGAGGATTCAACTGGAAGGGGGATGCCCTGTGCATACGCTTAAGCAAAATAAACTGGCAATCTTTATCGGATTATTTCCGGCGCTGGTCATCTATCTTGGAATTGCAATCATACCGATCGGCATTTCGCTCTACTACTCGGTGATGGACTGGAACGGGATCGGCAAGATGACTTTTATCGGCCTGGACAACTATTCCCGCATTCTCACCGATGATACGTTTTGGCTGTCTGTACAGAATAACGTTGTGATTATGCTGACCGGTCTGGTCGGCCAAATTCCGCTGGGCCTGATTATGGCCATGCTGCTGAACAAGGGACTGAAGGGCTCGGGCTTCTTCCGCACCGTAGGGTTCATGCCCGTCGTTATTTCCTCCGTCATGGTTTCCTTAATTTGGGGCATGATTTATAACACGGAATACGGGATGCTGAACAGCATGCTGGCCTTCTTCGGACTGGAGAGCTGGCAGCAGAACTGGCTGGGCGACATGAAGTGGTCGATGCTGTCCATCAGTGTGGCGTATATTTGGCAGAACTGCGGGCTGTATATGGTTATTTTCCTCGCCGCCCTGCAGAGTATCCCGGATGAAGTCAATGAAGCCGCCGAGCTGGACGGCGCAACTGGCTTCCGGCGCACGCTGCACATCACCATTCCGATGCTCCGCAGCACGATTATGGTCGCGGTGGTATACAGCATCAGCAACTCCTTCCGCGTGTTTGATCTGATTCAGGTGCTGACCGGGGGCGGCCCGGCGCATCAGACGGAAGTCATGACGCTCTATATGTACAACAGCGCGTTCATGAATTTGCGCTACGGCTACGGCAGTGCGGTATCCATTCTGATTCTGCTGTTCAGTCTGATCGTGATTTCCATCGTCAACCGGATTGGCCGGGAGAAGGACGCCTGATGAACATTTTAGAGAAGGGAGGAAGCAGCTATGCATAAAAAAACACCGTTGTTCAAGTTCTTTGCCTACACTTTTTTAAGTCTGTTCGCTATTATGAATATAATTCCGATTTTCTGGATGATCATCAACTCGTTCAAGGAAGAGCAGGAATATGCGGCGAATCCGTTTTCCTTCCCGACCACGCTGCATTTCTCGAACTACACCAAAGCTTGGGAAATCGCCAATATGAATATATACTTTTTGAACAGTCTGCTGATTACGTTCGTGTCGCTGGTCGTGACCGTGCTGCTGGGCTCGCTTGCCGCCTATTTTCTCGCCCGGTTCACCTTCAAGCTCCGCGGGTTCACGTATGCGCTGTTTCTCTTGGGGATGCTGGTGCCGATTCATGCCACACTCATCCCGATCTTTCTGATTATGCAAAAATTGAGCCTGATCGATACGTACTTATCGCTGATTCTGCCTTATACGGCGTTTCACCTGTCGCTGACGGTGTTCATCCTGGAGGGCTTTATGCGGGGCTTTCCCAAGGATCTGGAGGAATCGGGCATTATGGACGGAGCGGGCGTGTTCCGCATCTTCTGGTCCATTATTCTGCCTATCACCCGTCCGGCCATGGCCACAGTCGTGATTCTCAACTTTATTTATAACTGGAACGAGTATTTATTTGCGCTCGTACTGATCACCTCCAATTCGCTCAAGACGCTTCCTCTGGGTCTGGCGAACTTTGTCGGCGTGGAGACGGCGAGCTATACGCTGCAGATGTCGGCGCTGACCATTGCGCTCGTTCCCATACTGATCTTCTATCTGCTGCTGCAGAAGCAGCTGGTAACCGGGATGACCGCCGGAGCCGTCAAGGGCTGAGTCCGGGGCCGCCAGCAATTGGCGGAACAGCTGCAAGAAGCAGGCGGTGAGGAAAAAGGAGTCTGAAGGATGAAAATACGCTGGAAAAAGCCCGGCAGCTTCGGCTTGAAGCGCAAGGCGATGGTGATATTTCTGCTCTTTGTCATTCTGCCGACCATTGGAGTCGGGGTCATTGTGCAATATAAATACAACAAGGTGCTGCGTGAGCAGTTCATCAGCTCGACCCGCCGCAACCTTGACAACGTGACCAGCCAGCTTGGCGAGCAGACCAAAATGGTGGAGGATATCGCCGATTATTTCATCCTGAGTCCCGACATGCGGAATTTTCTCCGCACCTATCCGCCGCTTGAGAATGAACAAAAGGCTGTATACAAACGCAACATTGAGGACTTTCTGACCTTTCAATTGATGTCGAGAAGCTATATCCGCTCCATTGAAATCTCCGGCTATAACGGCAATACCATAGAGATGGGCGAGCCGTTCAGCGGGGATGAAGGCAAATGGGAGCAAGAGGCGGTGTCCCGCAAAGGCGGAATTCTCTGGACCGAAGGCTATCCGCTGAACAGCTCTTGGAACGGGCGGGTCCGGGTGCTCTCGATGATCCGCATTCTGAATTCCTTCAGCGAGATTACGAAGCCGCTCGGCATGCTGACCATCCGGCTAGATGAGGCGAATATTGCCTCCCAGCTTGAAAAAGGCGTGCTGGCTGCAGGCTACGGCAGCGTGTTCGTGATCGGCGGAGCGAATGATCTGATCCTGGAATCGGTCAACCGCCTTCCGGACGGCTATGTTCCGGATCAAGCGCTGATGCAGGAGCTTACGGCGGGCAGCGACAAGCTGGCTACCTATACGGCAGCGGGCAAGCGGTATCTCGCCATGTACAACCAAATTGAAAATTCGGA
Organism: Paenibacillus sp. S150; assembly: GCF_019352175.1. Lineage (GTDB taxonomy): Bacteria > Bacillota > Bacilli > Paenibacillales > Paenibacillaceae > Paenibacillus_AQ. The sequence goes on from NZ_JACBYI010000034.1 coordinate 71,834, forward strand.
TTGGAAAGTGGTCATTATGATCTCGGAGGCGAAGATGGCGGAGGAATTCCGCAGCGTCAAAGTTGTGATGTCCATTATCCTGATTGCCATTCTGGTGCTGGCGCTCACCGCACTTTTTGGATTCCACTATACCATTATCCGTCCGATTCTGCGGCTGAAGATCGAGACGGGCCGGGTAGCCGGCGGTGACTTCACCGCGAGGGTGCCGGTCAACTCACAGGATGAAATTGCTGAGCTGAACAGCAAGTTTAATGAGATGGTCATGACCATCCAGCAGCTCATTGACCATAAATATAAGCTGGAGCTGCGGGAGCGGGAGTCGGAGCTGAAGCTGATGCAGAATCAGATGGACCCCCATTTCCTGTACAATACACTGGATATGATCCGCTGGACGGCCCGTCTGGAGCAGGCGGAGCAGTCCAGTCAGCTGATTGAGATGCTCTCCAGGTTCTTTCGCGCCAGCGTCAATAACGGCAGCTACCAGACAACGCTGGGCAAGGAAATGGATTTCGTGCAGGCTTATTTGTATTTACAGCAGTACCGGCTGGGCGACAAGCTGTCGTATTCCCTGGACCTGGAGCCGGGTATTGAAGAGGCGGTCACGCTGAAGGCGACCATCCAGCCTCTGGTGGAGAACGCGGTCAAGCACGCCTGGGACCGGAGCAAGCCTGTTCACAGGATTGAGGTGAAGGCCTATACGGCCGGAGGGGAAATCAGGATTGATGTGACCGACAACGGAAAAGGCATGACTCCGGACCGGGTGCGCGAAATTGCGGCTAACCTGGAATACAGGCCTTCAGAGCGCGTAGGCGGCCATGAGGGGGCGCTGCACAACATTCATGAACGGCTGTCCATTTTCTTCGGAAAAGATTACGGACTGCAAATTATCCATACTTCGGGCGAAGGCACGGGAATCCGCGTCACTCTCCCGCTGCGGCGGGCCGAAAGCGAGGGGGCTGAAGATCATGAGCAATAACGGACGAATGGACACCAAAGGGCTTAAAATGCTGATTGTCGATGATGAGCCGGTCATTTGCAAGGGACTTCGCTTGACCATCGATTGGGCTGCGCTGGGGGTAGAGGTCATCGGCGAAGCCTATGACGGCGGGGAAGCGCTGCGGGTTATGGGCAGCACCGAAGTGGATTTTCTGCTGTCGGACATCCGGATGGACGGCATGGACGGTCTGCAGCTGGCTGAGCAAGTGGGGCAGCTGTATCCGGAGGTGCGGATGGTGATCATCAGCGGATATGAGGATTTCGATTATGCGCGTCAGGCGATCCGGCTCGGCGTGAACGATTATTTGCTGAAGCCGGTTAATGTGGACGAGCTTACCGGGGTGGTGGGCAAGCTGGCGGAGGATATCCGCCGCCAGAAGCAGGAGGGCGGCAAGGATGAAGTCAAGCTCTGGCTGACCAATATGGCCCGGCACGGCATCGCCTACCGCAAGGCGGCGCCGTCTTCACTCCAGGGAGCGCAATTCAGAATTCTGGCGACACAGCTCGGTTATTTTCACGAGCGCTATGCGGAGCTTGGGCAGGAGGAGTATGAGCAGCTGCAGGAAGAGTGGCTGGGCGGCCTTCACGGGCGGCTTGCGCTTCCCGGCCTGAAGCTGGTCTCTATCTTCGACCATGAGAATCTGCTCATCACGCTGGCGGTGGCGGACCGGCGGCTTGCGCCGCAGGAATGGCGTGAATGGCTGGACCGCTTCATCCCCGGGCTGGTCCCCGGGGCGGAGCTGCATTGCGGGGCATCCCGGACTTATGCGGATGCCGCAGAGACGGCGGACCGCTGTGCGGAAGCCGCGGAGCTGCTGCGCTATTCCGTATTGGAGCACCCGCCGGTGCTGGATGAAGAGGTGATCCGGCAGTGGAACGGTACCCGGGAGCCGGCGGCACTGGATATTGCCGACAGGGTGCAAAACCTGGTGGCGGCTCTATTCAAGCAGGATGCCGCGGAGACCGGTGTCCTGGTATCGGAGCTGCTGCAATTTTTCAAGCATGAGTCGTATTTGCTGCATGAAATCGTGACGGTGTATGAGGAGCTGTTCGCCCTGCTGCGCCAGCGGCTGCGCAAGAGCGGTATTACCGGCATGGATTATGGCCGCCAGCCGCCTGACCTCTACCTGTATAATTCTTACGATGCCCTGGAGGCGCTGATCCGCAAGGACATGGCCGACCTGCTGGAGCTGATTGAGCAGAACGGGACGGACCGCTCCTACTGGATCGTCGAAAAAGCCAAGCGTTACATTGAAGCGCAGTACCGCACCGATCTGAAGGCCTCCGAGGTGGCGGCCTGGCTGAAGATCACGCCGAGCTACTTCAGCTACATTTTCAAGCAGAGCACGGGCAAGGGCTTCACGGAATATATGAATGAGCTGCGGATCGAGCAGGCCAAGGAGCTGCTTGCGAGCACACATGACAAGGTGTTCGAAATTGCCGACAAGGTGGGCTACAAGGAATACAAATACTTCGTGACCGTGTTCAAGTCCTATACGGGCATGACCCCGAAGGAGTATAGGGGCTTGCGGGCAAGCAAGGACCTGTAGGGGGGAAGGCTTGCCGGGCAGGCAAGGACTTGTAGGGCCGAAGGCTTTCCGGGCTGGAGTAACGGCAGAACGCCCAGTAAATAACGGCAGAAATGCCGTTATTGGAGCGCCGCTGGCCTGGTGGGCAGGAAATAACGGCAGAAATGCCGTTATTGAGCGCCGCTGGCCCGGGTGAGCAGGAAATAACGGCAGAAATGCCGTTATTGGAGTGCCGCTGGCCCGGTGGGCAGGAAATAACGGCAGAAATGCCGTTATTGGAGCGCCGCTGGCCTGGTGGGCAGGAAATAACGGCAGAAATGCCGTTATTGAGCGCCGCTGGCCCGGGTGAGCAGGAAATAACGGCAGAAATGCCGTTATT
>NZ_JACBYI010000035.1 GCF_019352175.1 Paenibacillus sp. S150
AGAGATCTAAGAACCAACCCAACCGACGACAGAACAACTGGATATGAAAGGAAATTTTCGCAGGGGGGATCCCCCCTGACCCTTGAAAACCATTCCTATCCATTGTCCCAATGGATATCCTACAACCCTTAAAGATAATTACACAAACTTCTTGACGCTACCGAGCGGGCCTCCATTAGGTGTACAAAATCCCACTAAAGCCCGTTAAAGCCAGAATTCCAGCCCATTAGTGTTACTTTTTACACTTCGCTTCAGGCCCCTATGAATCTCTTCCTTGCTTTTCATCAGCTTGTTCAGGCTCTCCGGTTCCATTCATCCTGAATTCCGAAAGTGAATGGAACCAATGTAGAGCTTTTTAGATGATTTGTGGATACTTACTTTCGAAATTCAGGTTTATATGTTTTACGCTATCAATTATCCTTCTATTTTTGGAGAAACGAGTGCCGCCTCTTTCAGAGGACGGCGTAGCCGTTTCTGCTTGGTGTTGACAGCACTGTTCAACTGTATTAATAATAGTAGTACAGTTAATACACTTGGCTGCCGTCTGAATACAGCTCAGGAAAGGAGGACTGTCATGTTCGAATTGGATGTCCGCAGCCGCAAGCCGATTTACGAGCAGCTGACCGGTAAGGTCAAGGAGCTGATCATGCACGGAATTCTGCGCGCGGATGAACAGCTTCCATCGGTAAGAGCCTTATCCTCCCAGCTTACAGTGAACCCCAATACGATTCAGAAGGCCTACCGGGAGCTGGAACGGGAAGGCTACATCTATTCCTTGCAGGGCAAGGGGAGCTTTGTTGCATCTGTGCAGCAGGGGCAGAACGAGAGCAAAAAAGCCGAACTTCGGGATGAACTGCTGCGCTTGATGGCGGAAGCCGTATATCTTGGATTTACTGAAAGCGAGATAGGGGCGCTGTACCGCGAGGTGCTGGAGCATAAAGAGAGAGGGGAGAAATCATGATTGAGATTCGCGGAGTCAGCAAGAGCTTTCAAGGTGAAAAGGCTGTGGATAGCCTGTCGCTGACTGTACATAAAGGAGCCATTTATGGCCTGCTGGGCTCCAACGGTGCGGGGAAAACCACACTGATGAAGACACTCGCCGGCATTTACCGGCCGGAGGCGGGGACGGTCAGGATCGGCGGCCAGCCTGTATATGAGAGCCCGCAGGTGAAGCAGCGCGTTATCTTTATGCCGGACAGCCCATACTTCTTCCCGCAGGCATCGCTCAAAAGCATGGCAGCCTACTACCGTTCGATCTATCCGGGCTGGAGCGACAAGCGCTATACGGAGCTGGGCTCGGCGTTTCGCCTGGCTGCGGGCCGGAAGCTCAGCCGCTTCTCGAAGGGGATGCAGCGCCAGGCGGCATTTTGGCTTGCGCTCAGCTGTACGCCGGATGTGCTTATTATGGATGAGCCGATTGACGGGCTGGACCCGGTGATGCGCCGCCAGATCAAAAACCTGCTGTTCCAGGAGGTGGCGGAGCGGGAGCTGACCGTGCTGATTTCCTCGCATAATCTGCGGGAGATTGAGGATCTGTGCGATCATGTGGGCATTATGCACGCCGGCCGGATGCTGGTGGAGAAGGACCTGGATGATCTCAAGGCGGACACGCACAAGGTTCAGGTCGCTTTCCGGGATGAGCGTCATGCGTCGGCACTGGCGGCCAAGCTGCAGATTCTCCATCAGGAGCGGCGGGGCAGCGTGGATCTGTATATCGTAAAAGGCGACCGGGAGCGGATTAAGCAAGCTTTTCATGTCTATGAGCCGTATGTGTTCGATCTGCTTCCCTTGACGCTGGAGGAAATCTTTATTTATGAAATGGGGGATGCCGGTTATGACGCGCAGCCGATACTTCTTTAACCGCAGTGTTATCCGCCAGAATGTGCGCCAGCACGGGTGGATCGGAATCATCTATACACTGGGCTTGCTGTTCTCGCTTCCGCTGCAGCTGTTCATGAGCAATTATCCGGATGCCGAGCCGCAGAAGATTGATTCGCTGTTCCGTGTCGGCGGAAATATGCAGATGCTGTTCATCCTCTCGCTGCCGGTAGCTGCCGGGCTGTTCCTGTTCCGCTATCTGCAGTCCAAAATGGCCTCCGATTTGTGGCACAGCCTCCCGCTGCGCCGGGAGCATCTGCTTGCCGCCCATCTGGCGAGCGGACTCGGTCTGCTGATGCTTCCGGTCTGGGTGACGGCTGCGGTTACCGCGCTGGTCACTCCCTTACAAGGCAATATGTACATTTATCAGGGAGCGGATATCTGGAATTGGTGCCTGATTGTCAGCATTGTCACGCTGTTCCTTTTTATCTTCAGCGTGTTTGTCGGCATATGCACGGGACAAACGGTGCTCCAGGGAATTATCATTTATATTCTGCTGATTCTTCCCGCGGCGCTGATACAGTTTATCAATCACCATTTAAGCAACTATCTCTATGGTTATCCGGAATGGTTTGGCCTCAGCAGCGACAGCTTGATCTGGTCGCCCTTTATGCATCTTATTGTTCTGGAGCAAGAGCCCTTCAGCACGGGTGAGCTATGGGTTTACGGCGGTTTGTCAATCCTGTTCACGGTGTTTTCCTTTGTGCTGTACCGCAAGCGCAGTGTGGAAAAAGCCGGACAGGCCATTGCCTTTACCTACTTCAATCCGCTGTTCAAAGCGGGCGTCATGCTCTGCGCCATGCTGCTCTCGGGAACCTACTTTGCCGCAATTAAGCCTAATCAGCCGGGCTTGGTGATCTGCAGCCATATTGCCGGGGCATTGCTGGGCTATATCGCAGCAGAGATGGTAATCCGCAAAACCTGGCAGATTATGACCCGCAAAGTGCCGCTTGAATTTGCGGTGTATGGTATATTGCTGGGTCTGCTGCTCTATATTCCGGTCTCGGGCTTCACCGGGTATGAGAACCGGGTTCCGCCCGGGGAACGTATTGCCGGAGTATATGCGGGAAGCAATTACGAGGTATATGCCAATTCCTATCCGCAAGTCAACAGCTTTAGTTCTAATGCGGATCTTTCCTCTGCGGAACAGGCTGCGCCCCCGGCCCAGCCGGATATCTATACGGCCGATAAGCAGTACGCCGAAGCCGTCCGCAGATTACACCAAGCCCTGATTACCGTGCGGCCGGAGAGTTCGGACCCGGCGCTGAGATATGCAGATGGAGCCAGAAGGTTTACTTTTGCCTATCAACTGGACAACGGGCGCAAGCTGGTACGGGAATATTGGATACCGGGTGAGGGATTTGAGCCTGAAATGAAGGCTGTAATGGAAAGCCGGGGCTTCAAACAGAATGAATTTATGCTTTACCGGCTGGACGAAGAAACGGAGAGCATATGGCTCAGCAGCTTTAATAAGAATGTCAGTATCTACGACCCGCAGGAGATTAAGGAATTTTCAGACCTTTTGCGGCAGGAGATTCTGAATATGGGCTATGAAGACCAGATGGGCGACCAGAAATCCATTGCTGCTATACAGATGAACAGCAAACCCGGAAAATATGGCTTCAATTATGCCTACAACTGGAAACCATCCTTTCATGAACTGGAGCGCTGGCTCGTTCAAAAGGGATATGCAGATAGGGTCCGGCCTGCCGCACAAGATGTCATTTCCGCCGAGCTGATCCAAGATGATTATGCCGGCAAGCTTCCCGCCTCATCGAGGTTCAATGTTGAGCAGCATATGCAGCTGGCCCGCAACGAGAACCGCGCGGCCATCGTCAAGGATGCGGAGCTGATTAGCGCCATTCTAAGCCGCCAGCGCAGCTTTACAGCCAGGAATGGCGATTACCTGGTGAAGCTGACCTATAAAGGCGGAGCGACAGATTATGCTGCGCTGCATGAAGAAGACATAACACCGGGTCTTAAGGCGCTGCTCCCATAGCAGGCTCCGGAAGGCTCGGAAAACGGTTTTCTCAGCGCCCCGGCTTCCGGCAGCAAATTAATTTCCGGCGGGGCGTTTTTTGTACTTACTCATTTAACTTTTGGCTGATGCTGCAAAAAGCGGGCTTTGCTTCACATAAACTTTTAGGAGGTCAGGACAGATGGACCCAATTGAAAACAATTCGTACTTCCAGCATATCCTTTTGCTTTCCACTCATCTGTCCGCCTCGTTCGGCAGGCCAGCTTAGCAGCGGCTGAATTATTTCCGGCTTCAGCAAGCGATCTTGTCCGCAGGCAATAATATGCCTGACTTTGCATAAAGCTGCAGCCTGGCTATGGACGATGGAGTCCATGGCCTTTTTTTATTTTCTAGGGTCCGGAAGGGAGATTTGCATAATGTCAGAAATTCATGAATCCGTTACCCGCCAGCTCCGTGCCATTGAATCGGAGGAAAACGTCCGCATTCTCTATGCCTGTGAATCCGGCAGCAGAGCCTGGGGGTTCCCCTCCAAAGACAGAGTCAATCGGCTGCTGGTCCGCAAAATGTCTGGCGATGAGCTGAATCTGGAGCCGCGTTTGGAGGTAATTAACAAGTATCTGGAGTCGCAAATCAGCCATTACGAAGAGATTGCGGTCCAGTTTGGGCACGGGAACGGGGTTGCTGACACCGTGCTGGATGAATTATTCCGCTCCGCACTGCCTGAGGTGTGGGGCGGGAAAAGCCGCTGGGCCCCGTAGAGTAGAGAGAAAATTAAGCGACGCCGAAGGAGATGGACTCTATGCATTTAATCATTAGAGTGACTGGAGCGGGTGCGGGCATGCTCTCCCGCCTGCTGGCCAAGAATCCCGATAACCTGTACGACCGGATGGAAAAAGAAGCCCGCGTGCGCATCGCCTTCACCGCTTCCTCAGAACAAGAGGCCGAAGCGGTCATTTATGTCACACCGGACCCGGTTGAGCTGGTAAAAGGCGCATCTTCCGCGCACAATGATATTACGCAGTATATCAATGACCGTGAATTTGTGGTGAGCAGCCTGTTCTGCACTTATATCCGTTCCGCGCTGGGTACTGCACTGAACGGCAAAACGAAGGAGGCGTATTTGCCCTGGGTGAACCGGAAGCTGGCCCTGGAGCTGACCTTTGGGCCTGTAGCATCCAATTTGCCGGACCATGCGCTTGAAGACCTGTTCATCCCTCTAGGCTATGAGGTGGTGCTGGAACGGGGCGATGCCGCATATGCCTTTGAGCTGAAGAGCCGCAGCTCTGTGCGGTATATCAAGCTGAAGGGCATACAGACGCTGCAGACCGCGCTTCGGCAGCTGTTCGTGCTGATTCCTGCGCTCGACGACTACAAGCATTACTATATCAGCGACGATGAGGTGGACAAGATCAGGCGCTATGGCGATGGCTGGCTGGAGAATCATCCGCAGCGGGCCCTGATCCTGAAGCGCACCTTGCGTTTTGCCGGTGCGATCAAGCACTATGAGGATCAGATGGCCGGAGACGGCCAACAGGCGGAGAATGGCGCCTCGGGCGAAGCGCCGGGCATTGCGGAGCCGTTTGCGGCTCCGGCAGAAGCCTCCGCCGGAACCGGAGCGGCTGAAGCGCCCAAGGCAAGGCTGAATGATCTGCGCTATGCCGCTATTGCAGACACTGTGGAGAGGCTTGCGGCCCGGCGCAGCATCGTCGATTTTGGCTCCGGCGGGGGGAAGCTGTCAGCCAGGCTGAGCAGTGTGCCGGGGGTGCAGGAGATCAAGGCGGTGGAGCCTTCTGCGGCGGCACAGCTGCGGGCTATGGACCGCTTTGCCAAACTGGAGGGAAGGCCGGGCGCTATCGTGCCTGAGCCGGTCACGGGATCGCTGTTCTATTATGATGAAGCGTTGCGGGGCAAGGATGTGATGATTCTTTGCGAGGTCATCGAGCATATCGATGAGCGCCGGCTTAATCGGGTGATGGAGACAATTTTTCACGAATATGCCCCAGGCACGCTGATTATCACTACGCCGAACAAGGAATACAATGCGCTGTATCAAATGGAGCACGAGAAATTGCGCCATCGGGATCACCGTTTTGAATGGGACCGGGAGGCTTTTGGAGCATGGTGTTCCTGCTGGACTTCGGCCTATAATTATTCTGTCCGGCTGAGTGGTATCGGCGAGTTCGCGCAGGAATATGGATACCCGACGCAGATGGCTATTTTTACGAAGGAGGATTCGTTGTAATGACTGACAGACAAGAAGGGCAGCGGGTAATTCCTTTTCCGCATGGAGGCATTGTTGTGCTCGTCGGGCCCTCTAACAGCGGCAAAACCGCTCTGCTCCGCAGACTCGTGCAGGAAGGCATACTTCTGCAGACGGAGATCGTTTCTTCGGATGATTACCGGACGCTGGTGGGTGATACGGAATACCCCGACTGGAAGGGACGCCCGCGGGAAGAAGCGGACATTCTGTACAGCGATTACCAGCTAATGTCCAAATTGGCTTTTGAGGCGATGAATACCGTAGTGTCCATGCGGTGCCGGCTGGGCAGGCTGACCGTGGTGGATGCCACGCATCTGCAGCCGGAGCACCGCAGAAAATATATCGAGCTGGCCGCCAGGAATGATCTCCCCTGCGCCGCCTGGATTCTGGATCTGCCGGAGCAGACACTGCTTGAGCGGGACAAAAGCCGGGACCAGCCGCGCGGCAGGCAGCGGGTGAAACAGCAGTTTGTCCAGTTCAAGCGCTCGCTGCGCGGACTTCGTGATGAAGGCTTCGACTTCACTTATATGCTCAAAGAAACGGAAACCGTTCAGTTTGAACGTAAAAAAAATCCCCTGCTGGCCGAAATCGGCAACGGGGTGGATGTGATCGGAGATATTCACGGCTGCTATGACGAAATGCTGGAGCTGCTGGGACGGCTGGGTTACGCACCGGATGAAGCCGGGCTGTACAGGCATCCCGAAGGCAGGGTTCTGATCTCCGTAGGCGATGTGATGAGCCGTGGCCCGAAATCGCTCGAGACCTTGGGCTTCTGGAAAAAGCACTGCGGCGCCGGGATTGCCCGCATGATCGACAGCAACCACGGCTGGAAGATTGCCCGCTACCTCAGCGGCCGCAACATAAGCCTGAGCCATGGCGATGAGAATATCGCTGCAGAGCTTGCCGAATATGCCCGGGAAGCGGGTGAAGAGGCGGCGGCACAACTTAAGGAGGAGCTGAAGCAATTTCTGCTGTCTGCGCCCAGCCATCTGGTCCTGTGCCGCGGGGGGGTGCGGCATGTGGTTGTTGCCCATGCCGGAATCAGGGATGAATACATCGGCAAGCAGTCCGGACGGGTGCAGGATTTCTGCCGTTATGGAGATACGGACGGCGCGGATGCTGCAGGAGCCCCAATCCGCAAGGAATGGTATGTAGAGCATGAATCGGGGGAGCTTATCGTCTGGGGGCATGATCCCAGACCTTACCCGACCGTGGTGAAAAATACGGTCAATATTGATCAGGGTGCGGTATTTGGCGGCTCCTTGACGGCCTACCGCTACCCTGAACGGCAGTTTGTCAGCGTCAAGGCGTATAAGGATTATGCCCGGGACCCGGACAGCCCGCTGATCCGCTGGGAGCGCAGGAGATTCTCTCCGCCTAATCTGCGCAAGCTTGTGGACGGGTACTCCGTCATGACTGGCGTTTACGGTGAAATCTCTGTGCGCGGCGAATTTGTAAAAGCGGCGATAGACACGGTATCGCATTTCACGGTCCCTATGGAGGAGCTTGTCTATATTCCGCCGACTATGAGTCCGGCACCGGGGGTGTCCGCCGATGAGGCCTATCTGGAGCACCCCCGTGAAGCGATTGCCTACTACCGTTCGCAGGGTGTGAAGAGCATGGTCGCTGAGAAAAAACACATGGGCAGCCGTGCAGTTCTGCTGTTGTTCCGTGATGAGGCCGCCGCTGTGCCTTACGTGGGCCGCAAGGCGCTCGGCACGATCTACACCCGGACCGGCCGGGCCTTCTTTGACAAGGAGGGCGGGTCGGCTGTGCTCTCCCGGCTGAACGAGGATTTGCACAAAGCGGAATATTGGGCACGCCATGATACGGATGTGCTGCTGCTCGACGCCGAAATCCTCCCTTGGAACCTGAAGGCGCGCGAGCTGATTGCGGCCCAGTATACCCATGTCGCGGAAGCCGCTGTGCTGGACCGTGAGCATCTCCTGGTGAAGCTGCGCGAAGCCGAAAATGCCGGCCGGGATGTGGCGGGCTGGGTACAGGAGATGGAGGGCAGGCTGCGGAGCGCACGTATATTCCGTGAAGCCTTTCAGCAGTACTGCTGGGACACAAGCGGACTTGACGGCGTGCGGATTGCTCCGTTTCATGTTTTGGCGCACAGCGGGCAGACCTTCTTCGACCGCTCCCGCCTCTGGCATATGGAGCATGGGCGGGAGCTGGCCGGGCTGTCACCGCTCTTTATGGAGACGGAATACCGGACGATCACCAGTGAAGCCGACGAAGCGGAAGTGATCCGCTGGTGGGAGGAGCTGACTGAGGATGGACATGAAGGCATCGTGATCAAACCGGAAGCCTTCATTGTCCGCAGCGGTAAAGGTCTGGTACAGCCTGCAATCAAGGTCAGGGGACGCAAGTACCTGCATATTATTTATGGCATTGATTATCTGCAGCCGGATAATCTGGAACGGCTCAAGCAGCGCAAAACCGGCAAAAAAGAGCGCCATGCCCTGATGGAATACGCACTTAGCGTAGAGTCTGTGGAACGCTTCATCCGCAAGGAGCCGCTGGAGCGGGTGCATGAATGCGTGCTTGCCGCCTTGTCGCTGGAATCCGATCCGGCGGACCCGCGGCTGTAGCAGAGAGCCGGGTGACCTGTAACTGAACTTGCCTGAACTTGAGATTGAAGGGATAAATGAAGTGTAAGAAAGACTGAAATGAAGTGTAAAAATACGGAAGGGAACATAAATGAGGTGTGAGCAATGTTGAATCAGGCGGCTGAGGCCTCGCTCAGCAAATTCATGACCAAGCTGCTCCGGCATACTCCGGCAGAGTATGGGCTGCCCCTTGATCCTGAGGACGGCTCCTGTCTGCTGAAGGATCTGCTGAGTATCGTCACCGCAGACCCGAAGTGGACAGGGATTACCCAAGCTGACATCCGCCAGGTCGTCGGGAACAGCGGGAAGCAGCGCTTTGCCATCCAGGAAGAACGCATTAGAGCCCGCTATGGCCATAGCCATGCGAAGCTTACATACGAGCCGGGAACACCGCCGCCTGTGCTGTATCATGGCACTCATCAAGCAGCTTTGCCGGCGATTCTGAAGGAAGGGCTGCAGCCGACGGGACGGCAGTATGTACATTTATCTGCAGGGCTTCATTTTGCCGGCCTGGCGGGCAGCCGCAGAGGGAAGCTGGTTCTGCTGACCGTGGATACGGTTAAGGCGGCTCAAATGGGCGTAACCTGCTATTATGCGGGTAATGAAGTGTGGCTGGCGGAGCCGCTTCCGCCTGCTTGTATTGCCTTGCGGGAGGAACAGTAGCTTGTCAGCGCCAGCTATAGGAGGGATGCATCATGGATGAAGTGCCGGATCACCTCGACCACGGCTTGCAGATTATCTTCATCGGCTTCAACCCGAGTCTCCGCTCCGGAGAGCTTGGACATCACTATGCGAATCCGCGCAACAATTTCTGGCGCATTCTCGAACGCTCAGGCCTGACGCCGCGCCTCTACGATGCCTCGGAGGATGGCGACCTGCTCCGGCTCGGCCTGGGCTTCACCAATATCGTCGCCCGCCCCACACGTGGGGCAGAGGATATTACCCGTGACGAATATGCCGAGGGCCGGCAGATTCTCCGGGACAAGCTTGCCTGCTACCGGCCGGAGATCGCCTGCTTTGTAGGCAAGGGCGTTTATACCGAATTCAGCCGCCGGACGAAGGCGGACTGGGGCTTTCAGGATGAACAGCCTCCCATCGTGGACGGCGTGCGGGAGTTCGTTGCCCCCTCGTCCAGCGGCCTGGTCCGAATGCCGATGCCGGAGATCGTGAATATCTACCGCAGGCTGTATGAGTATATTCAGGAGAACTCCTGAGGTGAAAATACCCCTGAATCCGGCAGGAGGGGGCCAGGGGATGGAATGAGAGGTAAAAATACCTCTGATTGGAAAATTTGTCCTTATACACGGTCAGTGTAACACTTCCACTAGTCTTGCGGACATGCGGAGCAAACAAACAATTGTAGTTCACTGCATTTAAATGAGTGCCATTTGCCGTGTTTTTAGCGATAAATTGTATTGCTGCAATTAAAAATGGCGGAAGGGCTATTACTACTGAAATGACAACTGTATAAGTGTTCGGAGTGCAAATTAACGCCGTTTTACCTCCTGATGCTTCTTTTTACTTGTATAAAATACAGTTGCGGTTTGGATGCGGAAGCTGGATCAGACTCGGCAGGTTTTGAATTCAAGCGCAGGGAAACACCCTTGAGTCCAAAACTCAAGGGTGTTTCCCTGCTGTCGCTTCCGGCAGCCAGGCCCGCGTCAGGTCTGGATCAGCAGCAGAATTATGGAGGACAGCGACAGGCAGACGCTGACCAGATAGAGAACAGCCACGACCTGCTTCTGGTTCAGACCGGCCTTGAGCAGGCGGTAATGGACCTGGGTGGCATCGGCCTGATATATCGACTTGCCCTGCACGAACCGTTTGATGACAACAAACAGATTATCGAAGATCGGCACGCCGAGTGCGAGAATCGGGATGAACAGCGACAGCACTGTCGCCTGCTTGAACGCACCGTCCAGCGCGATCACGGCAAGGATGTAGCCGAGAAAGGTGGCGCCTGCATCGCCCATGAAAATTTTGGCCGGAGCCTTGTTGTAGCGCAGGTAGGCGATGGTGACACCCACCAGTATCATAGCCATCATAGCCGAGGCGGACTGGCCCTTGGCCAAAGCGACTACGAACAGCGTCACTGCTGAGATGGCTGTCAGCCCTCCAGCCAGGCCGTCCATGCCATCCGAGAAATTAATCACGGTTGTCACGCCGAAGATCCAGAGAATGGTAAGCACAAATTGCAGGATCAGCGGCAGCGAGATATAATCGCCGGAGAAGGGATTGAAGAACCCGGTGAACGCATTGCCGGATGCAAAGACGAGAATGGCGGCCGCGATCTGTACAATGAACTTCGGCAGCGCCGGGAAGTCCTTGCCTTTGGTTTTGTACCAGTCATCGACTGTACCTATAGTCAACAGAAGCACACCGCCAATGAACAGGGCCAGGGTCTCCAGCGAGAAATCACGGGTGAACAGCAGGTATGTAATGAAAAACCCAATGAATATGGCATAGCTGGCTGTCAGCGGGATGGGCTCCCTATGTATTTTGCGCTCCACATCCTGCCTTGGCTTGTCCACAAAATCGAGCCGGAAGGCGAGTCTGCCAAGCGGGGGAATCAGCAGGTAGACGATGCAGAAGGACATCAGAAACGCTAGAACGTAAAAAATGAGAATCACCGCCGTTAAATTTTTTGAAAGCGCCTGTCTGAATTATATCGCAAATGGACAGTGCTTGTCGACGGGACGCGAAATTGGAGGGAATATGGGAACATGAAGTACGAGGTCATTTTATTTGATGCCGATGATACCCTGTTTGATTACGGATTGGCGGAGAGCAGAGCGCTGTACAATGCCTTTGCCCATTTTGGGCTGCCGGCAGGTGCGGAGGATTATGCGGACAGCTATCAGGAAATTAACCGCGCATTGTGGGAGGATCTGGAGCAAGGGCGGGTCACCTCTGCCGTGCTGCGGGTCGAGCGGTTCAACCGGCTGTTTGCCGAGCACAAGCTGGAGCTGAGTCCGGAGGCGTTCAGTGAAGCTTATTTAAGATTTTTGGGTGAAGGGACGTTTCTTATTCAAGGGGCGGCGGAGCTGTGCCGGGAGCTGTCCGGCTGCAGACTTGCGGTTATCACCAATGGAATTAAGGATGTGCAGCTGTCCCGCATCCAGGGGTCGCCGCTGTGTGACGCCTTTGAGCAGATCATTATTTCCGAGGAGACGGGCTATCGGAAGCCGGAGACGGGGATTTTTGAATATGCCTTTGACAAGCTGGGGATCTCTGACCGAAGCCGGGTGCTGATCGTCGGCGATTCGCTGACCTCCGATATTCAGGGCGGAATCAGCTATGGCATCGACACCTGCTGGTTCAACCCGCTGGGCCGAGCAAGCCATCCGGGCATCCGCCCAACCTATGAGATCCGCGAGCTGTCCGAGCTGCTGGAAATTACCCGGTAGTCCGGATTTCATAACCTTTTAGGTTGAAAACTCCCCCCTGTGTTAAATATATTAGAACACCCTGTTCATTCTACTATTAATCTAAAGGGAGAGGATCAAAATGAACAAAAAGTGGATGATTGCCGCCATTGCGGCCGGCATGACGATAACCGGTTCGGCAGGCGTCTATGCGGGAGCCAAACTGGAGCAGATCAAAGCCTACCTGAATCACAGCATCGGTGTCGTAGTGGATGGCACCCCTTATTGGCTGAAGGACGGCAACGGTAAAACCTTAACGCCCATCACCTACGAAGGCTTGACGTATTTGCCGATCCGTTCGATTGCCGGTGCGCTGAAAGTGCCGATTACCTATGATGCCGCGAGCTATAAAGTGAGAATCGGCAGCGGCGCCGAAACCGGAGGAGCCCCGGGGACGGGCGGCGGTTCAGCCGCCACACCAGTGGAGAGCACGGTACGCCCGGTAAATCTGCCGCAGGATTTTCCGATTCCGGAGGACGCTGTAATTGCCACTACCTTGGATACGGCTGCGGACGGGGTGAAAAAGGCGGCTTTTACCTACTCCACACAGGAATCCCTTGAAACGATGGGCTTCGTGTACAGTGAATATGTGCGGATCAAACGGCTCGACAACGCTTCCCAGACGGTAAGCGCCACTACGGTCAAGATCACCGGCAGACTTGGAGGGACAAGCCCGGTGTCCATCACCGGCAAAGCTTCAACGGCACGTCCAGGCTTCAATATTTTCACTATCACCTTCTCGGAGAGCTGAGATTTGGCGCCGTATTTTGACAAGGCTTGAAATCTGCTTCAACTAAGTCCTTATAGGATCGGTCAAAAAAACAAGCTGCGTACCTTAAGGAACGCAGCTGTTTCAGGCAGAACTCTTGGTTAGCCGCTCTTCTGAACCGCAGCTAAATGCCGGCTGTTGTTGGAAGCTGCGCAAGCTCCTGCTTCTGCACCAGACCATACGGATTGCTGAATTAGACCTGCTGCCGTGTATCCAGCGGCTTCAGATGCGCTTCAATCTGCGCGCGCTTTTCTTCGAGGAACGGCGGCAGGGCCAGCGATTCGCCCAGATGCCCGATAGGCTCGTCGGTGGCGAAGCCCGGGCCGTCCGTTGCCAGCTCGAACAGAATTCCGTTCGGCTCGCGGAAATACAGGGAGCGGAAGTAGAAGCGGTCCACGAATCCCGAGTTCGGCAGCTGATAGCTGCCGATTCGCTCAATCCACTGCTTCAGCTCTTCCTCGTTGTCTACGCGGAAGGCGGCATGATGCACACCGCCGCGTCCGAGCCGTTCCTGCGGCAGGTCCTTGCGTTCCTCCAGGTGGATCTCCGAGCCGGAGCCTCCTTCGCCGGTTTCGAACACAATGACATCCGGCTGTCCGGCAGCCGGGGATGGATAGCTGCCTTTGCGGCGGAAGCCGAGCAGCTCCACGAGAACCTGCCCGGTAGGCGCTGCGTTCCCGACGGTCAAATGAACCGGTCCAAGGCCGAGAATGCCGTAAGCCCCCGGAACCGGACTTTTGTCCCAAGGCTTGCCGCCGGCCACACCCTGATTATGCTCATCCGATACGAGAATCAGGCGCTGGCCTTCATGATCGCGGAAGGCCAGCGTCTTGCGGCCGCCGCGGTCCGTAATTCCGTCATGCTCCACCTGGAATTCTGTCAGCCGCTTCTCCCAGTACTCCAGCGCATTGTCATCCGGGACGCGGAGCGACAGCGCAGATATACTGTTATTGCCGTCACGGTTGCGGCCTGCGTTCGGAATCTCAAAGAATGTGACCTCGGTGCCGGGATTTCCGGCCTCGTCACCGTAGAACAGGTGATAGACGGAGACATCATCCTGGTTCACTGTCTTTTTAATCAGGCGAAGACCCAGTACACCGGTATAGAATTTGAAATTTTCCGGGGCTTTTGCCGTGAGGGAAGATACATGGTGGAGTCCTTTTAATGTTAAACTCATAGTAATTCCTCCTGAATGTTTTATTGGTTTATATAAAGTATATATTTATTATTAAGTTACTTACATTTTAATAGTAAAACATGCAATTGGCAAGCATGAATTTTCATTGTCTGCAAAGGAGATTGATATGATACATACTCAAGCCAGCCTGCTGGGGCAGCTTAAGGACATGGACATTGATCCGCAGGGAGCACTGCTCGTCCATTCGTCGCTCAAGAGTATCGGTGAAGTGCAGGGAGGGGGAGATACGGTGCTGGATGCTCTGTCCGGGTACATGGAACATGGGCTGTTGGTCTTGCCCACCCATACCTGGTCCTACATCAACGCGGACAATCCGCGGTTCTCTGTTCTGGAATCGCCATCCTGTGTAGGCATCCTGCCGGAGCTCTTCCGGAAGCGGCCGGGCGTTGTCCGCTCGTGGCATCCCACCCATTCGGTTGCCGCGCTGGGCAAGGATGCGGCTGAATTTGCCGGAGGGGACCAGCGCTGGGACACGCCTTGTGCGCGGGGTTCAGTCTACGGCAAATTGCTGGACCGCCAGGCGGACATTATGCTGCTTGGGGTGGATTTGCGGCGGAACACATTTATCCACGGGATTGAGGAATGGCTCGATATTCCCGGCCGGATGACGGACAGCCCTGAACTGCTGTACACGGTGGCACCCGGCGGGGAAGAACTTCCGGTTCCTTCACGCAGGCATTGCGGACTCTCATGGTCACAGCATTTCTGGAAGGTGGAGAGGGTGCTTGAGGAAGGCGGAGCCCTGCGCAGAGGACGCTTCGGAGATGCGGAGGTGATGCTCTGCGGGACTGCCCGGACAACGGATATCCTGAGCCGGATGCTGAGGGCTGATCCTGAGTTGTTTTCGAATAATGAACCGCTGGACGGCTCAGAGTTGCCCAAGCCGCTGCCCAAGATGAAGCGGGAAATTTCGGAGCGGATTCCAGAATAAGGATTGGCATCCGCTGGAAAGCCGTGATAAGCTGACAGCAAATTCACGGGCCGCAAGGCGATGGAGGTGCAGGAGCAATGATGACTCCGCCGGAATGCCCGCGGCCAGCCTGGGACGCTGGGAAGCGGCAACCACTTCTGCGAAATTCAGTATCTGGAGATTGCGGAAGAGAGGCAAGAGCTGGCAGCCCGCTGGGGATTGTCCGATGGCGGCTATCACAGGAATTAAGCTTTACAAGCGCGGACTTCAGATGATCCCGCACTCATTCTGAAGAATGTGCTGTGCTAGCCCCGGAAAGATAAGATAGCTCTGTCTTGCTTCCTCCGGGGCTATTTGGCGCGTCCCCGGCTTCTTGCCTGGCGCTACAGGCGCACTTCCCTTCCGGATGCAGCCGATTCGTACAAAGCGGACAAAATCCGGATCATGTCCACTCCTTGTTCAGGAGTGTTGATTGGCTTTGCCCGATGCTGCAGGCAGTCAATGAAATGGTACAGATGCTTGCCGTGATTGCTCAAAAGACCGGTTTCCTTCAATACAGGTGTCAAATCCGCCAGCTGCCCAGCTGTTTCTGTGGAAATCTGCAATTCCCCATTCCTGATGCTGGCTCCGGCCTTGGTGCCCCGCAGTTCCACAAAATTCAGCTCCTCGTTAATGTTGGAGGCCCAACTGAATTCCAGTTGAAGGGATGCGCCGTTGTCGAAGCGAATAAAGCCCGCAGCCAGGTCTTCCACGTCAAAGATGCCCTTTTCCTGCTTCTCGCCAAAGTCGGAATGAATCGAATCAGACAGCGCATTGTCCGCAAACTTCGTGTACGTAGCTCCCGTCACCGCAACCGGCTTGGGATTGCCCATGAGCCAAAGGGACAAATCAATGAAATGTACGCCCAAATCAATCAGTGGACCACCGCCCGATAATTCCTTGGTAGTAAACCAGCCACCCTTGCCCGGAATTCCCCGGCGGCGGAGCCAACCGCAGCGGCCGGTATACAGTTCTCCGGCGTGGCCTTCTTCAATATAGCGTTTTAGGTATTGGGAGGCGGCGGCAAATCGATTATTGCGCATCACCATCAGCAATTTCCCTGCTTGTGCGGCCGCAGCGGCCATTTGCTGCGCCTCCGTGTGGCTCACCGCATCCGGCTTCTCGCAGAAAACATGGAAGCCTGCTTCCAGGGCGGCAATAGAAATCGGCGAATGCAGATAATTGGGCGTGCAAATATCAATGGCATCCAGCCCAGGATGGTTTTTAAGCATTTCTTCATAATCTCTGTAGACATGCTTAATACCATGGGCAACGGCAATATTCTCTGCCTTCGACAGGTTAATGTCGCATATGGCTGTAATCTCCACTTCTTCATGCCTGAGTAAAGGCTCCAGATGCGCTTTTGCGAATATGTTTCCCGTTCCGATGATGCCGAATTTCAGCTTCTTATCCACAAATGGCTCCTCCCGTCTCCGCAACCATTCCGTACAAATTAGTGATGCTGGTCTGTATGCAATCCAAGGGGGAGCGGCTGCAGCGGTCCTGCTCCACTACGTACCATTCGATGCCATTGCTTTCGCCCCACTTCAGGATGGGTATGAAATCGAGCCTGCCTTCGCCAATTTCAGCAAAGGTTTCCTCTTCGTCCTTGGTCATATCCTTTAGGTGAATGATCGGTATGCGTCCGCTATAGCGGGAGATAAAGGATGCGGGATCATAGCCGGCCTTCTTGATCCAATATACATCAGGCTCTGTGAGAAAAAGGTTGTCAGTTCCGGGAGAAAGCAGGAGCTCCGCCCCGGAACGGCCGTTTGCCATAGCCTCAAACTCAAAGGCATGGTTGTGGTAGCTCAGGCGTATGCCAACCTCCGCCAGCCGGCCGGCTGACGTATTCAGACCTTTTCTAACCTGAAGGTATCCCTCCGGATTGCGCAGGTCCGGAGGGGTGGAGGAGCAGATCAGATCCCGGGTGCGGAACAAGCGTGCTTCTTCGATCAATTGCTCCAGGTCTTCTTCAATCCTCTGGTAGGTTACATGCAGTCCCGCTGTTTGCAGCCCGGTTTCCTCCATAATGCCGGCAAGCTCCGCCGGATCATAGCCATGGAATCCGGCGAATTGCACGCCGCTCCACCCCATATGTTTTAATTGCCGCAGGAGGGCTGGAAAGTCCGCCTGGCATTCCTCTCGAAGTGTATAGAGCTGAACCGCAAATTTTTGCTTCATTAACTTAGCTGCCTCCTTCTATATGGGATTCCTGCCTGCCGATACGGTCGGCGCTCAGAATCGCTTGCTCGATCTGCGCTGCTGCTACAGGGAAGGGAAGCAGCTCGGCTACAGCCCTGCCGATATTGACGTTCCGGGCAATCTCCCTTGCGAACGGGCCGGGGGCGCCGCCTGTCAGACCCAGCTGCTCCAAGGTGAGAGGCTGCTCCAGTTCGTGGAGCAGCTCAACCAGAGGGCGGATTTCGGCCTCGCTTTTACCCTCCAGGAACAACTGTGTGACAAGTCCGAAGGCAACCTTCTCTCCATGGAGGCAGCCGTGGGTCTGTTCCCAACGGGTCAGGCTGTTGTGAATGGCATGGGAAATGTTGGCCTTCACCACATCGCCTACAATGCTGCCGGCTTGGCCGGCGAGAAATATCACCGCATCTGCAGTCTCCTTGAACGCAGGTGAAGCAATGCCCTGTCCGGCGATCCGGTATGCCTCGCGGGCATGCATCTCCAGAATCTCCAGAGCCAGCCTGGCAGTGGCCAGATTGGCCCGGTAATGGAGCTGCTGTTGCCCTATTGTGATCAGCGGGGCGATTTCATACCATTTGACCAAAGTGTCCGAAATGCCTGAAGCCAGGTAACGGCGGGGGGCTGCGGCCAGAATATCCGTATCCGCCAGCACCAGAACCGGAGCCTCCGGAAGCTCAAGACCCCTTGTGAAGACACCCTGTTCATCATAGAGAACGGTAAGTGCAGACCAGGCCGCACAGGTGGCGGCAACGGTGGGAACCGTCACAACCTGAAGAGCCAGCTTGTCCCCTACTGCCTTGGTCAGATCGAGGACCCGGCCTCCCCCCACGCCAAGGATCAGTGTCGGAGCCTCTGAAGGCCTCCTTTCAATGGCATCGGCCGTCTCCTGAATCGCCCGGGCCGTCACATAACCGTCGAACTCATGTATGCTGTAGCCAATTCCGGCTTGCTCCAGGCTGGCAAACAGCTCCGGCCCGGCTGCCGCCAGTGCTTTCTTGCCGCCTATGATGGCAGCATGCTTACCGATGGAAGCAATCAGCTCCCCGCTTCGCCGGATTACGCCCGGCCCGCTTACATATTGTTTCGGTGCTTTTACTGTAAACATGGATGAGTCTCTCCTTTTTAAATTAACCGGTTCTCATTTAACCGCTCCTACAACGAGGCCTTTCACGATCTTTTCCTGTGCTGCAATGTAAATCAGGAGCATAGGCAAACTGGACAGGGTCAAAGCGGCCATCAGCGCGGGCACATTCACCGTAAAATCGCCAAAAAATTTCTGCATCCCGAGTGGCAGGGTCATATGCTCGGGGCTGGTGATCAGTACAAGGGAAAAGATGAACTCGTTCCAGATGTGAACAAAATTGTAGATCACAATGGTCGACAGCGCAGGCAATATCAACGGGAAGGTGATCCTGAAGAAGATCGCGGCATGGGAGCAGCCGTCGATTTCCGCAGCTTCGTCCAGCTCACGTGGCAGCTCGGACATGAAGCCCGTCAGAATGAAGATGGACACCGGCAGGCTGAAGGCTACATAAGGACCGAGCAAGCCCCATAGTGAATCATAGAGTCCCATGTCCCTGGTCAGCCTGAAGACCGGGATCAGCGTAGAATGGATGGGCAGCATCATTCCGGAAACGAAGAGCAGGAGCAAAAGCCTGCCGTAACGGAGCCTCATCCGGCTGAGC
Source organism: Paenibacillus sp. S150 (assembly GCF_019352175.1). Lineage (GTDB taxonomy): Bacteria > Bacillota > Bacilli > Paenibacillales > Paenibacillaceae > Paenibacillus_AQ. Next base: position 18,960 of record NZ_JACBYI010000035.1, read on the forward strand.
GGGTAGCTGGCAAGAGCGGACAGCAGCACGATGACCACCAGAGACGCGGAGGTAATCAGCAGCGTGTTCAGGAAATAGCGGCCGATGCCTGTACGGAGAGCCAGTCCGTAATTGTCCAGACGCATATCGGATAGAAGAGAGAAGGGGGAGGCAAAAAACTGCTGCTGGGTCTTAAGCGACGTTGCCGCCATAAAAACGAAAGGATAGCCGCTGAATACCAGCAGCGCTGCGGCCAAAAGATAGCCGGCCCATTCGGGTAACCGGATTGTCATCGCTCATCCCCCTCCCGTTTTCTGCGCCGGTGCTCCATGTATTGAACGATGGCCGCGGCTGTAAAGCACAGGACGAACATCACGAACGCCACGGCGCTGCCATACCCCATCCTGAAGGTGACAAAGGCGTTGCGGTACATATACGACCCCATTAAATCCATCTCCTGGTTAAGCCCTCCGCCGGACATGATATAGAAAAGGTCAAAGGCTTTCAGAGAGCCGACGATCGCCAGGATGGAGGAGATGGTGACCGTCGGAAGGATCAGCGGCAGCGTAATGCTGCGGAACCGGTTCAAAGCGCCCGCGCCGTCGATGGCTGCCGCTTCGTAGAGCTCATCCGGGATGCCGACGATGGCGGCCTTCAGCAGCACCATATAGAAAGGGACATGCTGCCATACTACAACCAGCAGCACCGCAGGCAGCGCTGTCCTGGGATCGCTCAGCCACGCGACGGTTTCCATTCCGAACAGCTGCAATATTCGATTCACTGGACCGTTAAGCGGATCGAATATATAGGAGAAAAGCAGGCCGACGGCTACAGTGGGCATCAGGTAAGGCAAAAAGAAAACGGTCTGCATCAGACGTCTTCCTTTAAGGCGGGAAAGCAGCAGCAGGGCCATGGCCAGTCCGAGCGGAATCTGGATAAACACCGAGACAAGCAGCACCTTGCCATTGTTTTGCAAGGCGTTCCAGAATATGGGGTCGGACAGAAGCCCGGCATAATTGCGCAAGCCGACAAAAATTTTGTCCGGACCGCCTTTCCAGTCATAAAAGCTGTATTCCAATGTCCCCCAGACGGGGTAGACGATATAGATCAGATAGACCAGCAGAGCCGGAGCAAGGAACATGGCGGCGGTGAGCCGTTTTTTTCTGATTCTGCCTGTGCGGGTTGCCGTATGAGTCACCTCAACTGTTCCTCCCTCATCTTTCGCTGTGTATAATGCGGCTGTTATTTGCCGAACACTTCCTTGGCCTTCGCTTCAACCTTTGCCGCGGCTTCCTCCGGCGTTTCTGTCTTGGAAAACAGCGCCTGAGTTGTGTCCTTGTGAACTTCCGCCAGCTCAGGCGGCAATACCTGGTCGTAAGGCCAGTGGATGGACTTGGCCTTGCTCACGTATTCGGCCAGGCGCTTAGCGATAGGATCGTTGTAATCGACTCCCTTCACGCCCACCAGTCCGCTGATCCGGTCCGAATAAGCTTGTGCGGTCTCCGTGCTGGAAAGCTCCTTCAGCAGCTCCACAGCCAAATCCGGATGCTCGGAGGTTGCCGACACGGACCAGACGGGAGAGGCTGCCGCATTCAGATTGGAGGCGTCGCCTGCGCCGCCGTCGACTGTAGGGAACGGGAAGAAATCCAGCTTGTCCAGAAAGTCCGGCGACTCATTCTTAACATAATCTACGAAGTTGGTGTTATACAGCATCATGCCTGCCTGGCCGCTGTAGAGCAGCTGGCGGCCTTGACCGGAGGTGGTGTTGATGCTGTTAAAGCCTTTATTGAAGGCGTCATGGTCGACCAGCTCCTGAATCAGCTGCCCTGCTTTTACATAAGCGGGATCATCAAAGCCTTGGCCGGTACGTTTGGACGCGCTTTGGAACAGCTCAGGACCGGCGATCCGGTCGGCCAGATACATAAGGTAATAGGCGCCCGGCCATTTGGCTTGATTCTCCAGAGCAATCGGGATGATCTTGTTTTTTCTCAGCACGTCAACCGTATTCAGGAATTCTTCCCAGGTGGCCGGAGCTGTCAGGCCGTATTGGTTGAACAGGTCTTTGTTATAGAAGAACAGGGTGATCGTCAGGCCAAGCGGTACCCCATATGTCTTATCGCTGATTACAGTATTATTAAGGACGGTGGGCTCGTACGCGTTTGTATCGATTTTGGCGCTCAGGTCCAAAACCTTGCCTTGATTGACGAATTCCTCCAGCCAGCCGCCTCCCCAGGATTGGAACACATCCGGCGGATTGCCGGCGGACATGGCTACAGCGAACTTCTGTTTGTAAGCATCATTAGCCGCCTGTACAGCCTTGACCTCCACGTCCGTATGCTTTTGCTCAAAGCGTGCTATAGCCTCGTTGAAAATTTTCTCCTTCTCTCCCGTATAGGTATGCCAGAATTCCAGCGTTTTCTTCTCTTCCGGCTTCGCGGTTACCTCAGGACTTGCTGCCGGGGCTTGAGAGGTGGTGGAGGAAGCCTCTGTTGGCTTGGAATTGCTGCAGGCACTCAGCAAGAGAAGTGCTCCAATTAAGATTAACGATAATGACTTTCTCATAATTTATACCCATTCCTTTCGTTGTACAGTTGGCTATTCTCCGGAGAGTGCCTTCAGCTGCTGTCGATTTCAGACTTATTCTTTTGCCGGCTTTGGCGTCTTGCCTTGGATCATCCTCTCTTTGCATCCGAACTAATCTATTTAATTCCTAGTGGAATAGTTGTAGAATTAAGTATAAGCTGCCGATTCCGGAAAAGAAATTACTGATCTGGCCTTTCTTGTATCCAATATAGCTATTTGGGAGGACCCAACTATGAAAATCGAAACCGTACAGTATGGGCTGCCGCTAATGTCGATGAGGGTTTTTCAGCGCAGGCGTTATGATGACCGGATAACCGATTGGCATTATCATAAGGAGCTGGAATTTATTTATCTGCTGGACGGGGTGCTGGAATCCTACATTCAAGACGAGTTCACGGTCATGAAGCCGGGCGATGTCATTGTTATTGGCGCCAACCAGCTGCACCGCGATCGTATATACAGCGACCCGGGGATGGAATACATAGTGCTGCAATTCGATATCCGGCAATACTTTGAGAGCAGCGTGATGCCGTATTACCGGATTTTTGCCAATCCCATGTTTCCGCTGAGCAGCCTGAACTACATCTTCGCAGAGAATCCGGAGACTCGGCGGATCGTAGGGGAGTGCATCCGGGAGATATATGCCGAATCCGTTACGCGCAGCGATGGATACGAATTGGCTATCAGCCTGTTGATTAAGAAGATGTTCCTGGCTATCTTGCGCAGCGATGTTAGACAGATCATCAATTTCCAGCGCAATGTGGAGATGATCCGCATGCAGCCGGTCTTGGAATACATCGAGAGCAACCTATTCGGTAAAATTCTGCTGGAGGAAGCCAGCCGCATAGCCAACCTCAGCTATTATTATTTCGTCAAATATTTCCGCAAGGTATTTGGCATGTCCTTTCTTGCGTATGTCAATCTCCAGCGGATTCGGCATGCGGAGCGAATGCTATTGACGAGCGAGGCCAGCATTCTTCAGATAGCCGCAGAGGTAGGAATTCCTAATATGGCCCATTTTTACAGGATGTTCCGCAGGTATAATCATTGCTCTCCCAGTGAATTCCGCAAGAAGCGGCTGGAGTGGGGGACGGGGGCCATGACCAAGCAGCCTAAGGCCTAAGCCTGGACAAGAGATTCCTTTATTATCAAGCGGTTAATGAAATACAGGTTCTTGCAGCCAATTCTAGCGGGTTCCTATCAATCTATGGTATATTATTCTCACAAAAAACAAAGTAAGGAGATTGGAAATGGAAAAAACTTTGATCTTTGGACACAAAAATCCGGACACGGATACCATCTGCTCGGCCATCGCTTATGCAGCGCTTAAGAAGGAACTGGGCTGGGATGCCGAGCCGGTTCGTCTGGGTGAAGTCAGCGGCGAAACACAGTATGCGCTCGATCATTTCGGGGTGCAGGCGCCGCGCCTGGTGGAGAACGTGGCTGGTGAAGCCGGGCAGGTGATTCTGGTTGACCATAATGAACGCCAGCAAAGCGCGAATGATATCGGTCAGGTTCGTGTTGTCGAGGTTATTGACCACCACCGGATCGCCAATTTTGAAACAGCCCATCCACTCTACTACCGTGCCGAACCGGTAGGCTGCACAGCGACTATCCTCAACAAGCTGTACAAAGAAAACGGAATAGCCATTCCGAAGGAAATCGCCGGTCTGATGCTGTCTGCAATCATTTCCGACTCCCTGCTGTTCAAATCGCCTACCTGCACCGAGCAGGATGTGGCGGCTGCACGCGAGCTGGCTGAAATCGCCGGTGTGGACGCTGAGAGCTACGGTCTTGCCATGCTCAAGGCGGGCGCCGATCTTAGCGACAAGAGTATCGCCCAGCTGATTACCCTGGATGCCAAGGAATTCAAAATGGGTGAATACAAGGTTGAGATTGCCCAGGTTAACGCTGTGGATGTTAACGATGTGCTCTCCAAGCAAGCCGAGCTGGAAACAGCCCTTACGGCCGTCATTGATGACAAAGGCCTGGATCTCTTCCTGTTCGTCGTTACGGATATCCTGAACAATGATTCTGTGGGCTTGGCCCTGGGCCGCGTGGCAGGTGCGGTTGAGCAGGCCTACAATGTGAAGCTGGACGACAACAAAGCGCTTCTGAAGGGTGTCGTTTCCCGCAAATCGCAAATTGTGCCTGTGCTGACCGAAACGATTGCCAAGCTGTAACAGCAGCCGCGGCAGCGGCAGCCATTATGTTCCAGGTTGAATAGGTATGACGCAACCGGCTGTGCGCCTCCCGTTAAGGGCGGCGCACAGCCGGTTGCGGTATTTATGGGAGCACTAGAACCCTTTTGCCAAAAGAGGGCGGACACTCTATACTTAAAATTACATACATGCTGCAGAAGGAGCGGGAGAACATGACTAAAACACGAAACAGCGGTGCGCTTCAATATAAATCGTTCGGTCTGGTTTTGCAAGCGCTTGTAATTATTGCCCGCAAAGAGGGCATCACCTGTTCCAGCTGTGAAATTGCCGGTTACTTGTCTTCAGAGCCGACAGTTCTGAGAAAAGCACTGGCCAAGCTGACCAAAGAAGGCATTTTGGCGACCCGTGAAGGGCGGGATGGCGGCTTCATGCTGAACCGCTCTCCGGAAGAGCTGACGCTGGCGGAAATATACCACGCCATGGAGGTTGGCGGGCTGCGCAGCAATGGGGTGAAGGAGACGATGTGTGAGAATGTTTTTGGGCAGCAGATGAAGAATGCATGCGGAGACATTTTGGAAGAAATGGACCAAAGTGCGGTAGGTGTTCTGCGGAAGTATACCCTGGCTGAACTTGTGCGCCGGACGGAATGTTGACAGGGTGCTTTTTGATGGAATATACTGTGCTTATTATAACACAGTTAACTATATCAGCTGCAAAATAATGGACAGGGAAGAGGAGGAATAAGTTATGGCGTCAGAATTAAAGGTAGAACAGGAATTCAGCAAGGTGATCCGGGAACGGCGGTCGGTGCGGAAATATGATTCATCCTGGAAAATATCCGACGAGGAAATCAAGGAGCTTCTTGTAGAAGCGACCCTGGCACCTTCGTCCTCCAATCTACAGCCCTGGCGGTTCATTGTCATTACGGATCAGGAGATTAAGGCGAAGCTGCTCCCAATCGCATACAATCAGGCGCAAATTACTGAGTCCTCCGCGGTGATAGCTGTGCTTGGAGATACCGAAGCCTACAGCAATGCAGAGACCATCTACGGACATGCCGGCGCTACGGGGCTGATGCCGGAGGATGTCGCCGCAGCTATGGCGAAACGCAGCCGCGAAGGCTATTCCAGCATGCCTGTGGAAAGATTGAAGGATATTGCCCTGATTGACGGCGGACTGGTGTCCATGCAGCTGATGCTTGCAGCCAAAGCCAGAGGCTATGACACAGTCCCGATGGGCGGATTTGATCCTGCGGGTCTCAAAGAGCTGTTCCAAATCTCCCCGCGTTATGTGCCGGTTATGCTGATTGCGCTCGGCAAAGCAGCAGTGGAAGGACGGCCAACCGGCCGCTTGCCGCTGGAAGCAGTTGCCCACTGGAACGGATTTCGGGCTTAAGCCGGACTCGCTCTCTTATTCATATCTGCTGTACAAAGGCCGACCCGGCTCCGCTGCTCCGAAGAGAACGGCGAAGCCGGGTTTTCTGTGAAACAGGTACCAGCCTTGATTAGGGCTGGGGCCTGTTTCTGCTGGCCGGGAGCTGGCGGCCTGTGCTGCATATTTCTGGTTTCCGGCGCTTTCTGCTAAACTAAGTTCAAAGCGTTGACCCAAGAAGGCGCACAGGAGGGATCACATGATACAAGTATACCCGGCGGAATCCGCCCATCACTTTGACCATGGCTGGCTGAGAGGAACGCACAGTTTTTCGTTCGGTGATTATTATGATCCCGCCAATACGGCTTTTGGACCGATGCGTGTCTGCAATGACGATATCATCGCTCCGGGAAGAGGCTTCGGTGCCCATCCGCATAGCGATATGGAGATTGTTTCCATTGTGCTCCGCGGCAGACTCAGGCATGAAGACAACCTGGGCAATGTGGCGGAAACCGCTTTTGGCGGGATTCAGCGGATGTCGGCAGGCACGGGGGCCATTCATACGGAGCATAATCCCTCAGACTCGGAGCCGGTGCGGCTGCTGCAGCTATGGTTCATGCCGCGTACCCGCGGCACGGCGCCCTCTTACGGCACAAGCCGTTTTGATCCGGCGAAGCTTTACGGGAGGCTGCTGCCCGTAGTATCGGCTGAAGGGTCGGCAGAGATTGTTGATATTGCTCAGGATATGACGATATATCTCGGCAGGGTAAAAGCGGGAGAGCAGCTGGACTATCAGCAGCAGCCCGGCCGGCGGATGTATATCTACTTGATAGAGGGGCAGCTTGCGCTGAATGGAACCGAGCCGCTGCACCCCGGCGATTCCGCACGGATCGAAGAGGTCAGCAGGCTGAAGCTTGCCGCCGGCGAAGATGCTTTTGTAATGCTGATTGATCTGCCCTAGAATCCGCTGATTGGCACAAGGAGGGAGAAGATACATGGCACACGAGAGAGTTCTGGTTAAGCATTCCGTAACAGGCCGCATGCTCGTCAGCAGCACGGAAGGGGTGTCCTACACCTTTGACCGGCAAGGCGGTCTGACCCTGATCACCCTATGCGGTGTACCTGCGGTCAAAGGGCAGGCGGTAGTGGAGCTGAAGTCCGAGCTGAATGTTTTCCGTTTCGAGGAACCGCAGGATGGTCCCGCTATCAAGCATTGGTATTATGTCGGCGACAATCCCGTGAGCTATGACAGCTCTTCCGGATGCCTGAAGATAGCGGTGCAGTCGGAAATTGAATACCGGCCGGATCAGTACTGGGAATAAAGCTTAAAATATATTGACAATATTCCCTGAAAGTACTAGCTTTGTTATGAAACATAACACGAAGAAAAGTGGAGACAGGAGAAATGAGACCAATGGAATTGTTTGCGGCAATGGAGCGGGACGATTATGAAGAACTGTTGTTTTGTCAGGATAAGGCTTCGGGGCTGAAAGCCATCATCGCCATTCATGACACAACACTGGGCCCCGCACTGGGTGGGACAAGAATGTGGACCTATGCTTCGGAGGAAGACGCAATTGTAGATGCGCTCCGGCTGTCCAAAGGCATGACCTACAAAAATGCTGTAGCCGGGCTCAACCTGGGCGGAGGCAAAACAGTGATCATCGGTGATCCCCATAAAGACAAGAACGAGGCGATGTTCCGGGCCTTCGGCAGATACATACAAGGTTTGAACGGCCGCTACATTACAGCCGAGGATGTGGGCACTACGGAGGCGGACATGGATATCATTCATCAGGAAACGGATTATGTGACCGGAATCTCGGCCACTTACGGCTCTTCGGGCAATCCGTCGCCGGCCACAGCCTTTGGAGTATACCAAGGCATGAAAGCGGCGGCCAAGGCGGCCTTTGGCAGCGACTCGCTGGAAGGCAAGACCGTTGCCGTTCAAGGGGTCGGCAATGTCTCCTTCACCCTGTGCCAGTATCTTCATGAGGAAGGTGCGCGGCTGATCGTAACCGATATCAGCAAGGAAGCGGTGCACCGGGCGGTAGAGGCTTACGGGGCCGCAGCGGTTGATCCGGCGGACATTATCTCTGTGAAAAGTGATATTTATGCCCCCTGCGCGCTCGGAGCAACGATCAATGATGCTTCGCTGCCGCTCCTTAAGGCGAAGGTTGTCGCCGGTGCAGCCAACAACCAGCTGAAAGAACCGCGCCATGGCGATGCCCTGCATGAAATGGGCATTGTGTATGCTCCGGATTATGTGATCAATGCCGGCGGCGTTATCAACATTGCCGATGAATTGAACGGTTACAACAAGGATCGCGCCTATAAGCAGATTGCCAAAATCTATGACAGCATCACCCGCATATTGGAAATTTCCCGCACAAGCGGAATTCCTGCCTACGCGGCGGCGGATCATCTGGCACAGGAACGCATTTCCCTGCTGAAGAACAGCCGCAGCACCTTTCTGCGTGACGGACACCATGTCCTCAGCAGAAGATAGCATCAGGAGCGGAAGGCCGGGCTGGACGCGGTTTCAATAATCAGTGAAGCAGTAAGAAGCTGCGGATGCAGCAAAAAGCCTCTTTCCCGGTAACGGCCAAGAGGCTTTTTGCATGTGCTGCTGCGGATTGAGCGCCGCTGCAGCTTAGAAACGTCTATTGTGCCTTCTCCGGTTCCGGGTAAGCAACTCCCAGAGTATCCACGGTAACCTTCTCCATCACCGGCGGCTGTTCGGGCCGGTCTGAACTGTCGCGGGGAAGACTGACGATGCTGTCCACCACATCCTGACCTTCGGTAACCTTGCCGAAAGCGGCATATTGGCCGTCCAGGCTTGGATAAGCATCGGCCATTATGAAGAACTGCGAGCCGCCGGAGTTCATATCCTGGCTTCTCGCCATGGACAATACGCCCTGCGTATGCTGCAGGTTGTTGGTGAAGCCGTTCCCGGTGAATTCACCGGCGATGCTGTAGCCCGGTCCGCCCATGCCTGTGCCATCGGGATCTCCGCCCTGGATCATGAAGCCGGGAATGACGCGGTGGAAGATTGTTCCGTCATAGAAGCCTTTTTGGATTAATGAAATGAAATTATTGACGGTATTGGGAGCAACCTCAGGGTACAGTTCGGCTTTAATGACGCCGCCGCCGGCTATCTCTATGGTCACAACAGGATGGCTGGCCGTTGCCGAAGGCACGCCTTCAGTGGCTGCCGCTGCGCTCTCCTGTGGAGCCGGACTCGCCGCATTGCTGCTGCTTCCATTATCTCCCGCATTGTTATTGTTCGCGGGTTTGTTGCCGCAGCCTGCCGGTATTACAAGCAGGAGGGCCATCATCATCATCAGGATGAAGGTTTTTTTTCCTGTACGCTTCACGTTCTCAATCGCTCCTTTGATCTGGGAATATCGGTGGTGCATCCCCCCTATCATACCTCCTTTGTCCTGCTCCTTGCAAAATACGGAAGACTGCCGGGGATTGGCACAGTTCGGAAAGAGGGGTAGAATGGAGGGATGATGCTTCCAGGAATACACAGAAGGGACGTGTGCAGCATGCGTTTTTCATGGAAGCGGAACCTGATCGTGCTTTGGGTAGGAGTGTTTTTTTGCAGTACGGCATATTCGATCTCGATTCCGTTCCTCTCGATTTTTTTGAGCGACCAGCTTGGTGTTACGAATCATTTGGAAATCTGGTCGGGCGTCAGCTTTGGCATTACCTTTCTCGCCAGTGCGCTGATTTCGCCTTACTGGGGGTCGCTCGCCGACAAATATGGGCGCAAGCCGATGCTGATCCGGTCGGGCTTCAGCCTGGCGGCGCTGTACTTGATTAACTTTTTCGTGCATGATCCCTATGTTTTCATTATTGTGCGTATTTTTCAGGGCCTTCTGGCGGGCTTTGTTCCGGCAGCCATTGCCATGGTCGCCACCAACACGCCTGAGGACAAGACCGGTTATGCGCTCAGCATCATGTCTACCGCCGGGGCCACCGGGAGCATCATCGGCCCGCTGATCGGCGGGGTGGTCAGCTATTATTCCAGCAACCGCAGCGCGTTTTTGTTCTCGGCGGTGATTGTGCTGATATCGGCTCTGATCGCCACCTTTTTTGCCAAGGAAGAGAATTATGACCGGTCGGCGCCAAGATCGCGCGTGCGCGACGATATCCGGGAAGCGAGGGCGAACCCTGCATTTATGACGCTGCTGCTGCTGGCGGGGCTGGCTGCCTTTTCCGTGATGATATTGGAGCCGCTGCTGCCGATTTACCTGCTCGACATGGGGATATCGAAGAACAGCGCTTCGCTAAGCTCAGGCATTGTCTTCTCCGCTGTAGGCATCGCCACGGTAATTATGGCTCCGCAGTGGGGCAGAATCGGCAGCCGCAAGGGCTTTGGCTTCATTCTGTTCATCGGCCTGGTCGGCGGGGGGATCGGTAATATTCTGCAGTATTTTGTATCGGGTTATGTAGAATTTGCTATCCTGCGTTTTGCTTACGGCTTGTTCTATGCCGGTGTGCTGCCTTCGGTGAATGCCATGATTGTTCAGGTCATTGACCCGGGCTTCCGGGGGCGTGCCTTCGGCCTGAATCAGGCGGCAACCCAGCTGGCAACCATGGCCGGACCGATTATCGGCGGATTGCTGGGGGCTTTCCTTCCGATCCGCTGGGTGTTCGTCATTAACGGCGTGATACTCCTTATGGCCGCAGTGCTTGTAAAAGTCCGCAAGCTGGAGGCAAAGGTCGAAGCGACCCACGCCTCGGGACAAACGGCAGTACTGGACAACTAACGAATACAAGCTATGGAAGACTGTCCTGCCGAATGCAATTTTCAGCGGACAGTCTTTGTTTTGGTTTCTGCTTTGCGCAGCTCATTGACGGTGGACAGTCTGGCGCCTTCGGGAATGGCGATCCACTCACTTTTGGAGATGCCGATCTGCTGGGAAGTATAGATGCCCGAATGCCCGGAGAACAGGAAGCTCACGAGGCAAGCGATGAACATGTAGACCGCCCCGCCGGAGCCGAACAGTTCAATGCCCATAAGAAAACAGGCAATCGGCGTATTGGTCGCTCCGCAGAAGACCGCGATGAAGCCCAGTGAAGCCAGGAAAGGCGCATATAGATGAAGAATCCCGGCCAGACTGTTCCCGAGAGTGGCCCCAATGGCAAAGAGCGGTGTCACTTCGCCCCCTTGAAATCCGGTTCCCAGAGTGAATGAGGTGAAAATCAGCTTCCATAAGAAAGCGAAGGGAGCAACATCGGTCTGAAAGGAATCCCTAATCAAGGGGAGGCCCAGGCCCAGATAGTCTCTGGAGCCGGCGATATAGACCAGGGCGATGATAATGAAGCCGCCGAGCGCGCTTTTGAGCACCGGATTCTTCACCAGCAGGGTGAAGGATCTTTTCAAATAATGGGTAAGCTCACTGAACAGGATGCTCGCAAGCCCGAACAGGATGGAAGCCAGGATGACCTTCAGCAGAACGATAATCGTCAGCGCAGGGAACATATCCACCTGATAGTGAATGTGCTGGACTTTCCACAGGCGGGTAGCCGCTATATCGCCCACGAAGCTGGCTGTGAAGCAGGGCAGCAGCGCCTTGTGGCTGATCAGCCCGATGGCGACAACCTCCAGACCGAATAAAGTTCCGGCCAAAGGGGTTCCGAAGATCGAACCGAAGCCGCCGCTGATCCCGCACATAAGCAGAATTTGCCGGTCGCGGGAATTGATCCGCAGCAGCCTGCCGAGCCCTTCCGCGAGGCTCCCGCCCATTTGCACAGCGGTTCCTTCCCGCCCTGCGGAGCCGCCGAATAAATGGGTAACCAATGTTCCGAACAGCACCAGCGGAGCCATGCGCAGCGGAATCGTCTCATTTCCCTGCTGGATCTGCTCAAGAATCAGATTATTCCCTTTGGCGCTGTTCTTGCCGTAACGCATATACAGGCAGCTTATCAAGGCTCCGCCCAGCGGCAGCAGATACAGCATCCAGGCATGATTCATGCGGATCCCAGTTACAGCATCCAGGCTTTTCAAAAAAACGGCCGAGGCCGTGCCGGCCAGAAGACCGACTATACCGCCCAGCAGGATCCATTTGATAAAGGTGCTCCAAAGCGCCAGATGATTGCTCCTTTCCGTAAGTTTCAGCCAATGTGCGTACACTTCTTTCATCTTATTAGCCCCCGTTAGAATAATGATGTTCCCACTTCATGATGTCCAGAAATCAAACAGACTCCTACCAGCGAAGTGACCACTGGTAGGAGTCATTAGTCTCTAGAGACGGTTAATGGCGAACTCCATCGCCGTATTGAATTACAACCAATAGTAAGGACATCGTGCGGAAAAGTCAATGAGGAAAATAAAAATGTCTAATCTCCCTCTGTTATTCTTCGTCACCGCGCGAGCCGTTCAGCACATCCGTACCCGGCATGGCATCGATGGGCGGGGCGGCCGGATCTATGGCAGTTCCGGGTTCAAGCTCGTCGGCATCGGGAATATCCTCCAGCGGAAGCTCCTCTTCATCCTCCACAAGCGCTTCATCCCCGGCATAATCAATCGCACTGCCGGCCAGTCCGGCAGCTTCAGCGGCAAACATCGCATCGGATTCCAGCACTTCATCCCGCTCTGCCGGAGGAGGGGCTGTCAGGCCCGCGGCTCTGTCTGCCCTGCGTCCAAGTGCAGGTTCAGGTGCGTTAAGATCGATATCGGCAGCCAGAATAGAGTCGCCGACCAAGGCCGGATCGGCACCGTCGTCTACAACGCCGTCCCAATCGACAGGCTTTGCGTGGGCCGGATCATGGCTGGCAAGTGCGGATTCCAGCGCACGCTCCGGCGTTCCGGAGCTTTTCCCGCTCCGGCTCTGCCCGGTAATGGTTCCAAGCGGCCGCAGCTCCTCCAGCGGAATATCCTGTTCGGGGGATATACCACCCATTTTGGTATAACGCTCATATGCAAAATCGGCTTCAGTTTTGTTGAATTCATTACCCATAGCCGTTCAGCTCCTTTTGGCATGATTACTTATGGCTTCATTAACCGCAGCTTCCTGATCCTCTTCAGGCAGTGCGCCCGGATAGGTTCCTTCCTGAAACAGGCCGGATTCATCATCAATGTCCCGCTCGGTCACCAAATTCTCATCAGCGGGCGATTTGCCGGCGGAGGTTTTTTTCTTGTCGTCCATGGCGGCTCCTCCTCCTTATAGTAATTCTATACCCCATTCTCCGGCGGCGAATCTGTATGTCTCAAGGCAGCCTATGCTTAATATAAGCATTCGGCAGGGGGATTAACCATAAGTTGCATTGTAAGGTCTGATTTCGAGGTTTTTTTGCAGGAATATGCAGGGATGGTGCGAAGGTTGTCGAAAATAAGAATCGTATGTACTATATAAATCCAACTAAAGATTTACTGAGGTGCCACAATGAAGTTGCCATCAACAAAGGCAGCGGCAGCCATCCTCATGCTGCTTCTGCTGATTGCCGTAGTGTCTATCGGGATCGCCGCACAGTGGACCGGCGGGGCAGGGCGTTCTTTACCGGAGTGGGAACTGAAATGGGAAGCTTCAGACGTATGCGATCCCGCTGCAGCGGCGGAAGCCCCTGACAGCAATTGGGTTACAACTGCCGCGCAGTCAGCCAGGCCCCTGACTCCGGCAGGCACTGCTGCCGCCTGGCTGCGTTTTTCGCTCCCGGAGACAGGGGATTACTCGGCCCTCTTGATCGATAAGGTGTATGGGCATAACTTCAAGGCCTACATGGATAATAAGCTCATCTACGATTCACAGGATTTATTTAATCATAATGGCAGCAAGGTGTTGATTCCTTTGCCGGGTGCCGAAAGGCCTTCGCAGCTGTATCTGTGGAGCAGCGGAGGCGCCGATGGCTTCGGGGTAGAAGGAAGAATTACAGCAGGGAGCTACGGCAGGCTGCTGGAATTCTATGTGAAAAAGGATTTGGCGGATATTTTAATTGGCGCAGCATTTCTATTTATGGGTGCGGCACTGATGGTTTGTTTGATATTCCTCAAGCTGGATTTTTTCAAAGGAGGCTTCTTCCTCTGTCTGGTGATTGCTTCCTTTGGCGTTCTGCTCATCACCTATTCGCCGTTTCTCCCGCTCATTGTGCGCTCCCGGGGGCACTGGATTGAAATCAGCTTCGATCTGGCTTTATTTACACTGCTGCCGTCGTTTACGTTTTATTTTGAGCAGATTTTCGGTTCGGGCAAGCATGGGCTGATCACGCGGCTGCGTAAATTTCAGTTGGCCTATTCGTTGTTTTGCTTAGTGTTTCTGATTGCAAACGCTCTGCTGTCCTTCCGTCTGGACGGACTTTACCGAATCGCCACCGTCGATATCCTGGGCGTGCTGATGATGCTGCAGTTTATCTTTTTGCTGTATGCGGCTGTCCGGGCTGCGGTCAATGGCAACCGAGATGCCGTTATCTTCTCAATCGGCTTCTCCGTCTTCGCCCTGCTGTCATTAACCGAGCTGATTGTGTACTATGCGGATGAAAGCTACCATCTGCAATGGTGGAAGTGGGGAGTCATTGTGTTTGTGGTTTCGCTGATCCTCATTCTGGGCCGGAGGTTCGCCAGCAATCATGAGCAGGCGGTGGAATATTCCCGGGAGCTGGAGAAATTCAATGATGATCTGCAGCGCTCGGAGAAAATGGAGATCATCAGCGAGCTGGCTGCTTCGGTCGCCCATGAGGTGCGCAATCCCCTGCAGGTGACCCGCGGTTTTCTGCAGATTCTGGGGGAACGTTCCGGCAAGAAGGAGAAGGAGTACCTGCAGATGGCCATGGAGGAGCTGGACAGAGCTTCCCTCATTATCACGGACTTTCTGACCTTTGCCAAGCCTGGAATGGATACACCGGACCGGTTTGAGGTGGCAGAGGAGCTCCGGCATGTATCCGGCATTCTGGTGCCGCTGGCCAATATGCAAGGGGGAACTATTGAGCTTAAGCTCCAGAGCGGACTCCAGGTGCTGGGCAGCACCTCCAAGTTCAAGCAGGCTTTTATCAATCTGATCAAGAATGCCATTGAATCGCTGGAGGAGGACGGGCTCATTACCGTTGCCGCCTGGAGCTCGGGGCAGCATGTCATCATCAGTGTGCAGGATAACGGGGAGGGCATGAAGATGAGCGAGCTGGCCCATCTGGGAGAACCTTATTATTCGAATAAAAAGAAAGGGACCGGCCTTGGGCTGATGGTCACCTTCCGGATTATTGAGGCGATGAACGGCTCCATTCACTTTCATAGCAGAAAAGGTGAAGGCACCGAGGTTATTGTGAAATTACCATCATCCGTAAATAATTAGGAATTATTTTGGTTAATTCCGTTTTTTTGAAGGGATGAACTGTGGATGAAGCGAAGTACTAACAACAACAGAACGTTGCTTCTGAAATTTTCTTCTGAGGTGCTTGCATGCGCTTGTTCGCTAGAGTTCTACATATAACCGTAGTTCTATTCGTACTTTGTACGGCCTGTGGTGCGCTTCAGGTATCGGCAGCAGGCCCATATGCCTCCCAAGAAATAACAAGCTGGCAACTGAAATGGGGAAGCCCGGACGGAGATACAGGCCAGGAGGTTCCGCTTGCGGAGACCCAAGGCTGGATGGAGGTGCTTGCCCGGCTTGGAACGCCGGAGCTGCCCAAGGGAATTTCCTCCGCCTGGACGCGCATACCGCTGCCGGACAGTCAATATACTTCGCCTGCGGTTTATATCAATACGCTGTATGCGCTGCATGTTAAGGCATATGTGGGGGAGCGTCTCATTTTTGAAGGCGACCGCAGCTACATCCATGACAATTATTCGCTGCTCCTTCCCCTCAGTACCGAAGATAACGGAAAGACCCTATATCTATGGACGGAGACCTTGCGGGACCGGATCGGAATTAAAGACAGCCCGGTCCTTGGCGAGCATAGCGTGTTGATCAAGGATTATACCAAAAACGGGCTTGCGGACGTGGTTCTGGGAGGCGCCTTTCTGTTCGTGGCGCTGGTTCTGTTTGTATGCGCATTTTATTTGAACAAGGAGTATTTCTCTGTAGCAGCCTCGCTGTCCTTGGTGATTGCCTCCACCGGGGTTTTGTCCATAACCTATTCCCCTTTTACATACACCTTCTTCAGTTATTTGGGACCGCTTAGCGTCGTTTTCTTCGATCTCGCACTGCTGTCGCTGTTGCCTTCCTTGACTTTTTTATTTGAGAAAATATTCGGCGGCGGCAAATTCGGCATCATCCGGCGTTTCCGTAAATTCCAGGTGGCCTACTCCATATTTTGCATAGCCTGCCTGGTTCTCAATGCCCTGTCGGGCAACCGGCTGGTGGAATTTTATTATTTGGTTTCCGCTACCATCGTCGGAGTGATCATGATTCTGCAATTTGTCCTGTTGATTGCCTGTGTCATCCTGTTCTCTCTGCGGGGGAACAAGGATGCGATCACCTTTGCCGTCGGTTTCGGCACTGCTGCTGTGACCGGTGCAGCCGAGCTGGTCTGGTATTATATCCGCAAAGGCAACTATGATCTGATCTACTGGAAGTGGGCTTTGGTGGTGTTCATTCTCTCCCTGATTGTTATCCTGGGACGCCGCCTGGCTCTGAACCACCAGCAGGTCGTTAAATATTCCCGGGAGCTGGAGCTGTTCAACAACGAGCTGCAGCGTTCCGAGAAAATGGAGATTATCAGCGAGCTGGCCGCCTCCGTGGCACATGAAGTGCGCAACCCGCTGCAGGTGACAAGAGGGTTTCTGCAGCTTTTAAGCGAGAAATCGAGCGGTGATGAGCGAAGATATTTGTTCATGGCCTTAAGCGAGCTGGACCGCGCGTCCAATATCATTACGGATTTTCTGACGTTTGCCAAACCGGAATTCGAGCAAATCTCCCTGCTGAGCGTCCAGGATGAATGCAAGCATATCGAGAGCATTCTGCTGCCGCTGTGTCATTTGAACGGCGGGAAGATGGTGCTTGAGGTCGCCGACCATCTATGGGTTAAAGGGAATTCCTCCAAGTTCAAGCAGGCATTTATCAATATTATCAAGAACAGTATTGAATCGCTGGGCAATGATGGAAGCATTCATATAACGGCATATGCCAAAGGGGGGGAAGTCTTCATCCATGTCAAGGATAACGGGGCAGGCATGGACCCGTGGGTTCTGAGCCGGCTGGGTGAGCCGTATTTTTCCTCCAATAAGATCAAAGGGACAGGGCTGGGGCTAATGGTGACCTTCCGGATCATTGAGTCGATGGGGGGCGAGGTCCGGTTTCTGAGCAGAAAAGGAGCCGGAACCGAATCCATTATCACTCTGCCTTTGGCAGAAGCTCCGGATGGTCCTGGCTCCCTATGAGATGATCTTATTGGTTCTATTATTGGTTCTACCAGGTGCTGAGGGGGGTTAAATCTGTTTTCATTACGCCTGATGCCGGGCTGGGAGGGATAACCAGATAGAACTCATTGGACGCTTCTTCGACGGCTTTGAGTGTAATATCATCGGGAAGTTGGATGCCTAGCGCTTCTTGGAGGGCTGCCTTCGGATCTGTGAGTAATCTTTGCTTGAACCCCGGATCTTCCCATGCCTTCTGAATCACTTGATTTCGGAGAATTGCTTCTGACAAAATAATCACCCTTCCCAAAATGGTTATATTTTCCTGATCAGTATAGCATAGCCCATTCTATTAATCTATATCCTATTTCCTATTTACAGCTTCAAATGTTTAGATAACCAGTAATTGAGACCTCCGTTCTGCAAAAGCTGCTTTTCTGCTTCAACCGCTGCTGCCATATGCTGCAGATTCTTGACCATAAACTGGTGGAAAGAGATAAGATGGGGGGCGTCCAGCTGATGGTCTGCAAGCTTCATATGATTGGCAAGCGCTGTTCCGGCATAGGCAGCCAGTCCGCCTGCCGTGAAGATAAAATCCTTGACCTGAGTTTGGGTAAGCGTTTCCTGACTTGCGTTCGCATGATTGCATGCCATTGACAGCAGGCAGTTATAGCTTCCCTCAGCAAGATCCTCCTCCCAATCCTCATAGTCATCCAGCATTTGCAGGGTCAGCAGCACCGTATGCAGCAAATCCTCCGCTTCCGGAATCAGGGCGGCATTGCCGGAATACAGCAGAATGGCTGTGCTGGTAAGCTTCAGCGGACTGGCTTTGTGGGAGAGCTTCAGGCGGTCATTCAGAAAATAATCTCCATACGCTTCACCGGCCACACTCTCCGCCCATTCCAGAATATAGCGGTTGAAGCAGAGCCAGAAAAGTGAATCTGACGGAAACAGCGGCCTGTACCTGTTGAGGAATTCAACATACAGCAGATTGGCAAGCGGCAGCTTGCGGGCGGCACTGTCTTTGCTGCTGTCCATCAGATCATCCTGAATGAAGAAATAGAGCATGAAAAAGACGTTGCCTGCCGAGAGTCCGCGGACTTCGGCGTCCGTAAGGCCATATCCGTCCCGAAGCCAGAACGGCAGCAGGTAACAGATATAATTTTTGTGGCTTCCTGCGCTGAATACGTTAAACTGATCCAGATAGGATAATCCTTGGGCACGAAGCGGTTCAGGGAATCCGGAAATAATGCCGCTGCAGTCCTGAAACACCAAACGGAGCTCATCGTCGTAATCATGCAGCCAATCCATAGACCTGTCTCCTGTCATCGTCATTTTATTTAACTATGTATAGCTTCCAGGCAATAAATGGTTTATTTGTGATGATTATATGCTTCCCGTCAGGTGATTTCAATCTAAATTCAATCGGGGAATTCTGTACGGAATAGAGGATCTGAAAATAATGATGGAAGGGAGCTCAGGTATGGATAAGATCATATTTGGACTATTGGGCGGCGGGTGGCGTGCGGAATTTTATCTGCGGATCGCCAGAGAGCTGCCGGAGCAATTCGCCGTTGGCGCTGTGTTCGTCCGCAATAAGGATAAAGCCGAAGCCTTGAGCAGAGCCTGGGGAGTCCGGGTATACACTGCAATCGGGGAATTTATCTCCGCAGCCGGAGCTTGTTCATTCACCGTGGTAAGCCTGAAAAAGGATATCAGTACGGCATATTTGATCGGACTGGCGGAGGCCGGAATTCCGGTGCTGGCTGAAACGCCTCCTGCGCCGGACCTGGCACAGCTGAAGGAGCTGTGGAGGCGTGCGGGCCGCTCCGCAACGGTTCAGATTGCCGAGCAGTATTTGTTCCAGCCGATGCATGCGGCAAGAATGGCGTTCGCTGCATCAGGCAGGCTGGGAACCGTCAGCCAGGCCCAGGTATCAGCGGCGCACGGTTATCACGGAATCAGTCTGATCCGCCGGCTGCTCGGCATCGGCTTCGGGAACGCCGGCATCCGTGCTCAGAATTTCCGCTCCCCGATTATCCGGGGGCCGCAGCGGAGCGGACCTCCATCCGGCGAAGCGGTGGCGCAAAGTGTCCAGACGCTGGCTACGCTGGATTTTGGCGGCCAGCTGGGCGTGTTCGACTTCACCGGCGACCAGTACTTCTCCTGGATTCGCGGCAGCCGGGTGCTCGTCCGCGGAGAACGGGGAGAAATATTGAATGATGACATATCCTGGCTGCAAGATTATGACACGCCGCTGTTCAGCAGGCTGCGCCGGATCGATGCCGGCCATGGCGGCAATCTGGAGGGCTTTTACCTTAAGGGAATTATGGCCGGGGGGGAATGGCTGTACAGGAATCCCTTTGCACCGGCGAGGCTCTCCGAGGATGAGATTGCCATTGCGGAGAGCCTGGTCCGGATGCAGCGGCATGTCCAGGGCGGTCCGTCTTTCTACAGCCTGGCGGAAGGCTGCCAGGACCAATATTTGGCGCTGCTGCTGGAGCAGGCCGCCGTGAGCGGCGAAACGGTAGTTTCGCAGCGCCAGCCCTGGGCGGCTGAATGAGCCTGGGCCGCCGGGGGGAGGGGAACAACGGCAAAACTGCCGTTGAAATAGAAGGCCGCCTGATCCGCGTATTTCTCCGGAGCAGGCGGCCTTTTGAACTTCAAAGCGGCAGAACGGATGATCTGCCGTACTATAACGCCGCGGGAACGGCCAGCTCAGCCGCAAGCCCGGTATATTCGGCGCGGAGCCGCACCAGCTTCGAGACACTCTGCTCCAAGCCGCCGGGACGGTTGCGCTGAAGCCACAGCTGGCGGTAGTGATGCAGGAGCAGATCCAGGTCTTTGATCTGCCGCCTGATCAGCGCCGCGTCAAGGCTGCCGGACCCGCCCGCGAGCTGTTTTTTAATCCGGGCCAGCTTTACCGCATGCTTCACGAAATGAATACCGTTCGAGATTTCCTCCATGACAAGGCCGGCATCGCTGCATTCCAGCTCAAGCTGTTCCAAGCGGACTTCGATCTCTTCCATATACTGCTCTATATGCTCGAAATGCTCGCCCGTTAGCTTGCCGACCAGCTGCACCTGGTGCAGCGGGGTTCGCAGCAGCATGGACATTTCCGTATCATTCGGCCGATTGATGCCGGATTCAAGCTTGTAATAGTTGCCGAGGTCCAGCAGCAATTGGCCAATGAGGCCCGAACGGTCCCTGAAGACGGAGGTGTTCAGATACGATGCAACATCGGCCTCCAGGCTGTTCTCCACATTCCAGGCGACTGCCGCGCCGTAGGCGAAGCCGGCATAGCTGGCAGGCAGGTGCTGCCAATGTCCGAAATCGCCCCAGTCGGTGATCAGGTAGCCGATGGCACCGTTATTCTTGCCATGCACGGCGGCGCTGCGCAGATTGGCCAGCATATTATCGCTGCGCCCCGTAAGCGAATTCCAGGAGCTGGTTCCCGGGCAAACATAGAAAGGTATGCCCGCTTCACGGAATTTCAGCGTATCCGCCTCGAACGGGTGTGCTGCGCTGTAGCCCCATTCCATGGCAATGATATCTTTGGGCAGCTGGGGAATGAGCTCGGGGTGCTGGATGATGATATCCCCCCAGAACTGCATGGTTTTGCCGCGCTCCAGGACAAGCCCATGTATTTTCTGCAGAAAAGACAAATACAGCTGGCCCTTGCCCACGGCTTCGGCGGCTGTTTTGCTTTTGCCAAGACCCAGCTCATACGTCTCATCGCAGCCGACATTGAAATGCTTCGATGTGAAGTAAGGAAGGAGGTCATCGTACATGGTGCCAAGCAGCTCCAGGACCTCCGGGTTCCCGGTATGAAAGGTTCCCGGATGCATGAACAGCCCCTCGGGATACATTTCATGGTCGTACATATGTTCAGGGAGCATGAAGCCCTCCGGAATTTCGGCCAGGGCATTGAACTCCGGACGGGTCAGCCAGCCTTCCATGTGGCCGAAGCTGTTCTGATTCGGAACAAGCTCAATATAACGCTCCCGGCAGTAAGCATCGAGCAGAAGAATTTCCTCGCCGGTTACAGGAGTTTCCAGCTCCCAGACCTGGGGAAATGATTCATAGGCGAATGGAGAACCTTCTATATATAGCTGCAGTTGATTCAGCTTCAGATCTGCCATGAAATCAATAAGCCGGTAAAGAGTCTCGAGCTTGGGGATTTTATTGCGGCTGATGTCGATCATCAGCCCTCTCGCAGCGAAGTCCGGCTGGTCGCTGATGTGCAGAAATGGCAGGTCCCGGCCGTAATGCTGCAGAATTTGCTTCAGTGTGGCAGTGGCATAATAGGCTCCCTCGGGAGAACTGTAGGTTACGGCAATTCCGCGCTTATCCACGAGGATCTCATAGCCCTGCGCCGGCAGCATGGGACTATAACTAAAGTGATGGACAGAACGGATGGAAGGACGGGTGCCTATGGACAGGGTGTGATTCAGCTGAAGAACCTGGGACAGGGTAAGCTGGAGCCTGCGCGCAGCAGGAAGAACGGCACGGCCGGCCTCGCCCGCAAGAACTATACTTCCTCTGGCAGGAAGATGGAACCGGCCTTCAGACCGGACCAAGACCTTCGGTCCGGGAAACAGCTGCAAAGGATGCTTTTCAGACATAGCGTGGACACCTCTTATTCATGTAGAATATGATCATCTTCAGATTAACCATATCACTCCTAAACAAAGGGAGGAATGCACATCATGTCCGAGCTAATGGATTATATGATCAGTCCGTATCCGATTCGGGTGGTTGACCCCAAGGTGGAGTCCTCCAGGCTCAGGCTGAAGGCGGTCCGGATAGGTCAGGCGGGTCATTTGCCGGGAAGAATATTGTTCCGTTCAAACGTTGTGTTCGAGCATTGGGCAGTTATCTATATATTATCCGGGAGCGGCACCTATATTGAGAACGGAGGCAAGGCTCAGCAGGTACGCGCCGGCAGCCTGTTTTTCTTCCGGCCGGGCTGCAGCTACAGCTTCGGGCCTCCGCCGGGTGGAAGCTGGGATGAATACTATATTAACTTCAATGGGGCACGCGTGGCCGAATGGCTGGAGGCGGGATTTGTAGAGGGGGGAACGGTCTTTGAGGCGCATGGGGTGCAGGGACTGGCCTCTTTATTTGAAAAGGTGCTGGAGCTGATGGAAGGCGGTGTTCCGGCAGATGCCGACAGGGCTGCGGTTACGCTGGAAGGTCTGCTGCTGGAGTGTTCGCTGATTACCCGGGACCATTACCGCACACGGGAGGCCGACATTATGCCGCAGATCCGTGAAGATTTGACCTCCTGCATCTACGGGACGCCCGATCTGGCGGAGATTGCGGCCAAACACCATATTTCGATGTCCACGCTGCGCCGGCTTGTACGGCGCAGCAGCGGATACCCTCTGCATGAATATATCCACCGCCTCAAAATGGCGGAAGCGAAGCATCTGCTGCTCAACACTTCCCTGCAGGTCAAAGTGATAGCCGGAATGCTGCATTACGGTGATTGCTTTTATTTTTCACGGTTATTTAAGAAATATATGGGATTATCTCCATTAACCTGCCGCAATAGCCTATAATTACCGACAAATTTCTACTTCATCTGAGAATAAAATGTCGGAATTTGTGGTTTTTTATTGACATGCTCAAAAATGAAATGTTATTATTTAGGTAATATTTGCAGAACTGCGTTAGTTCTTATTGACTATGCCGGAGATGAAGCCATGAGAGAATTTTACTGCATCAGTTGCCGCAGTCTCCATAAGGTGGATGCACGAAACCATACTGTACGTATTTTGTCCACCGGGTATCATATCGTTGGCGAACAACGCTATCAGATTTGTATTTGTAATTCATCCAAGTTGCCAAAACCTTTGCCAGCGGTGACCGAAATTGACTGTGAACGACTGGAAAGATTATGACAGCCATAGATTTAGCTGCCGAAGCAGCCTGCCCGGATATTAAAGGCAGGCTGCTTCGCTTGCGGCTGTAATATATTGTTTGTTTCTGAATCCGCTATCTTTTGAAAATATGGATATATTTAAATAAACCTTCGAAAAAAAAGCCGTATTTTAAGCGGAATTCATTAATTGTAACCGTTATCAGCAAAAACGGGAACTTGTTATTGTGATTTTTCTCATGTATGATGCTTTTAAACAAAGCTTAAAATATACTCGCATTTTCCACAAACTGGAGAATAGGGTGGTGGGATGAAAATTAAAGCAACTGCGGAAGACAGAATGATTGCCCTATACAGAACAATTTCTTTGTCCCTCACATCACTAATGTACCTCTTGGACCATACGGGGCCTTCCGTCTTTTATAAATCCCTATTAATCATCGCGTTATTCTTATTTGCCCAAGTATTTACAATTTATTACCGAAGGCTGCGGAAATGGCCGCGTGTTCTTATGCTTGCTGTGAGCATTGAGATGGCGGGAATCATTGCACTGACGTTGTTTACCGGCGGGTATGACAGTTCTTTTAAATTGTATGTCCTTAATCCTGCCCTCATCGCGGCGGGATCATTATCATTTGTTTTCAGCTGGAGTCTGATCTTCAGTTATTTTGCTATAGTTGCCGTGTGCTCTTACTTTTTCATGAACTCTTCCGGCAAAATTTTCTCCGAAGCCGTACTTGATAACGGCAACCTGTTTCTAGTCCTGGTACTTACGGTTATAGTTATGCAAATGGTTAATCGGATCAAGCGGCAGCGGGAAGCGGCAAACGCACGGACCAACGAAACCATGGAACATATCAAATCGCTCTATCATATTGTTGAAACCTCAAGCCAGCATGACTTCATGAATATTGGCCAGGTGATTACAGATTATGTGGTGAAGCTTACTAAGCTGGACAAAGCGTTGTTCTGGTTCGCCAAAAAAAGCGGTGAGCCTGCGCCGCAGAGCCGGCAGACCGGCTGGCAGCAAGAGGAGGAGCGTTTCCTCTTCGCAGAGCTGGAGAAGCACGAGCATGAATGGAGATTGCAGCGTGAACCGGTATTTAAGAGCCTGCCCGGACTCGGAGACTTTCTGCTCATGCCTGTAAGAATGAGTACACGATTTGTCGGCATGATTGGTGTGAAGCTGGAAGCGTCGGAAGGCCTGGAAGGCCGCAGATGGTACATCCAGCAGCTGATGTTTCTCTCGGAGCTGAGCGCGATTATCCTTGAGCGCCATGAGCTGGGTGTTATTGAGAACCGGCTGATCATCACGAACGAGCAGAACCGGATTGCCGATGAAATGCATGACAGTGTATCGCAAAGCCTTTTCGGCATTGTATATGCGACACATTCGTTGAAGCAGACATGGCGGAAGATAACTGAATCCGAGCTGGAGGAGCAAATTGAGCTGATTCATGATTCGGCCACCAAGGTGGCTAAGGAGCTGCGCATTACCATTTACAGTCTCAGCTCCAAAAAAAGCGGCGGTCCCACCTGGCTGGGTATGGTCAGATCGCATTTGAAAAGCCTGTCCAGGCTAAATGATGTGGAAATCGATCTAAAAATAACGGGGGATGATTTCAGTCTCCCTTATCCTTACCACAAGGCGCTCTTCCGGATTATATCCGAAGCCACAGGCAATGCCATTCGTCATGGCGCTGCCAGCCGGGTGGATGTCGAACTGTCGCTTAAGCCAAAATGGATCAGACTTTCGATAAGCGACGATGGCGTCGGCTTCGATACTGATCTGCTCTGGACCGAATCCGAGGACAATACCGGCGGACTTGGCATGAAGAATATGCAATATCTGGCACAGTCTCTAGGCGGTGACTTCCAGTTGTCCAGCAGTGAGAACACAGGCACCAGAATTTTAATTTCGATACCTGTCGGCGTGGCTGAACTAAAAAATGCATAAACTTTAGGCAGGAGGTCGTTCTAGTGAAAATCGTCATTGTTGATGATCACCCATTGGTTAGAAGAGGACTCGCGGCGGTCATTTCCATGCAGTCCAATCTGCAATTTGCCGGAGAAGCAACGAATGGCCAAGAAGCGCTCTCGGTGATAGAAGAGACGCAGCCTGATCTTGTGCTTATTGATCTCAAGCTGGCCGATGAATCAGGTCTGGATGTCATCAAAGCAGCGCGTTCACGCGGTCTGATCAGCAAGTTTATCCTGCTCACCTCTTCGGCGAGCCGGGAGGATTTCCTGAAGGCGGAAGAAGTTTTGGTAGATGGCTATGTGCTGAAAGAGGCACTGCCTGAGGAATTGCTTTTTGCCATTCAACTGGTACATAAGGGCAGAAAGTATTATGACCCCGGCCTGATGGAGGATAAAATGCGGATGGGCGGCAACAGTCCTACCGACGAATTGACCCCGAAAGAGAAAGAAGTGCTGATTGAGCTTGGCCAGGGGGCATGCAACCGCGAAATCGCCTCACGGCTGTTCATCAGTGAATTCACAGTGAAGAAGCATGTCAGCCAGATTCTGGCGAAGCTTCAGGTAGCGGACCGTACGCAGGCAGCGCTGTACGCCAACGCCGTGGGGTTGACCAAATATGAAATGTCATACGAATGACTTCCATTAAATTCAAAATATGTAATAACACGGATGAAATTATCCGTGTTTTTTTGTAAAGATAAGAATTTATAGGTTTTGGGGGAAGCGAAGCTTATCCGTTAATTTACGGCTGAGCTGTAGTATGAAAGAATGGATCGGGACTTCGGCCAAGCAAACTGCGCGATTGCGTTGGCCGCAGCAGGCAGGTAGAGGGAATCAAAGGCAGAAGTACCTTTGAATTCGCCCGAAGCCGGCAGGACGAGGGAATCAGCGCGAAATGATTCTTCTCCTCCCCACTGAAATTATAGGACGCCGATAGCCGTCTTTCTTAAAAGATAAGAATTTAACCTGAATTGAACCGGAGAACCTGAACAAGCTGATGAAACGTAAGGAGGTTCATAGGGAACGGAAGCGAAGTGTAAAAAGTAACACTAATGGGCTGGAATTCTGGATTTACCGGGCTTTAGTGGGATTTTGTACACTTAATAGAGGCCCGCTCCCTCCATACGGCTGATTTTAGCCGAATTAGTTGTACTTTTTCCCACTAGGGATGATCCATGATCCGAATGAGCTACTTTAGTTATCCTTTTTACCACTAAAATGGCTGCCCTTTGAATGAATGGTTCAAGTTCATTTTATTTAGGGCGTATTCCCCATAAGGGAGAGAAACGGAACGATTAGGGTTCCTTTTTCCCACTAACGCTTGCGAAAAAGGGGATGCGGTGAGGTTAAGTTCACTTTTTCCACTTGAGCTTACCGCCTTGTCTCAGCAGGAAGGTCTGGATGGACTGGGGAAGGGAGCACAGCTTCAACCGGCTATGGCGAACAGGATAGCTCCAGTCGCCTTATATTCAGAAATCCCAAACGGCTACGCTGTCCAGTGAAGGGCGGCATAGCCGTTTTTTCTCTGTCATTATCTCTTCCATTGGAGAAGGCCTGGCTCTATGTATTCCGCCGCCAAAATGCTATCAGATCCATCTGTGAACATGACTGAACAAGGTGAAGCCTGCCACAAGCCGGCGGGCGAAGCCATTGATTCCACAGCTTGTCAGGCTTTTCCAAGCCTATGGCACTAAAGTATACCATGACCCCCCTCCACAGAGGTAATCCGCCTCACACGAAAGTGAAGATTAAAGTGATGGTATGACCCATGTGGCGATCCTCAGGGATTGATAGAATAAAAGCAAGATATCTGAAACTTTCATGATTGCTTTCAGAATGCAATAAATGCGGAAGGAGGGTTACTGTGGAAAAGACGATTTTGGATTACATTAACCTGATTAAGAAGAGGTTATGGTTAATCACGTTGTTTGTATTAATCTCCTGCACCACCACCTTCTATGTCAGCAAGAACTTCGTCGTGCCTGTCTACTCAGCCTCCGGACAGCTGCTCGTCAACAACGCCGTGAACGTCCCCGAGAGCAACAATCTTAATAATCTGAACTTCAGCCTCAACCTCATCGAGAGCTATAAGGAAATCTTGAAGTCCCCCACGATTATGAAGAGTGTAGTAGCAGAGCACCCCGAGTTCAATCTGACAGAACAGCAATTGGCTGGCAAGCTGCAGATCAAATCTTCGGAGAAAAGCCAGGTAATCAACCTGAGCGTGCAGGACGAGAGCTACACGAAAGCGGCCACGATCGTAAATGCGGTTTCGCAGACGTTCATCCGCAGCTTGCCGGCGCTGATGAATCTGGACAATGTGACTTTTCTGACCCCTGCTGATCCTGCAGCTGCCTCTGGTCCGGTAAACAGCGGTTCCATGATGAACATTATCATCAGCTTTGTGGTTTCACTGATGGCGGCCATCGGAATTATTCTGCTGATGGAAACCTTGAACGGTACACTCCGGTCAGAGAAGGAGGCAGAGTTCGATCTCGGGCTTCCGGTTATCGCCAGCATTCCTACGATCCGCAAGAAGGACTTGGGCAGGCCGGCAAATGCCAATGCAAGAGTAGGGGAGGGTGCTTATGCTACGGCTGAATAAAAGTCTGATTGCGGATATGAATCCATCCTCGCACATCTCAGAATCCTTCCGCTCGCTGCGCACCTATATCCGGCAGCTGGAGCTGCTGAAGGGCAGTGGAGGACAGGTTCTCCTGTTCACCTCCGCAGAAGGCGGGGAAGGCAAGACGACCATTCTGTCGAACCTTGCGGTTTCCTTTGTGCAGGACGGCAAGAAGGTCGCGGTTGTGGACTGTAACCTGAGACACCCGGGGCTGCACACTGTGTTTGAGGTGGAAGGCAGCCAAGGCTTGGCCGCATACCTCGCAGGTATGGAAGAGGCCAAGGATATCGCGGTATACGGCAATCTGGCCAATCTCGCTGTAATCCCGGCCGGAATTACCGGTGTGAGTCCGCCGGATCTGCTGGGGAGCGACAAAATGCCTGCTCTGCTGGAGGAGCTGAAGACAAGCTTCGATTTGATTCTGCTGGATTCGCCGCAGGCGGTAGAGTACAGTGATGCACGTATCCTGGCCCCGCTGTCGGACGGAGTGATCATCGTCGCCAGGCATGGCAAAACCAAGCGCGAATCGCTTAAAAAGCTCAAAGGTGTCATGGAGCAGACAGGTGTGAAGATCCTCGGGATTGCTATGAATCAGACCAGATAGTGCTTCCAAGAGGGTTTTGTTCTAGAGAAAAATGAGTGGAGCCAATACTTACAAAACCGGGGTGTATGCTTCCGAAGCAAGTTTTGTACGAAGAATAATCGGATGAGGCATATGCTTACAAAACTCTTTAGGAGGTAAGTGCGATGAAAAAAGTAAAGAAGGTAATTATCCCTGCGGCAGGTCTAGGAACGCGCTTCCTTCCTGCGACGAAGGCAATGCCTAAGGAAATGCTGCCGATCATCAACAAACCCACTATCCAGTACATCGTGGAGGAAGCAATCGCTTCCGGCATTGAAGATATCATCATCGTTACAGGTAAAGGGAAACGCGCCATCGAAGATCATTTCGACAACGCTTTTGAACTGGAATCCAGACTGCTGGAGGACGGCAAGCTGGAGCTGCTGAGAGAGGTACAGCGTTCCTCGAAAGTTGAAATTCACTATATCCGTCAAAAAGAACCCAAAGGTCTCGGCCATGCGGTATGGTGCGCCAGACGGTTCATCGGAGACGAGCCCTTCGGCGTAATGCTCGGTGATGATATCGTAACCGGCCAGGTTCCCTGCCTGAAGCAGCTGATTGATCAATACGAGGAAACCCAGAATTCAGTAATCGGTGTACAGGAAATTCCCGATGAATTCACCAACCGCTACGGGATCATTGAACCCGACCTGCAGGACGGACGGCTGTACCGGGTTAATAATTTTGTCGAAAAACCGGCGATTGGCACCGCTCCTTCCAATCTGGCGATCATGGGACGTTATGTCTTTACGCCAAAAATCTTCAAGTACCTGGATCTGCAGGAAAAAGGCGCAGGCGGCGAAATTCAGCTCACCGATGCCATTCAGAAGCTGAATCAAAGCGAGCGAGTGTATGCTTATAACTTTGACGGTACGAGATACGATGTCGGCGAACGGCTTGGCTATATTTTGACTACACTCGAATTTGCGCTGCAAAGTGAGGATCTGCGGTATCCGGTGATGGATGCTATGGCAGAATGGCTCAGCAAAGCGGGACAAACTCTGAACAGCTGAAAACCAAGCATATGCTTTCGAAGCTGGCAGTGGTTGAGGCTTAGTCAGGAAGTGTAGGCTAACAAAACTTTTAGGAGGAATGAGGAGAGATGAGCATGCAAAAACTGCCGGAAGACTATGAGGCCGTCCTGCCGAAACTTTACATGCTGCATGCCAAAGAAGGAAGCAAAGAAATGGATTCCTATCTGGTGATGAAGCGGATTATCGACATTTTTTTCTCCGCTCTTGGCCTTCTTGTGCTGCTGCCGCTGTTCATAGTGGTGGCGATCCTGATCAAGCTGGAAGATCCGAAAGGAAAGGTGTTCTTCCGTCAAAACCGGGTTGGCAAGGATGAGAAGCTGTTCCCGATGTATAAATTCAGATCCATGGTATCGAATGCCGAGGAGCTGAAGGCGAATCTGATGGCCTACAACGAGGTCAGCGGCGCGATGTTCAAGATCAAAAACGATCCCCGTATCACACGTACAGGAAGATTCCTGCGCAAAACCAGCATTGATGAACTGCCTCAGCTCTGGAATGTGCTGCTGGGCCATATGAGCCTGGTTGGCCCCCGTCCGCCGCTCGTGGAAGAGGTGGCGCAGTACACGGAATATGATAAGCAACGGCTTATGGTTACACCGGGCTGCACCGGCTACTGGCAGGTCAATGCGAGAAACAGCGTCGGCTTCGACGAGATGGTACAGCTGGATTTGACCTACATTCATATCCGCAGCACCATGCTGGATCTCAAAATCATCGCCAAAACCGGCCTGATGCTGCTTGGCTCCAAAGATGCATATTAAAAAAATGGAAATTGGGTGAATGCCGATGCTTGTAAACGGAGACGTTCCTAAGATTTCCATAATCATCTGCACCTACAACAGATCAGCATTGCTGCTTAAGACGCTCCAGTCGCTCTTGCCGCTCGAGAATCTGGATCAGGCTGAGGTCATAGTAGTCGATAACAGCTCCAAGGATGATACGGCGGCGGTAGCCGGGCGGTTTATAGAGAGTGAAGGCGCAGATATGGATATCCGTTACCTTCTGGAGCCGGTGCAAGGATTATCGGCGGCCCGGAACACAGGGATTCTGGCTTCCAAATCGCCGCTCATCGCGTTCCTTGATGATGATGCGGTTCCCTGCCGGAATTGGATAACAACGATTGTAGGCACCTTTGAGGAGAAGCCCGGGGTTATGGCCATGGGCGGCAAGATCGCCCCGATCTTCGAGAGCAAGCGTCCCGAATGGCTGATCAAGCCTTTCGAGCTGCCTTACACCATCGTAGATTTGGGCAACCGGATCAAGGAATATCCTAAGCGGCTTCATCCCTGCGGCGCCAATATGGCGATGCGCAAGGCGGCCTTCGATATCAGCCTGTTTCCGCTGGAGCTGGGAAGAAAAGGGGATTCGCTTCTCTCCGGTGAAGAAACCTGGCTGTTCGACCAGCTGCAGGGGGAAGGACATTCGATCCTCTATCATCCGCAGATGGCCGTAGACCATTTTGTTCCGGCCAGCCGTTTGACTGAAGATTGGATTATGAAAAGATATTACAGCCAAGGCATATCCAACGCGATGAAAAGCGAAGGCATGAAGGAAAATCTGCTCCTGCTGGGAAAGACGGCCGCCAAAGTCATATATATATTGGCTGACTCGATCCTCTCCAGAAGCCAGGGGAGAAAACTCCTGAACAAATGCAGGCTGGAGAGTATTCGCGGAACTCTTCATATGATCTGGAACCGGAAGAGGGAATCCGCAGCGGGGTGAGGGAGACAATGACGAATTTTGAGTGGGGCTCAAAAATGAACGCTTTGCCATACGGAATGCTCTATCTCATGTCCGCTCTGTTTCTTGGAGCAGCGGTCATTTATCAGCCGGCAATAGCGGTAGCAGCCGTACTCCTGATTATTTTGCTGGTTGTCTCTATCTCGCGTCCTGAGCTTATCAGCTATTTCGTCCTGCTGACGACGGCGGTCTCCATCAACTTTTTGTATCCCGGCAGCATGTTCGGCATTGAAATTCTGTCGTTATACAAGCTGGTGATCCTGATGCTGCTGGTGCCCTGCATTCTGGTGAACGGCTTGAAATTCCGCCTCAGCCAGCCCCTGTGGGCCATGGTGGCGCTGCTGTTCATCACCTTCGGTTCCTCAATTTGGCTGCCGGAGATGAGCGGGTCCATTGCCGTCAAGGCATTTATCGGATTGTCCCTTCCTTTTGTCTTTCTCTTGATCAACTGGAAAAAGGAGGTGGCTGAGCGGCAGATCCGTATTATCACGACGCTTCCACTGGTAAGCGTGCTGGCCGGAGTCCTGCTGCAGGTCGCGCACCTCCACTCTTTGCTGGATGTGGAGTTCACCGGCGCTGTACGGGTTCAGGGAGCGAATATCCCGGCGCATCTGGCGATGCTGGCCTTCATGGGCGTGGGGATTGCATTTATTGAGATCAAGCGGAGTACACAGCATGTCCGTTTTTTCTATACGATGCTGGCGCTGAACTTCCTGATTCTCATTGGAACAGGGACACGGGGGCCGATATTGGCACTGGTATTGATGGTCCTGTACTACTTTTACGATATTTCACGGCAGTATCTGAAGGGCAGAACACAATTTCTGATTCCGCTCCTGTGCTCGGTTATTCTGATCTTCGCGGCGGTATATCTGCAGCTCGACAACATCAAGAAGCGTTCCTTCGAACGCACAACGGAGACAACGGTTGACTTATCGGGGCGTGCAGAAGCCTGGGAGTACTTCCTGAACAAGGCGGCAGATTCTCCGTGGTCGGGCAGAGGACTTGGAGCAGTTACAGTGGCGAACGACGGGACCCTTTACAAAGGGTTTGTGGTTCCGCACAACGAGTATATCCGCTTTTACTTTGATGGAGGGTATATCGGGGCCATACTGCTTCTGCTTTCATTATTGGCTGTGTTTATACTGGTGTACAGAGCTTTGGCGCCGCCAGTCAAACCTTATTATCTGCTCTTTATAGCAGCGTTTATGATTTATTCTTTTTCCGACAACACGCTGTCGACGGTCCAATCGATTATTCCGTTCTGTTGGTACCTGAACTGCCTGTACCGATCATCACAGATGGCCGATTCCCCACAAAAAGAAGTGATACGATGAACCAAGTGAACATGTTCGATGTCAATTTCGATAACTATGATTTCATGGACCTGCTTGATTACATTGATAAGACCATTCAGGAACGCTCGCAATCCTACATTCTGACCTGCAACGTCGATCATGTCATCAAGCTTCGCAAGGACAAAGAGTTCCAGACGGTCTATTCCGAAGCGGGAGCCGTAGTGGCAGACGGAATGCCGCTGATCTGGGCCTCGAAAATGCTGGGCAAGCCGCTGAAGCAAAAGGTATCGGGAGCTGATCTGTTCAGCCGCCTCGGCAATGCCTTTGAGCAAAGGAAGTACCGGCTGTTCTTCCTCGGTTCTGCGCAAGGCGTGCCGGAGCAGGCGACCAAGAACCTTAAAGCGGCCTATCCGGATATGAATATTGTCGGCTGCTATTCTCCTTCCTACGGCTTTGAGCACAACGATGAAGAGAACCAGCGCATTATCGAAATGCTGACCGAGAGTCAGCCGGATATTGTGTTCGTAGGCGTGGGAGCGCCGAAGCAGGAGAAGTGGATTTACCGGCATTACACCTCTTACCGGGCGCCGATCTCGATCGGCGTGGGAGCCACCTTTGATTTTCTGTCAGGCTCAGTGAAACGGGCGCCTGATTTCATGCAAAAGACAGGGCTTGAGTGGTTCTGGCGGCTCAGCCAGGAGCCGGGGCGCCTGTGGAAAAGATATCTTGTCGATGACGCCCAATTCCTGGTTCTGCTGCTCAAGGAGCTGCGCAAACGGGATAAAGTTAAGGGGGGCAGGCTGGAATGAACGTGAGTCTTCCGTCCATAAAGTCAGCAGGAATGCTGCTGCTGATCTGCGGCATATGTCTTGGCCTTCCGCTGATGATCGGTTTTGCCAGCGCGAAGCTTAGCTCTTCGGGCAGTCTTCAGGGAATTATTCTGGCGGGGATCCTGTTTCCGGCTTTCCTGCTGGCATTGCTGAAGCCGAAGGCGCTGATCGCCTACACCTTGCTGGTCTGGGCGGTTGCCCCGGAGCTGCGGCGTATCGCGGACTGGTCCGAAGGGGTCTACCATTCCGTATCGCTGCTCAGTCTGGCGCCGCTGCTTACCGGTGCAACCCTGGCGATTCCGGTGCTGAAGGAGATTCACCGGATCCGCAAATCTTCCACCCGGATTATCCTGCTGTTCTCGGTAGCCCTGGCTTACGGGGCACTGATTGGACTGGCGAAGAACGGCGTTGGCTCGGTGTATGACCTGGCGAATTATATCGTGCCTTTGCTGCTGATTCCATTTTTCGCGGTAACGCGCTTTAAGCCGAAGGATATTGACAGGCTGCTCTATGCTTTTGCCAACATCGCAGTGCTTGTAGCCATTTATGGGATCATCCAGTATTTGACCGTTCCTCCTTGGGATGCCTTCTGGATGAGGAATGCCGATATGATCTCCATTGGTACACCGTATCCCTTGGAAATCCGGGTCTTCTCTACTCTGAATTCTCCCGGGCCGGCGGCGACCTTCCTGGTATTTGCCCTGGTGCCGATGATTCTGGAGAAAAGATGGCAGGGAACGCTGCGCTGGATCGGCGTCCTGCTCGTTGTCATCTGCCTTCTGACCACACTGGTCCGTTCCGCCTGGCTCGTGATGCTGGTGATGCTGCTCGTATACATCGCCTCATCCCCCTCCAAAGGCAAATGGAAGGCGCTGCTCCAGCTCATGGTCGTCGCTGCCGCACTGTTCTGGATCGTCCCTAAGCTGCCGGGTGCGGAAGGGCTGGTCGCCCGCATGGAGACACTGACCTCGGTGCAGGAGGACCACTCCTATAATGAACGCCTGAGCCTTTGGCAGAACATGCTGCCGATGGTGGCGTCCAATCCGGTCGGCCAGGGGATAGGGAGTGTCGGCCAAGGGACCAAGCTCGGCAACGGCGGGGAGCTTGGCGAATACGGGAACATGGACAACGGCTTGATCGCCTTGCTGCTTACCTTCGGTGTCCTGGGCGCTTTATTCTTCTTCGGCGCACTGGGCGCTGTGATTAAGCAAATTGTAATCAGAGTGACCAGCAGAGACAGCCTTCAGCCATATGCCCGCCTGTCGCTGGCGGCATGGATGGGGGCAGTCATCAGCCTGGTATCGGATAACGGGTTTCCCGGACTCAAGGGTTATCTGATCTGGATGCTGATCGGCCTGGGCCTTGGTGCCAAAGAGATTATTGAGAGCAGAAAGAAGGGAATGCCGCATGCAGCCATCGAACGCGAAATCACTTCCCACTAGTACAGTCTGGTCTTCACTTCGGCGGTTTACCAAGAGTAAGGATAACAGCTCCGCCGCAGTGAAGACCATGTTCGTCAGCGTGCTGATCCTGCTGGTCAATATGCTGACCGGTGTGCTGACCGCCCGCTATCTGGGTCCGACAGGCCGCGGGGAGCAGACAGCTATGGTGAACTGGTCGCAGTTTCTGGCGTTCAGCATGAGCTTCGGCATCCCTTCGGCGCTGATCTACAACGCCAAAAAGAATCCGGATGAGGCCGGGGTGCTCTACCGGGTGGCCCTGCTGATTGCACTGGTATTCGGGACCGCAGCCATGATCGTCGGGATTGTGATTCTTCCCTACTGGCTGAAATCCTTCAGCCCGAGTGTCGTACTGTTTGCGCAATGGTCGATGATCCTGTGTCCGCTGATCGTGGTTTCACAGGTCAACAACGCTGCTTTTCAGTTCAGAGGCGATTACAAGACCTTCAACCTGCTGCGGTATCTGGTTCCGCTGCTGACGCTGGCGGCCATCGGAATTCTGATCCTCACGCATTCGATGAATCCTTTCACGACTGCCTTGGCGTATCTGGTTCCGTCAGTGCCGATCTTCATCTGGATGACGATTACACTGCTCCGTACCTATAAGGTGAAGCTGAAAGACGCTTATCTCAATTTCAAAAGACTGTTCACCTACGGACTCGGTTCGTACGGAAATGACTTGCTGGGACAGTTCTCCTTCTATATCGACCAGATCATTATCGCCGGCCTGCTGCGGCCGGCCGATCTGGGGCTGTATGCAGTAGCGGTGAGTCTCTCGCGGATGGTTAACTTCTTCTCGAACTCAATCACCGTGGTGCTTTTCCCGAAAGCCTCCGAGCTGTCGAAGGATCAGGCCGTTGCCCTTACCTTCAAGGCCTTCCGCATCAGCACAACATGTACCCTGCTGGGCTCACTGTTCCTGATGCTGGTCGCGCCGTTCGTGATCCCGCTGCTGTACGGCAAGGATTTCAACACCGCTCTGACGGTGTTCCGCCTGCTGCTGCTGGAAGTTACAATCAGCGGCGGCACCTTGATCCTGGCCCAGGTGTTCATGGCGCTGGGCAAGCCGAAGTTTGTGTCGATCCTTCAGGGGGTGGGGCTGATCCTGGTAATTCCGCTGCTGTTCCTGCTGGTGCCGAAGTTCGGATTGTTCGGAGCGGGGGTGGCAATGCTCTCCTCGGCGGTGCTGCGCTTCCTGTTCATTATTCTTAATATCAGATACAACCTGAAGGTCAAGCTGCCCCGCCTGCTGATTAACGCGGATGACATTCAGTGGATGAAGACGACGATGAATTCCTATATTCGCAAGAAACCTATGGATACCTAAGTGTTAGCGGGCAGAGGAACGAAGCGAGCTGCTTCTCTGCTTAACAAACAAATGTACGGTGCCAGAGGAATGGAAAGGAAGTTTGGAGCTGTAGAAGCGATAGCGTTCGCCTTTGTTTTCTAATTTCAACTGCTATTCAGCGGCCTAATGACACCGCACATAACCCGCAAAGGAGGATACCTTCATGGATTCAGTGAAAAGCGTGCTTGGCGGCCCGGGCAGTTACCCGATTTCGGCTGTCATCATTGCCCAGGATGACGAAGTTCGGATATCCAAAGCAATTCAGTCCTGCCGACTGTTCGCCGATGAGGTGGTCGTGATCGACGGAGGAAGCAAAGACGGGACGGTGCAGCTGGCCGAAAGCTTGGACTGCCGGGTGTTCGTCAACCCATGGCCCGGATACGCGAAGCAAAGAGAATTCGGAGTGGAACGCGCCGTCCATGATTGGGTCTTCCTTATTGATACCGACGAGGTGGTCAGCGATGAGCTGGCGCAGGACATTCTGAAACGCAAGCCGGGCCTGACAGACAGGGCAGTAGCCTTCTCGCTGTACCGGATCGGTGATTTCCTGGGAAGATGGCTGGACAAGGGCGAGTACCTGGTGCGCCTTTACAACCGCAAGGAATATGGCATCCGCAACAGTCTGGTGCATGAAATGCCTGAGGTATCGGAGGAGAAGACGGTCCGCTTGAACGGAATCCTCTGGCATCAGGGCTTCCGCAGCATCAATGACCATGTCGCCCGCTTCAACAAGTACACCGATCTCGAAGCCCAAACGGCATATGCCAGCGGCAAGCCCTTTAAGATCAGCCATTTGCTGCTCCGCCCGCCGGCCCGTTTCTTGCAGAAATACTTCCTGCATGGCCTGTTCAAGAAAGGTATTTCAGGCTTTGCGGTATCCATATTCTGGGTGATGTATGAATTCATGGTCGGCTTCAAGCATTACGAATTGAACAGCTCCGGCAGGCTGGCCCGGCATAATGCCCTGGGCCAGGCGGAAAAAGAGAAGAAAGGGGAGAGAAGCTATGCCGTACAGTGACGGATTGAACATTATGACGACCGGCCTTAGCTGGCCCTCTTTACAGCCAGGCGGACTCAATACGTATTTCAAATCCGTTTGTGAGCAGCTCTCTTCACGCAACAAGGTGCATGCCCTGATCTGCAGCCAGGAGACGCCTCCCACCGCCAAGGAGCTGATTATCCACAACGCCGGCGACCCCAAGGAGACGATCTGGAAGCGCAAGGATGCGTTTCAGCGCAAGGCGGCGGATTTGATGGGAAACGGCAGCGGGCGGATAGATATTCTCTATTCCCACTTCGCACCCTACGGAATCGGACCGGCGATTGAAGCCAAGAAACGCGGAATTCCCGTGGTAATGACCTTCCATGGCCCATGGAATGAAGAGATGAAGATCGAAGGCCAGGGCATCAAGCACCGGGTCAAAACAACGATTGCCAAATCTATTGAACATAAAGCCTACAAGCTCGCGGACAAATTTATCGTGCTCAGCGAATATTTCCGCGACATGCTGCACAGCCTGCACGGAGTTCCGCTGCACAAGATCATTGTCATCCCGGGAGCGGCGAATGTGGAGCGGTTCGTGCCCGCCGCCAACCGGCTGGCCATCCGGCGGACCCTGAACCTCCCGGAGGGAGCAACCACCGTATTGACGGTGAGGCGCCTGATGAACCGGATGGGGCTGCTGCAGCTGCTGGAGGCCTGGAAGCAGGTATCCGAGCGCTTCCCGAATGCGATTCTGCTGATCGGCGGCAAAGGCCCGCTGCGCGGAGAGCTGGAGGAAAGAATCGCCGACTATGGACTCGGCAACAAGGTAAGGCTGCTGGGCTACATTCCCGATCACGAGCTGGCCTCCTATTATCAGGCAGCGGACATGTTTGTGGTTCCATCCCAGGCGCTGGAGGGCTTTGGACTGATTACCGTTGAGGCGCTGTCTTCGGGACTTCCGGTCATGGCGACCCCGGTTGGCGGCAACAAGGAAATTCTGCAGGGCTTCCGGCCGGAGCTGCTGTTCAAAGGCTCATCCAGCGACGATATGGCAGAGGGCATGATTCATATGCTGGGCAACCGCAAGCTGCTGCCGGGCCGGGATGAATGCAGAAATCACGTGCTGGAGAGATACACCTGGCAGCATGTAGGCGATCAAGTGGAATCCGTATTCCTACAAACTTTGGGAAAGGGTGTGGCTGCAGGATGCTAAAAGTCGCTTATATTGATCATACCGCCAAGTGGAGCGGCGGAGAGGTAGCCCTGTTCAACATCCTCACCAATATCGGCGAACAGATTGAACCGCTCGTTATCCTTGCCGAAGAAGGCACGCTTGCCGAACGCCTGCGGGAAAAAGGCATTGATGTCCGCGTCATCCCGCTGGATGAGAATATCCGCAGCCGCGGGCGGAATGCCGTCAACCTCGGTGCTCCGGCTGCTGCGCTGGGTCTGCTGAACTATGGACGCAAGCTGGCTCCTATCCTCAAGCAGGAGAAAGTGGATTGTGTGCATACCAACTCGCTGAAATCAGCCTTCTATGGAGCCGTTGCCGCCAAGAAAGCGGGCGTGCCGCTGATCTGGCATATCCGGGACCACATCGGTGCGCCTTACCTGAAGCCGGTTGTCGCCAAGGCGATCCGGCTGCTGTCACGCCTGCTGCCGAACGGTGTCATTGCGAATTCCCATTCCACTCTGAATGCGCTGGAGCTGCCGCGTACGAAGAAAACGCTGGTCGTCTACTCCGCTTTTGCCAAAGCGATCGGCGATGGCATCGGCAAAAGAGACCAGAAGGATTTCAACGTTCTGCTGGTAGGCCGCCTGGCGAATTGGAAAGGCCAGCATATCGTGCTGGAGGCCGCCAAGGCTTTCAGGGGCGACAGCCGGGTGAAGTTCTGGCTGGCCGGCGATGCCCTGTTCGGCGAAGAGGAATACAAAAACGGATTAATCCAGAAGATGCGGCAGGATGAGCTAACCAATGTCAGTCTGCTGGGTCATGTGGAAGACATACAAGGCCTCATGAACAAAGCCGATTTGCTGATACACACCTCGATTACGCCTGAACCGTTCGGCCAGGTGATTGTCGAAGGCATGGCAGCTGGACTTCCGGTGATCGCCTCCAACGAAGGCGGGCCGGTAGAAATTGTGGTTCCCGGTGTTACGGGACTGCTGATCCAGCCTGGAGACCCAGTCGTACTTGCAGATTCTATCACCTGGATGCTGAACCATCCCGAAGAGCGAAGACGGATGGCGGATAGTGGAATGAAAAGGGTAAAAGAGCATTTTGTCATCGAAAATACCGTCAAGGATATCGTCGATTACTATAAAGGCTTGCTGGCGGCGACCTGACCGTATGTAAGACATGAGCTTAAAGCTCAATCAAGATACTTATACATCCATGCGTTCACTGCTTGATGATGCTGCTCCATAAAACTTTGAGGATGATTCACATGAAAATTGCGATAGCGCACGATTACTTAATCCAAATGGGCGGGGCGGAAAGAGTAGTGGAGGTATTCCACCACATGTATCCGGATGCTCCGATCTTCACGACGGTTTTTAACGGAAGCCGGCTGACCGACAACCTCAAAGATGCGGATATCCGGGCCTCCTGGCTGCAAAAAATCCCGGGAGTGAAGACCAACTTTAAAGGGGTGCTGCCGCTTTATCCCATGGCCATCCGTGATTTGGACTTTCGCGGGTATGATATCGTCCTGAGTTCCAGCAGTGCTTTCATGAAAAGCATACAGGTGCCCGAGTCTACGTTCCACCTTTGCTATTGCCATACGCCGATGCGGTTTGCCTGGGACTATGACACCTACATGGAGCGGCAATCGAATTCCGGATTGTTCAAAAGACTGCTCAAGGTCTACATGCAGCGTCTCAAGAACTGGGACCAGCGGACATCCAAAAATGTAAACCAGTTCGTCGCCAACTCATCCGTGGTGAAGACGCGGATTCAGAACTACTATCACCGGGATGCGGATGTGATTTTCCCGCCGATCAACACCGCACGCTTCAGCAGCTCGTCCTCCATCGGCGACTACTACCTCATTGTCTCCCGGCTTGTATCCTACAAGCGGATTGACCTGGCGGTGGAAGCCTTCAACCGCAACGGGCTGAAGCTGTATATCGTCGGCGACGGTCCGGACCGCAAGCGTCTGGAGGGCATGGCCAAAGACAATGTATCGTTCCTGGGCCGGCTGGAGGATTCTGAGGTTACGGGACTGATGTCGAAGTGCCGGGCGTTTATTTTCCCGGGAGAAGAGGATTTCGGCATTACGCCGCTGGAGGCGAATGCCGCAGGAAGGCCGGTCATTGCCTATCAGGCCGGAGGGGCGCTGGACACCATCGTACCTTATGTCAACGGCGTATTCTTCCAGCATCAGGAAGTTGATGATTTGCTTGAGGCCATTTACGAAGTGGAGTCCTATGCGTGGGATATCGGGCAGATTATGGGCCATGCGCGCAAATTCGATGAACAGGCGTTTATGGTTCAGTTCAAGCAGTATGTGGAACAGGCCTACGTCAATTTTCTAAAAGGAGGATGATTGTATGAAGCTGGCAGTAATCGGTACCGGCTATGTCGGTCTTGTATCTGGCGTATGCTTTACATTGAATGGGAATCATGTGATTTGCGTGGATAAGGACGAGGAAAAGATCAAAAAGCTCAGCCGGATGGAATCTCCCATCTACGAGCCGGGAATCGAAGCGCTGATTGAAATGAATCTGCGTGAGGGCAGGCTGTCCTTCTCCTCCGATCTGAAAGAATCGGTGCGCCGCGCGGATATCGTCATTCTCGCTGTAGGGACGCCTTCTCTTCCTGGCGGTGAAGCAGACCTGAGATATATTGAGGGGGCCGCAACGGAAATCGCCCAGGCGATGGAAGGCTATAAAATCATCATGACCAAGTCAACAGTTCCCGTTGGCACGAACGAGAAAATCCGCAAAATTATCGCATCCCACACGAATTATCCCTTCGATATCGTCTCTGCTCCCGAATTTCTGCGCGAGGGCTCGGCTATTCAGGATACGCTCCATCCTGACCGGATTGTCATCGGACTGGATAACCCGGAGCTTGAACCTACAATGCGCCGGCTTCACCAGGGCTTCACGGAAAATGTATTTGTCACGGATATCCGCAGTGCGGAAATGATCAAATATGCATCCAATGCTTTTCTGGCAACCAAGATTTCCTTCATTAACGAGATCGCGAATATTTGTGAAAAAGTGGGAGCTGATGTAACCGAGGTGGCGCAAGGCATGGGCATGGACCGGAGAATCGGCTCAACGTTCCTGCAGGCCGGCATCGGTTATGGAGGCTCCTGTTTCCCGAAAGACACCAATGCGCTGATTCAGATTGCGGGCAACGTGGACTATGAGTTCAAGCTGCTGAAATCCGTAGTCGAGGTGAATAGGGGGCAGCGGTTCATGATTGTCTCCAAGCTGCATGAATCCCTCGGCAGCCTGCGCGGTGCAGTGATCGGCATTTGGGGCCTGGCCTTCAAGCCTAACACCGATGATGTCCGCGAAGCCCCGGCCCGCGAAATCGTCGAGGCGCTGGTGGCCGAAGGCGCTACGGTGAAGCTGTTTGATCCGATTGCTGCAGACAACTTCAGACAGCAATACGATCATCCGCAGCTCCGCTGGTGCGGCCTGCCGGAAGAAGCGGCGGAAGGCAGCGATGCGCTCTGCCTGCTGACCGACTGGAGCATGTTCAAGGAAATTGACCTGCATCAGCTCGCAAAAAGCATGCGCCGCCAGGTGCTGATCGACGGCCGCAACGTATACTCCAAAGAGCAGATCGAAGGCACCGGCCTTGAATACCACTCCGTCGGACGCCCGCAGATGGGGGGCCTGAGCGGCTACTCCCCCAGCGTAGCCGGCGCAATCTAAGGGCTAAGCGCTCAACGCTAAGTGCTCCTTGACGCTCTTGCTCTTGCCTGCCGCCAAACAAGCGGCAATGCCGGATCTTTAGCAGGGAGCTTCGCCTGGGGTGAAGCGCGCTAAAGATGCGATGCTTCCAGAGCGCTTTCCAGCAAGAGTTCTTATTCAGTAAGCTGTTAAGGGAAGGAGCGTAGAGGAATTTTGGAACTGTAGGAGCGGAAGCGTCCGCCTTTGTCTCCGGATTTTTACCGCGATCAGCGGTTCAATCAGGAAATCTGGAGACAACAGCGGCCGGAAGTCCAAACATTCCTTGGAGTGACTCCCGCAACAGCTCAATCTGTAAGAATTTTTTTGCGCGGATCACAGCGCAACAAGAAGCATTCTATCTTTTGCGTCAGCCACCCAGCAAGAACGAACCAATAACAATCCGGTATTTTCGCAATAAACTCATATATGGGAGGGTTCACTTATGAAACTGGTACTTCTATCCGGCGGTTCTGGTAAACGGCTCTGGCCTTTGTCCAACGACTCACGTTCCAAACAATTTCTGAAGGTGCTGCAAAGCCCGGCAGGTGAACCGGAATCCATGGTGCAGCGTGTATGGCGACAGCTGCAGGAGACAGGGATGGCACAATCCTCGTACCTGGCTACCGGCCGCAGCCAAGTGGAGATGATTCAGAGCCAGCTCGGCGGCGATGTGCCGATCATTGTGGAGCCGGAGCGCCGTGATACCTTTCCGGCCATTGCACTGACCGCAGCCTATCTGTATTCGGTGGCGGGGGTGTCTCCAAGTGAGACCGTGGCCATTCTGCCGGTCGATCCGTATG
Organism: Paenibacillus sp. S150; assembly: GCF_019352175.1. Taxonomy (GTDB): domain Bacteria; phylum Bacillota; class Bacilli; order Paenibacillales; family Paenibacillaceae; genus Paenibacillus_AQ. The sequence continues at coordinate 61,869 of NZ_JACBYI010000035.1, forward strand.
TGGAGGCCTCCTTTTTTGAGACGGTAGTCCAGCTTGAGGCAACCATGCAGGAGAGCGGCGCCAATCTGGCGCTGATGGGCGTAGTCCCGGAGCATGCTTCCGAGAAATACGGCTACGTTATTCCTACGAGTGCCGAAGCCGGGGCAGGCGGCTATTTACAGGTCAGCCACTTCCAGGAGAAGCCGGACCGGGTACAGGCTGAGGAGCTGATCAGCCGGGGCGCACTGTGGAACTGCGGAGTATTCGCTTTCCGCCTGGGCTATCTGCTGGATATTTTACAGCGCAAAGGTTTGCCTCTGAACTATGAGGAGCTGCAGAAACAGTATAAGCTGCTGGCTTCCATCAGCTTTGACTACGAAGTGGTGGAGAAAGAAGAGAATATCGTTGTTCAGCCGTACGCCGGCTTCTGGAAGGATCTTGGCACTTGGAATACCCTCACCGAGGAAATGAGCAGCAATCATGTGGGCAAGGGCTTCGTGACTGCAGACTCCGAAGGGACCTGCCTGATCAACGAGCTGGACATTCCGATTACGGTAATCGGTGCGAAGGATCTGATTATCGCAGCCAGCCCGGACGGCATACTGGTCACCCACAAAGCGGAAAGTCCGCGCATCAAGGAAGTGCTGAAGTCTTTTGAACAAAGACCGATGTACGAGGAGCGCCGCTGGGGCCATTATAAGGTAATTGATTATGTGAAATATGATGAGGGCAACGAGGTGCTGACCAAGCGGATTTTTATAGCCGAGGGTAAAAATATCAGCTACCAGCTGCATCACAAACGCAGCGAAATCTGGACAATTGTCAGCGGCGAAGCAAGCATTGTCCTGAATGAGAAAATGCACAATGTGAAGGCCGGTGATGTGGTCCGCATACCGGAGGGCACCAAGCATGCGATCCTGGCTTTGACGGATGTGGAGTTCATTGAGGTGCAGACCGGCTCGGAGCTGGTGGAAGAGGACAATATCCGCATTACGCTGGACTGGGAAGATATCGCTCTGCAGCAGTTTATTTCATAAAACCGGCGGTATTGCAGGCTGGGAGGAATTCGACCTTACCTCCCGGGCACATGTCGATTGCAGAATTTTATCTAGGGCTAAATAATCTATTTACCCAATTGTTACAAATCCAAAACAGGTATTAAGAACCATTTATTGAGAAAAATTCATTAATGCTCTAAACTAAAAATTTAATAGAGACGATACTTACGGTAAGAGGGATAAATCCTTCCAAAACGAAAAAGGCAAACCTAATCGAAAGATAGGGACGCAAAGCTATAGGGCCTTCGAAAGAGTGGCAGCCTGGCTACCGAAAGGAAGATAAATTTTGACAACTTACCGTAAGTCTCGTCTGCTGTGCATTATTTTGACCATTGCCCTGTTTCTGACTGCCGTGCCGCTTGGTTTGGGAACCGCGCCTTCGACTGCAGCTGCTTCAAGCTCTTCAGCGCCGGTTAATCCGGATGCTTCAGCCGCAGCTGTCAAACTGCTAAGCGACCTGTATGCCATTTCCGGAAAAGGCATCATTACAGGCCAGCATGACTACCTGGAGAGCCCGGATGAATTCAGCAACAAGCTAAAGGGAACGAGCGGACAGTATGCCGCCCTTCATGGCTATGAGCTTGGCGTAATCAGCGGCCAATCGGAAAGCACTGCAGCAGCGCAGCGCAAGAATGTAGTGAACAGCGCGATCAACTGGTATAAAAATGGCGGTATCGTCGCTATGACCTTCCATGAGCAATTGCCCGGCACTTCATATCAATGGGCCAATGTGCAGAAGACAATCAGCCAGGCGGAATTTAATAAGTATGTAACACCGGGTACGGCCCAATACAACAGCCTGATCGCTGATTTGGACAAAGTGGCAGTTTCGCTCAAAAGCTTGCGGGACGCAGGAGTTCCTGTACTTTGGAGACCTTATCACGAAATGAATGGAAACTGGTTCTGGTGGGGACAGAAAAATAATTTTGCGGAACTTTGGAATATTATGTATGAACGTTTTGTGGGCGTTCATCAATTAAACAACCTGCTGTGGGTGTGGAACCCCAATGCTCCCAATGCCTGGTCTGATCCTTATGAGCTGACCTATCCGGGAGCGGACAAGGTAGACGTTCTCGCGGCAGATATATACAACAATGATTACATGAACAAATATCATGACAGCCTGCTGAGCCTGGCGAACGGCAAACCCATTGCCATAGGCGAGAACGGCGAAATGCCGAGCACAGCCAAGCTGCAGCTTTCCCAGAGAAAATGGGTATATATGATGAACTGGGGAAAAATGCTCTACGAGAATAACAGCACAGATACTATCAAAGGCTTCATGAGTGACAGCTACACAGTGACGCTGGATCAATACAAAGCGGGGCTGGTTCAGACGCCTGCTCCAACTGCAACACCGGCACCGACGCCGACTGCAACGCCGACACCAACACCAACACCAACACCGACCGCAACGCCGACGCCAACACCGGCAGCGGCCAAACCAGTAGCAACGCCGGCCCCATCCTCCGATGAGGAGGCATTGCCTGTTGTGAATGGTCTTCGTGGAGAATATTTCAATAACATGACGCTTTCAGGCACGCCTGCACTTGTACGCAATGATGCTTTGCTCAATTTCAACTGGCGCCAGACTTCACCGGACAGCTTAATTAAGGTGGATGGCTTCTCGGCCCGCTGGACCGGCCAGATCAAGCCGTCGTACAGTGAGACCTATCAGATTGCCACCACTTCAGATGACGGCATCCGCGTCTGGATTGACGGTACAGCTGTAATCGACAGCTGGACGAAGCAGAGCGGAACCGAACGTACTGGAACTATTGCCTTGAACGCAGGCGAACTCTACGATATTAAAATCGAGTATTACGAAAATGCCGGCGACGCCAATATTCGCCTGATGTGGCAAAGCCCGAGCCAGACCAAGGGAACAGTTCCAACAAGCGCTTTGTTCGCCAATGCGGCAGCAGCCGGCGCGAATAAAGAATTGCTGGCAGTTGTACCAGCAGCGACACCAACACCAACGCCAGCCGCGACACCGGTGCCAACAGCGACGCCAACGCCGGCCGCGACACCGGTGCCAACAGCGACACCAGCGCCGGTGCCGGTGCCTGCAAATGCCCCGGCCGCGAATGGGCTGCAGGCGGAATACTTCAACAACATGCAGCTGGCAGGTGCTCCGGCACTCGTACGCACCGATGCTGTGCTGGATTTCAACTGGCGCCAGGGTTCGCCGGATACGGCAATCGGCATTGATTTCTTCTCCGTACGGTGGAGCGGCAAGCTCAAGCCGCTGTATAGTGAAACCTATCAGATTTATACAACATCAGATGATGGTGTCCGCGTTTGGGTCAATGGGACTCTAGTAATTGACAGCTGGATGAAGCAGAGCGGGACCGAGCGCACGGGAAGCATAAGTCTGCAAGCGGGGCTGCTATATGATATCAAAGTGGAGTATTACGAGAACCAAGGGGATGCAAGAGCGCGGCTGATGTGGGAAAGTCCAAGTCAAGTGAAGGGGACGGTTCCTGCGAGCGCACTGTTCCTTCCTTCCGCTTCCTAAGAGAGCAACTGGTTTACTGCTGTGAATTTGGCACCGAACGCCGATACTGGTTAAGCCGTTACAATATTAAATCCTACAAGTCCAATAGCCCTGCTTACAGCAGGGCTACTAAGCTATTAGTCCTCCTTTGGCTGCAGGATGGTCTGACCCGGCAACGGGAGAGATCTTCCATGTATGTCTATGGCGGCATTTACGGCTGGAGAAAGGAGATTACATTGAACACTTACCGTAAGTACCGGCTTTTTACTACGATTTTACCTATAATTTTTATCTTGTCTATACTGCCATGGAGCGAGGTGCGCAGTCTTCCTGTCGACCGGAATATAGTTCCTGCTGCGGCGATTTCGCCTGTAAATCCTGAGGCTTCGCAGGAAGCGGCCGATCTGCTTGATTATCTGGTCGATTTGGGCGGCAAGGGCATTATTTCCGGGCAGCATGATTATCTGGAGAGTCCGGATGAATTCAACAACAAGCTGAAGAATGCCAGCGGGGATTATGCGGTATTGCATGGCTACGAGCTGGGAGCGGTCAATAATCAGTCGAAGGAGACCATTGCCCGGCAGCGGCAGGCTGTTGTGGATAGCGCAATCAAATGGCATGACGCCGGAGGCATTGTGGCGATGACGTTCCACCAGAATCTCCCTGGAACCACTCCTGAGTGGTCCAATGTGCATATGAGTCTCAGCCAGGAGAAATTTGATGCTTATGTTACTCCGGGTACCGCGCAGTACAAAAGCCTGTTGGCTTCCCTTGACGAGGTAGCAGTCTATTTGGGTGAACTGCGGGATGCCGGAGTTCCTGTCTTATGGCGTCCTTATCATGAGATGAACGGAAACTGGTTCTGGTGGGGGCAGAAGGATAACTTTTCCAAGCTCTGGGATATTACTTACGACCGCATGGTGAATAAGCATAAGCTGAATAATTTGCTGTGGGTGTGGAATCCGAACGCCCCGAATGAGTGGGCCGGCCCTTACAGTGCCTATTATCCCGGAGCTGCCAAGGTGGATGTGCTGGCAGCGGATATCTACAATAATGATTACAAGCAGTCCTACTATGAAAGTCTGCTCAGGCTGGCTGACGGCAAGCCTATAGGCATAGGGGAGAGCGGAGAGCTTCCAGACCCTGTCATATTGTCTCAAACTCAGAGTAAATGGGTATATACGATGACATGGGGGAAAATGTTGACAGAAAATAATAGTCTCCAAAAAATTCAGAGCTTCATGGGCAATAAGCTCACGGTATCGAGAAATGATTATATTCAGTCGCTGAGGACCAAAACAAACACTGCAGCGGCCATAATTTCGAAAAATGGCGTAAAAGGGCAGTATTTCAACAATGCGGAATTGTCAGGGAATCCGGTATTGACCCGCAATGACAAGAAGATTGACTTCAACTGGCACGGAGATTCTCCGGCGGCCGGGGTGGGCAAGGATTCCTTCTCTGTCCGCTGGACCGGCAAAATCAAGCCGGTCTATAGTGAAAAGTATACCTTCACTGCTTCCTCTGATGACGGTGTCCGCGTGTGGATCGCAGGCAAGCTGATCATCGACAGCTGGAAGAACCAAAGCGGCGTCAGCCGGGAGGGGAGTATTCTGCTCACCGCAGGAACCGCGTATGACATTAAGGTTGAGTATTATGAGAACCGGGGGGATGCAAGCATCCGTCTGATGTGGAAGAGCCCGAGCCAGAAGTCTGCGGTTATTCCCCAGAACGCCCTTACCCTTCCTTGATGAATGAAGCGGCAGCTGGCTTTACAGCGCGCCTGGGCACACACCCCGAAAGAAAGCGAGGACATGGAAATGAGAGCTAGGACTAAGAAAAAAAAACGCAAACCGCTTCATCTTCTGCTAAAATTCGCAGCACTTGCCGTCTTGTTTCTGTTGTCCGTCTCTGTCTTCGGAGATGACGGGACGAATAAGGGCGAGGTCGAGGTAGACATGTCCAAGCTGTCCGCAGCAAGTGATGCGGGACCGGAGCTGCCGGAAGGCACAGTGCTGTGGCAGCTGGGACAGCAAGACGGCTCCGCTGCGGAATTCGCGGAGACCGGCTCCCCGGACGTGGAGGAGGTTTTTAATGTTGCTTCATCCACTATAAAAGCATCTGCACTCCATACGATACCTTCGGGGCTCAGAGGCGATACAAATCCTGAACTGCGGATTACGTACGAGCTGGATGAGATCCCGGTGAACGGGGTCTTATTTCGCGTAAGCATTCTGGATGCCTACAAATCCGTTCCGCAGATGAGCGTGTTCTCCAACCGCCAGCTTTCGGGAATTATCCAGATTGCCGGTGTTGCCGGAACAGACAGCAAATACAATTTCCGCAAAACCTATGAGCTGTACATTCCCAAAGAGCAGCTGGTTACCGGAACCAATGAGCTGAAGCTGCAGGCTGCGCGCGGGATTTATTCCTCCGACATGGAGGATAAATACAACTGGTGGACCTGGGACAACCTCAGTCTGGAGGCACTCAAGACTCCAATCAAGGAGCCGATTCACGGCAGCTACACGCTGACCGGCACCATGGTCAACAATAAGCAGTTTTATTTTGACGAAGGTGCGGTTACACATCTGCCCTATATCATGAAATGGCTTGGACTGGCTTACAGCGGCAATATAATGCGCACCAGCTGTGCCAGTGATGTCGGACGCTCCTGTTCCAATATGGGGGATTATTACAAGGTGCTGAAGGATTACAACATGCAGGCAGTAGCCCTGTATCTCTACACCGGCGACATCAAGCTGAAGGAGGACGGCTCGCTGCCGGAGGACGCGGAGAAGAAGCTCAACGATTATTTCGAGCAGTACGGCCCGTACTTCCAATATTATGAGGTGGACAACGAGCCGGGGCTGTTCAACCGCTCCAAGGCGGTAAATCTGGCTATTGCCGACTGGCTGAATGAGAAGGGCAAGACCCTCGCCCCCCATCTGCAGACCGTAGCTCCGGGCTGGGCCTATTGGCCTGACTACAGCATGGATTCCTGCGGCAACCAGAAGGGCGCGGTGCGCCAGTGCGGCGATCCCGATGGCTGGGAGCGTGATCCGGAGCAGCGGAAAGAGCTGGAGGAAGTGACCGACCTGACCAATGGACACTCCTACGGCGAGTCTTATATTTTCAGCAACGGAGGCAGCTTCACCGAGAATCTGAAGACCTTTGCCGGAGCTGCGGACGGACTTGGCAAAAAAATGCTGACGACCGAATTCGGCACCTCCGACTCTCATGTGGATGCCTACCAGTATGGAGCCGCAGAGCGTACGGCGGCGGTGTTCGACCGGATTATGCGCGCGCATATCGGCTATGCGGATATGTTTGTGCAGCATGCCGCTTTTTTCAAAAATTTCAGCCTGTTCAAATATGGCTTCAATCTGGAAGAGCATGATCCGGCAAAAACGGAGATTTATTACACCAAGGAAGGCGAGGATTCGCGTGTAAGCATCATGCGGCGGCTTGATCTGGCCTACGCGACACACGGCGCTCCGCTAAGCTATGAAATCACCAATAAGGATGCCTTAGCCGACAAGCTGGTCTATGTCCGGGCGGTGGACACCTCCACACTGGAGCCTCTGGCGGGAAGCGGAGCCACCTCAAACAAGGTGCTGGTGAACTTCGTCAACTTCGAAGAAACTCCGCAAACCGTTACCGTGAAGGTGACGATGCCGGAGCAAACCGTGTATGAGGGCGAACGCTTCGGCAAGGGTGATACTTATGAGGAAGCCCGCAGCTACGTTTCGGGAAAAAAAGCTGCACCTGCGCTTGAATTTACAGAAACGCTCGCGCCCGGGGAGGCTGTGCAGTACATTCTGGAGTCCTCCTCCGAGGTGGCGGACGCCCCGCCCCAAGGCTTCAAAGCGGCAGCCGTCAAAGGGCTGTCCGTCAAACTGAACTGGCTGGAGGCCCCTGGAGCAAGCTATGAAGTGCTCCGGGCCGAGGGCTCCGGCGGTGATTTGAAAGTGGTCGCCGACGGCATAAAGACTACGGAATATACGGACGGCAAGCTGCAGGAAGGCACGCTCTATACGTATGCGGTAAGAGTTGCAGGCTCGGGTGTGATGTCGGAAAAGCTGCAGATTACAGCCACCGGCCTGGTTCCCCTGGACCGCTCGGATTGGAAGGTATCGTCCAATGTGAACACTGAAGCTTCAAATCCGGCGAATGCCATCGACGGCGACAGGCGGACGCGGTGGGATACCGGCAAGCATCAGGCTTCGGGCGAATATTTCCAGATTGACCTCGGTAAAGCGCATTCGGTAGAAGCGGTCGATTTGGACTATACCCTGTCTTCCTATGATTATCCCCGGGGATATGAGCTTTATATTTCGGATGATGCACAGAACTGGACCAGGATCGCTTCCGGTAAAGGACAGCTGGAAATGACCAAAATTGTATTTTCTCAGGTCAAAACAAGATATATCCGCATATTGCAGACCGGATCGGGAGGGAACTACTGGTCAATCCAGGAATTGCAGGTGTATTCAAGAGAATAGGATCATCCGAACTGCCTCCGTGGATTCACCAAAGCCACCGGGGGTTTTTAGTGATTGGGGAAAGCTGAATTGAGAGGCATTCTGCTGCTTGGGCACAAGAAAGTATGGGGTTAGCAAGGCCGGCGGGGATATTCCTGAGCCTGCTGTTTACCAAGTTCTCTTTGCGGGAGAAAACGCTGATTTCCTGATCCGGCCTGCGCGGGGCGGTGCCGATTGTACTCGCAACCTACCCGCTGCTGGCGGGATTGCCCCAAAGGCGTTTGTTTTTTTAAAAGATAAGAATTTATCCTGAATTTCGAAAGTAAGTATCCACAAATCACCTAAAAGCTCTACACGAAGGGATTTCTTGCTAAAAACAGCCTGCACCAAATGGGTGAAGGCAAAAAGAGGGTTTATCCCTTGTCCGATCTGG
>NZ_JACBYI010000036.1 GCF_019352175.1 Paenibacillus sp. S150
GCCTGAATCGATTCGCCTAACGCCCGGCTTGCCTCATTAACAATGATCAGCGCAGCATCTCCGAGCACCTCTGTCTCTGTCAATCCTGCTTCCACCCATTCGGGCTTGAAGGTCATGCCTGCCGTTTGAACCAATGAAATAGGATGCTGTCTGCTATATTCAACTGTCTCCTTCTCAGGCAAGACTGGAGAATGATTCGTCTCTAATCTTTCAGAAGGGCGCAGGTCGGCGTTTTTCCTCTTGCCTGCCCAATGCTGCGTATGTGTAAACGGATAGGTCGGCAATGAGACCCTCGTAACAGCTTTGTCATACAGCTCTTTCCATTCGAGCTTCGTACCCGCTACCCACAAAGCAGCAGCTCTCTCCAGTGGCATCGCAGATAATCCCTCGCCCGTTAAGCCATTGATGCGCAGCGCGCCTTGTTCCATCTCGCTGGCGCCCCCAGTTTGATGAACGAATAGGCCCGGATGTTCAAGTCCGAGAATAAAAGCGTCAAGACCGTTCGAAAGTTCTTCTCGGGTTGCAGCCAGCATCGCAAGGCGAGCCTTCATATCTTCCCTACCAATCTGCAAAGTATAGGCAATATTGCGCAAACCAACCAGTGAACCTTCATCAGACAGCCATTGTTTGAAGGATTCGGCATAAGTCTTAAGGCAATCAGAATCTTTGGCCGACAAAAGAAACAAGTACGGTTTACCAAACTCTTGTGCATCCTTTTGTTCTGTGTCTGTCTGATATTCCTCTAATACAATATGCGCATTCACACCGCCGAAACCAAAGGAACTCACGCCTGCCCTGCGCGGGATATGACCGCCCTGTCCATCCGGCAAGGCCGGCCATGGCATTGCTTTGTCCACAATATAGAACGGGCTGTCTTTCAGACTGATATATGGATTGAGCTCATTAAAATGTAGAGTCGGAGGTAGCTTCTTGTGTTTCATTGCCAGAAGCACCTTAATAATTCCCGCTATGCCGGCAGCAGCTTCCAAATGTCCAATATTGGATTTAACAGCACCCAGACCGCAGTATGGCTCTGCAGCTTGACCCGGGTCTCCATTAGATTTGAATACTTTCTTTAATCCGGCAATCTCGACGGGATCCCCGAGACCCGTCCCCGTCCCATGCGTCTCGATATAAGTGACCGACTGCGGATCGATCTTCGCTTTATTGAGCGCACGTTGAATAACTTCCGCTTGCGCGTTAGGATTGGGCACGGTAAAGGAATTAACTTGTCCTCCATGATTCAGATCTGTACCGCGGATCACACCATATACATGATCGCCGTCCTGAATTGCTTTGCTGAGCGGCTTCAGTAGGATAGCACCGGTTCCTTCTCCCCTGACATAACCATCCGCTTGTTTATCAAAAGTCTTACAGCGTCCGTCCGGACTAAGCATCCCTGCCTTGTTGAAAGAAATGTTAACGGCAGGTGATAAAATCAGATTAACGCCTCCGGCAATAGCCACGTCGCAATTTTGCAGGCGAATCTGTTCAACCGCCTTATGAATGGCAACAAGAGAACTAGAGCACGCCGTATCAATCGGTTCGCTCGGTCCATGCCAGTCCATCAAATAAGAAATGCGATTAGGCAAAACAGAATGTGCAATGCCGATAATAGATAGCGACTCCACGTTTTCCTTGTTTGCACGCAGTACTTCGTTGTAATCCCAACCACTTATTCCGACGAAGATGCCTGTATTTGTCCCGTGCAGATCCGACGCTTTATAGCCCGCATCTTCTACGGTTTTCCAAACCGTTTGGATAAAAATTCGATGTTGCGGGTCCATAAGTGCTGCTTCCTTGGGACTGATACGGAAAAATTTCGCATCAAAATGACTAACACCGTCAATAAATCCGCCCCATTTGGCCGTCGTTTTATTCACGCCGCTTTCCGGGTCCCCATAGTAAGCCCGCCAATCCCAACGATCCGCTGGAATTTCTTCAATAAGGTCTTTGCCTGCGATCAAATTGTTCCAAAACTGCCGGGCATCTTCGGATTGCGGCAGCACACAACTCATGCCAATAACAGCAATAGGCTCCGGTTCCTCTGTCCCTTGAATATCTTCTACCGTTGGCTGCCAAATGGGTCCGGTGTCGCTGGTTACAGATTCACTCCAAATGGCACCTTCTTCTTCAATAATCGGAGCTGTCATCGGGCGTTTCTCTTCACTAACATTCGATGCAGCCATCGCTGGAGCAGAATCGGCAAAAGCAACTCTGAAGTTATCCTTTAAATAGTCAAACAAGCCCACTAAAGTTGGATACTCAAAAAATATAGCAGGTGAAAGATCAATGCCGTATTTTTCATTCAGCTGGTTCGCAAGCTCGGTATAGGTTATCGAATCGAATCCATATGCGCTCAGATCCCTTTTCGGCTCGATCGGTTGCTCACTCTTGATAATCTTGGACATTAGGTCCCTGATTTCCGTATAACGCTCATTCCACTGTATCTTTTGAAGAGCCTCCAGCGGCTCACTTGCAGATGTACGAGCCAAAACGGGACTTATCAGGTTCATCCATTTGGCAGCATCTCCCTTGAACACCGCAACATTCGCCCATGGAGCGTTGAACAAATCGTTCAGGCAAGCTATACCCTCCTCATTCAATAACGTACGCAGCCCCAGCGTTTGACGAAGATGATCTTTTTGCTGCTCCGCAACTTGCATACCCCCATGTTCCCAAAGCGGCCAGGCAATAGACAGAGAATTCCCTTGCCTTTGATCTTTTTGAACCAAACGACTTCTATACTGTGCAAATTCGTTTAGGAAAGCATTGGCATAGGCATAATCGCTCTGCCCTGCATTTCCGGTAATACCTACAAGCGAAGAAAAAAGGATAAAGAAATCGAGCGGCTCCTGCATCGTTGCTTTGTCCAGCCATACCGCTCCAAATACCTTTCCGCCAACAACTTCTTTAAATTCACTAAAGCGCTTCTCACTGATCCGATTATCCCGAATCATTCCGGCTGCATGAATAATGCCTCGAATCGGCCCTTCCCCATCCTGACGGATCTCGCGGATCAAGCGGTTAACCTGGTCTTCCTCGGCTACATCGCAGCAAGAATAGCGAACGCTCACCCCCGTTGCCTCCAGCTCTTGCATTTTTAGCGAAGAGATATCGCTTCTTTTTCTTCTCCCCGTGAGGATAAGATTTCCGCCCCTGGCAGCAATATAAGATGCGCATAGCAGGCCAAGCTCACCTAAACCTCCAGTAATGAGGTAAGTGGCTCCTTTTCTAATCGGCTCAAGCTTGCGCAAACCCTCTTGCTCGACGATACGCTGGGTGAAAACCCGGCGCTGCTGATTATGATAATAGGTCGGCCGGCTATCAAAGTTTTCACTGAGTAGCTCCTCCACCCCAGATCGTATATCTGCTTCGAGATCTGCAAGTGATATAACTTTGGCCTGAAGCTTACTGCTTTCTCTGGCAATCGATTGAAGATAGGCTCCCATCGGTGCGTAAAAAGGTAATTCACTGCTGTTCTCTCCATAAAGAAGGATCAGCCTGCAGCTGCGATAACGCGACAATTCCTGGTGAAGCGACTGAGTGAAGGAAAAGAGCGGCTTCATCCTGTCGGTGAACTGCAGCTGAATATCTGTAGTCCAACTATCCCTTGCTTGCATCGCCCAACCATATACAACGTATAGTTCATCAGCCGGTTCCAGCTTATGGAACAACTGTGCAAAATCTTGTGTAGAGCTAACATTTACTTGATAAAGCGCCTTTTCTGCATCCAACACAGAGAATTCAGAACCAGGCAGTACCCCTACAAAGCTCATATCATTACGGAACGGACTTGCCTTGCGAATCACTTCCAACTCATATTCACTACGAGCAAGAACGATACAGCGGCTTGAAGCTGCCGGCTGCTTTTGGATAGATCTGTTGGAATGAACCCAATCCGAGGTCAGGTACTGAATCTTCTCGCTCGTCCCATAGGGTCTCGCCATGAATTTCCGGATTCGGACCGTAACGCGGCCACTCTCATCCATAATAGTCATATCATATTTACGCATATTCTTGCCGTCGCTATCATCTTGAAGATGGCCCGCAGTATAAATATAGCCTTTCGCCGTTACAGGAGCGACAATTTCAACAGATTCAATTGCAAACGGCAAATACAATTGCTGCGCATCTCCCCCGAGCATTCCTTTGGGTGAAGTGATCGCTGCGTCCAGAATGCTCGGATGAAGAGTATACGCAGCGAAGCTGCCTATAGCTTCATTTGGCAAGCTGTAGGCAGCTAGTACCTCGCTGTCGTTACGCTGCACATGTCTGATGGCACGCATCGTCCCGCCTAAATGCAGCCCTATCCCTTCAAAAGCGGAATAAAACTGATCAGCACTTAAATCGCTGGTACAGCGGCTTTTCATTTCTGAAAGAGATGATGTTACCGAAGAATCCGTTTCTCGCACAGCTTCGGAATTATCGGATTGATAGGCCACCTTACATTGAAAATGATGTTCTGCCTCCCCTTGACTCTCATGCGTCACCACCCGGAGCTGAGGCTTCGTCCTTTGACCAGTCATCTTCAAATTCCCTGTACATGAACCGCCCGCATCTCCAAGAACAATCGGCCTCATCCAAACCAAATTCTCAAGCCGCCCCACCTTCATTCCGGGGTTAGCAAGCTCGGCTCCGGCCAAAGCCATTTCCAGATAGGCTACCCCAGGCAGCAAAGGCTTTCCGTCTAGGACGTGGTCTCTAAGATAGAAATCTTTGGTTGAGAAGTTTTTGCTAAACATCAGGCCCTCTATATTCGAGGCATTCCTGTCGAGCATAGGATGAATCTGCCCACCTTCATTTACTCTCTGCACCTTGTCCGGCAGCCAATATTTCGAGCGAAGAAACGGATAGGTAGGCAATGGCAGGCGTTGAGGACGTTGATCAGGATAAAGCAGTTTCCAAGGAATATGGACGCCATGAGTCCACAAGCTCGCTATTTTTGCAAGATCACGTTTTCTTACAATATGTTCAAGCATCTCTTCTGTCTCATTCCAGTCCAGAAGGAAGAGATCCGACAGATCTGCTTTCCGGAAAATCCGTCTTTTATTCCGCTTATCTATGGCTTCATCTTCAACAAATTGTTCAAGCTCTCTATGCAGTTCCGCTAAGTTATCGGCAATAATCGCCAATCTGTAATCTTTGCTCTCCCGCCCAATTTGCAGCGTATAAGCGATTCTCTGTAACTGCGAAGCCTCGGCAGCCTCATCATCCTGCCATACTGCAACCGCCAACATTAACCGCTTCGCATACTGTTTGACTTGTTCTTCGGATTGGGCAGACAGCACGAAAAGCTGAGGGCTCATTTCTGTATAAGATGTGTTAGACTCACTCGCAAATTCCTCCAGCACAATGTGTGCGTTCGCACCGCCGAAGCCAAATGAACTGACGCCAGCCCGTCTTGGTATCCATTCTCCGGTAACGGCTTGCAGACGCTCCCAAGCACGGGTTTGATCAACAACATAAAAGGGACTGTCTTCCAGTTCAATGTAAGGATTCAATTCTTGAAAATGTGCATTGGCCGGAAGCTTGCGATTCGTTAACGCCATTACGACTTTTAAAATACCCGCTATTCCGGCAGCCGTCTCCAGATGGCCGATATTCGTTTTAACCGAACCGATGCCACAATAAGCACGACTATTCTTCATCTCTCCATCAAAAGCACGCTTCAGACCTTGTATCTCAACAGGATCGCCCAGTGGAGTACCAGTCCCATGCGCTTCAATATACGAGACGGTCTCCGGTGCAATCCCTGCTCTGCGATGCGCATCACGAATGACATCGGCTTGTGCCAGCGGGTTAGGTACCGTCAGTGAGTTCACTTTCCCGCCATGATTAACACTCGAACCGATAATAACGGCATGGATGTAATCCCCATCTTCCCGAGCCCGGCTTAGCGGCTTCAGCAATATTGCACCGCTTCCTTCTCCGCGAACATAGCCATTGGCATCCTTATCAAAAGTTTTGCAACACCCGTCCTCGCTCAGCATACCGGCTTTATCAAAAGAAATTGTCATGTTCGGATTGAGGATCAGATTGATTCCCCCAGCTATCGCCATATCACAATATCCCCGTGCAATAGCTTGAACAGCATGATCTATGGATACTAGAGAGCTTGAGCAGGCAGTGTCCACCGGCATTGAAGGTCCATGAAGATCAAGAAGATACGAAATACGATTGGCCAATACAGAATGGGCAATTCCTGTCGCCGCATAAGCGTCGATAGAAATCCCCCTTTCTTTCATGAGATCGCTGTAATCAAAATTGCCCACTCCCACGAACAGTCCTGTCTTCGACCCTGCTAGATCAGAAGCCTTATAACCAGCATTCTCAATAACTTCCCAGACCGTTTGCAGAAAAAGCCTTTGCTGCGGATCCATCAACTCCGCCTCACGCGGCGAAATGCCAAAGAAGGCCGCATCGAACTCATCGACCCCCGATATAAATCCACCCCATTTAATCTTCGTTTTATTCGCTTCTTTCTTTGAATCTCCATAATAGGAATTCCAGTCCCAACGATCCTCTGGAACAACGCTGATTAGGCTGCTCCCGCTTTCAATTGATTTCCAGAACGTTGTAAGATTCTCTGAAGAAGGAAGCGTTCCGGCAATCCCGATGATCGCTACAGGTTCCTCCGCAGCAGAGGATAGAGGTCCACCATCATTTTGATTCGCGGTTTTCACTCCGGATAATTCTTGCTCTCTTAGAACTTCTCGCGCGGCAACCGCTCGATAGACTGGCTGTTGCTCACTGCTTGCCAAAGATTCCGAAGCTTGGGCAGCTTTCGTTACTAATTCAGAAGACAGATAAGGAGCACAAGCTTCCTGATAACGGGCAGCAAGGAGTGCAGCCAGCTCTCTTATCGTATCGATTTCAAAAAAGATCGAAGGCATTAGCGTGATGCTCAATGTTTTGGATACAGCCTTAGCAAATTCCGAAATAGAGATCGATTCCAGTCCATACTGCGTTAAAGAAACCGTAGGTCTGATTGAATCAGAATCCATTCTCTGAATATCGGCATAGATCGCTATGAGCTTCTCTTCTAGGCGGCCAAGTTCCTTGGCGTTCGGAATCAGCGAACCGTTGGTTCTGCCGCTTGCCAGAACCTTTGGTGCGCTTCCGGTTTCTGCAATAAGTTTTAATTTCCTTTGTTCACCATACAATACCAGGAGTGAGGATGGTGCTGTATTCAAATCCAACTGATTCAAACATTGGATGCCTTGCTCAATCGTAATAGGCTCACAACCATATGCTTGTCTGAGACGTTCAACCGCTTCCTCAGACATTCGCATCCCGCCGTCCTCCCAATAGGGCCAATTCAGGGAAACCATAATGCTGGATCTGCCTTCTTCTAACACCCTCTTATTCCTCAAAGCGGCATAAGCATCCATAAACGCGTTAGCAAAGGTGTAATCCCCTTGCCCCGCATTCCCTTGAATCGCCGTGATAGATGAGAATGCGATCATGAAACGAATCGGATCATCATGTGTCAATCGATCCAGAAGAACTGTTCCCGTCAGTTTGGGAGATATAACGGAGTGCAGTTGATCCGGCGCTTTATTTATAATGAGTGAGTCATTCGTTTGGCCGGCTAAATGAAATATACCGTCTATTGGCTTGTATTCTTTACGAATAGACCTAAGCAATTGATCCAGCTCTTGCAGATCGGTAACGTCACAACTTCTATAAATCACTTCTGCACGAGGGTTCAAGAGATTCAGTCTACGAACCTCATTCATCCGCTCTTTGGACAAAATGGAACGCCCGATAAGAACAACGCGGCAATCTGCCGCTCGTACAGCTTGCTCTGTCAGCTTCCGGCCGATTTGCCCAAGCCCTCCAGAAATAAGATAAAGCTCTCCTTCCCGGAATATCGGTGCTTGCTCAGCTGATAAATTGGTATAATCCCTCAGCTTTCTCTCATATCTTTTGCCGCCTTGATAGCGCACCTGCCCAGTGGAGACGCTTCCTTTCACTACTTCCTCAATAGCGTCTGCCAACTGCTTGCCGGATGCTATCTCTACATACTTATATCGTAGAAATCCTGACTCTGTGCTTGCAGTTTGCAAGAATGTCGCTATGCCTGACAGCAAAGGATGGGTTGTTATAAAATAGACTGGAATATCCACCTTTGCCCGAATCAAATATTGAATCAATGAATATAAGTCGCTAAACTTCTTGCTCATCGTATCGGCTTCCTGCGCATCTATTGAGGTCCCGGAAGGCGCTTCCTCCAAAATAACAATACAATCGAGATTCTCTTCTCCACGGAGCTTCTCTACGATCCGTTCTGATCCCTGTATTGACGATGTTTGTTCGACAGCACATCCGTACAGCGCCAATTCACTTACGATCTGATCACAAATTTCCGACTTACGCTGATCCGTAAGCAACAGTGCTTTCTCGGGCAAATGCTCGACTTGCTGCACCGAAGCTTCCGTTTCAACCCACTCATTAGAAAACAGTGCCCACTCCAAATGAACAGGTGCCGGCAGCTTAACCGGCTTCAAGATCAAACTTTCAAATTGCACCGCAGGCTCGCCCTGCTCGTTATAAATAACAATGTCTACTTCCTTGGCTGTCTTCAAGCGGCTGCTATTCGGATGAAGGACGATACGCGCCAGCCCCTTCTTCCCCAGCTTGGCAAAATACTTTGCACTTTTAATCGAATAGGGAATATGCAGTATGCGGTCATCAGGCTCAGAAAACCCTACAATTGCTTGAATCGCTCCGTCTAAAAGGGCCGGATGCGTATCATAGGCGTCGCCATCGTTTGAATCCATTTGCAGCTCAGCAAAAATACGATCACTCTCGATATAAAGCTTTTGTATAGACCGGAGGCTCGGACCGATCTTCAAACCTAACGCAGCAAGTCTGTCATAGCATGCTTCACCTGTCACGATCTGATCTATTGCGTTAAGCTCCGCAGTTGCGTCAAACCCGGTTGCCTTATCTTTTGTCTGTTCAATAGACTCCGTTTCATATACAATGCTGCCAACGGCATGCGTCCGTTTGCCATCTGAGGCAATGGAGTATACACTGGCATGAATCTGAGCATGCTGCAAACCAAGCTCAACATAAAGTTCCAGTTCACCCGTATTAAGCTCAATCGACTGGGACCACTGAAAATCTTGGATTTGTGGCACTCCTCCCCTGTCATTAGCAAGAAGCGCTGCAGCTCTGATCATTTCCAGGCTCACCACCCCGGGCAGAACATGCGCCGATTCAATGGCATGATCTTGCAGGAACATGTCTTTGGCATTCAGTGTTTTCACAAACTTCTGTTCAAACAGGGTCGATTGGTTTGCATCAAGCAGCGCATTCAATCTAGCTGGGGTTTGCAGGCTCGACTCGGCAATATAATGATCCAGCACCCAATACCTCTTTTTCTCAAAGCTGTAACCAGGCAATGAAATCGGCGGCTGTTTCCGGCAAATACATCCCCAGTTAACGTGAGCACCACACACCCATAGTTGTCCAACCTGTTCCAGATTATTGTTCAGATAAGCCTGCTCTAATTGAGCAGCCCATTCTTTTGAATGATTGGGTTGCTTCATGCCAGAGATAACCATATTATTCCTTTTAGATTGATCAGCAAGGAACTCCCCCAGCTTAGAAATCAGATCATCCACCAAATTAGCCGTAATGGCGAGACGGAAATCAAACTCTTCCCGACCATAAGCCAATGTTGCAGCCACAGCCGACAGCTTTAGATCAGGAGATTCCGAAGCCAACAAATACTGATGCAGTTGCTTGGCGTTTCGTTTTAAGGCTTCGGGCTGTGCCGCGGAGAGAATTACCAGGTGCGTACTCTCCTCATCCATTTCCGTTCGGCTATCTCTGTATTCCTCCACCACTAAATGTGCGTATGCACCGCCAAAACCAAATGAACTTACTCCAGCTCTACGCGGATGCGAACCGGATGCCAGCCATGGCATCGGCTCTCTATTGACCATTAGAGGCGAATCTTTAAGATCAATAAACGAATTCAGCTCCCCTAATTGAGGCATTGCAGGAATCATCTTGTTCTGTATAGAAAGGATGGCTTTAATAACTCCGGCAATACCGGCAGCACCTTCTGCGTGGCCAATATGAGCTTTGGCCGAGCCTACCGCGCAAATGGCTTGTTTATCGGTATAACGTTTGAATGCTTCCTTGATTGCATTGATTTCTATCGGGTCTCCTAGTTTCGTACCCGTACCGTGAGCTTCGATATAACCTAACGTTTCAGGATTAATACCTGCAGCCTCCCAAGCAGCGGCAATAACGGCGGCCTCCATCTTCATGCTTGGCGCTGTAATCGAAGGCGTATAACCTCCATGGTTAACCGCAGATCCCTTGATTATGCCATGAATCCGATCTCCATCGGCTATAGCCTGCTTTAATGGCTTTAACAAAATGGCCGCAATGCCTTCTCCAGGTACATATCCGTCTGCACGCTCATCGAAGGTGTGGCAACGCCCTGTCGGAGACAAGGCCCCTATGCTGCAAAAATATCGATAGTGCCACGAGGAAAGCAATAAATTAATTCCTGCAGCAAAAGCCATATCACATTCACCGTTACGCAACGACTGGCATGCCAGATGAATCGCTACAAGCGAAGAGGAACAAGCAGTGTCGACCGAAATACTGGGACCCGTCAAATCAAAAAAGAACGAAGGCCGATTGGAATACATTGTAAGGGCATTGCCAGATCCATCATACGGCTCGACTGGCTTGCCTACTCTGCCCATCTCTGAGGAATAATCCTGAAAACATGAGCCGACAAACATCCCCGTCTTTGAACTGCGGATTTGACGAATAATGCCTGCATCCTCAGCCGTATGATACAACTCTTGCAGCAGCAAGCGAAGCTGCGGGTCCATCGTTTCTGCTTCCCGTGGAGAAATATTAAAAAATGGAGCATCAAACTTATCGACGTCATCGATAAAGCTGCCCCATTTGGAATACATCGTATTTTTCTCCTCCGGGTCCTGACTAAACCAAGGCCTATAGTCAAAGTGATCCGAAGGGATTTCCGTAATCAAATCAGAGCCCTTTACAAGATGATCCCAGAAAATCTGTAAATCGGGAGATTTCGCAAATTTCCCGCTTATTCCAATGATGGCAATATCTCCTTCTGCCTGAGTCGCGGATGAACCCTTTACCGCAGTCTTTGCCAACATCTCGGTATGTAATTCTTGATGCACATCTCCCGATTGAGCCGTCCTCCCATGCTCAGTCGACTCCTCAGAGAGCCGAGTTGAACCGAAACATTGTGCCAGTCTGTCTTGATGTTGACAGGCAAGATACTGGCTGGCTTCCTTGATATTCTGATATTCAAAAAATATCGTTGGATATAGTTCCACTCCCAGATCTGTTTCTATGTCCTGCACAAGCTCCACCAAGTCATTAGATGATACGCCCAGATCTAAAAAATTCCGGTTCATATCGATTGCCGCAGAGGCTTGCGGCAGAAGCTCGGTTATTTTCCTGTGAAGATATTGAACAGTCTGCTCTTCAACAGCTTCTCCCTGTTGAGGTTGCGGATATCGCTTTTGTACATCAAGAGGAAGCGGAGTAACTATCTCCTCTTGCCTCACTGTTTCCCGAACATCCAGCAAACCTTCTAGTCTTGCCCGTTTTAGGGAAACCTCCCTCAATTGAACCAGAAGCTGTCCCTTCTCTGAATAAATCGCCAAATTAATAACAAGGAGCTCAGCATTCCGTCTGACCACTTCAGCAAGGCTGTAACATACGGGACCTGAGTTGCGCTCAAAAAAGATGATTTCACCAATGGACATCGGAATAAACGGCTTTGGTTCTGACGCCGAATATGGGGCCATACTTCCGACGATTGCCCCGTCCAGAAAGACGGGATGTATCGTCAGCAGATCATTATTATGAACAGGACTCATTCTTAACTCACTAAGAACCTCACTGCCGCGAATCCAGGCACGCTGCACGGTTTTTAACGAATCACCAAATTCCACCTGTACATCAAGCATCCTTTGATAAATCGTATGACTCTCCACAACACGTTCAGAGCTATGGATGAACTCGGTAATATCTAATTTAGTCTTATCTCTGTCAGGTTCAGTTCCTTCTTGCTTCAGCTCGTATACCGCTGCTACTTCGGACCGCTCAGCTGAGCTATAACGATATTCAATTTGGCGGGCAGCTAGGGTGCTGCCTTTCTGCGGTGCTACACGTATACAGACTTTACGATACGTCCCGACAACGACTGGCTTACGGAACAGAAACCGCGACAGCGTTACAGGTTGCCCGCCGGCTTGCTTGATTTCAGCATCCAGCGCTATGGAACAATACGTTACTCCCAACAGAATAGCGTTGCCATATACGAGATGATCGGATACATAGGGATCATTATGATGAAATGTGATCCAGCTTTCACTCTGCTCCTGTCTAATTAACGCCATCGCTTCTGTGACCGATAGGCCCTGTTTTGCAACCTCTTGGAATATTTTTAATTTATCCATTAACTACACAGACTCTCCTTTGAGCGCCAGCGATTCCATTTGCAGTGCCTGCTCTGGCGTAATTTCTCCGCTTTGAAGTTGTGCCAATATGCGCAGGTAAAACGTTTCCGTCTCTTCCCCTGCATGACTCCCCAGCCAGTACACTTTTTTGTGAAACTCCGGCAGTTGAAGTGGCTGTCTTTGCAACGAATATTCGGGAAATTGCTCTCCTTCAAAATTCTCGATTATCATATGGCAATTTGTTCCACCAAATCCAAAAGAAGATATCGCTGCTCTTCGCTTTCCTTCGATTCCTTCCCAAGGCATGCTTTTGGTGACCGGATAAAAAGGTGATGCCTCGAATTGAAACCGTGGGTGCGGCTTGTCGCAATGAATGGTTTTGGGCAAAATGCTATGCTGAACAGCCAGCCCTGCTTTAATAAAGCTGCCGATTCCCGCAGCTCGAAGTAAATGTCCCATATTCGCCTTGACAGAGCCAACGCCGCAATATTGCTTCTTCTCCGTGAACTCGCGATAAGACTGGGTGGCTGCGCGAATCTCGATCGGATCGCCAAGCAAGGTTCCTGTCCCGTGCGCCTCGTAATAGGAAATCGTGTCAGGTGAAACTCCGCTCTTGCGAAGAGCCTGTTGAATGACGTTTTTTTGTCCTTCAATGTTAGGAGTCGTCAATCCCATCGTATGTCCATCATTATTGACGGCAGATCCCATAATGACCGCATGAATAAAATCCCCATCCTCAACAGCCTGCTTCATCGGTTTAAGCAGTACCACACCTGCACCCTCACCAATTACGATGCCTTGGGCACGCTCGTCGAACACGTAAGCCCGCTTGTCTGGCGAAAGCACGCCAGCCTGACTCATTCCAATATGATCAATCGGATCCAGCAGCACTTGCACTCCCCCGGCTATTGCCATATCGCAAGTACCATTAAGAATTTGAGAACAAGCCTCGTGTATGGAGACCAGCGATGAGGAGCAAGCTGTATCCATCGTCAAGGAAGGTCCTCGTAGATCATACGTGTCAGATATACGGGCTGCCATCATATTAGAGATGGTATTTACTACAATGTGCTTCATAGACTCGGGAGGTACTTTACCTAAATTGCTCTTTACATACGAGCTTTCGGCCCCGCCGATAAAGACGCCGACGTCTTTCCCTCTGACTTCCTCTGGTCGATATCCCGCTCGGCTCCACAGCTCCTCCACAAGTTCCAGCAGAAGACGGTGCTGCGGGTCCATTACCAGCGCAACTTCGTCCGGAATCCCCCAGTAACCAGCATCAAATTTCTCAATATCTTGAAGAAAACCGCCCCATTTGGAATATGTCGTATCTTTACGCTTCCGATCCGGATTATAATAATGATCTACATCCCAGCGCTCCTTCGGCACTTCCGTAATCATGTCTTTCTCCAGCAGAATATTGGTCCAATATTGTTCCAAGCTGCTCGATTGGGGAAAACAGCATGTCATGCCAATCACTGCGATTCTTCCTTCCATACCCGTTGTTGTTGAGACAGACTGAACAGTGTCTTTTTGTTCCGGCTTCGACTGTGAAGATGATTTTACCGTTGCTTGAAGCTGCGCCCCGTCGATTATCATCGACAAATACCCCGACAAAACCTTTAAAGATTTGTGTTCATTAATCGCTCCTGGCTCCATGTTAATGCGATATGCAGATTCGATACGACTGAGTACTTCTACCATCATGATGGAATCGAAACCATACATCTCCAAATCTTCTTCAGGATCCAATTCATCTGCATCTATCTTCAAGATTTCGCTGAACATTCGCTGCAAATCTGCCAGCAGGGCATCCTCTACCGCTTGCTGAGGGTTTGACGGATGATCCCCGTAATCTTTCCTATAGGTTGTCTCTGACTTGACAGCCACATGACGCAATAGCTGCAGCGCCTCAAGCGATTGATTGATCCGTTCCTTATCCCCCCGAACAGGCAGCGCCTGCTCCCAGCCATTGGCAAGTATTTTCTCCAACGCGTGCCAGCCGTCGCGCTCCTGCAATATTTCCAAACCATTATCTGCCTGCAGCCGTTCTTTCACGGAATCGTTTACTTGCATACCGCCATGTTCCCATAAAGGCCAATTGATTGTATAACTCCGGCAAATCCGGCCTTCTGAGAAATCTCGACGGTTCCGCATTCGAATATATTCGTCCATATACCGATTAGCATAAGCGTAATCTGCTTGTCCTTTATTGCCGGCTATCGCCGTAATGGATGAGAAAACTACAAACAACTCAAGCTTTTCGCCTCTCGTTGATCGATCCAGGTTGTGGATGCCATGGATTTTGGGGGCCAGTACCTTCTCCGCATCGCTCATCGTCTTTCTGAACAAGAGAGAGTCATTAAGCGCGCCAGCAAAGTGGAATACCCCATGAATAGAACCATAATCGCTTTTCACTTGCGACATGCATGATTCTACCTCCTTCACCCGGGATACGTCAGCCTTGTAGTGTCGAATACTTCCTCCGAAACGGGCAGCCTCCTCTAGTCGGATCATAGACTCAGAAGAAATAGCAGAGCGACTAACAATTGCGACATTCGCATGATATTTTGATAACAAATATGCAGCAAAGAGCAAGCCTAGTCCCCCGTTGCCGCCTGTGACTACATAAGTACCGTTATGACTGATTTTTGGCTGCGCGGCGGCCTGCTCGTTCGAGTTGTCAACCTCCCGGAGCTGGCGAATCAGCCGCCTATTGCGATCATACTTAATTTCCAGGCACCCTGTGACAGGCTCGGCGTATAGTTCAGCTTGCAATGGAACCTGATTCAATTCGTCATATTCGAGGAAACGAAAGACGAAATGATCGTTTTCTAAAGCAGCTGTCCGTCCAAACCCTACGAGTGCCCGATGCGCGATATATTCATCTCCCGTGCCATATAGGCACAAGAAACGTACAGGAAGCTTATAAAACCGCTTCACTAAAATTTGGATCAAATTTTGCATTCCTTCATATATAGGATAACCTGACTCAGCTTCTTGCTCCTGCTCGAGATGAATCACCATGGATATTGATTGCGTATTCGCCGGAATCATTTGTACCAGCAGATGCTCCAGCTCATTTCGATTAGTCATATCCGTCTGCAGCCAACAAGCCTCCTTCATTCCAAGCAGCGAACCATTCAGCTTGCCGGATGAACCGACAATGAAAATCGGCTTCTCCGCTTCATCATTCGCCTTTTCGATTGGACATGGCAGCCACTCCTGTACGAGAAAAGACATTCCATTATCTGGACCCGTATACAGTTTCAAGCCAAAATCCTCGAATTCGGCAATAATCCTACCCTCATGATGAACGAAATAAAGATCAAACAGCATTAACGAGCCGCTCTTTCCTTTCTCTCGAATATAGGCATAACAAGAGGAGGGAACCCTTTCATAGAAGCTGACTCGTTTCACTGAAAAAGGTAAATAAGTACCTGAGACATTATCCCAGCTACCCGCGACGGCGACCGATTGAAACGCACCATCAATCATCGAAGGGGAGCACTGCCAAGCTTCGGTTAACTGATCATGCAATAAAAGTTCGGCGATCGCCTCCTTATTTCCGTGCCTTAAGTTGACGACCGTTTGATAAGTCGAACCATAGCACAGTCCATTTGTTTTCAACAGGCCATACAACTCCGTGATATCATTGCTCTCCCCACAGCGTTCTTGAATCAAGTGAATAGGCTGACCCAAGCTTCCCTGTCCGCGGCTCGTCTCTCGAATTGAGACCTGAAAATGCTCTCTCTGTCCACTCTCGTCGAAGGAGCAAATTTTAATTTTGAATTGTCCAGAATCCTCTTCAGTCCATCGGATGTACAGATCATTTCCCAATGAATCACCGTTATGAATGTAAGGAGTCAACCAGAACAGTTGGGTAAGTTCAAATCCATCGTTCCGCCCCGTTTGCTGAACAGTCTTTTGAACGATCTCGAAGTACATCGCTCCAGGAAGGATTACGCGATCTCCTATCACATGATCTTCAAAGCTTGCATGGAACTCATCCAGACGAACCCTATAAGCAAAGTTTTCACGGTCAGATGGCTCCACCAATAACCCGCTATCGTTGCCAGCTATACAGTTCGAATGTGATATTGGAGCCGGTTGGAACCAATAAGCCGTTCTTTGGAAAGGATAACCCGGGAGCGCGATTCGCGGCACTACTTTCTTGCCTTCGTATAGCAGCTGCCAATCTATCTTTGCCCCTTGTGTCCACAATTCTGCAAGCCGGGAATAATCCTGTATGGCAAGCGCTTGTCGAACGTCACTTTTAAGTTCGTCTATTGGTCCGTTCCCTTTCTTGGTGACTCTTCCGGCATATAGAGTAACCTGATTGGAACAATAACTTCGCAACTGCTCGATTAGTTGTCTGCTATTGGATACAATCCAACAAGCGCGCTCTTCCATCGCATCGCGTCCGAGCTGAAGCGTATAAGCTACTGACGCTAAATGAACTTGCTCACTGAACTCTGCGGTAGACCCACTGCCTATTACTTTGCACAA
Source organism: Paenibacillus sp. S150 (assembly GCF_019352175.1). Lineage (GTDB taxonomy): Bacteria > Bacillota > Bacilli > Paenibacillales > Paenibacillaceae > Paenibacillus_AQ. The sequence continues at coordinate 16,992 of NZ_JACBYI010000036.1, forward strand.
ATGATGAATGAGCCGATCAGGCGTCTGCAACTGAAGGATCTGTTCCAATTGCAGCTTCACTCCATAGTGCTGCTCCACTTTCACCATAAGCTGATACAAGCCCATTTGATCAAAGCCCATATCCAGCACATTGCCGCTATGATCGATTTCTTCCTCCGATATCGAAAGCACCTCTCCCATTTGCTTTAGTAGTTCCTGCTCGATCATTTCGCAGGAGACACCGTCAATAGAAACGGAGAGACTACTTTCAAGATAATCTGCTAGTTGATTGGCCCTGTCACGAAGACGCTCACTATCTTTTGCTGAAAGAATTATCAGTTGCTGCTTATCTGAATCATCTGATGCAGGCTGAGCGGGTTCTGCATCGTTGATATATTCTTCCAGAATAAGATGAGCGTTCGCTCCTCCAAAGCCGAATGAGCTAATTCCTGCTCTAAGAGGAATATTCTGTGCTCCACCATCTATTGAAGTTCCCCCCCATTTCTGCAAACGATCTACAATATAGAAAGGGCTGTCTTCCAAATGAATTTGAGGATTGCACTTGCGGTAATGAACATTGGGCGGCAACTCGCGATGCTTAAGAGATAACAACACCTTAAACAGGCTAGCCATGCCGGCAGCCGTCTCCATATGTCCCACATTCGTTTTTACAGACCCTAATCCGCAAGAGCGGGCCGGCAGACTCGTTTCCCCTTGCGCAAGAGCCATTGTCTCAAAAGCTTTCTTCAATCCATTAATTTCAACTGGATCACCGAGTTGCGTCCCCGTACCATGAGTCTCAATATAACTGATGGAGCCAATATCTATTCCGGCCTTCTCAACAGCTTTCATGATAACTTCGGCTTGCGCATTCGGATTAGGCGATGTTAACGAATTACCTTTGCCCCCGTGGTTCACCGCGGTTCCCCGAATCACTCCATAAATCTGATCGCCGCTGCGTTCCGCATCCTTCAATGGTTTGAGCAGAACCAGCCCCATTCCTTCGCTGCGAACATAGCCGTTAGCACTCTGGTCGAACGTTTTACAGCGTCCATCCGGACTTAACATACCAGATTTACTAAACGATATCGCTCCGCGCGGACTTAGAATAAGCTGAACGCCACCTGCCAAAGCCATCTCGCATTCCCCGCTGCGCAATGAATCTACAGCTCTGTGCAAAGCTACCAGCGAGCTGGAGCATGCAGTATCTATCGGCTCACTCGGACCATGCCAATTGAACATATAGGATAATCGGTTGACCAGTACGGAAATGGCAACACCGGTGGACTGATAGGCTTCCGTCTCTTCTGCATCCTTGTTAACGAGATCATTGTAATCGGTGTTTGCAGCTACTCCGACAAAAACACCCGTTTTGGAGCCGGAGAGTGCATTCATGCTATAGCCTGCATGTTCCACCGTCTGCCACGCAAGCTCAAGCACGCCTCTTTGCTGAGGGTCCATAAGCTCGGCCTCCCTGGCAGCAATTTTGAAGAAACGTGCATCGAATTTATCGATATCATCCAAAAATCCGCCCCATTTAGCTTTTGTTTTATTTTTTTCTTGGATGGGGTCCCCATAATATTCGCGCCAATCCCAGCGTTTCTTAGGGACTTCTGTAACGAGATCATTACCTGCCTTGAGATGCTCCCAAAATTGCTCAAGCGTAGCCGATTGCGGCATCCGGCCCGCCATTCCTACGATTGCAACCGGAAAGTTGTCTTCTCCACTGTGATCACTGGAACTAGTGCCAGCTGGTGAAACAGAGCCGTCTAATTCATGCTGTGGTTCCATCTGCTGTGGGGCTGCTCTATCTTCAACCAACTGTGTCAACGTCTCATTTCGGCTCAAAGCACAGCTTTCTACCAAATGTTCTGCCAGTTTTCGGACGGTAGTGTATTGAAAAAATAACGCCGGTGATACCGTAATTTGAAAATCGTCATTCAGTTGGTCAGCCAGACGAGTGAACGACAAGGAGTCAAAACCATAATCGCCAAGTTCCGTATCTTCATCGATCTCCTCAACGCTCCACTCCAGTATGAATGCAATGTTATTCTTAATATGATCTGTTACCGCTTGCCCTTGACCTGAGTCCCACGTTGCTTGACTATTTCCATAAGATTCTTTTTCAGGTAGGGGCTTACTGCTTAATCTGCGCTGGACCTCATGTACTTTCGAGCGAAGCGGACTGACTGTAAAATCAAGGAGGCAAACCAATGACTCCCCCATCTCATCCAGTATTGTCACATCATAAGCATGCTCCCCGCTTCCCGATGGAGCAATGTAGACGTATTTCCATTGCCGATCCTTCCGGATTACGTGAAGCTCGCGAACATAAAAAGGTAATTCCAAGCCCTTCTCCTGATCCAGCATTCCGTAAGCAATCATGCATTGCAGAGCTCCATCCAACAAGATCGGATGCAGCTCATACTGGCCTAATGTGTCTTGTACTTCTTGATGCGGCGCCAGTTCCCCAAGGATACTGCGATTACGTACATAGAGCTTGCTCACATTTTGAAAGACAGGCCCATAATCTATCCCTAATTTCCGGTAGTATCTATAGATCTGCTCCTTGTCAAAGCTTGCCGAATGATCAATCATCCCCTGCAGATTAATAGCCCGATGTGCTTCTGGAATATCAGCTGTGCTGCGATATACGATCTCACCTTGAACATGTTTCAGTTTTTCTTCAGAACCTGATGCAGAATAGATTTCAAAAGCGTTTCTACCGGTACTGTGCTGGATAGCCAACTCTACTTCGATCGGCTCCTTTCTGAAAATGAGCGGTTGCATGAAAGTTACATTTCGTATCGCAATCATTTCCTTCTCCATCGAGAAAGAAGCCGCTTCGAATGCCATTTCCAAAAAGGCAGCCCCGGGAAACACGGAATATTCTTCTACCCGATGCTCAGAAATAAACCGCTCCTTGCCCATAAATGTACCGCTATAATGTATGCCTTGGCCCTCGATTTGTTTTCTTTGAACCAGCGGATGCAACGCGGCTACGGATGAGTGATCTTTCTCTACACGCTCGCTCTTGTCCACAACCGGATTCAACCAATAGCTCTTCAAAGAAAATGGACAAGCTGGGAGTGGCAGCTTTATCGGCAATGGGGCCGTATAGAAGGATTCCCAGCGGATCGACCCGCCATTTACCCAAGCTCTCGCAGTCGCTTCAATATTCGCATCTTCCAAAGAAATGATGAGGGAATCGCTGTCATAAGCGGGGAAAGACTGCGCTCTTCCTATAAATATGCCACTCTTTTCTGTTCCGCTTGCCACATGATCCAATTTCTCTAGCAGTTCTTCCATACTGCTCGCTATTACAGCAAGGCGCTCCTCCATCGGATCTCTGCCGATCTGAAGCGTATAAGCTACCCGTTCTAAAAGGATAGCTGGCTCTCCTGACGCAATCTTTCCCTTCAGATCTGAGAGCAGATTTTTCACATAATCTTGCAATTGTCTGGGACTTCTAGCAGATAAAGGAATGATACTCCTCCGGTTTCGTCCATGGTGGTCCGTTTGCTCTTTAGGCAAATACTCTTCGATGATGGCATGGGCGTTAGCTCCCCCGGCGCCGAAGGAACTGACAGCCGCTCTTCTCGGATACATAACCTCCTCCCCATCGACGTGAACTGTCGGCCTATTCCATGCTTCTACTTTCTTCTGCAGATAAAAAGGTGAATCTGCAAAACGGATACGTGTATTACCAGGCTCATGATGGAGCGTTGGCACCAATGTTTGATGCTTCATTTGAAGCAAAATCTTGGTTAATCCAATTATTCCGCTCGCCGCTTCCAAATGACCAATATTTGTTTTAACTGAAGCGATTGCACAAAACTGCTTGTCCGACGTATACTTCCTGAACGCAGAAGTTAGGCCCGCGATCTCGATAGGATCACCCAATACCGTTCCAGTTCCATGCGCTTCAACGTAAGTAATTGTTCGAGGATCAATATTTCCCTTAAGGAGTGCCTCCTCAATTAATGAAGCTTGCGCATTCGGATTGGGCACCGTATAGCCGTTGGTTCGGCCTCCATGATTCACGGCAGTCGACTTCACAATACCATGAATGAAATCGCCATCCTGAAGCGCTTGTTTCAAAGGCTTCACCAGTACAGCACCTATCCCTTCGCCGGGAACAAAGCCGTTCGCTTCATCGTTAAAGGCGCGGCATTGCCCAGTAGGAGAGAGCATCTTCATTTGGCTAAGTCCGCTGTATTTATACGGATGAAGGTATAAGTTCACCCCGCCGACCAGAGCCATTCCCGACTCGCCGCTTTGAATACTTTCGCAAGCAAGGTGGAGAGCCGTTAACGACGACGAACATGCGGTGTCGACCGGCATGCTCGGGCCTGCCAAATTGTAATGGAACGAGACGCGATTAGGAATCGACCAGATCTGCGAATTAGGGATGTCCTCATTAGAGGTATGATCCCACTGATCTACACCGAGCAGCTGATACGTATTATTCGTAACACCAACAAACACACCAACCTTTTGCCGATCCAAGCTTGCCTTCGAATATCCGGCGTTCGCAAAGGTCTGTGCAGCTACCTGTAAAAACATCCGCTCTTGTGGGTCCATACCCTTTGCTTCCTTCGGGGATAGTTGGAAGAACATGGGGTCAAATAAATCCGGCTGTTCTACAAATCCCCCCCACTTGCAATAAATAGAACCATTCTGCTCATAGACATCCGCATCCCAGCGATCGGCAGGAACCTCCGTTATACAATCCCTGCTGTCCACAAGGTTGGACCAGAGCTCCTGAAGCTCCTTGGCCTGCGGATATACACCGGCTATACCGATAATGGCAATGTCGTGCTCAGCAGCTTCTTTTCCTTTAGAATTCTCCTCTAAGGCGGCAGTCTCAAGCTTCACCACATCATCCGCAGGATCAGTTGCAACATCCGCAAATATCTTTCCTAACTCCTCCGCATGTTCATCCAATAAATAATCCGCCAGAGCATCGATAGTGAAATACTCGTACATAAGCGTGGATGGCAGGTTGGATAGCCATTTCGTAAGCGATTGAAGAATCACCGTACCTATAATCGAATCCATTCCGTAATCTCCCAGGTGCACCCGATCATGTAAAAGAGCAGAATCGAGCTTCAGGCAACCGGCAACAATCGTTCTTAACCAGAGCAACATCTGCGTCTTAATACTGCCATCCGTATCAGGCGACGCCGAAATCAACGGGCCAGCCGTTTCCTCAGTCAAGAGGGTTGAAGCCATAGATTCCCGCGGCCCATAATAATCCGTTTCATTTCGTATATAACTGTCACTGGCAGTTGCAGCTATAACTTGAATCGTGTTGGCAGATACGATCTGCTCAAACGCCTGCAGTCCTTCCTTCGGCAAAATAGGTATTACTGAACGAAATTTCTGCTGGAGCACTTTATCATAAGCTTTACCGAGGCCCACCTGCCCCCACAAACCCCAGTTGATTAATTTCACATTCACCGGATACGTGTGCGCGAATATATTGGCAAACGTATCTTTCAAGCAATTAGAGGCGCTGTAATTAGCTCCTCCTTGGCTTCCAAAAAAGCTGGAAGCCGAGGAGAAAAATATAAAGTTTTTTACCCCAAGCTCCAGATGAACCTCTTTCATCAGCATACAACTAGAGGCTTGAATGCCTACTACACGGTGATAGATTTCCGGCGTCATCTTCGTAAGCAAGCTGTTCTCAACGTCCGCTGCAGAATGGATAACCCCGTCAATTCCTCCCATGTTCTCGACATGCGCCTTGACTCTTTGCAGGGTTTGGCCGGTATCCCGCAAATTCGCTTCCAAATAAGAAGCTCCTCCGCCTATCTGGTTCAGCAGATCGAGTTGAGCCTGCTTCTCCTCATTCAGAGGACTTCTCCCCACCAGGATAAGACGAGCCCCATAACGCGTCGCCAGAAACTTTGATAATTCAAAACCTATGCCGCCGGTTCCGCCCAAAATGAGATAGGTTCCATGTGACTTAAGTACAGGAATCTGACTCTTATTTATCTCTGCTTTGACCAGCTTGCGCCGATATCGCTTGCCTGCACGATAGGCGAGGAAAGGATAGGCCGCATTATACGGTTCCTTCACAGCCAGTAAGAGCTCTCCAGCGACGCCGGAAGCATCTTGGGCTTGAAGATCAATATGGATCACCTTTACCATCGGAAACTCCAGCGGTATCGTTTTTGTAATGCCTGCAATAGCAGACGTTAGAAAATTAATGCAATGCTTTTCATATCCAGGCACTTGCATAGTTTTGCTTGTGATTACCTTGAGAGTAACATTGTCATGGAAGACCTGCATTAATGAGATTAATGCCAGCGCACCCTCATTTTGCTGCTGCTCATAAGCATAATCGTCATTTAATTCAGATTCGTCATTCATTCCGCACAAAAAGTAAATCGTATCAATAGCATGCAGCGGAGTAACGATCGAGAAATCCGGAGATCCATGCGTACTATCCACCTCAAACTCATGACGACTGACACAACTGTTCCGATTGTCCAAATAAACTTTCGTTAGACTGCTGGCCTCAGCAGATGTCTCAATCATAGACCAATGTCGTGCCTGCTCTCTCGTTGCTACCAACATAATGTGCCGTTCAGATAGGCTGCCGGATGCAGCCGCTTCCTCTGCCTTGCCGCATTCGCTCCAATCTGTCGTTAAACAGAGAATCGGCTGCTTTTCCTTAGGCGTAATCCAGTAGCTGTCTTGCGCCGGTACATACGTGGGCAAGCGCAGTTTCTGCTGCCCTTCTTCAAACCATTCGGACCACTCCAGCGACCCGCCGGACACCCAAAGAGCAACGGCTTGATGAAGCTCCCGGCTGGCAAGGATCTTCTTGATCCTATCCTTCCGCCCGTCATCTTTTATTGAGGTTTCTGATCGATTGCGATCATACTTATTTCCTGCAAAAACAGCGCATCCCGCCGGCGTTCCCCAACCGTTCAAATGAGAACGAAGCGATTCGATCAGCAGGTTCTTATCTGAAACGACAAAAGCAATGCGTTCTTCCATTTCCTCACGGCAGCATAGAAGCGTATAGGACAAGCTGTCCAAGTTGATGTCTTCTCGTTCCATGCACAGCCATTCCAGATGCTGCCCAAGCGACTCTTGAAGCCGTGTCTTATTGCGAGCCGAATAGATGAAGGCGTATTCTCGGCTCCTGCCTTCCGAAGCAGAGAGCCGGTCAACCCCATACTTTAAAGGGACCCGATGCTCTGCAGGAGATAAATAGCTTTCCACGACCATATGCGCATTCACTCCGCCCGCTCCAAACGAACTGATCGCTGCACGTAAAGGCAGATCTTCTCGAACAGGCTTCCATGCCGCACTTTCGGTTTGTACTCTAAACGGCGTATCCTCGAATGCGATATGTTTGTTGAGCCGGGCAGCATGCAGAGAAGGTACCAACCTCTTATGCTTCATTTGAAGCAATACCTTAGTGAGACTTGCAATACCCGCAGCAGATTCAGAATGTCCGATATTGGACTTCACTGAACCAACAGCGCAATATTGATTTTCGCTGACAAAATCTTTGTAAGCTTGGGTTAATCCTTCGATTTCAATCGGATCTCCCAGGCTGGTGCCTGTACCATGAGCCTCTATATAGTTAATCGTTGAAGGATCCAATTGCGCTTGCTCCATCACTTTTTTGACGAGCATTGCTTGTGAATGCGGGCTTGGTACTTTATATCCGTTCGTCCGTCCGCCATGATTGATTGCCGTACCTTTAATAACACCCCAGATCTCATCGCCGTCCGCTTCAGCCTTCTTAAGCGGCTTCAACAGAACGGCACCAATGCCTTCCCCGGGAACGAATCCATCAGCTTGTTCACCGAATGCATGACATTTCCCGGTTTTTGAGAGCATCCCAAGTTGACACATCGCCAAATATTTAGAAGGGTGGAAATACAGATTAACCCCGCCCGCGACTGCCATTTTACAATCTTGATTCCTCAGGCTTTCGCAAGCCATATGAATGGCTACAAGTGACGATGAACAAGCGGTATCTACCGGAAGGCTAGGCCCATTGAAATTATAAAAATAAGAGATCCGGTTTGGAATCGACCACGGCAAAGAAGTCGGAATGATTGAACTGCCCTTGTCCCATTGTTCTGGACCTAGCAACTGGTAGCTATTTGTTGTTACGCCAACATAAACCCCAACGTCCGCACCCTTATCTTTCGGAAATTGCCTCGCTAGTCCTTCCCTTGTGTAACCGTTGGATTCGAACAAGTCCCAGACGCATTGAAGGAACAATCGTTCCTGCGGGTCCATGGCCTCAGCTTCTTTGGGAGATATCTGGAACAATAGGGGGTCAAACTGATCTATATTATCGACAAATCCCCCCCACTTGCAATATATTTTCCCGTGGTTTGCCTCAGCCGGATCCTGAGCGTAATACCGGCGCCAATCCCATCTTTCGTTAGGTACTTCGTCGACACAATCCACACCTTGCTCCAGATTGTGCCAAAACTCCTTGATGTTCTCTGCCTTCGGATAAATTCCGCTGACGCCTATGATTGCAATATCATCGTCTTCCGCTGTAGCTTCCTGACCCGCACTTGCAACAGCAAGCACAGGTGTTGCGGTTACAGTGTCAGACTTATTGTTAGGCCCAACTGATTCCTGCACACTTATTCCCGACTCTCTCATACGATGAACCTGTACAGCTTCCGTACGATGATCTGCTAGGAATTGAGCCAATTCCTCTATCGTCTGATACTCGAACAACAAAGTAGGCGAAACTTTCCCAAAGCATTGCTCCAAGCGGCTGATCAAGTGCTCAATCATAATCGAATCAAGACCGTACTCTTCAAAATGAGACTGAATATCGATCTTGTGTTCCGGAAGCTTGGTGCATTCCACGATCCACTCTTTGATTAGCCCGCTAACAAATATCTCCAATTCCTCCGGCTTCTCCATTTCATCAGGCTCTTCCTGTAACAACGGCTTAATGTCAGACAAAACCCCCTCTTCTTGTGCCGCGGATGCCAGAAAAGTATTCTCTATTCTCTTGCGATCCCCTGACGTAACAAGAACTTGGGCATAACCCGATTGAATGGCCTGCACAAACGCATCTATGCCGTCTTTCGTTGACAATACTTCCAAGCCAGTCTGCTCATACAGAAGTTCCTTCTTCGTATTCGGAATTTGCATGCCGCCATCGATCCACAACGGCCAATTGATCGAGATACTGTGACCCCAACGCCGACCCTCCTCACGCAAACGCTCGCGATAAGCGGCATATTGATCCATAAAGCTATTGCTGTATGAATAATCGCATTGCCCAATATTCCCCGATACGGCAGACAAGGAGGAGAACAAACAAAAGATATCGAGTGACTCTGCCGCTGTGTATTCATCCAAATGAACCGTACCTGGTATTTTGGCTGCTGCAACCTCATCAAACTGATCAGTCGTTTTATGCACAAAGTAGGCATCACGCAAAACACCGGCGCAATGAAAAATACCATGGATAGCTCCAAAGGTATTTTTTGTTGCTTGAATGACCTTTTGCACCTCTGCCTTGATGGAGATGTCCGCTTGTATGTAAACAACTGAAGCCCCCGTCTGTTCCAGCCTCGCGATCTTATCCGCAGCGCTGCTGTCGACCGGAGAACGTCCCGTCAGTACAAGCCTTGCTTGTTTAACAGAAGCAAGATACTGGCTAATCAAATAGCCAATTCCGCCAAGACCCCCAGTGATAAGATATACACCGCCTGTACGAAGCACTTCATTCTCTCGCTGCCCTTCCTCTCGGGCAGGGATTTCCTCGTAAGACAGAACTGTTCGTTGCTGCCCGTGATATCTGATATACGCAGCGCCCGGGCATTCATCCTGCAATTCTTCCAGTACTTTTGTATAGAAATGTGTGCTCTCATCCATATCCACAACTTTGAAGCGCAGTTGATGATTTTCCAAATGAATCGTTCTGAAAAACGCCGGAAGCGCCGATCGAAATACATCTAACTTGCTGCCTTCGGACACATACCCATATAACAGAGAGATTGGTTCCTTCAGAGCATATTTGTTCAATGAGGCACATAAGTGAAGCAGCGGGTGCATCAACTCTCCCGTATACGTCTCACATTCTCTTTCTCCAGTTCCAATGCCCCATAAATAAAGAACATCGATGGCTGAACCTCGGTTTCCTTCCAACAGCGCATTCCATAGTGAAGTGTAGTCATCATAAGAAGACGGATTAATAATAAAGCGTTCAGGAGAAGATTGTCCGAATTGATCTCCTTGCTCGATGTGTACCGGCTTGTATCCATTTTGTCTAAGATGGAACAACATCTCAGGATCACTGCCAAATACGAAAATACGCCCTTTGCGTTCATGCCGTTCATGCATATCCGGCATTAATAATGGCCGAAGTACAGCATTGGTTGGCCTATACAATACAATATCCCCTTTTACGGTCTCTGGCTGAACTACCGCCTCAGGACGGATACCCTTGCTTAATACATTGTTGTCCGCTTCGTCCGCCGTATCGGGCAACGGAGCCCAATATCGCTCCTTGGCAAATGGATACAACGGCAGAGAGGTCCGATAGCCTGGTGCAAATCCGCGGCATAACCGCCAATCGACCGCCCCTCCCTCAGACCAAATAACAGCAGCACGCTCAATCGATTCTCCAACTTCTGCACCGCCGGCCTCTCCCTTACGTGAAGCGCCGCCAAATCCTACAAGAATATAAGCTGTCTTCTCTCCTTGCAAGTAGCGTGAGCACAGTTCTGCCAGCTCCTCATGTGAGGCTGCGAGAAAGACGACTCTTTCTTTAAAATCTTCTCTTCCAATTTGCATCGTAAAGGCGATGTTCACTAGTGAAACATCATTCCCTGTTTGAAGCATATAAGCCTGTAAACTCCGCACATAATCCGCCAGAGCCTCTGGAGTCTTGGCAGAAAGTGGGAACACGCGCCGTTTCTTTTCATGGTCTAGCTGATTCATCGCAGAGGCATCGGTCGGATATTCCTCGATCACACAATGACAGTTAACACCTCCTGCACCAAAGGAGCTAATGCCTGCCCGCCTTGGATGATTGCCGGGGCCAGTCAAAGACCAATCGCTAAGCTCTTGCTGTACGTAAAATGGCGTTTCTGCAAAATCAATATTAGGATTAAGCGTTCCTGAGTGCAAAGAGGGCACCAGCTTCTTATGCTTGAGCTGCAGCAGAACTTTCGTCAATTGCGAAATGCCAGCCGCCGCTTCTGCGTGGCCGATATTCGACTTTACTGATCCGAGTGCACAATACTGACTCTTATTCGTTTGCATCCGGTACGCTTGGGTAAGTCCTTCCACCTCGATCGGATCTCCCAAATCGGTTCCGGTGCCATGTGCTTCCACATAACTAACCGTCTCGGGGTGAATCTGCGCCAGCTCCATCGTTTCTTGAATCAATTTGGCCTGACTCTTCGGATTCGGAACATGGACGCCCGCGGTCTTGCCTCCATGACGCATTCTTATTGAACGAATAACGCCATAAATATGATCATTGTCAGCAATCGCATCCCTCAGCGGCTTCAATAAGACCGCGCCCACACCTTCTCCCGGAACATAACCATCTCCGTCTGCACCAAAGCTGTGGCATTTGCCAGTAGGAGACAAGAAAAATTTTGCGAATTGATATTTGTTCGGATGCAAGGAAAGGTTAACACCTCCGGCAATGGCCGCTTTACAAATCCCATTCTTGACTGATTCATAGGCCAAATAAATAGCAGAAAGCGATGAGGAACAATGCGTATCCACCGTCATTGCAGGACCCTGGAATCCCATATGATAAGCGACTCTCGTCGCAATTGAGCCCAAATTCACCTCGGGATAAAAGCCTTTTTTGTGATCTGCAAAATAGCTATACTCCGACCAGGTAGCACCGGCAAACACACCGATATTTTTATCGGTTTGATCCAGCAAATCACCCAGTGCGTATCCCGCATCTTCTACGGCATGCCAGGCGCTCTGTAAAAATAACCGTTGTTGTGGGTCCATTTTTTCCGCTTCAACCGGCGTTATCTGGAAAAACTGCGGATCAAACATATCTGCATCACGCAAAAAGCCTCCCCATTTACACTGATTCTTCCCGAACTGTCTGCGATCCGGATCGTAAAAAAGCTCCAGCTCCCAACGATCTTTCTGAATCTCGGAAATAGCATCATGGCCTGAGGCCAGATTATGCCAAAACTGCTCCAAATCATCGGCCTCAGGATATTGGCCGCTTAATCCTACGATTGCTACGTGATCAGCATCTTTCTCAGCGCCTTCCAGCGTCGAAGCTGCGGTATCCTTCGGACAGGCAGACGAAGTTAGTCGATAGGTGTTCTTCAAAGCACCGTATGTTCCGGTATCTTCATGCACAGCTTCCAGGGGTTGCCATAATTTCTCTTGTGCCCAAGCCGTACATAGCCGATCCGCAATGTTATCAATAGCAGGTTCATCCATCCCGATAGGAACGGCCAGCCTAATCATATGATTTAATGATTGCGGATTTAATCCTCCGCAATGGATACTGCCCCGAATGCCTGTTGATGCGTACATCCAATTCAAAAAGACTTGAGCAGAATAATTTATATCTGCCAAGCCTTTTATTTTCTTCGTATCTATTATTAAGCAATGTCCACCTATGGGTGAAACAACCGGCCATATTGGCTTCAACCGGTTTTCCAATTTGCCGACCAGTTGCATTCTCTTCGTAGCAGCTTCTACTATTTTAGACTTATCTGCCAGCGCATGAAATAGGGTTGCTTGTTCAGCATCTGTGAGCTTCTTGCTTTCAAGCGCCGCTCTTTCCGTCATTTTTTGGAACGTCTTTTTATCAAGGGTAGCTATAATGCCGCCTACCGGACTTCCATAGTCCTTCGTTAAGCTGGCGACGACATAATCGGCGCACTTGAGCATCTCTGCAGCCACTTCCAATGTCAGGCTCCAATCCGTTGTCGTGGAGAGTTCCTGTTTCGACATCTTAAGGGCATTCTCAAGTATACGAGTCGCGTCAATTATTAAAGGAGTATGATACTCTTTGCATAATTGACGAACTTCCCGCAAATGTTCGATCGAAATTGAAGCTCCGCCAGCAGCGTTATTTTCCATTTCAATAGCAACATAAGCCGTACTGCCCTTCTGAAGCAAGGCCTTCAATTGTACGATATCTAGCTCGCCTCTGTCTGCATTCCCATCCATTCCAAGGGGCATTCTTTTAGGAATTTCGACAGGTACAAAACCGTTATTAACTTGATGTTGCACCGTAGTCGGGAACATCATATTTTGCAGGATAACCCGCTTGTCCTTCGGCAATGCAGCAAATAACATAGCTTCTGCCTCACGGCCAGATGAGACTGGTATAAGGTAAGGAAACGGGAAAAATTCCCGAAGCCGTTGAATCAACTCCGCATAAGAGCCATATTGGGTGAGATCTCCGTTGTTAGCGATAAGCTCTTTCGCCCATGAAAGCTCCGACCATGAATCTGTAAGCAGATCATAAGCCACATTGTCCTGCGGTACAAATAATGTATTGTAATCATACAGAGCCAGATTCTTGTCACCGCTATACTGCCCGACCTGCGGAGAAACACCGACCGGATTGGCAATAAACAAGATAACGTCAAGAAGACTCGGCGGTGCAGTATCCATAAACCGTTGCAAAAGCAGCGGACGATTTTCCGGTCTGAACTTATTCTTAAACTGATAATTACCGCTGCCATTAAAAATCCCCTGCTCCCACAATTCGGAAAGACTTTCCGTCCATACAGGATCCGAATTTGCTTCCGGCGCGCCGGCAACTCCAAAGGTCGCCCCAAGACTTAAGAAAGCAGCGTCTTCCTTCAATAGCTGTTCATAGATATTAACAATGGCATATTCTATACCGCCGAGTGCCATATCCGGTCCATAGACCTCTAAATCCATCAAATATCCTTTGCGGGACGGTACAGGAGTAATGACTACAACATTTTCTAGCTTATTATTCAAATAAGTGAGGAAAAACCGATACATACTTGGAAAGCTCTTCATTATAATCTGATTTTTCACCTTCCCGATATAAGGGTTCACCATTTGCTTCGTACTGCACCACGCATCAATCATATCGAGAATATCCTGGTCCGTACCTGCATGACTGTTCAAATAATACTCTTCGACCCTACAATCACCCAGTTTCTGAAAATTGGATATGGCATAGCGCAAATGTCTGTACTTCTTGCCTTTTAGATTCAATGGGAGTGCCTCAAGCCGTTGCAGCGTTCCAATTTCGACAGCACCTACTGAACGGTCAGCAACCTTTTCAAGCCTTTGTTCCAACAAAAATACGACCTGCTTGCCTAGTGGTATAACGAATGCGGCTAACTCGTTAGCAAGCTCCTCCAAGTCCTCTTCCGGCCCTTGATATAAGAAGGCAAGAATAATCTCTTCCCTCTCGGCTAAATAAAAGAAGCCTTTACGACTGGAGCCAAGAAACAGCTCGGGAGCCATTTCTTTTCGCGCAACCGCCAGCCCCTCCATCCCATAACGGTTGATAATAACCTCCACGCAGGATTGTTCTGCCGGATGTGCAGCTAAATCCTGCTCAAGAATACGAACAGCTTGCCGTTTCTCCGCTCTTATCCCGGATTCAGAAACGTATGCAGTTGAATGAACAGCATTCACAATCGCTTCACTTCGAGTGGAAGTGAACTTTTCCGGGTACTGCGCTTGCAAAAAAAGGCTTAGTTTAACTATATCGAAATGTTCAAACAAAATCGTCTTCGGTAATTTACCAAACTCTTTTTCAAGTATGGACATCCACTTCAACGAGAGGAATGAGTCTACACCATAGCTTGGAAAAGCTTTCTCCGGTTCAATCACGCCCGCACTTATTTTCAACAAATCAGAAAGCGACTGTATTAAGTAATCTCGAATGGCGTCCAGTTGACTTGTCCTCGATAGCTCCTCGGAGTCAGAAGCCTTGTCAGAATTGGACACTTCCCGAAGAGGAACAAATACTTCCCTCAAGGTGCTAACCTCCTCATGCTCATCAATCTCCGTCACCACTCGCACAGCAAGCTGATGGATTTCCAGAACAACCTGCTTCTTCTCGTCCAGTACTGTGATATCCATCAAGCAACGCCATGAATGAGCAGCATCCTGCAGCGTGCTGGTACGCTTCAAATGGGCAGTAAACCGGCGTGGAAGCGGATGGAAAATATGTAAGGACTCGATATAATTAGGCAGCAGTACGGACTGATTCGGAAAATCTTTCTGAAGCAAAGCAATTGCTGGTTGTATCGCTCCATCGATCATCCGGGGATCAAATCCGAAAGCTGCAGCACTTCTTTCATCGAAATCCATTGAAGAAGCTATGACTGCTACCGCCTCATCCTTATAGATCTCCACCTTCTGAACAGTACGGTAAGACTCGCCATAATCAAAGCCTTGTTCCTTCACAAATAGATACCATCCAACATGATCAAAGGATCGAACGGCTAAAGCCGGATCAGCAGGTACTGCTTTGTACTCTACCGCAAGACTTGGCTTTCTCCGCAGCTGCCCGATGCTGTATGTTTGTTGATCAGACTCCACACCACGAACCACGCAATGGGTAGACTGGCCATTTATTTGGTTCCGAAGCTCTAGGTACACACGATTGTCCGTTATATTCCTATAGAAGGGCGCCTTGAAGTGAACCTGCTCGATATAATTCACATTGCCGCCTAACATCTCGTTAGCCGCTTGAATCATTAATTGAAGCATATAAGCCCCAGGCACAATTTCGACCTGTTTTACTCGGTGGCTATCCTTCCCGCCGACATCGTCTGGTAAGCGATGCTCAAAGCTTAACGACTCTGACAATCTCGTCAAACTACTACCTCCAGCAGATTTGGGCTTGGGACCAAGCTTATAGGCCTGCTTGGAGAACGGATAGACTGGTGCTGAAATCCGCTTCGGCATCCTTGCATATCCGGTATACATCGATTCCCAATGAACCGCCTGCTCGCCAAATTCCCAAGTCCGTTTGCAAGCTTCGGCTTCCGGGCTTAACGGACCCGAATAGACGTTTTGTTCTCCTTTAAGAAAGGATTCACATTGGTTCAATAACTCCCCGGGCAGCCGATAAATAAACAGTTGTCTAGTCTTCATCGCTTGGCGGCCCGTTTGAAAAGTATACGCCAAGCGGAGTGGGAAGTCGGAAGCAAAATGCCCTCCGCTCACTTCAGTGACTTTTTTGGCAAGCGCTGCAATATTCCTTAGGCTTACCAGCTCACTCATTGCAATGGCTACACCAAGCTTGTGATTAAGCTCATGCAGCAGACTCTGCAGCCCCATAATTCCTAATCCTAGCAGATCCCAATCGGTGCCAATGTCGATCTCTTCGACAGCTATGTGCAAATGCTCAGCAACCATGCTTCTAAGCTGCTCGTGCAGCTCATTATTATCTGCTTTAAACGATTGATGTACTTGAACATAATCATATAGTTCCCGCACATAGGTCTGCAGTGTCTCCTTATTTTGTGCGGAAATTGGCAGCAAACAGACAGGCAGCTGATCCTTATGCGATCCAATCTCATCTGCTGTATCCTGTTTGTATTCCTCTATAATAAGATGCGCGTTGGTCCCGCTGAATCCAAAAGAATTGATAGCTGCTATTTTGGGCTGATTGTTCGGCGTAACCCATTCCTGCAAAGTGGTGTTCACATAAAAGGGAGTTTGAGTGAAGTCAATATGGCGATTTGGCTTCTCATAGTTGATCGCCGGGAACAAGCAACTGTATTTCATTCCGAGCAGCACTTTAATTAGTGATGCCACACCTGCGGCTGCCTGCAAATGTCCCATATTATTTTTGACAGAACCAATAGCGCAATACTGCTTTTTATCCGTTGATTTCGAGAAAGAATTTGTTAACGCTTCCATTTCAATCGGATCACCAAGCTCTGTACCTGTCCCATGTGCCTCTACATAAGAAATTCGCTCCGGATTCAGTCCAATTCGATTCAATACATCCAGTTGAAGCTCGGTTTGAGCTAATGCATTCGGCGCTGTAATCCCGTTGGATTTGCCGTCTTGATTAATTCCTGAGCCGCGAATGACACCATAAATCTGATCCCCATCCGCAATCGCTTTACTCAGTGCTTTCAAGACAACAACCCCGCAGCCTTCACCGGGGATGAATCCATCTGCCCGTTGATCGAAAGCGTAACTGTTCCCACTCTTGGACAGCATCATCGATTCACACATTAATAAATAAGGCCGAGGAGTTACATAAAGTGTAACCCCTCCAGCCAAGGCCATATCGCTATCTCCATTTTGAATCGCCTGGCATGCCATATGAATAGCTACCATGGAGGATGAACATGCTGTATCAAGTGTAACAGCAGGTCCCTTCAAGTTTAAGAAATAAGCAATTCTCGCAGACAGCATGGAATTATAATTACCAATCACTTCATAGGGCTCAGGTTTATGTGGAATGGAATCCAGATAGGTATAATAATCGTTGTTTACTACACCCGCATAAACACCACACCGGACTTGATTTAATTTATCAGGTGTGTACCCGGCATCCTCGAACGCCTTCCAGCAACTTTCCAGAAACAGACGTTGTTGCGGGTCCATAAATTCTGCTTCTATCGGCGAAATGTTGAAGTAAAGCGGATCAAATTGATAAGGGTCCTGCAGGAAGCCGCCCTTTCGACAATAAATTTTGTTTTTCAGTTCGAGATTGTACTCGTCGAAATTCCAGCGATCGGCCGGGATATCCTCAATGACATGTTTCCCTTCGGACAGCATCCGAAAGTAATCAAGAGGACTATCAACCATTCCTGGGAATTTGCATGATAGCCCGATAACTGCGACCGGCTCGCCCGCTGGCCTCTGCTCCATGGCTTCCAGTTTCTGCTCCAGGCCTAGAATAGTATGATAGGCACGTTCCAAACGGATATAATCTTCGCTTTTGACTTTCACAGTATCATTGACCCCTTTAATTTACGATATTGTGCTATCGTACAGCTTAAGTTTTAGGTCTAGCCTCTCTCGCAAAAAATCCAGAGACAGGTTCTTGTCCTCCGAATGCGCCAGAGCCTGGGATGGGATTTCCGCTTGCAGCTCTCTCGTCTCCTTTTCTGCCGCCAGTTGTAATACTTCATCGCATATATAGCGATGGAGCGATCGCAGATCCGGATAGCTGTAGAGTAGCGAGATTGGGAATGCAGATCCATAACACTCATTTAGTAAATTTCTGAATTCCACAGACATTAACGAATCCAGTCCCATTTCCTGGAACGAAAAATTTTTGAACTCCTCAGCAGTTACTGGACGTTGCAGCACTCTTTTTAACAATGAGGCAAGTTGTTCGTACGCGGCTTGCGACGTGTTTGACGAGCATGCCGCAATACCCCCATTTAACGGAGCAAGCTCCGTTCCTGCCTCAGGTGTACGTAGCAGATTGCGGCCTCCGAGCTTCTCTACACTTAATAACGTGTCGGGAATACGTCCTTTCGGATATTGCTTAAGCCACTTTTCCCAATCAACAGGCATAATCGATACCTCGCCGTTTTGTTTCCTCACTGCCTCGAATGATTGCAATCCCTCTTTGCTAGACAACGTTTTGAAACCGTTCTTCGTCCAAATTTCCTGAGCGACCGGATTGAGACGAGTAAGCATTCCCACTTCCTGCCAAGGCCCCCAATTGAGGCAAAGACTTGGCAGTCCAAGCTGCTTCCGATATGCGGTTAATCCTGACATAAAAGCATTTCCTGTTGCATATCCTGCTACACCAATCGATCCCATTACAGCCGTAACAGAGGAAAACAGGATGAAGAATTCCAGCTCTTTATCCAGCGTAGCGCAATGAAGATTCCATGCCCCTTGGATTTTGGGGTGAAGGATCGTCTGCATGTTGTCCCATTCTTCGTTGTGAATCAAACGATCGCTAAGGATTCCGGCTGTATGAATAATTCCCCGCAGCGGAGGCAATTGTGCGTTGACTTCCGCTAACACAATTCCAAGCGCCTCGCTATCGCCGATATCAACCGAATAATACATAACATGTCTTCCTTGTGTACGCAGTTGCTCGAGCTTCGCACGAAGCGCCTCCGGCTCCTTGCTTCGTCCAAGTAATACCAGCGTATCCTTGGATGCTTCCGGCCAATTTCGTACGATTTCCCATCCGATGCCTCCGGACCCGCCTGCGATAACAACCGTTTTAGACATATCTTCCCCGGACTGCGGCTCGGAGAACCGAACCAATACCTTTCCGACATGCTTCCCTTTCTGGATATAACGAAAGGCCTCTTTAATATCTGCTTTATCGTATACTTGATAAGGAAGTGGGCGAATCACACCCTCATCGAACCATGTATTCAACATTGTCAGAGTTTCCATGACTAGGCCAGGTTTACGATGAATCGAATCAAACAACGAGAAAGGAATATACGTAACGTCATTTCGGTATTCGGCCGCTTGTTCATCCGTCAGCCGCTCCCTTTCTCCCACTTCAACAAAAGATCCGCCGCTTCGCACAACCGAGAAGGTTTTCGCCACATGTTCGCCTGTAAAGGAATTAATCGCCGCATCGACGCCCTTGCCATCGGTTGCAATCATTAATTGCTCTGCATAATCCGTACTTCTCGAATCGAATATATGGCGGACTCCAAGCTGACGGAGTAAAAAGTGCTTGTTGCTGCTGGCAGTAGCATACACCGTAATTCCCATACGATGAGCCAATTGCACAAGCGCGATTCCTAACCCTCCCGTGGCTGCATGGATAAGGACCGATTTCACATTTACCGAAGCCGCAAGTCGTTCCATTATACTGTAGCCCGTCAAGTATGCTGAAGGGACCGTCGCCGCTTCATTTATGTTCAAGCTGTGCGGCTTAACCGCAACATAATCTCGAGGTACGACAACGAACTTGCCGAAGCATCCCGGTGCGAACGCAACCACCAGATCTCCAACAGATAAGTCCGTAACATGCTTCCCTTTTCGAATTATTCTACCGACACAATCCAGACCGAAGCGCTCCGTATGCCTCTCCATCAGATTAAGAGCGTGAATAATATCATGGAAATTAAACCCTGCTACCATCACTTCAAGCTCAATGTCTTCATCGCCAGGAATGACCCTTTCTGCCTGTCCGTAATACAGCTCTTCAATCGAGCCTTTTCCTTTTGATTGCAGAGCGAACGGTTCACGGAACATGGATTCATCCGGGCTTTCTTCTACAGTTGAACCCCGCTCTTTCAGGCGAGGCACATATCGCTGCGTGTCCCGGTAAGCAATTAACGTATCATCCGTCCTATCTACGATTTCAGTAACAACTTGAAGGCTTGAGGATCGTGATAAATTCTGTAAATCAATCCCAGCACATCGAATCTGCGGATACTCCAAACGCATAACCTTTAAGAATCCTACAGCAGCTGCGGACACGGGATTCACCCAGTAATCCCCGCTTTGTATACGATTAGCGTTCTGAGTAAGGAATGTAAAACTCCCAAGTTCGCTTCCTCTGCCATACATTTGTTGAGAAATATGAAGCAGCGTTGTGCCGACAGTCTTAATCTCTTCCCAAACCATACGGCTAATCGGCGAGAATGGCTGATCCAGACCCCACATATAAAGACTCCCACTGATTTTTAAACCTTGTTGCTCTCGAAGTTCTTGTACCAAACGCGAATAATGCTGTGACTCGAATGGATCTATCTCATACTTCTGGTCTGCAAGCTTACGGAATTGGTTCCCTCGGCATACAAGTAGCGTAGAACATCCTTTCGAGCTGAATTGTTCAGCCACATATGAAGTAAACAGAGAATCATCCGCCCAAAGAAGATACATTCCTTCTTCTTGCGAGAAACAGCCCTTTTCATGCGCTTTAGGTACCCATATTTCCTCATAGAATGACTGATCGCGCTTATTTAAGGACGATTGAAGAGTCTTCTTATTGACTCTCTTAGTCATGTAACCCTTAATTTCCGCCACGAGCTCCTGATTTCTGTTATAAATAAACATATTCCCAGTAAAACCTTGTGCGCTTTGCTCCGCGATTTCGGCGACAACTTCCAGCTCAACATCAGGCTGGCGGTAGAGAATATATTTCTCAGTCCCCATCGTAATATTAATGTTGTCCCCATCTTCCCCAGGTTCAGGAAGAAAAGCAAGAAAGACCTGTGTGCAAGCATCCAATAAAGCGGGATGAAACGAATGGTCGGCGGCTTCCTTCTCCAAAAGTTGCGGCAATTTCACTTTTGCTATTGCCCGCGTCTGACTGACATGAAGCACTTCCATACCTTGATGAAGGGTTGCGAAGTAATAGCCATACTCATTCAATCGTTTGTAGAACAACTCCCGGGCAACAGACAACAGTTCGTTGCAGCTCTGCTCCGGCAGGGAACGCCCCTCTAATTCTACCGCCGTTCTTAGTACAACTGATGCGGTTACATGCTGCACCCATGATGTTTCTGAATGATCGTTGCTGTGAAAGCTCAGCACGCTAAGCTTACCGCTTCGATCATCGGTGCTTTCCAAATAGATGTGCAGATCTACATCCTCGCCAGTCCAAATCAAAGGCTGTTCATAGCTTAGATGGCATAGATCAAAGCGATATGATCCGTACAAATCTTCTCCTACAGCCGTCATCATATCGAGAAAAGAAGTAGCTGATAATACCCTTTGTCCCAAAAATCCGTGGTCTGCGACAAAACGATGCCTCTTTGCTTCGATCCGGAAAACATAACACATCGACTTCTTCCCATGAATAGGAAGCTTATGCTGAAAGAAAGACTTAGGTGCAGCGGTTCTCGGAACTGCGATTGGTTTCTCGACCCAATAACGCTTACCAATAAAAGGGGTAGTCGGTAAGAGCAACGGCGTATGAATCTCATGAAATACCGAATGCCATTGAAGAGTCACCCCTTTTTCATAGAAAAAGGCTAACGACCTAGGCAAGGCTGCCGAGTCCATCACATCCCAGATAAAGGTTTGACTACCGGACCTCGAACCGATAGGATCAAACTGCAAAATAACAGCGTCCGTACGCTCGATTGCGGGCGGTTGAACCGCTCTCCAATAGGAACCCTCTCTAATAGCCAGTTCGTCAAGCACCTTACCCTCTGCCGTAACAAAAGAAATTGGGGAAGAGGCAATCCGATTCGCCAAGAGTTCCAGCGGTAACTCTTTCGCTGACGTCTCCATTAACCAGATCAAGCATTCCCTTATAGTAAGAACCTGACTTACAGCAAATACTGCCAGCCAGCCTCTTCGATCTGCCGTCATCCACTCTGGACGAATTCCAGCCTGAAGCAATGCGGCGACAACTGCATATTGAAAAATAAAATGACGCAGCGGCTGTTGCGTCTTTATCGAAAGCTCTTCCATAGACCCCAGTTGAAGCTCCCCTAGACAGTCCGTAATTGCGTTCTCAAACACTAAGTTGCCTTTGAACATCTGCCGCACGACCTGCTCGTTCCAATTCAAGGAATCAGGCAGGGAGAAACCAATCTTAGGCACAATGGCAGGCGTCTCGCCCACATCCTTAATGCTCCAATCCAGAAGTTCAAGCAACTCTGTCCGGTTTCGCAAAACATAAGCTTTCCGGTAAGCTAGATGAGGTCTGCATACAGCAGCGGTATAACAAATATCGTACATTGCTGATTCTTTTTGTCCGTTAATAAATTGGGCCATCCTTTTGATTTTTTCGATCAACGCTGTTTTACTTTGTGCAGACAATGTCAATAAAGGAATGGAGTTTTCCCAATCTGCAGCTGCTGTAACCGGAGGCTCCTCGATAATGACATGAGCATTGGTTCCACTAAATCCGAATGCGCTGACCGCTGCACGCTTTTTTCCCTCTGGCCAGTTTTCTGCCTGTTCAGGCACTCTGATATTAAATTCATTCCACATAATTTCCGGGTTAGGGCGGTTGTAATGCAGATTCGGCGGTATTTGACTATGTTGAATCGCCAGCACGCTCTTAATCAATCCCGCAATACCTGCAGCAGCTTCGAGATGCCCAATATTTGTCTTTGCAGAACCAATCCATAATGGCTCACTTCGATCTGCTCCATATACATGTCCAAGAGCATTAACTTCAATCGGATCGCCTAAAGGAGTCCCTGTCCCATGAGCCTCGACATATCCAATCTCATGTGGATGGAGATTGGCATTCTTTAACGCTTCCTTCAACAAACGCTGCTGGGCAACGCCATTTGGCGCTGTCAAACTGCTGCTCGTTCCGTCATTATTTATAGCAGTTCCTCGAATAACTGAAAGAATAGCATCTTTATCCTTAACTGCCTGATCAAGCCGTTTTAGTAATACAACTCCGCAACCTTCTGATCGTACATATCCGTCAGCGTCGGCATCAAACGTCTTGCACCGGGAGGCCGTCGACAAAGCGTTAACTTTGCAGAACTGGACGGTGTGCTCAGGTGAAATCATTAAGTTGACACCGCCTACGATCGCCATTTCGGATTGGCCGCTGCGTAAGCTTGCGCAAGCTTCGTGTAGAGCTACTAACGACGATGAGCAAGCTGTGTCGATAGACATGCTAGGACCCTCAAGCCCCAGCATGTAAGACAGCCTGCCGCTAGCAATACTATGTGCGCTTCCGGTGAACGAATAAATATCAATTTGTTCCGGCTGCCGTGAGTATATGCTGTGCAACGCGTAGTCGGATGTGCAGATCCCCAAGTAAACTCCTGTCTTCGTTCCTCTTAATTGAAGAGGATCAATCCCTGATCTTTCCAGACATTCCCATGCAACTTCGAGCAATATCCGTTGCTGAGGGTCCATATATTTAATTTCTCTCTCGGGTAGCTTGAACAGATCCGCATCGAATCGATCAATCTGATGTACAAAGCCTCCCTCTTTGATATACATTTTTCCTGGATCTGCATGGTTAGAACTGTAGAAATCCTCCACATTCCACCGATCCTGAGGAATAGGTCCGATACAATCCTGTTTATTAATCAACGCCTCCCAATACTGCTCGGGTGTATTGATCCCGTTCGGGAATCGGCAAGCCATGCCTATAATTGCGATCGGAGCAGTCTTCTCGTTCTTAAGACGCTTAATTTCGATGAGCGCTTGCTTGACTATATCTTTCGTTTCCACAATGGCATCACTCTTTACCTTATAAGTTTTGAAGTTCCTTCAACAATTCACGCTCGGCTTCTTCTTCGGACATCGCGTTCACTTTCTCCGTCAAACTCTCTGTCTCGATGTAGGCTACAGATTTCACTGACTGTTCCGCAAATGCAGCTCCCACAGCAATTTGCTGTCTACCCATGATATAATCCGACAGCAGTTGAATGGTTGGATAATCATAAATAATAGTAGATGGGAGCTTTAGACCGATCTCAGTCGACAATAAATCCCGAAATTGAACCGCGAGCAAGGAATCTACTCCAAGATCCTGAAAGCCTGTCCCGCTTCGAACTTGCTCATCCTCCGGAATGAGCAAGAGCTGTCTCAACAAGGAAATAAGCGTCTCTTGCAATTGCTGACTTCCTGGAGCAGGGGACAAGCGGATCATTGGCTTCGCCTCTGCAGGTTGTGAATCCTTTTGTTGAACAGCTAAATGAGACGATGCAGCATGAGGACTGAATTCATCTTTTTTATGCACAACCAATTTGGCGCTTCTGGCTTCATAACGCGCTTCCTCTTGTGTCCGCCTATAAACATCACCATTATTCTCGCATACGAATACATGCTGCAGTTGCGTTCTGTGCTGAAGCGGCTTTACATAGTCAAACGCCGTCGTATATCGGAATCCATGCGTCTCCAGTAATCTCTGCCACTGTACTAGTGATAGCAGCGGGGAATTCTTCAATCGAAGCTCAGCATCCTTGTAATCCCACCATCCCGTCAACAAACCGAAAGTAACGGGGAGAGCTCCGTGATTGTAAGTAAGCTCATTGATGAGCAGATGTCCGTATGGCGTCAGAGCCTTTCTCAGATTCAATAACGTTGCGCTTAAATCTCTGCTAATATGGATTGCGTTCGTTCCTAAAATGATGTCAAACGGACCAAATTTTTCACGCAAGTGTTCCGTATCTTCATTTAAATTAAATAAGTGATAGTGAACAAAACCATACTCTCCGAACTGCTGCTGCGCCTTAAATAGAAAATGCGGGGAAACATCGGTAAACATATATTCCACTTGATGACTGACTTTACGCAGCCGCCTCAGCACATGTTTCGTCGTACTCCCGGTTCCTCCACCAAACTCTAATATTCGGATTGGTTCCGAGTTCCTCCGTTGCTCAACCGTTCGTTGTACAAGTCGCAAGATCAATTCCGCCATAAGCTGATTAAAATATTCCGACAGCGGGTTATGCTTATAGATTCCCTCTACTATTTCATTGGAACCGTTCGGGAAAATAACATCTCCAGCCAAGGTTTTCTCCCTAACGATGTCTGGGCCATGCTCTAATGCGATATCCAACATCCGTCTCCACGCATCTGCTGGGCCAGTATAATTCTCATCCTTTTTCAAACTGATATGTCCAACATCATCAGGACTTGGCAAAGAGCGGAGTGCCTCTATATAACGCTGGAAATGCGGCTTCAAATCCTCAAATCGAGTTGTCGTCAACTGCTGCAAAATTTGCTCTGTATACCAAGGTACCGTCTGAAGGACTTCTTCGAGCTGTTCATAATATTCTGCCATGGATCTCTCATCACTAACTATCGTACTGGAGGTTATCTCCTCAGCCAATGTTCGCATGAACAAAGCACGATCATCCGGTACAGGCTGACTACTCCGATTTGTCGCAATACCAGCCTTGCTCTCATAAATTTTATTTGTCTTGACGGCTATAATCTGTGTATACGGCATTGAGACAATCGACTCCATAATAGAGATTCCCTCGGTGTTGCTAAAAGGCAGTAACCCCTGCCGTTCCAACAACTTCCGATATTTCTCTGAAGCAACTATCCCGCTCTCCCCCCAATATCCCCAGTTCATCACTCGGACTGGCACTTGCTCCCGTTCTCCCAAAGAGAGAAGAAAAGCGTCCAAATAGCGACAAGCCGCAACATAATTGGCTTGAGCAGGCGAACCTCTAAAACTGCATTCAGAAGAAAAGCTCAGAAGAAAATCGAGCGTCTTCAGATCCACATGCTTGAGCAAATTAAGCATCGTTAATGCCTTTGTATCGAACACTTCGGTGAAATCCGTTTCTTTCATTTGGGCAAGCGTAGCATCTCTTAAGACGAGTGCCGCATGAATAACACCATCAATCTTAGACACCCTATTCCGCAACGCTTCAAAAGCTTGGGCCAAATCATCTATTGAATTGGCATCAGCTTGCAAATAATGAACCTTACCTCCAAGTTGCTGTAAACTATCCATTTTCTGTTGGATATCCGCCTGCGGTTTGCGTCCTATCCAAATTAATGTTGATTTCCATTTCTTCACCAAGTATTCCGACAACTCCAGCCCTATCCCGCCAGAGCCTCCGACAATTAAATAAACAGCATTCTCTTTAAATAAAGACTTGCCCTTCTCTAATATCGAAGGCTCAAATGGAATCAGTCGTTTCCGGAAAATTCTATCGTTCCTGAACGCATATTCCTCATAACCAAGGTGATCTCCAACCGGACCAGCAGCAATGCTTTGACATAACCTGTCTATTCGACTACCGTCATTGTCTTCTGCAAGCAATTCCTCTGCACAAAAATCGACGCAGGCTATTGTCATGCTACTCTTTTCTGAGTTCAGCACCTTAGCTATTCCCATTACGGCATGAGCCACAGGAGAGGAAATTTCACCGACAAGTAATTTCTGAGCATTTTCAGTAACAATTGTAATTCGTTGAGGTCCTCCATCTTGTTGCGCTGCAATAACTTTTAACAATCGGAATAATGGCAAGATGCGTTGCTCGTACATCTGTTCATACTGCGTCCGTGCATTCTCGTCCCAATCTTTGCCGGGAGAGCCATCACAAAAAATAACGATACGCTCGGCATTCGATAACAGCTTTCGAGCTAAATTCTCGTTGTTCAAAAGTTCTGCAGAATCATGCCTAACGATGTGATGATTTGTTGCGAGCACTTTCTGAATGGCGCAAATAGATGGTGAGAGGTTTCCATCAGGATTTGTTTCCAGCCATAGGCTGCCTGACTCCGTCATTGCCTTCGGTGCGGCTTCCCACTGTTCAGGGCGGGTTAGCTCCCAATCTGGGCGATACAAATATTGCAATCCATTGGACTGTTCCTGCTGCAAAAACAACCTACGGACCCTCTTTAGACGAAGCCCTTTCACTTCGCCAATAATAATTCCCTTAAGATCGAGCAGCATCACGTCTATCACGAAATAATCGTGATGCCCTTCCCCAATTTGCTGGAAGGAAATATACGAATAAAACTGTGCCGGCATCGGTAAATGCATCGTCAATTCTTCTATGCTAAAAGGGATAAACGTATCTGTAATCCCCATCGCCTGGCTATGCTTCTCCAAAGCAAAAATATACGGCTGCAAGCAGGCGTCCAGCAAGGAAGGAGGAAATACGAATGATTCTTCGGCATGACTTTGGTAGTCCAGCTTGGCCAGTACCTCATTTTCTCCAAGCCAGAGCTCACGTATCCACTGAAACTGCGACCCCCACGCAAAGCCAAGTGAAAGTCCCTTTTCATAGAATGCTTCTTGCGTCATCCGATGAGCTGAGCGGGCTTGAATCAAGAGCGGATCGATACTTCTGCGACCATCGCCGACGCTATCTTCTACCTGCGCTTTTGTAAGCAAAATCCACACAGATTCACCGTTTTCTACTTCACCGGTTTTAGCGTGTATCTCGATAGTACCCAGGCTATCCTGTTTATGAAAAACAATCTGAGTTACACATTGGTCCGCCGGCTGTAGTAGAAAAGCTTTTCTAAACGTAATATCACTAAGTCGCAGCTTCGACTGCTGATATTCCTTGGCCAAAGCGGTCATCATCAGAGACAATGAAAAGGCGCCGGGGACGATAATCGTTCCGTTCACCTGATGATCCATTAAGAAGGGGAATGATCCGACCCCTGTACCTGCAGTTAACTGATAATGATCGCTTTGCAGCGCTGGAGCCTCTATTTTCGTATATAATTTTTGTTCTACAGCAGGCTTAGTGAATTTTTCCAGCGGAAAAATCCTCTTGTCAAAAGGATACGTCGGCAAAGATACCCTTACTGGCTTCACATCATCATATAGAGCAATCCAATTGATTGAGACTCCCTTGATCCATAAGAAAGAGAGCTTGCTTAAGTTTCCCTTTACAAAGAGACTTTTAAAGTATTTTTGTTCAAACGCCTCTCCTTGCCACTCCTCAATAAGATGATGGTCACATTCTCCATATCGGATACTCTCCCCTACATCAGAGGCATTGCAGTAGCGTTCCAGCTTAACAAGAAGATCATCCAATGAATCACATATGATGGCCAAACGGTGATTAAAGCTCGAACGACCCTCTTGCAACGTAAACGCCAGGCTTTCTAAATACGCTTCCGTATCTGTAATGCCCTGATTCGCCCGTTCAAACTGAATATGATCGCGTAACCTCAATGCCATTTGACGCAGCGTCTTTTCTTTTCTCGCTGATAAAATAATAAGCTTGGATCGAGCCCGATTGGCGGTACGAGTGCGGAGAATCGGCTTTTCCGAGTACTCTTCCAGTATGGCATGGAAGTTGCTCCCCCCCGCCCCAAACGAGCTGATAGCCGCTCTTCTAGGCAGCGGCGGATTAGCCCCCTCAACGGATGTCCAGGTTTCCAGACTCTGCTGGACGGTAAAGCCTTCTCCAATCAGAAGCGGATTTAACGGACTGGCATACAAAGAAGGAACCCGTTTTTGATATTTCATCTGCAATATAATTTTGATAATGCCTGCTATAGCAGCGGCGGACTCCAGATGACCAATATTGGCTTTCACCGAACCGATGGCACAAGTAGTAGGATGGGCAGGATCATTCCATGAATAGCCTTCTGCCAATCCATTTATTTCAATTGGATCCCCTACGATAGTTCCTGTCCCGTGTGTCTCTATATAGCTTACTGTTCCAGGCTCTATTCCGGCTTTGCTGATAGCTTCCTTAATTAATTCAGCATGTGCCCTTGGATTCGGCACAGTAAATCCATTCGTCTTGCCTCCACTGTTAATTGCGCTGCTCTTGATAATGCCATATATTTGGTCGCCATCTTGTATCGCTTCCCTCAATTGCTTCAATAAAATAGCGCCGACGCCTTCTCCCATAATCGTTCCTCTGGCTTCAGCGGAGAAAGGACGACATTTATCCTCAGAAGTCAGCAATCCCATTTGGGTATACTGGATATATCTCGAGGGATGCAAGATCAGATTAACACCGCCAACAACGGCTGTCCGGGATTCTTTACTCATAAGACTTTGACAAGCCAGATGCAGCGCCGTCCCTGAAGAAGAACAAGCAGTATCAAGCGATAAGCTCGGCCCTTTGAAGTTAAAAAAATAAGAAATACGATTGGCAATTTGATAGGCATCCCCCCAGCGATAGGGAGTCTTGCCGTTGACAGCTTGTTGGTTTAAATACTGGGCAAAATCCGTGGAGATGACACCGACAAAAACGCCTGTCTTAGGATCAATATTCTCCGGCTTATAACCGGCATCTTCAAACAAGCCCCATACTACCTCTAGAAAAAGTCTCTGCTGAGGGTCCATTGCCTCTGCTTCTTTGGCGGAAATATTGAAAAATTGATGATCAAACGATTCAATTTCACTTAGGAAGCCCCCCCACTTGCAATGAGATTTTTCACTATCGCTGGAGTCTGGACTGTAAAATCCGTCTATAGCCCACCGACTTGAGGGAATTTCCGTTATACAGCTGTTCCCCTTGATCAAATTCTCCCAGAACTGATGAACACTGTCGGATTGCGGGAGCTTCGCATTCACCCCAATAATCGCGATATCATCCAGACCGCTTGTCGAAGCGGCAGTCACCTCTTGAAATCCTGTCACCCTATTGCCGACAGCAACTGCTTCCAAATGACGTATAACTTGATCCAGGTTCCCGTATTCGAATAAAAAAGTTGGAGAGAGCTGCGGAAACTGGCGGATGAGCTCTGAACTAATCTCTATCTTCTTCATCGATTCCAATTGAAACTCCTCGATGGGCCTGCGAAAATCAATATTCGAAAGTCGGGTGTGCTTCTGAAAAACCTGTTCGATCATTTGACGAACGTTAGATCCTCCAGTATGCACGTCTCCAATAGCCGGGTAGTCGAAAGGTTGCTGTTGTTTATGAACTTGATTGTAAATCCCTTCCTGATCCGCAAGATCAATGGAGATAAACGTCAAAATCTCCTCCAGATTCCTTTGACTAACATCAACTATTAAGCTTTCCGAATGCTGAGCCTGATTTTGTTTTTTCTTATCCGTAACGGATTCTACAACGGAGTAAGGGTCCGCATAGGCAAGCCAGTCAACCGGAATGATCCATTCAGTGCTGCCTCCCGGTAGTTCTTTCCGCTCTATACTGCTGCACTGCTTACTCATTCCTTCAAGAAACGCAAGGACGGCATCATTCCTGCCATTCGAAGAAAAAGGAATAATAATAGATGGCAATCCCTTCGAATGCGCCTCCTTCGCCAATTCCCGTAACATTGTCCTTTCAACGCCTCGCCCCAGAACGCGGCAACTGAGCAAGAACGAATCAATATAAATATCCAATGCTCTGGTTCTTAATACCATCAGCCCTACAAATCCATAAGAACCAAACCGATCCTCCACTTCTGCCTTACGAATGGTCACATCCTTTTCTTCCAGCAACTCCATTAATTCTGTTTCTGTCCTTCTTCTCCCCGTTGTATTAAATTGATTCGTCCGCATGGTTAACTGGGAAGCACGCAATAAGTGTGTCTCGGTTACCGGTTCCACTGTTACTGACACATGCAAATTACGGATAAATTCAGCATAGCTTGCACTAGTCTGTTTCATCTTCAAACGTTCCTGGTTTGCTTTATATAATTTGGTTCGTATTGCGTCTTCTGAAGTTATTGGTCGATGATGATCCAGCGCCCATAAATGCTCGACAAACTGTTTCGCTTGAAGCTCACCTGTCGGCCATTGCAGTGCAAGAACTTCCGGACAATGCTCGCGGACCTCAGCTATTTCCAAAGCACTGTCATCTATAAAGATGATACTATCAATTCCAATATTAAGAGCCTCCGCGAGTTCGTATAATTGTGCTGATTTGGGTTGCCAGCTTATCCGGTAATCAACAATATCGTCCATTGTCAGCTTCATATTCGGATTGTTAGCAAATACATCCAATACATCCTTTGGGTTGTTTTTGCTGCACAAGCAGAGCAAATATCCTTTCCGCGAAAGCTCTATCAGTTTATGCTGCCATGCACTGTAAACCTCGTTTATAACGATACCGTCATGTCCTTCCTCTCCAACAATTCCTCCCCAAAGCGTATTATCGCAGTCTAAAACGATGGCCTTATATGATTTTTTTCGTCTGGAAAAAAAGTACCTAGCAATTAGAGCGCTCAAAAACGCGAAGTATTCTGGTGTATATGGAATGTGACCTAAAGCATCACCTACAGCATCATCTATACTCGACACGTTGTACAGATCATGACTAGATTCGGTATTCATCGCCTCTATTCCATCCAAATTACCTGCCATTTCAAGTAATCGGCTTTCTAGATCGTTGAACAGCTGACGCCATTGAGAATGAATGAGCAGATTTGCGCGGCTTGGACAAATCATTAGCAATGTTCTTCCCTGGAAATGCTGAGCATAGAAGTGAAGTGCAGATACAAACTCATTCAAATATTGTTCATAAAACAAAAGAACTTCCTCGCTATAAGTCAGAATACCGCTATAATTTCCTTCATCATCCTCATCTGTAAAGTAACGATACCAATCTTCAAATCGTACAAACAAAATGTTCAATTCCGTGTCATCGACATACAAGGTACTGCCCAAATGAAATAGATCCTGAATCATCTGATTATACGAAGTTAGCCGAAGCTCGTATGGCCAATCCCATAACTTCAGCCAATACATCAAACCTTCTTGAACCGGTTCTGCAGTAAAAGTCGATGCGATATTAATTTTTCGGGAAGTTTTATCAAATTTCTCGATAAACTGTACTCCGGTACATGTCGTCCTTTCGCCTAAAGCCCGAATAACCGCCTCAGGGATAAGAGATGGCGGCTGTGCATGCAACCATCCTGCAGGTGTATTGTTCATATCCGTCAATAGCTGCGGCGGACGAACTATGAAGAAGGAAATTCGAGAATAATCCTGCACCAATTGAATCAAATGCTTTTCCATATTTTTTTTAGCTTCTATATAGTGAACGAGATCTCGCGGTCCACCCTTTACATAAATAGAGGAAATACCTACAACTTGCCCCTCGCTCTCAGAGAGCAATAATTTGCAGGCTTCGAAAGGGTGCTCAGACAATTTCATATTCTCAATTAAATAGTCTTCATTAGAAAGATGAGTAAGCGGAGGATGAAAGGCATTAAGAACGAGCAGGTCCAGCCTCCCCCATTGCTCACGGATCTGATGCAATATGCGTTCACAACATTTTGCATCAGCTGCATCACCTTCCATAAGATGAACGGCCGAATCTGCCAAATGGTTCAGCTCGGTTTGCAGATTTTTGGCCTCCTCAGCACTTTTATAATAATTTAGGAATACCTGATAGCCTTGAAGTACCAACTCACGAACAAACTCGGCCCCAAGTCCCCTGCTTCCCCCGATTACCAGTGCCGTACGTCCATTGAAGGGCTTGATGGTACGCTTTGTGCTCATCGGCATTAATTTTTTATGAACAAATGCCTTTAAGCTCCCCTTTGCCAATAGAAGCCCCGAAGCGCCAATCTCGACAGCAAGGTCGAGCATACGGTAGTGCTCGTCGTAATGCTCCTTAGTAACCGAATAATAAATCTGATCCGAATGATTATCCGTAACACCGCTCAATTCCAAATGAAGCTTGGAAAACAGCGCTCTTTTTCCCGGAAATTCCATTCCGATTACATAACTGCAAAGGCAGAGTAAGTTCATAAGATCTACGCTGAATGTTTCAGTGCTTAAGCCAAGCTCCTGAATAAATTGTTCCGCCAATAACGGATCAACATTGTAAGCGGATTTATTTTTGTAAGCTGCTTTAAGCCCCTCATCCTCAGTATCCTTGGGTTGCTGTATCATCTCAGAAACGCATACAGGCACTGGATAGGCGACACAGTGGGATTCTTCCATCGACTTGGAGGCTTTCAAAAGCAATCGCAAGCACGATGAATCCCCGTCATACAGATTTATAACAAGAACATTGTCGTTTTTCTCTTCTACCGCCGCTCTATAAACCTTGTTTACAAAAACGGGATTTTGGAACTCTGCTTCAATCTCACTAGGCCGAAAAAATCTCTTATCCCCTATCAATTGCAAGCAAGCAATCGTACTCAATGCTCCAAACACAATTCGCTGGCCGAAGGGCGACTTCCGGGCAAATAATTCATCCATATGCATGGGATTGAAATCACCGCTAAGGCGGGCAAATAAAGACAACTCCTTTTCCGTGAAGGAGATTTTGATTTCATTTAAGGTCACATTATCGGTTTTAATCATATAATAATCTCCCTATATGAGTAAGTTTCATAATTGTAAAACACCCAAATACGCATATATTGTTACTTGGAGAAGTGCAGTGAATGAAGACTGAATCTTTCCAATCGCTTTTTCATGATCCAATTGGCTTCATCCATTAGTTTCAGACCAATCGCATCGACATGCCGCTGCCTCCAATCCTCCAACTGCGTGCCATTCACCCACTGATTAAAAGTTCCCATCGATGAGCCGCACGGAATTTGATAGTTGACCTTTTGTGCCGGGTCGCCCATCAAGGCCGCTTGAATCGAAGAACGGAAATAGTGGCGGAAAATGAGTGCCATCTTGTATTTCGGGTTTCTTTCCGCTTGCTCCAATTCTGCAGGACGTTCTGAGACAATACTTCTGTATATCTGTTCAAAACTCTGTCCGAAATATTGATGTTGAATCTGATTTTTCAATACCGGATCCATCTCCTCCAAGGATGAATAAAACTTGTACGACTCATACAAACGATTAGCTCTTGCCGGAAAAAAGACGCCTTTTTTCAACACCTGTACTTTGGCGCCAAGCTCAAACATCTCTCCTGACGGTGCAATCTCCGTATCCTGCACATTCACGGAGACTAACAATTGTTTGCTAATTTCGCTAGTACTTGCTTCCACCGTACATTGGTTAATCGAGCCTGTCACGATGAATTGAGCTCCTAACAAAAATGCTGTAGCAGCCGCATCCGGTGAACCGATTCCTCCGCCAATCCCCAGCCTCACCGGCTTAGCATATCCGTACGTTGCTTGATATTGCTCAGCCATCAGCAGTAGAGAAGGAAAAATCACGAACGAGCTTCCACGATCCGTCATGCCTGCAGAATCTGCCTGAATACAAATATCGTCAGCCATCGCTATTTTCCTCGATAAGTAAGCCTGTTCCTCACTAATTTCTCCCTTTACGAGCAGTTGATCAACAATCCTTTGTGGGGCCGGGCTCAAATAGATTGCTGCAATCTCAGGACGAGACAACTTAGCCATAAGTTTATGTTCCGATAATACCGTTCCATTCGTACCTTGCTTCAAACCTTTAATTCTATATTTGACCAGTGCCTGCTCCATCATAATAAACCCGGATGCTTCAATACAGCTTATACCCTTTTGCAAAAATAAGTCGATGAGTCTATCGTTCATTGAAGAGTCCATATAACTCGGTGTAATGTTCATCCCATATCCGCCGCCGACTTCTTGCTGAACGGCGTCTATAGATTGACTGACTTGTTCTAATGTAAGGCCTGAGGTCCCCAAAAAAGCCATCATTCCAGCCTTCGCTGCTCGTACAACGAGCATGGAAGAAGAGACGCCATAATGCATCCCGCCACAAACATAAGGATGCTTCAAGCTATATTCTTCTAAAAACGCAGTACTTCCTTGGTAAATCAAGGGTTCTGTACGATTATGACCAGTCCTTATATTAGCCGTACTAGACACTGATGCTGTATGCATTGCCGCGGCGGTTTCCTCTATAGCTCCGGATACAACCTCGGATTTGGATTGGTGCAACTTGAACTCTTGCTTAATTTCTTCAATCATGCTGGTCAAAATGCCTTTGCCACCCACCTCAATAAACGAAGTAGTTCCTTCGCTTAGCATATACTGAACGCTTTCAGTCCAACGGACAGAATGATTGATTTGATCAGCTAATAGACGCTGAATATGTTTAAATTCATAAGGCTCGGCTGTCACATTCGCTATTACCGGAATGTTTGGCTGCATCCATTCTACCTTCTCCAAGTGGGCATTGAATAACCGGCTAGCTTCACTCATGTACCTGGAATGGAATGCCCCGCTTACCCGAAGGGGGACGCATCTTCCTTTACCACTGTTTGAGATAACCTCTTCCAGCTGTTCAAGTTCTTCCTTTGGTCCCGCTACTACAATTTGTGTTGGAGTATTATGATTCGCAATATCAAGTCCGTGTAATTCACACTCAGCAATCAATAGTTTCAATTCCACATCTGTATATCCAATAATCGCAGCCATTCCTCCGCCTGTGACCTGTGCCATTAATTGACTGCGTTTGATGACCAATCTGAGCCCATCCTCGAAGCTAATAGCTCCACTTGCCTGTAGCGCATTGTATTCCCCGAGGCTATGACCTGCTACCATAGATGCAGATTCGCCTTCTTTGATCATCTTCGTATAATTTAAAGCATTGACCACATATATGGCCGGCTGGGTATATTCTGTCTTATCCAGCAAATCAGGCCGTTTTAAGCAAAGCTCCTCGATTGAATAGCCGAGAATGCCACTCGCAAGCTCTGACATAGGTTTGAACTCTTGAAACAGATCTTTTCCCATTCCTAAACGCTGTGAGCCTTGTCCGGGAAATACGATTGCATTCATACTCTTTCCCACCTTACCTGAATATACTTGTGGCTTGTGCATTTTTGATTTAAACTCCGCATAATAGTCCTTCCCGCGTTCCTGGTACGGATTCATCAAACGAAACTGTTCCGAATCCGAATCCTTGCCAATTATTTGAGTAACGAAGTTACTCAATGTCCCTGTTGGACTGAAATCGAAATAACATAGAGGACCGCGGGCTTCCAGCTTCTGAATGGTATCGTGAAACAAAATAGGCTTACGAACAACCTCCCATAAATACTCTTGGGCAGGTTGAATCAACTCTCTGCCGTAGACACACGAATAATAAGCAACATTCGGTACAGAAAGCTTCATCTTCCGAAAATAAGCCATATTTGTTTGTTCAAACTTGTCCATCAAAGACGAATGGAAAGCATACTTTACAGGTAATCGAAAGCATGAATATATCGATTTCAATACAGTTTCTATATGTATCAATTCTTCATGCTTCCCGGCTACAACAAAGTTGCCAATATAATTCAGTGCAGCCAATTCAACATGATTCGCAAGCGCAGGTTCCTTAAATCTTGTTTCATAATGTTCCAAGACAGATAACATCCCGCCATTCGGGCCGCCGAGGGACAGTTCTTCTGACTGATGTACAAGAAGATGGAGCATCTCTTCCAGCGGGATAACCCCTGCAACAGTCAGTGCAATGTATTCACCCAAGCTCGTTCCAAGTACGATATCCGGTTCAATCCCGTCTTGCAGCAACATCTGTACCAATGCATATTGCACCATAAATATTGCAGGATGCGTGTAGCGAATAGAATCAAAAGAATAACTCTTTTTATTAGCCGGATGAAAGAGCTGCTCCAACACCGAATAACCGCCGACCCGCTGAATCATCTGGTCTTGCGTGTCCAACCAATGTTTGAAGACAGGATAACGACTGTAATAGTCAATACCCATCTGATAATATTGCGTTCCATGTCCAGAAAACATAAAAACATATGGCTTAGAGCCAGAAGCCAACGTCACAAACTCCCCCCCAGTTTGATCTGGAATCCATTCAGGCTACACTAAACGGAAGTTCTCTCTATCTGATTTTGAATATAGTGCACAATAGCATTTACGCTCCCAAAGTTATCCATCGTAATTTCACTATCACTAATTTGAAATTGAAATGTATCTTCCACAAAACAAACAAGGATGATAATACCAGTCGAGTCTACAATCCCCTTTTCTACTAATGAATCATCGTCACCCAACTGCTCCATGTTCACAATGAAATTATTGGAGATAAAATTGCTAACTATATCTTTCACTTGCTTCATATTGAATCTCCTCGCCTCTTTTTTGGGGAATGGTTACTTATAAATAAAATGATGATGTAACAGGTGCGTTGACAAAATCGTATTGACTGCCATGTTATCTGCATTTGTCACATTGCGAAAATCCCTGCGAACTCCTTTCTCATGAAGCAGTTTTACTTTTGCCGGGTCAAACACCCCAACCTTCCGGGTATAAGCTTCACTCATCATTTCCGGTATATATTCCTCGAGTTTATCGTTATCGTAAAAGCTTTTGAAATCCGGAGCGCGATAAGCAAACTTACTGCGTTTATAAATTTCTTGGGGAATAATGTCTTTGAAGGCTTCCCTTAAAATATACTTATCTCTCAATCCATTTAGCTTCCATTTAGGATGCAGGCTGGAAGCCAGCTCGACAAGCTCCTTATCCAAAAAAGGAAATCTTCCCTCGACACTATGGCTCATCAGCATACGATCACCTTGCGAGGAAAGCAGATAGCCGTTTAACAAAGTAATGAGTTCGAGCTGTTGGGCCCGTTCAGCATGCGACCAGGAAAAAAAATCATTCGGTAAGCTTTTTTCCAATCGCTCTCCAAAAGATGAAATAGACAGTTCAGCCATTCGCTCGCCGGACAAATAATTGGTTAAAGCTTGATTTGTCGCCCAGCGCGGCAAATGGGAATAGAAAGCTTGTTCCGTCTTTTCAAGGTCTTTTTGATAGAATGCTTTAATAAATTGAAAATAACGGGGATTGCGATATTGGCTGTAGTAAGGGAATATCTTTTGGAATAATTGCGGCCTCATTTTTGATTCAGGGACCTTGTTCCAGAAAAGACGAATCGCCAGTTCTCGGAAAGTATCGTAGCCCCAAAAGATTTCGTCCGAACCTTCGCCGCTAAGTACTGCTTTGAATCCATGTGATTGTACGGATTTGGAGAGCAAATACAAGGGTACTGGCGCACACCGAAAAAGAACGGTCTCCGCATGCCTGACCGCTTCCGGATAATATCTAGCAATGTCACTATTCTGGCATATAATCGCATGATGATTGCTGCCCGTTTCCTTCACAATCATGTCCTGGTAATGCGATTCATTTAGAGAATCATCTTCAAATTGAATGGAAAATGTATCTATTTTTTTGCCAAGCTGCTTGGCTATGATGCAAGCCAATATCGAGGAATCTACACCGCCGCTCAAATACAACCCAACTGGTACGTCGGCTGTCAGCGACCGCTGCACACTACTGAGCATAGTGTTCCTCAGTTCTTCTACAGCTTCTTCAAAGTTGCCTTGATAGACTTTTGAAAACTGCAGACTCCAATAACGTTGGCGTTCCACAGACACCCTCTCATTTGGGCCTATCCTGACCCTCAACATCTCTCCCGGAGAAACTTGCCTAACTTGCTGATACACCGTATTGGGCGGAGGAACACTCCACAAACTCATAGATTCATATAGCGAATTCATGCAAAATTGTTTTGGAATAACATTAAGGAAGAGCGCCTTCATTTCTGAAGCGAAATAAAAGCATTTCTCTGCTTCATAATAAAATAGCGGGCAAATGCCCGCGCGGTCTCTCCCCAGAACCAATTCTCCTAACCGCGTATCATAGATCGCAAACGCAAATTGACCATTAACACGAGATAAAAAATCATGAGGATTATCTTCGTATAGATGAAGCAGTACTTCAACATCGGTATCGGTAGCAAAGATATGCCCCGAAGATTGCAATTGCTCCCTAAGTTGGCGGTAATTTAAAATCTCACCATTGCAGACCATAACTATCGTTCTATTTTCATTATAAATCGGTTGATTTCCATTAGTTAATCCGACGATTTTTAGTCTTGTGGATCCAAGAGCAACAACTGGATCGACATAGTAGCCTTCCGTATCCGGCCCTCGATGATGCATAATTTGCATCATCGAGCGAATCGCAGCCGTCTTTTCCCCCTCGCTTAAACAATAATTCACAATTCCAGATATACTACACATTTTTTACTCCTTATGCCATCAGATTCTTATTATGAAGGTTCTAGTTTTGAATATGGATCTTGTTTGACCTCAACAGCCATAAACAACCACCAAGAGAGAAAGCAAAAGTCAACAGTAAGATGATTACCGGAACTGTGTAACCTGATAAAATTAGCTTATCAAATCCCAATAAGTGATCTGCCAGCACCATTGGGATAATAAAAGGAATATATTGAATAAACGAAGATGAATAAAAAATTGTGCATACCAACATAAACAGAACACCTAATATTATTCCCGTCACTGCTTGTCTTGACAGCATCGTAACGAACAGCACGAATGGTAAGAGCAAAAAATGCATAATCACCATGACTCCGACAATAGATACAAATTCTTTGACATTCTCTAACTCCAAGGCTCCGGATACAAGAAACGGTGCAGCCATATGGCTAGCGAACACAAAGAGCACGGAAGTAACTAAAATCACCGGAAGCAGGATAAGAAGCTTCGCGTAAAAAATATGCTGCTTTGAATACGGATAACAAAGCAGATTCTCCATCATATTCTCCTCATACTCCCGGGCCCAAACATAACTGGCGAAAGCTGAAAATGTGAGAATGGATTGAATATTATAGATGAACATCGCTACATGATAAAACTCTTTCCAGTCCAGATGGCTTTCCTCCAAAAGCATCAATGACGCAATAAGACCAGGCATAAAAGCCCCAAAAATAATGAGCCAGAGTATTTTAGAGGAAAGAAGTTTTTTATATTCTACATATATTAATCTGTGTATTGCTCATCAACCCTTTCTGTTTATTTTTGTAATTGAGAGAAATAAAAACACCACAAAAACAGCTAGCATAATAAGTAAAGGCATTCCATTGCTTGTTACTGAAACATCATTTTCCAAATAATTTGTTACCGTAACCATTGGAATCAGGTGTGGAAAAAAATAATAGAAGTCTCGGTAAACAAAAGGGAATGTAAATATGAAGCCTGCTAACGATATGAGCAATGAAGGC
Source organism: Paenibacillus sp. S150 (assembly GCF_019352175.1). GTDB lineage: Bacteria > Bacillota > Bacilli > Paenibacillales > Paenibacillaceae > Paenibacillus_AQ. The sequence continues at coordinate 57,163 of NZ_JACBYI010000036.1, forward strand.
ACAAAATCTTTCCTCAACAGCACAATGTATGTCACAACAGGTGTTAATAGAAAAAACATCAGAGAGCTAATCCACCATACATCAAATAACCGGCTTGCCAGAGCAAGGGTGAAATCACCCAAGAATAAATGGATAAGGGCAAGTAATCCAAAAGTAATCAGTTCGAGCAATACGATCATGAGTAACAATAGCAATAACTTGCTTAACAGCAGCTTGGTTCTTGAAACCGGCGTAACGAACAAATAAGTTAACGTATTCTCTTTATATTCCCGGGCGATTAAATACGTTGCTAATATTATTATCATTGAAAATATAGTAACAGATATAGTACTTGTATTTTTGGAAATAACAGAGAAAAATGTTGTATCTTCTTTGGAGATCACATATTGAATGACAATAAACAAAATCGGAATAAAAATAGACAATATGAGGAAAAGATTAATATATGATCGTTTTATTTTTAACAATTCAAGATATACGAGCTTGCTCATGACGATTCCCCCTATCCTCAGTCAACTTAATAAAAAGTTCTTCCAACGAAGGCGTAACCATCCTACTTTCCATTACCGTGATTTGATTCTCAACAAGTAACTTGGTAATCGAACCATTCAGTCGCTCATCCGTAAGTTGTATGGTAAGTGTATCCTCGTTTATATTAATTTGCTGCAAATTAAAGTGCTGCTGCAGCAGCTTAACCGATTGCTGCGTATCGCTAACTTTATAAACCAAATACCTTTGACTCTTTTGTTGAAAATCTTCCTTCTGAATTTCTTCCAGTAATCTTCCATGGTGTAATATCCCGACTTTATTTACCATCTTTTCGACTTCAGCTAAAATATGCGAGGAAACCAGAATCGTTTTGCCGTGCTTTTTCGCGATATCAATAATCAAATCTCTTATTTCTACGATACCTACAGGATCCAACCCATTGGTAGGCTCATCTAAGATTAGTAAATCAGGATTATGCAGCATCGCTCTTGCTATGCCCAATCTCTGCTTCATTCCCAGCGAATAATGCGCCACTTTCTTCGTTTTTTCTTCGTTTAAATTTACAATATCCAATACGCGCTTAATCTCACTCTTATCTTTCACGTCCATCATAATGCGGTGAATCTCCAAATTTTCTTGCGCAGACAAATTGGAATAGAAGCCAGGTATCTCAATAATTGATCCTATTCGCCGCAAATGCTTATACATATTTTGATTCGTTACTTTTTCCCCAAATAACTCAACGTGGCCGCTTGAAGCCTGTAAAAGATTTAGTATCAGGCGAATCGTAGTCGTTTTGCCGGCACCGTTTTGACCAATGAAACCATAAACCTCACTGTCCTGTACATGAATATTGACTTGATTCACAACATTTTTTCCCTTGTAATTTTTCGTTAGATCTTTGGTTTGAAGAATCGTTGTCAAGAAATACACCTCCAAAATTTTTGAGGATGCTTACCCATCCGTTTGCCTAATAACCCGACTGTTTATTCCTATTCATGCTTGAACTAAATTTTGATCAAGAATTTCATACAACTTTTTGATCATACGGACATCCTCTTCATCCCCAACAAAACCCGCTGAAATCGTAAGCGTATTTTTAAACTGTGAGAATACTAGAGAAAATTTGGGATAGTATACAATCTGCCCCATAAAGTAAGCATCCTCTAATTTCAGATCATCCCAAACATCAACAAATCGGTTAATATTCCCGACATTGGACAAGTAAGGAATGCCAAGTACATTTTTCCCCATTGCCCCGGACATCTTTTCCACCACTTTGAAAGGGATCATCTTCAGAAGGGAATTCAACATAAATACCGTGTTTACACCTGGTACCTGCTGCTTGGAGTAATTATTTAGATCCACCTTGATCTGTTTCGTAAACCGCTGCACTTCTGCCAGGATTGTTTCAAATGTCGCAAGTGGCTCCACCTTTAATTGAGCCAAGACACCGGAACTGAAATTTACAATGACATTGTCTTGATAAGTACGGTTATAGTTCCTGAAATCGATTGTCAGAAAGAGCGGATTTATAGTGGAGTTCAACTTGCATTTTTGATCCCGCAGCGTATAAAAAGTTTTATAAAAGGCGGTAAGGAAGTAATCGTTAAACGAACATCCCTGTTGCTTGCAATAGTCATTAATTTGAATAAGCCTGTCTGGTGATACCCGGTGAAGAAGCAGTCTTTCTTTATTGTTATCGTTTGGCTTACTCCACGGAAACGGATGAATTTCCGTCTCCAGCTTCATATCCGAGGTAGAAAGCATACTTTTAAAGCGTTCCATAACATTATATTTCTTCAATAGGGATTGAATGCCTCGATCTACCTTTTTGTAGGAATCCGGACGATAATTCTGATTTTTCCTCAATTGATTGTAAATTCCGCCTAGCTTCTTGATATAATGCATCAACCCCGTGCTGTCTGATACATCATGATGAATAATAAATCCCAGATAATCCTTTCCTTCATTGCGGAATAAGCGAATGAGGATCTGCGGCCCTCTGCACGTATCAATCTTTTGAATAAAAAAGGCTTCTATCTCCGAATTTATATCCGCTGGACCCTCTAGAAAGTGATATACCGTACCAACATCCTTATCATTCATTTTTTCCCATGAAAGTTTAAAGAATCCTTTATTCAGCTTATGTAGAAGAACTTCTTCCAATTCTAGACTCAAGAAGATAGCTTCTCTCAGATGTACCTCATCCAACTGGCCATCAAATTCGAGATAGCAACGAATTTGTTGATCAGACCCGCTTTCAGCAATGTACATAATCTGGTCCAACGGCTCGACCCGGTATGATCCACTCATCTCTTCTCCTCCTGGATCGCTCGTAGGCTTTTGACGGAGATTTGAATTCCCTTGTTAAAAAGTCCAGGTATATATTTGTAGACAAAATAGGATAAGGTTGCGAATTTCGGAAATACTATGATTCCTTTATTTTTCGCCACATGACGCAAAATGATTTTAGCCGCTTGCTTTGGGACAAGAAGCGAGCTTTCTGGAACAAGTTTTCTGAAAGGTTCCCGTTTCAGATTAATCAATCTGACCGAATCCCACAGCTTCGTACGAATACCTCCTGGACATAATACAGTCACTTTAACTCCACGTGATTTGCCTTCTTCGCGAAGGGAAGTGGATAATCCGACAATCGCATGTTTTGTCGTCGAATATGCCGTATTAAATGGGGAGGGGATAATGCCGCCAAGAGATGACATATTGACAATATGACCAAAGCCCTGCTTCGTCATAAGATCATAAGCGTAAACAGTCGGAAACAGCACTCCGTTCAGATTGGTATTGATCATTCCTCTCCAATCCTCTATCCCCATATCCCTTACCTCACCTACTAGTCCATACCCAACGATATTGAACACATAATCGATCTTTTTATATTTGGAATACAAGGTGTTAAAAGCCTGCTCAACTTCCCCGGGAATGGTCATATCTACCGCTTGGGTCATCAGCACATCGCCCGTCGGATTCAATAAAGCTTGGACATTCTGCAAACCGCTCTCGTTGATGTCCAACAATATAACCTTGTTACGGTTTTGGATTAATTCCATTGCGATAGACTGCCCGATGTCTGAAGCCCCGCCTGTAATCACTATAATTTTCTCGGTAATGCTTGATCTAGCCATAACTCACGTCAGCCTCCATATTTACATTGTCAACAAAAAAACTTCACTTTTACCCTGGTAAAAACCACGAAGTATAACCAAGAGGAAAAAAAAGACACCCCTCGTTACAGAATCAAGTTGAACTCATTCTGCCCGTGTGATGTTCTTTGTTGTTTATGTCTGCAAAAGTGCGCAGCTTCGCCCTTTCATGCTAAGAAGCACTACATCTATTGCAATTATGACCAACTGAAACTGCATAACGTGCCGAAACAGCGATTATACACTTCAGTTATTTTGAGGAATTAAGCATTGCTTCCTATAACATAATTAATGATTTCTTGATTAATACGACTTGCCTGTTCATGATTTATACCATGTCCTGCATTTGGTATTATCTTATAAGAAATCTGGTTCCTATCTAACTCTTCAATGGCTGCAGGGTAATTGGACAACCGGTCATGCTCTCCTATCAAATAGAGCGCTTTCTCTTTCAGAATTGAAAGCTCATTTAACGTAAAGCTTTTGTACTTATGAAACATCATAGATCTGTTGTTATAATATTTTAACAAATACGTCCAATGAGACATTATTTCTTGGTTTTCTTCAAATACAACTGAAGTATCAGGTGCACATAACTTTCTGAGTAATTTTCTTGTTGTTTTTTCAGATGATGGAAGCAACGCTTCTGGCAGAAAAAGCATCATCATCTTGAGCATACTCACCTTGACTCCACCGGCCAGCCCAATCATCTTATTTACTTTAGCAGGATTTGTGATGGTGTAATAACTAGCTAGATATGACCCATTGGAAACACCTGCGATGTTGATCATATCCAGACTGAAATGCTGAAGTACTTGGTCAATCCATATTGCCTGATCAAAGCTTTTATTATAACTGTTGTTTGGTTCACTTTTCCCAGGACCCCCCATCGTGTCAACAGCAATAACGTAAAAATGCTTTGACAATTCAGAAATATTATAAATCCACATTAAAGCAGAGTTATCGCCTACACCATGAAATAGCAGCAAAGGCGGATTGCTAGACTCTCCCGCAGTAATGAGATGAGTTTGACCGAATTCTGTAGCAACATCCTCTTCTTGAATAGGTATTCCCCACTGGTCGAGCAGTCTCTGATATGATGCGTAAACCAGTGCTTTACCTTCACCTTTTTTAAATGGGTTCACTGCCATACCTTCACCATCCTTTTCCAGAAATATTAAAGCGGATTTAAAATCACACATTTACATCTAGGTTTCCTATACGTAGGACTTCAATCCCCAGGTCAATGAGCATCTCGCTCCCCCATAAGCTAATACTTACTTTTGCTCGCCTTTTACGCTTATCAATTTTCTTAATAATTCCCTCTTTGCCCATTAATGGACCCGAAATGACACTGACACAGGAATCCGCAATAAAAACTTTCGAGTATTCAATCACTTCCTCATTGTTAAGCAGCTCAAAGATCTGTTCGATATCCTTATAAGGCATTTGTTTGAAGTAGTGTTCTTCCGAATCCAAAAAAATATTATTTGAGTTTTGTATACTATTATTTAAATCTTTTTTATTTCGGTAGTTTAACATACGATGCACTAAATGATACTCATTAAGTATATAGTACATCGAATAGTTCATTTTGGTTTCCACAAAAACGTATCCGGGAAACATGACTTTTTCCACGCAACTGATTTGACCACATTTTTTTTCTGATATCTTTCTCTTAGGAACAACACATCGCAAATCTTTTTTATCAATAAACCTCTGTAAATTCGTTTTCACTTGACATTCACTTCCACTTCTAACAAACAAAACGTACCAACTCATTATAACCTCCGTATAAAGAAAGTTTACTTGTGGGTCACATTTCCGAATGAAAAACCTATAATGTTTGACTTTGTAGATGTTCTCTTCTAATTTACTAAAAAAGTAAAATCGCTGAAGCTGCGAACTACAACTTCGGATGTTGAACTTCATCACTTTTAGAGCATCTTTGAGATCGCTTATGTAAAAATATCTGATTGATGAAATAAAGCCCCTTCCTATAAATAGAAAAAAAGGATATGTCTTTATATAAGGATAGCATCTAAAAAACAGATAATCAAACATAAATTTACATCATAATACGCTATAATTCGACATAAACAAACATTCTCTTCCATGTGGATTGCAAGCAGATACCCTGTAATCTCCGTAGCATCATCAAGAACTCTTAAACTGTGAATATAGACGTTTCAACTTGGTTCTGGTTTTATCAGTAGTAACAATTTTGACCGGGCGGACCATCCTTGCCAGCCAGCCGGTTGACTCTTGGCGAAACACAGGCGTGGGTAGAAGGCTGACGTAAGGAAATAGCATCAGATTCAAACGAGTGATTTCATCTAACGATGCGCTTGTGAGCTCTGTCAATCGTCGAGCAGATTAGACACAAATTAAAGACTGATGCTGTACTAGTGGGGCATGAGAGTAATACTTGGAATCCGAGCCTCCAGGGCTTGCAGGGCAAGAATCCAGTAGACGGCAAGTACACGCAACCAGACCTTCCAGCGCCTTAGGGTGGAGGTTTCCACGCAGACGGTCACGAACACTATCCGCTCCTTGACTGCCTGTTCGATACAGCCGGATTCTTAGGTTTTGTAAGGAGCCAAAAAATCCAGGAGCTCATGGGTGAACCTTACATCATATCGCACACCGTAGTCTCTGAATCAAGAGCCTACGCGTCTCACCTCCCCACTCCGGACCTTACGCTCTCGGCTTCCGATAATCTCCAATCTTTGTACAGCAAGGGCAGTGCACCTCCTCCGCCCTCTCCAAATCTTTGAAACTGGTTATCCTGGTCTCTTAGCTTCAGGAGGGATGTTTTTTTGTCGAAAATAAATAGTACACTTACAATTTTTATAATTTTTGTTTTCTCGTTGCCTTTTTTCTACATGCTTCCCATTTACATAGTGAGAGGAGATGTTAATAATGAGTAAGGACCGTAATTCTGACGAATCAGTTGAAAAAGCATTTAGCAGCTATGTAAAGTCGTCCCTTCAACATGCAAGTAGTGATTACTTCAAGAAACTCTTCCACGATTACTCTCATATTGCATTACTTGATGCAGTTACTTACGAATTGAATATTAGTCTTAACATCTGTCCAATGCACTTACAGGAAGAAAATGATCACACACTTTTCACACAAGTTATTGAGGATCTACAGCTAAGTCCAAAAGAAAAGAAAATTTTTTGTTTGAAATATTGTGAAGATAAGACAGACAAGGAAATCGCAAGTAGTATGGGAGTAACCAGACAAGCCATTTCCAAGACCAAATCAAATATACTGGTGAAGCTTAAAAGTCACTTGGAAATGCACTCATAAGCTTGTTGTTCATTCTCGTGGGCCCCCTTTTATTTGCATCATGAAGATGGAGATAAAAGGAGGAGAAGTGTCATGTCGGAGATTATTAATTTGATAAGGTCAGCCCAAAATGGTAATAGAGATGCGGAAGCAGAACTTGTAGCTCGTTATGAACCCCTTATTAACAAATATTCTAGAAAGAATGGTTTGCTTGACGAAGATTGCAAACAACACTTAACTATAGAATTTATTTTGGCGGTTCGCCGTTTCGATCTTAAGCGCTATCATTAGTAAGAAACAAGCCACGTTTTAGATGCTTTTTATCTTTAGCGTGGCTTGTAACATTTTGCACAATGTTAATGAATTTTTAAAAAAACTATAAGATATATATACCGCAATTTAGATTATACCTGACAAGCAGACGATCTCTCGCTTCCATTGGTTGCTTATTGATTCGCTTCATAAATTGGCTAACATGAAGCTTAATCTTATAAAATTTTTCAAAAAAGACGTTGTTGACCACATCAGCTTTGATCCACAACCATAGCCCTTCAACTGGATTGAGGTTAGGACTATATGGCGTAGAAAGACCAGTTGCAGACGCGGATGTTCCGCCAAAAAAGGCTGCAACTCCGTGGCATGATGAATCCGACTGTTGTCCAGAATCAAGGCGATTTTCTCACTCGGATAACGGAGAGAAGATCCTGAAGAAATCGAATAAAGGCTGCTGTGTCAGTCTTTTCTTCTTCCCGGTGATGCACCTCCCCGGTTTCATAATTAATCGCACCAAACAACTTGGCTCCTTCGTGTTTGCCGCACGTTGGCACTTTGCGTTGTTTGCCACGAGGAAACCAATTGTATTGCAAGGCTTGATAGGAGCGAATCATGGATTCGTCCTCAAAGAGCAGATGGTCGATTATTTCAGCCTCCATCTGCTTCTTGAGCTCTACGAAGGTATGCTTTTTGAACAAGATTTGGGCGTCTTCGTTGGCGTTGGCAAGGGTATAGGTGGCTTTGGTAAAGCTGAAGTTCATTCGCTTCAGCATCGCACTAATTCCGCGTACGCTCATTTTCACACCAAACTCTCGCTTAAACCACTCTGCCACCAGCGGAAGTGTCTAGGTGTACCTAGCTTCAAAACCTACATCGGCGGGTTGGTGCTGCTCCAGCATGGAAGCTAACTGACGACGCTGCTCCTCCGAGAGTTTTGTCGGTTGTCCGGGGGAATGATCCATGTTTAGACCGGTCAAGCCTTCTGACTGGTAAGAATGCCAATAACGGCTGAGGGTATGACGCCCGCGGCTTAGGAGCTCACCGATCTCATCGAACGTATGTCCTTCCAAACGAAAACGGACCGCCTGATATCTCTCATAGAGTCGTTTATTTGAAGCTTGTTTCATCGCTGAATTCAGTCGTTCGATTTCTTTGGTATCCATCTTCATCGCCGCCTTGGGTTGAGTTACTATTCATTACCCGATTTGGCGATTGGAATGACTTTGGTCCTTTATTAATTGCGTCCTATATAGTTGCTTTTTATAGGACAACTTCCCATTTACTATGTAGGAGAAAAAAACGGAAGCTTATGAAAGTTATTCTCCTAATTGTTCTATGAAAATTTCATATGCCCTATTTCAAGTACCTTCCTCTTGCGCCTGCGAATAGTAGGTAGCGACCTAAGTGGAAACGCCAAGACTGCCTATGGCCTCTTTAAGCCCTTTAACCTGAATTGAAGGCCAAAGCACGAGCGACTTACTTCCAGCCTTAAAAGCAATCTGTAGTGGGTTGTTCGCCATAACCCGCAAGAGAGATCATGATACTTCTGCCCGGCCAGCGTCACTGCATTGGGGGTAGCCCGCTCGGATGAGGGGGAGCTTCAATAATGATCGGAGCTATGATGCCGTGCAACTATCGGCAGCTTGAAATAGGCTTCTTTATCTTATGATAGGAGTGGAAAAGTTGAAAGAGGGCTCTCTGTACTACTATGCACATGGACCACCCATTATTTTCTGTTTTTCTCATAAACATACATACCAGTATTTCAGGGAAAGGAGACTCTCTATGCCCGATTATTGTCAGGAAAATTCAACTTCTACTGATCTCTTAACTCTCATGTTTCTGGAGTACCCGGATGTCGTAACCGTTGAACAAATGTGTAATATGCTCGGCGACATTAGCACAAAAACTGCTTATAAATTATTGCAAGCTAATCGCATTGAACATTTCCGAATCGGAAAAACATACAAAATTCCTAAACTTAGTGTAATCTCCTACCTTCAGCAGATAATGATTTCGCCTCCACTTCCCAACACTGACGCTTTAATGCATTGAATTGTTTATTGTATCGTGTTATATTTAAAGTGTCAATGGTAGGTAGTTCAGGGCTGCTAACCCAAGGAGGGAATATGATGGTAGCAGGCCACCTACAAGAAAAGAAGGGACTTTTTTATATCGTCTTGAATTGCAAAGATGACCAAGGCAAGCGCAAGCCCAAGTGGATTCCCACTGGACTTACGGTGAAAGGAAACAAAAAGAAAGCTGAAGGGATGTTATTGATAGCGCGGCAGAATTTTGATCAAGCAGCAGACGTTAAACAAGAGCAAGTTAAAAAGACAGCAACTAATGAAGAACACACTGACGAGGAACAAATTCTTTTTTCAGACTTTATGCTGAACTGGCTTGAGATCATGAGACACAGTGTAGAGCTAATCACCTTCATCTCCTATACAAACGCGGTAAAGGGCCGTGTGGCCCCGTATTTCAGAGAAAAAGGGGTAATGCTCCATGAACTAAAAGCACAGCATATACAGGATTTCTACCAGCATGAATTGCAAGTCAGAGGCGTGTCTGCCAATACGGTGATTCATTATCATGCAAATATTCGTAAAGCACTTCAATATGCAGTCAAAACAGAACTTATTGGTTCTAACCCCGCAGATCTTGTTGAACGCCCAAAGAAGAATGTGTTTGTTGCCAACTTTTATAATGCGAATGAAATGAATCAGCTGTTCGAAAACATTAAAGGTCTTAATATCGAGCTTGGAGTCATCCTTGCCGCCTTTTATGGACTAAGACGAAGTGAAGTGGTGGGGTTAAAGTGGTCAGCCATTGATTTAAAAAACCGTACGATAACGATAAAGCACACAGTCACAAGTGGATCGCTTGACGGTAAACTCATCACGATTGAGAAAGATAGAACAAAGAACAAAGCTAGCCGACGCACATTACCGCTTGTAGATGCCTTCTATGAGTTGCTTGTAAGTCTTAAACATCAACAGGAGGCCGACCGGGCAATATGCAAAGGCTCATACTGCATGGACTACCTGGATTACATTTACTTAGATACAATAGGTAAACGAATTAAACCAAATTTTATCACACAAAATTTCCCCATTGTATTGAAAAAATTAGGGCTAAGACGTATTCGGTTTCATGATCTTCGTCATAGTTGCGCCAGTCTTCTTCTAGCCAACGGAGTTGGTATGAAGGAAATACAAGAATGGTTAGGTCATAGCGACTACTCAACAACGGCAAATACCTATTCACACCTTGAATATAGTGCTAAAATCTCATCTGCCCAAGCAATGAGTGAATGCTTATATACTTTTAAGCATTCTGATATGAAAAAAGGCTTATAAAATCGCTTCGAAAAGCAATCTTATAAACCTTTTTGTATACCGATGGCCGGACTCGAACCGGCAAGCCTCTCGGCACCGCATTTTGAGTGCGGCGTGTCTGCCAATTCCACCACATCGGCATAATATAAATTCTTCAACTGTTAATTTTCCTTTCTCAGAAAAAGGAGAGAACTACAGGAGAGAACTTGAAATCAGTACATCTTAAAATCCAGTAGTACCAAGGCCTTAGCGGTTAAATCCTCGACTTACGAACTCGATTTTGAGTGCGGCGTGTCTGCCAATTCCACCACATCGGCATAATGTATATCTTATCTGACTGACTAATGTCCTCCCGTAAGGAGAAAGCTTTTTAAAAGCATTTCAAAAAATTCAGTAATACCAAGGCTTTAGCGATTAAATCCTCGGCTTGCGAACTCGACTTAGAGTCGAGCGCGCCTGCCATTCCGCCACACCGGTAAAATATGAAAGTTTAAGGTCAGATAATGCGTGAAGTATTATAATGTGTGAAGTATTAATGGCGCACCCTGAAAGATACGGTCATTTACATGCCCGGTTGCGAAGTAGATGCTCACGAAGCTTAAGCTCCAACGAACACTTTCGTTCGAATCTGTCTCAGGTCACTCGGATAATGCGTGAAGTATGAAATGGCGCGCCCTGAGAGATTCGAACTCCCGGCCTTTTGATTCGTAGTCAAACGCTCTATCCAGCTGAGCTAAGGGCGCAAAATTATGGAGCGGACGACGGGAATCGAACCCGCGACCCTCGCCTTGGCAAGGCGATGCTCTACCGCTGAGCCACGTCCGCACACGGTATGTATTACATTTGTTTCTTATGTCGTAACCTTGAAGCAATTTAATAATGGCGGAACCGACGGGATTCGAACCCGCGATCTCCTGCGTGACAGGCAGGCATGTTAGGCCAACTACACCACGGTTCCCCGTTAAAGAACTACTGGCGTCCCCGGAAAATAATCGGAGTACGCTACAAAACATATCTTCATTTTTTAGAAATAAGTTGCGGGGGCAGGATTTGAACCTGCGGCCTTCGGGTTATGAGCCCGACGAGCTACCGGGCTGCTCCACCCCGCGTCAGTAATAATAACTTCTATTCATTTGAGAACTCAAAAACTCATATGGTGGAGGCTGAGGGGCTCGAACCCCCGACCCTCTGCTTGTAAGGCAGATGCTCTCCCAGCTGAGCTAAGCCTCCATTAAAAGAAGCAACTTAATGATCATAACACAACTAAGTAATAAATGCAAACGTTATTATTACCAGTGCAGAAAACTTTAGCTTAACATTCGAAAATTCAAAAGCGAAAGGGTGACTCGTATGGGATACTCTTCACTATCTTACGAGATTGCGATGTATTCCTCACGAAGCCGATGCGTAAGCGGACCCTATGAATTCCCATCCCAGAACTCAAAAATGTTATGGTGACTCGTATGGGATTCGAACCCATGTTACCTCCGTGAAAGGGAGGTGTCTTAACCCCTTGACCAACGAGCCATATAGATAATGTTCTTTTGACAACAAAATATATTATATCAAACTCAATAGAGTATAGCAATATAAATCTTCTGTTAATACAGAATTTAGTATTCTTTTAATCAATAAAGACTATACTTGATCCGCAAGATATATATTTAACTACTCTTTTCTCTTTTTAGCGGAACTCCGGCAAAAGTATGGTACCAGCCTGCGCTGCAATAGTCTCTGTCACATCTTCTTACCAACAGCATTTCTATCTCCAAATGATACCGGAACACCTCATTTTCAGACTTCCACGCAGGTGTCCATCTGCCGGGCAGCCTTTGGGAGTTCTTTTCTTTTATACGGCTGCGCAAAGCTTTTTAACAGCATTACACTGGACAATGGCAGTCTGATAAAACGCAGTCTGCTGAAAATGGCAAGAAGAGCTACATTATTCAGAGATGCAGCTCATAAACTATATAATCGTAGAAACACCTCCATAGAGATTTTACACTTCAAGCTATATGGCTAACAAAAACAAAACGGCTATACCGTCCTTGACTGGACAGTGCAGCTGTTTGGGATTTCAGGTGTAAGACGGCCTGCTGAAACCACCCGGCGGGAAGCCCAAGTGGAAAAAGTGAACTTAATTCTCCCTGCATCCCCTTTTTCGCAAGCGTTAGTGGG
>NZ_JACBYI010000037.1 GCF_019352175.1 Paenibacillus sp. S150
ACAAGCCCAAAGATATATTCAAAACGGCCTGAGATGGGTTGTGGACCTCGACCTTGAGAGATTCTTTGACCGGGTAAACCACGACATGCGGATGGCAAGAGTGGCGCGGAAAGTGACGGACAAAAGAGTACTGACCCTGATTCGCGCGTATCTGAACGCCGGAGTCATGGTGAATGGAAAATGGGAACACAGCCGAGAAGGAACGCCGCAGGGGGGGCCGCTCAGTCCGCTTTTGGCAAACATTCTACTGGATGACCTGGACAAGGAACTGACCGGACGCGGGCTGCGCTTTGTACGCTATGCAGACGACTGCAACATCTTGGTGGCGAGTAAACGGGCAGGGGAACGGGTCATGGAATCGGAAAGCCGGTTTGTAGAAGGAAAGCTAAACCTAAAAGTGAACCGGGAGAAAAGTGCGGTAGCTAGACCCTGGCACCGAAAGTTCCTAGGATTCAGTTTCCTGAGCCAGAAACAGGCAACGATTCGAATCGCACCGAAGAGTCTCAACGCATGTAAAGAAAGGATTCGGGAGCTAACGAATCGGACCTGGTCCATTTCCATGGAAGAGCGAATAAGTCGACTAAACCGGTATCTGATGGGCTGGCTCGGTTATTTCCGTCTAGCCCCGGCGAAGACACACTTCCAAACGCTGGACCAGTGGATTCGAAGGAGACTTCGAAGGTGTCTGTGGAAACAGTGGAAACGAGTACGTACACGAATCCGTGAGCTTCGGGCACTCGGGGTTCCCAAGTGGGCTTGTTTGAAGATGGCCAACTCGCGGCGAGGCGCGTGGGAAATGTCCCGGAACACGAATAATGCCCTTCCGACTTCCTATTGGGAAGCGAAAGGGCTGAAAAGTTTACTTTCATGTTACTTGGAGCTTGGTTAACCTTTTGGAACCGCCGTATGCGGACCCGCATGTACGGTGGTGTGAGAGGACGGAGGCTTGCCGCCCTCTCCTACTCGATAGGATTAAATGTAGAGGCAGTCTTCAGGTGAATTACCAGGCATAAACCCCGCTCACATCCAAAAACTCTCCATTATGGCGCTTCCCGTCCGTGGCATAGCCTACGATAATGGCCGCCCCGGCTTCTTTGGATTTCCCGCCTTCTGCATTCCCGTTCAGGTCCGTCTTAGTGAACCCCGGAGTTACGGCGAAGACCTGGGCTTTGCTGTTTTTTAATTCCAGGGCCATAGAGACCGTCATTGCATTGTTTGCCGTTTTGGAGGAATTGTAGTCAAACGCATTCAGCGCATATTCGGAACTCTGCATGAAGTGAAGCGACGCCATATCGGTTGAGACATTCACAATCGTCCCTTCATTCTCTTTAATTAGTGGAAACAGGCGCTGGTTCAGACGGAAGGTCCCGAAGAAATTCACTTCAAATGCGTTCCGCAAATGCTCCTCCCGGGTCTCGCTGAATGAACCCGAGAACGCCCCCGGCATGCCGGCATTGTTAATCAGGAGCGTCAGACCGGCATACCGGCTGCGAATCGTCCCGGCTGCCTGCTCAATACTGTCCAGATTCGTCATGTCAATAGGGAGGAACGCTGCGTCCAGTCCTCGGCCGGTTAACTCAGATACTGCCGCTTCTCCCCGTTCGGGGCTGCGTGCGCCAAGCAATACCCTCCAGCCCGCTTCCCCGAGCTGTCTTGCGATTTCGAATCCAATCCCTTTATTGGCACCTGTTACAAAAGCGACTTTGGTCATTGTTATCCCTCTTTCCGTAAATTTGTAGCTATCAACAATTCCTAGCTTACTATGCTACACTAGGTGTAGGTCAACACTAAAGGTCAGGGAGTGATGAAGATTTTTACGATAGGACAAGTCGCCAATAAAGTAGGGATAAATATAGGAGCGATTCGCTTTTATGAACGGAAAGGCCTTCTGGAGCCTGCGGTCCGCAACGAACAGAACAACCGGCTGTATACCGAACAGGAGATCAACTGGCTGGTATTTCTTAAATGTCTGCGGGAAACGGGAATGAGTGTCGAGGAGATTAAGAAGTACCACGACATGGTCAAAGCGGGAACATCCACTCTGCCGGAGAGGATCAAGCTTATTCAGGACCAGAAGCAAGCCCTTTTGGACGAAATTGAACAGAAAAAAGCTCAACTCGTTCATCTCGAGCATAAGCTTGAGCGCTACTATCGCGGGGAAAATTATTAGGAATATGGCAGGATGGAAATTTCAAGCACTGCCCTGGCGCAGCCCGAACCGTTGCCGCCCCCGCTTAATTCCGGCAGCTCAAGATTATTCCTCTACCCAGCTATCCATTGTGCAAAAATCTCCTTCTCACCCTCCCGGTCTTCCATCAATGTCACAATCCTTGCTATAAAGGTCACCAGATTAGTAGCAGGCAGAGCGGCGGATTTCTACAATCAAGGTAACGGAGCAGTTTTCCGCACGCCTTCCTTCCTTTGCCGAAAGGAGCGTACACCAGGAAGAACGGAGGAGTGAGTCAAATTATGAACACAATGGAGGTAATGACATGTTAAGAAGGTTAAGGAGCAACAAGCTCTTAGCGTACGTACTGGTTCTATCCTTGCTGGTGCTGCAATTTCCGCTGGGGAATCATGTTGTATCTGCGGCGGCGCAAACGTATGAAGCGGAAGCCGCGACCCTTGCAGGCGGAGCCGTTATTGCGGCTGACCATACAGGGTATACGGGAACGGGCTTTGTAGGCGGGTATACCGATGCCAATAAAGGCAATGCTTCTGTGAAATTTAACGTAAGCGCTTCCGCGGCGGGCAGCTATACGACTGTTTTGAGGTACGCAAACGGTTCAGGTGCGGCGCAGACCTTAAGCCTGTACATTAATAACACCAAGCTGAGACAGATATCCCTTCCGGCGACCTCCGACTGGAATACCTGGGCAACGGAAACAGAGAATATAACGCTGAATTCCGGCAGCAACACCATCACCTACAAATTCGATACGACCGACACAGGCAATGTGAATCTGGACAACATCGTGCTGGATGCCTCCCTCGGAACCAATCTGGCCCTCAACAAAAGCGTCACCGCAAACAATACGTTCTCCGGCTTCCCAGCGGCCAACGCGGTGGACGGGAATGCTGCAACTTACTATGAAGGTGCGGCGAATGCTTATCCGAGCACGCTGACTGTAGATCTGGGCAGTGCGCAAAATGTGGGAACCGCAGTGCTGAAGCTCCCGGCGGGCTGGGGAACCCGGACGCAGACGCTTTCCATTCTGGGCAGCACCAATAACACCACGTACAGCACATTATCAGCTTCACAGACCTATACCTTCAATCCAACCTCGAATAATACGGTCTCGATTTCTTTTACAGCGGCTTCCGCAAGATATGTAAGAGTGAACATAACCGCTAATTCAGGTTCTGCCGCAGGCCAGGTAGCGGAGCTTGAAGTGTACGGCTCCGGTACAGTTACGCCTACGGCAACTCCAGTGCCAACGGCCACACCGACGGCAGTACCCACCGCTACTCCTGCGCCAACCGCCGCACCGGCGGGAACCTATGAGGCGGAGACGGCAACCCTTGCAGGCGGTGCAGTTATTGCAACGGATCATACGGGCTATAGCGGATCTGGTTTTGTGGGGGGATTCACGGATGCGAACAAGGGCAATGCCTCGGTAAAATTCACCGTGGGCGCAGCCTCCGCCGCCAACTATGATATCACCCTGCGCTATGCCAATGGTTCTTCAGCAGCGCAGACCTTAAGTCTGTACGTGAACGGGATCAAGGTCGGCCAGACCCAGCTGGCCGCAACAGCCAGCTGGGATACCTGGACTACGAAGCTGGATACCGTTGCCTTGAATGCAGGCAGCAATACGGTCATGTACAAATACGACACGACAGACACCGGCAATGTGAACCTGGATAGAATCAGCGTAGCGGTTGCCCCGCTCCCAACGCCTACACCAGCGCCGACCGCCACTCCGGTTCCAACGCCTACACCATCACCAGGTACGTATGGAGCGTCTATGCCGTATGACACCTATGAAGCAGAAAATGCAGCCTACACCGGAGCGCTTATCGGTTCCTCCACAACGGCAGGCAATATCGCTTCCGAGGCTTCCGGCCGCAAAGCGGTTAGGCTTACAGCTGCAGGCCAATACGTACAGATTACCCTTGCCAAAGCAGCCCAAGGCGTAACGGTAAGATACTCCATCCCGGACAATGCAGCCGGAACCGGAATCGACTCTGCAATCAGCATGTACATCGGCGGAGCCCTGTTCAAGGATATTAATCTGACCTCCAAATACAGCTGGAATTACGGGGAATGGGGAACCGAAGGCGGAGAGATCCGCTGGTCCAACAATCCGAATGCCGCCTCTACCACACCGGCTCATATGTATGACGAGGTTTCCGTAGTGCTGGATAAATCCTATCCGGCCGGAACCGTCATCAGGCTGCAAAGAAATGCATCGAACCTGAACTTCAGCTCCACTGCGGGCGTAACGGTGGATCTGATCGAAACCGAAGCTATCCCCGCGGCATTAACCATGCCTTCGAATTATGTGTCCATCACCAGCTATGGCGCGGTAGCGAATGATGGTGTCGATGATACCACAGCCATCAATAACGCAATCAATGCAGTCAAGAACTCCGGCGGCACCTACAAGGGCGTGTGGATTCCGTCAGGCAGCTTCACTCTGAACACAGGAACCCGGGGCGCGGGGTATAACAGCACGGGAACAAGACTCTATCTGGACAGCGGCGTTTCCGTAAAAGGGGCCGGGGTCTGGTATTCCACCCTGTCCGGCAATTATGCAGGCTTCTACCTGCGGGGCGGCAATGTTACCCTGTCCGACTTCAGGATCAGCGCCAATGACCTGATCCGTGACGACTATAACGGCGTGTCCGGGGTGGAAGGCAACGGCACCAACTCCATCATGAACAATCTGTGGATTGAGCATGGCAAGGTAGGCTTCTGGTTCACCAACCAGACGAATAACGTCACCATCTCGAACTCCAGAGTCAGAAATGTCTGGGCGGACGGCATCAACCTCCACTATGGCACCGCCAATTCCACTGTTACCAATAACTCTGTCCGCAACACCGGAGACGACGGAATGGCCATGTGGTCCGACACGTATCTGAATACCAGCAATACGTTCAGCTACAATACCGTACAGATTCCAACCCTGGCGAACAACATCGCCATTTACGGCGGCAAGGACAACAAAATCATCGGCAACCTGCTCACAGATACCGTGCGGACAGGCGCCGGGATCGCCTTCGGCACGAACTTCAATCCGCCGTCCATGACCGGAACCCTGACCATCCAGAACAACATGCTGCTGCGCACCGGCTCCGCCCACCGCGACTACGGCTACCAGATCGGCGCCATCTGGGCCTACTGGCTGAACAACAACGGCAAGGCCCAGAACCTGGCCGTAACCGTATCCGGCAACACGCTCCAAGACAGCACCTACTCGGGCATCTTCATCGAAGAACCGGCACCGAACATCTCGGTGACTTATGCTTCGAATACTATTATCAACGCCGGAACCTACGGCGTATACGTCCAAGGCACCGCCACCGGAACCTCGGTGTTCAACAATAACACGGTAACAGGTGCACCATCCGGGAAGTTCCTGAATACCTCGGCGAGCTTTACGGTGTCGGGGTCGGGGAATAACTGGTAAGTAGGATGGAAGAGGGAAGGCAAGGAACGGGAATGGGATTTAAAAGTGAATAGACGGTAAAAGGGCTGCCCCCAGATAATCGGAAGATTATTTGGGGGCGGTTTTTAATACATTTCAAGGATCGGAATGGGGGTGAGTACGCCTCGCACATACTGCCGATTGTATTCCTCAGGTCTGTCAAAGTAATCGCCTTTTCCAAAGGTAAAGAGGGCATTAATTACTAGCGGCGAGGGGGAAACCAATATCGATATTAAACGGGGTTGGTTTTTGCAGTATTATCTAAAGGTTATGCTTCTTCTCGTTCCACTCGATAACAGACTTCAGTACACTAAGCGCCATCTTCTGATCCTCCGATGGAGGTTCTGGGCAGATCAAGCACAGCAATTACTTCCCGATTGATCTTAGTGAGTGCTGCTATTTCCGCTGTACTCCTATCACAGATCAAAGTCATATGTTCATCTAACGCTTTGCGGTGGTCTGTATCATCCCCAAAACGGAAAATTTCTATAGCGGGAACTTGGAAGGCAGCTATTATTTTCTCCAGTGTCTCCAAAGAAATGTTCCGGTCGCCCCGTTCTACTCCACCTATGTAACTGTAATGAAGCGATGCTGCTTCGGCCAGTTGTTCTTGTGTCCATCCTTTTGCTGTTCTAAGCTCTCGTATCCGATTGCCGGCTCTTTCGGGTAAATTCATGTGATCACCTCGTTCATGCTTAATCCTTGAAAGCTCCCCGCACCTCTCTAACAACTCTCTTCAATGTATCAATTTGTTTTGCACTCAACTCACTGACAGTAACTGCATATTTCATCAATTGCTCTACGCTTCGCAGCGTTCTACTGCCCCAATGTATGCATCATCCAAGTTGGATAGTTCCGCTAACTGTTGTTGTGTTAGTCCCTTTGCTTTTCTTATAGCCCGAATTCTGTCTCCGACTGTACTCCGTAAGTCTGTCATGGTAATCACCTCTCCTAAAAGGTTAGGGTATGCGCGATTTCTTCAGGATAATCCGGAGGCGCTGGACTGGACGATACAGTCTTTGGTGCTGGCTCACCAGTCCAGGCATGACGGGGATTTCAAGCGCTGCCTGGCGCTGTTCGAAACACTGCGTGAAGGGGTCACTGAAGAGCAGGCCCGGCGATATCATGAGGTGCTGACGGAGTGTCTGGGTCAAGTTGTTTTGAAGATACCGGAACTTGCGCAGGCCTGTGGCTGAGGGTCAAGTGGTTTTCTTGTTCAGCAGCAGAAAGATCATTCCGCCAAAAACAAATCCGCTAATTACACCCGCCAATAAACATTTGATCAAACTGAGTGCAATGTCAGATGCCGTGCTGTCAGGAGTGGCTACTATATTTATAATGAACAGCAGGCTACACAGGATGGATGTAATCAGAAAAGACTTCGATTTCAGGAACCGCTTCATTTCTTTCCTCCATTCAGAAACAATCCTTTTGTTATAAACCTCCAAAGCAGGACTTTGCATAATTCTACCATAATTATCCTGAGAGTGCAGCGGCGGTGGGCTTGGCTGGCTGGTCCCGGTAGTATATAGTAAAGGGACATATTTTCCAGGCAGAGGAGCGATGAGGGATGATAGCCTTAATCTTGGCTGCAGGGTATGCGACCCGTCTCTATCCGTTAACCCAAGACACGCCGAAGCCGCTGCTGCCGGTACAAGGAAGCCGTACAATTCTGGATCTGCTGGTTGGCCGTCTGGAGGTGCTGGAGGAAATTACGGAGATTCTTATTGTGACGAATGAGCGCTTTTTCCGCGCTTTTGAGCAGTGGCATCGGCAGTATAGGGGTGCGAAGCCGATCCGTATTCTGAATGACGGCACTACTACTCCTGAGGGGCGGTTAGGCGCGATTGGCGATATCCAGTTTGTCATTGAACGGGAACGGCTGGCGGATGATCTGCTGGTGCTGGCGGGCGATAATGTGCTCGGCTTTGGCCTTGAAGGGTATCTGAATTATTTTCATTCGGTGGACAAAGACTGTATTCTGGTCCGGACGGTGGACGATATTGGAGAGCTGCGCAGTGTCGGGGTGGCCGAGCTGGATGCGGAGCTGCGGGTCCTTTCTTTGGAAGAGAAGCCGCAGAAGCCCCGGACGAACATTGGTGTATTTGCGCTCTACATCTATAAGCGTTCTACGCTGCCGCTGTTCTCGCGTTATCTCGCCGAGGGCGGCAACCCGGATGCGCCGAGTTATTTTCCTGAATGGCTGCATTCCCGCCAAGAAGTCCGGGCCTACTATACTCAGGGCACTATTGAGGATGTAGGCACTCCAGAAGCGTATGCTGAGATGCGGGCCAGGCTGGGGAACGGGCCGGGGGAGAAAGGATAATTCTCCAAGCAGCTCATCTATAGGAGATGAACCGTTTGTTGCCTCCTGAAATAGTCATAACAGGTACCCTACACGGATGGAGCTGCCAAGGTCCGCAATGCAGTTTCCTTCTAACCCAAACCAAACGGCGGTCCAGCCCGGAATACCGGGGTGAACCGCCGTTTGGTTTGAACTATTCCTCCTTGGAATGCGCTGCTTCGTCCTTCACTTCCTCACGGAAGCCTTGGAGGCTGTCCTTGCGGCGTTCGTTCTTTTCTTCGATTTGTCTCCGTTCTTCGCTGCTGATTTCCGAGGCGAATTCGCTTAAATAGCCCTCGGCTTCATTTAGGTTCTGCTCTGTATTCTGTATGCTTTGCTGTAGATGTTCAACATTGTCTGCACGGTTATCCGGCTTCGCCATTCGATAGTCGCCTCCTAAGATTAACGCGCCCAAGATGAACGCTAAGCATTAGGTTGACCTTTGCCGGATGATTTCATGCATGGGAAGCCCCAAGCCCCAGCCTGCCATCTGCCACTAATTGGATCACTGCCCGGCCTGTGATCTCGCTCAAGGCAGCTGCACATAGAACGTCGTAGACTCTCCGACCACACTCTTGGCGTAAATCCTGCCCTTGTGCTGATCGACAATCGATTTGGCGATGGCAAGGCCGAGGCCGTAGCCGCCCTGCTTGCGCGCTCTGGATGTATCCGTACGGTAGAAGCGGTCGAAGATGCGGGTCAGGTGCTCGGCGGCGATGCCCTCCCCGGTATTCGAGACGGACAGGAGCACGTCGTTATTCTGTTTTTTGAGCGTGATCTTGACTGAGCCCTTGGGGTTTGTATATTTCACGGCGTTGTCGAGCAGGATCATCACCACCTGCTTGATCTGCTCACTGTTGCCCTGTATGGCCAGCCCCGGTTCGATATCATAGTCGAAGGAGACATTCTTCTCGAAGATTACGGCTTCCATCGTCAGGATGATATTCTCCACCGCATCGCTCATATTGAACCTGCTGTGGATCATGCCTGTCCGCGAGTCGTCCATTTCCGTAAGATACAGCAGATCGTTGGTCAGCCGCGTCATCCGCTCCGTCTCCGACTTGATATACTGCAGCCACTTCGCCTGATTGCGGATCGTGTCGTTGCTGTTCGACAGGAGCACATCGGCATTGGTATTGATGATCGTCAGCGGCGTCTTCAGCTCATGGGAGGCATCGGCAATGAACTGCTTCTGCTTGTTAAAAGCCTCCCGGACCGGTGCAATCGAGCGGTTAGCGAAGAAACGGCTGGTGAAGTAGAGAATGATCAGCATCAGCAGGCCAACGGCGGTGAAGGTGTAGATCAGGTTGGTGAGGATTTTTTGCTGGGCCGTGATGTCCAGGAAGACGATTATCTCCCCGTCCGCCGTATGCTTGACTGTGAAGATCCACCGGCTGCCATCCAGGGTGAACCGTCCGGTATCCTTGCCTATGCCAAGGGCTTCCTTAAGCGCAGCGGCATAGAACTCATCGTCCATCGTGAATTTGGATTCCTTGTCTACCAGGGTCCCGTTCGCGTCGGTTTGCACTGTGAAGGAAATGGAGCGCTCCGGCGGCTGGTTGCCGTCACCCATAGGACCGTTGTCTTTGGGCTGTGCGCCTCCTCCTCCGCCAGTGCCGGGGCGGCCGGCCGCTTCGCCGGGACCGTTTTGCTGATAGTCGGCAATCCGGTGCAGATCCATATTAATATCGCTCTGCACATTCCGGTACGTAATCACGTAGATGGAGGCGAAGGCGATCAGCATCATCACCGAGATCGTTGCCAGATTGACGATCAGAAACCGGTTTCTGAGCTTTTTGAACATCAGCCGGTCACCTCTAATACATAACCTACGTTCCGGATGGTGTTAATGCGTACCTCCGAATTCAGGAACGCCAGCTTTTTCCGCAAAAACGAAATATAGACCTCCACATTGTTATGCTCCGCCTCCGAGTCGAAGCCCCACAGCTTCTCGATAATCTGCTCCTTCGAGGTCACCGCCTGCTTCCGCAAGATCAGCAGCTCCAGCAGCTCATTCTCCTTCAGATTCAGCTTCATCTCCTTGCCCTTGACGGTAAGCTTCAGATTCGCCGTATTCAGCTCCATATCCCCAAGCTTCAGGGTATCATCCGGGATGACCTCGCCCTTGCGGCGCAGCGCCGCCCGTATCCGGGCCATCAGCTCCTCTGACGAGAAGGGCTTGGCGATATAGTCATCGGCCCCATAATCAAGCCCCGTCACCATATCTGTAATCTCTCCCTTGGCGGTCAGCATGATCACCGGAGTGGATACGCCGTCGCTGCGAAGCTTCTTCAGCACGCTGATTCCATCCATTTCCGGCATCATAATATCCAGCAGCAGCAGATCATAGATCCCGCTCTCGGCGTAATCCAGTCCCGCTCTGCCGTCATGGACCGCGTCCACCGAATAATTCTGCTTCTTCAATATTTGGGTCAAGGCTTCCGCCAGATGCACTTCGTCTTCCACTATTAATATTCTCATGGGTATGCCCATCCTCTGCACATAAAGTTTGCTTATTCCTTAAGTCATTATAGCAAGATTACCTTTAACCAACCTTAACCGGGTTATATCCGCCAACAATGCTATAGATGAAGGAATTCAATCGGAGCCTCCTGTTTGTTAACGGGGTGTAAAAAATATCAGGGGAATGTAAATCCATTTAAGCTTCGTTAAAGGTTCCAAGGCTAAGATACATTCATAAGCAAGCGAGACACACAAGGCACACACACATACAGCACTCCTGAAACTTTTAAAAGCACTCCAATATGAAAGGATATGGCCCTTATGGCAATTGAGGTATTCAACCGATACGAGAACAAATATCTGTTCGATCATGCAGCTTACCTGAAGCTTTACAACGACCTGCTCAAGTATATGGAGCCGGACGATCACAACAAGCAGCATGAATTCTACTCCATTACGAATCTCTATTATGACACTGCCCATGACACTCTGATCCGCAGCAGCCTGGCCAAGCCCAAATATAAGGAAAAGCTCCGGCTTAGAGCCTACGGCATTCCGAACCAGGACACCAAGGTGTATCTGGAGATCAAGAAAAAGGTGTTCGGCCTGGTCAACAAAAGAAGAACTTCGCTTGAGCTGCAAGAGGCTTATGATTTCGTCGCCACAGGCGTGGAGCCGGAATTCAAGGATTACATGAACAAGCAGGTGATTGAGGAAATCAAGTATTTGCTGTCCCGTTATGATCTGGTGCCCAAGGTGTATCTCTCCTATGAACGCAAGGCACTCTTTTGCAAAAACAACCGCGATCTGCGGATCACCTTCGACACGAACATCCGCAGCCGCCGGTACGATCTGAAGCTGGAGCACGGCACGCATGGAGAATACCTGATGCCCCAGGGGCAATGGCTGATGGAAGTGAAGGCCGAGAAGACGATTCCGGTCTGGCTGGCACAAATGCTCTCCGAGCACCAGATGTACCGCACCAGCTTCTCCAAATACGGCAATGAATATAAAAAAATGCTGAAGGACAGCAAAATCGAAAGGGAGAGTGCCTTGTATGCTTGACTCTATTTTCTCCGCCGCGCTAACCAGTACTGAATTAACCTTCACCAATGCTATTCTAACCATTGTGATATCGATTGTACTCGGCGGCATTATCAGCCTGACCTATATGAAGACCAATCCGGGGGGATACTCGCAAAGCTTCACGCTCACGATGGTCCTGCTGCCGGTGATTGTGGCCATCATCATCCTGCTCATTGGCAGCAACGTAGCCCGTGCCTTCAGTCTTGCCGGAGCCTTCTCGATCATCCGCTTCCGCAGCGCACCCGGCGACCCGAAGGATATCACCTTTGTCCTGTTCACCATGGCTTCAGGCCTTGCCTGCGGGGTCGGCTCCTTCGGCTACGCGGTACTGTTCACGATCATTCTCTGCGTGCTGATGGTAATCCTGAACCGCACCGGCTTCGGGGCCAGAAAGACGCAGCAGAAGACGCTGAAGGTGACCATTCCCGAGAATTTGGGGTATGAGGAGGCTTTTGCAGAAGTATTCAACAAATTCAATGTCCGCTTCGAGCTGAAAAAGATTAGAACTACCGAGCTGGGCAGCTTATACGAGCTGGTGTATGACGTTACGATTAATGAGCATACCAGCCAGAAGGAATTCCTGGATGCGATCCGCACCCGGAACGGAAATCTCGATCTGTCACTGACGATGAGCCCAACCGCCACTGACTACTAAAATTGAAGGGAACGATGACATATGAAAAATTTCATGGCAGGGAGCAAGCTGGGAATTGTGCTGCTGACTGCAGCGTTAATGACAGCGTGCAGCACGAATACAGGAGCGGCGACCGATACAACAGGCAGCGCGGCAACGGGTACAGCCGTTACAGCCAGTGCAGCTAGCGGAACTACTGCCGCTGTAGAGCTGGCAAGTGTGAAAACAAGTGATCTGGTAACCTTTGACGAAGACGATACCACGACGGCCTGGACGGCAGATACATCGACAGATATTCTCCTTGCCGGAACAACTGCGGAGATCGAAGGCGGCACTGGCGCTACAGTCAAGGATGGATCAGTAACCATTACGGAAGCCGGAACCTATATCCTCTCCGGATCACTGAGCGACGGGCAGATTATCGTCGACGAGCAGGCGGAAGGAACGGTGCGGCTGGTGCTGAACGGCGTTAAGCTCACAGACAGCGACAGTGCTCCTGTCTACATCAAGGAAGCAGGCAAGGTTGTCATTACCCTGCAGGAAGGCACGGAGAACAGTGTTACCGATGGAGCCGCCTATGTGTTCGCCGATGCGGATACCGACGAGCCAAGCGCAGCTGTCTTCAGCAAAGCCGACCTGACGATTAACGGCACCGGCACATTGACGGTTGCCGCGAGCTACAACGACGGCATCACCGGCAAAGATGATCTGAAGATTGTGAGCGGCACGCTTAATATTACGGCAGCCGATGACGGCATCGTAGGCAAGGATCTGGTGGCAGTGCAGGACGGCAATATTACCATTAAGGCGGAAGGCGACGGCATCAAGTCCACCAATGACGAGGATGCGGAGAAGGGCTTCGTAGCCATTGAAGCCGGAACGTTCGATATTACGGCCGGCAACGACGGCATTCAAGCCGAGACTGCGGCAGTCATTGATGGCGGAACGTACAGCATCGTGACGAACGGCGGCTATGAGAACGCTGAAGTGAAGACCGGCGATCAAGGCGGCATGGGCATGGGCGGCGGCAGAGGCTTCGGCGGCCAAGGGGCAGCGGCAGGAACTTCGGCGGATACAGCGGCAGCGGCTCCGGCGGCAACCGCGGCAGCGGCAAGCACAGGGACAGCAGCGTCGGATGCAACAGCAACGACAGAAACGGAATCCACGAGCGCCAAAGGGCTGAAAGCCGGTGGAGACCTCACCGTGAGCGGCGGCAGCTTCACGATTAACTCCGCAGATGATGCGGTGCACAGCAACAGCAATGTCTCCATTACGGACGGCGAGTTCAAGATTGCCGCAGGGGATGACGGAATCCACGCAGATGCCCTGGCAGTGCTGGCTGGCGGCACCATCGATATCACGAACAGCTATGAAGGCATTGAAGGAGCCAACATCACGATCTCCGGCGGAGAAATCCATGTGGTCGCTTCCGATGACGGCGTGAACGTGGCCGGGGGCAATGACAACAATGCGGCGCAGGGTACTGCACAGCAGGATCAGTTCACAAGCTCCGGCAGCAATCTGCTTACGATCAGCGGCGGCACCATAACGGTTGATGTGAACGGCGACGGCCTGGACTCCAACGGCTCGATCTCCATGACAGGCGGTACCGCAATTGTCAACGGCCCAACCAATGACGGCAACGGCCCGCTGGATTATGACGGAACCTTTGACATGACAGGCGGCTTGCTGGTCGCTGCAGGCAGCTCGGGCATGGCCCAGGCGCCGGGTGAGGATTCCAGCCAATACTCTGTCAGCATGAGCTTCAGCGAAGCCCAGCAGGCAGGAACGCTGATCCATCTGGAAGACAGCGACGGCAACAACATCCTGACCTTCGCACCTTCGAAGAGCTTCTCGTCCGTAGTTGTCAGCTCCCCGGATCTGAAGGAGGGCGGCTCTTACACCCTCTCCACAGGCGGAACCTCCACAGGCTCCGCAGTAGACGGATTGTATACAGACGGCGAGTACAGCGGCGGCACTCAGGTAGTGGCGTTCGACATCTCCGGCAGCGTGACCTGGCTTAATGAATCAGGAGTCACGACGGCTAACACAGGCCGTGGCCCTGGCGGCGGTGGCGGCGGAGGATTCGGCGGCGGAGGTGGAGGCACCAGACCCGAAGGCGGTGCTGGCGGAACGCCGCCTGAAGGCGGAACAGGCGGCGCAGCACCTGGCGGCACAACCGAAACCACAAATTAAGCAGCAGCTAACAATAAGCGGCCCCTCTCCGGTGGATGGAGAGGGGCCGCTTATGCTTGGGACCGTTATGTGTGCTCCGGCTTGAACGCCGAACCTGAGAATCATAACCATGCCCGTGTAAAGGGTATACGGAAATCACTGACCGTCAGCCTGTTGATGAGCGTATTTTCATGTGGCGGGCTGGAGCCATGTAGCCGAGTGGAATTAGTAACATCCCCGGATATAAGCCGATTTTCAGCCCGTCCGCGCATCGGTGGCTCAATTAACGGCATTTCTGCCGTTAATCCAGCCCGCCTGCGCTTCGGTGGCTCAAATAACGGCATTTCTGCCGTTGCTCCAGCCCGTCTGCGTTTCGGAGGCTCAAATAACGGCATTTCTGCCGTTGTTCCAGCCCGTCTGCGCTTCGGGGGCTCAATTAACGGCATTTCTGCCGTTAATCCAGCCCGCCTGCGCTTCGGAGGGTCAATTAACGGCACTTCTGCCGTTATTCCAGCCCGCCTGCGCTTCGGGGGGTCAATTAACGGCACTTCTGCCGTTAATCCAGCCCGTCCGCGCATCGGTGGCTCAAATAACGGCATTTCTGCCGTTAATCCAGCCCGCCTGCGCTTCGGAGGCTCAATTAACGGCACTTCTGCCGTTGCTCCAGCCCGTCTGCGCATCGGTGGCTCAAATAACGGCATTTCTGCCGTTAATCCAGCCGGTCTGCGCTTCGGGGGGTCAATTAACGGCATTTCTGCCGTTAATCCAGCCGGTCTGCGCATCGGAGGCTCAAATAACGGCACTTCTGCCGTTATTTCAGCCCGTCTGCGCTTCGGGGGGTCAATTAACGGCATTTCTGCCGTTAATCCAGCCCGTCTGCGCATCGGTGGCTCAAATAACGGCATTTCTGCCGTTAATCCAGCCCGTCTGCGCATCGGTGGCTCAAATAACGGCATTTCTGCCGTTAATCCAGCCGGTCTGCGCTTCGGGGGCTCGTTTTACCACTTGAGGCTGTTCGGGACCGGGGAGCGGCGGATTCGCTGCGCTTTTTCCACTTCAGGCCGACGCAGTTTTGCTAAGCTGCAAGCGGGGATTAGACCGTTTCTGCGAAGCTCACCTGCTGCTCCAGCAGTGTGCGGCTGCATTGCCGCTTATTGCGCTTGATGCTACATGAAGTCAAAAAAATACCGGATCACATGGAAGAACACCGGCGAGGTATAGGCCAGGCTGTCGACGCGGCTGAGGTAGCTTTTCTGCAGCGCTGCGAACTTGTCGTCATCGCCGATCAGCAGATCGCGCTTCAGGACGGAGACGGTCAGGCTGCCGAAGAAGCCGGCCAGACTGATCAGCATGCCGGAGAACAGCCCGAAGACCGGGGTCAGCGGTGTCAGGTAAGGGTAGATCAGATAAGATACCGCTGCAGTGATCACGAATGCGCAGCCAAAGCCTTCCCAGGTCAGATTCGGGTTGGCGGTCGGAACGACCCTGCGTTTGCCGAAATAGATCGAAGCCAGATAATGCACGGCATCGTTCAGCTGTGTAAGCACCACCAGGAACAGCACCAGTCCCGCCCCATACTCCGGTGTGGCAAATTGGAAATAGGCGAGGTGGCTAAGCCCGAAGACCATGAGCATGAGGCCCCACTGGGTTGCGCTTACACTGCGCAGGAAGCCCAGGGTGCCTTTGTTGATGAGCCGGGGCAGCGGCAGGAGCAGGAAGACATACACCGGAATGAAGACGATGAACATGCCGTACCACTCGGTGTAGATCCAGTAGAACTGGAGCGGAATGGACAGGTAGGCCCACAGGAACAGCCTGCGGTCCGCCTTGCGGGTACGGATCATGGAGAAATATTCTTTGAGCGCGAAGAAAGCAAGCACCATCAGGGACAGCAGGGACACGACGGGGTTGAACAGGGTAGCCAGGCAGAAGATGAAGAGCATGCCCCACCAGGTTTTGATGCGGAAGCCAATTCCCGTGTAATCCTTGTCCTGCTGCAGTCTGCTCACCAGTATGTAGATCAGATGAATGGAGGATAAAGCCGTAAAGATAAGTATAAATGTAATGAGCGAGCTGTCCAAGCAATCACCAACTTGTCGCGGGATAGGATTTCAACAAGGGGATCATATGATAAAATATAAAAAAGCGCAAGCTGCATGTTAAGACACTTGGATAAGGGGAAATAGGTACATGGAAGCTGATCATTCGGTCTTTATTCTGCTTACGAACACAGGCACGCTGTTCACGAAGCTTATTCAGGGCTACACCAGGGCGCCTTACAATCACGCCTCGATCTCCTTTGACCGGGGACTTGCGGAGCTGTACAGCTTCGGACGGAAGAATCCCAGCAATCCCCTGAATGGCGGCTTTGTAAAAGAGGATCTGCACACTGGCACGTTCAGCAAGTATCCGAATACCACGTGCGTTATTTACGAGCTGCAAGTAACCGCACGCGAGATTGAGAAAATGAGGCGGGTGCTGCACATCTTCATCCGCAGCCGCCAAAAGTACCTCTACAATATTCTGGGCGTCATTGGCATTGCCCTCAGGGAGCCTGTCGAGTTCAGCAACTCCTATTTCTGCTCGCAGTTTGTTGCGGAGATTCTGGACCGCTCCGGCATCAAGCTGTGGAACAAGCTGCCTGCGCTCGTCACCCCGGACGATTTCCGGCAGAGTGAGCGGCTGCAGCTGGTCTACCAAGGAAAGTTAAGCGAGTATGCGCCGGAGAAGGGCAACTGACTTATTCTCCGCCAGGATTGCCTGCCCTCATAAGCTTTTGGGAATTACCTGCCTCCGCGAATCTTATGCATTGACCTGCAAACGCATACAGATTAATATTATGATAAATGTATAACAACTAAATAACAATGCTAACAGAATTTGAGGAGGCATCATTGATAATGGATATGGTCAAGCATTACATTCCCTGCAATCCAAACGCATCGGAGGAGGTCCGCTCCGTCATGAAGTATCTCAGCGATATTTCCGGCAAAGGGATTCTTACGGGGCAGCATACACAGACCACCGTACAGAAGGAGCTGCATTATATTGAAGAGGCGACGGGCAAGCTGCCTGCCCTCTGCGGATTTGAGCTGCTGGCGTATTCGCCGAACATCAACGCCGGGAATACAACCCCGGAATGCATGCTGGAAGTGGAGGAGAATAAGAATACGCTCGACAATGCCTGGGATTGGGCGCTGAACCGGAAGGGTCTGGTCACATTTACCTGGCACTGGTTCTCGCCTTTTGGCAGCTGGGCCAAGGGCTTTTATACAGAGAATACTACCTTCGATGCTTCCAAGGCTGTGATAGAGGGAACGGAGGAGTACGCAGCACTGCTGTCAGACATGGACGTGATGGCGGATATTTTAAAAGAATTCTGCGACAAAAAAATTCCTATCCTGTGGCGTCCGTTCCATGAGTCGGAAGGCACGTGGTTCTGGTGGGGGGCGAAGGGGCCTGAGGTTGCGGCGAAGCTGTTCCGGCTGATGTATGACAGATACACCCATCATCACCGGTTGAACAATCTGATCTGGGTATGGAATTCTCCGCTGGCGGAGGGCTATCCGGGCGATGATGTAACCGATGTGATCTCCAGAGACTTATATCCGCCCAAGCATGTCCACACGGATCAGCGGAAGGAATATGAGGAGCTTGTTCGGATTACTCCGACACCTAAGGTCACGGCTCTTGGAGAAATAGGCGTGATCCCGAGTATGTCCCAGCTGTCGGAAACAAGAATTCCGTGGACATGGTATATGACCTGGTCCAATGAATACGGTGCGTCGGAGGAATGGAACTCGCGGGAGGCGCTGAAACAAGCCTACCACCATGAATACGCAATTACCCTGGACAAGCTGCCAAGGCTGTATTAAGGGAACCGGGAGGGAGGGGCGGGGGAAGAAGACGCCTCTCCCTTCACTGCTGTTCCGGCACTACAACCCGGATATGGCGGGGGATGATGCTCAGCACAACCGGCAGCGCGGGGCCCTCTTCGCCGTCCACATTGGTCCGTACGGCTTCTGCCGAGCTTACGGTTACCTCTCTGGCGGTGAAATACTCTACATCCTTGTGGCTCTTCAGATTCCCGAGCAATAAAGAAAGGCTGACCGTAAGGGTATTGATGAAATGAAGATCCTTAATAATGTAGCAGTGGATCAGCCCGTCGTCGACAGCGGCTTCCGGGGTCAGCTTCTCGAAGCCGCCTACCGAGTTGGTCAGTGCGGCAAGGAACAGGGGAGCTTCTCCTTCCCAGGTTTCGCCGTCATGCTGAACCGTAAGCGAATGGGCTGAATTGCCTGCAAGCTCCTTAATGCCCTCTTTGAAGTAAGCCAGCGCCCCTAGTCTGGATTTGTCAACGGAGGAAACGGAGGACAGGGACTCAGCCAGCTTGCCGGCGGCGACAACGTTGACGAACAGACTGCCGTTTATCCTGCCGGCGTCGACTTGCTGCACCCTGGAGGAAGCCAGTGTCCGGATGGCTTCTTCCGGAACGAGCGGAATCTGCAGCGCCCGGGCAAAGTCATTTACCGTCCCGAGCGGAATAATTCCCAGCTTAGGCTGATGGGCCTGGCCGGACAGGCCATTGATCGTTTCATGAAGCGTGCCGTCTCCGCCGATGGACACGACCAGATCAGCCTCTGCTTCGCAGGCGGCAATGCAGTAATCGGTGGCATCGCCTTCCTTTTGCGTCTTCCTGACCGTAACCTCATAGCCTTGACTCCGCAGCAGTTCTTCTACACTCCTGACATGGTCCAGGGCTTCTTCCTTGCCGGAAGAGGGGTTAATAATGACAATGGCCTGCGTCATGCACAGCTTCCTCTCTATTTCAGATATGTGGCGTACCTACCATTACCCCAAAAGAAACGGTTGAATGACAGCAGCCGGCGTATCAGCGTGCAATATGGACAATCCGGTTGCGGCCTTTATGTTTGGCCTGATACAGAGCTTGGTCCACTTCTTCGAACAGGCTGGTTTTCCGGGAGAAATCATTGATGGTCAGGAGTCCCATGCTGATCGTAACGGATACAGGCCCGGCCGTATTTGCGATCGCAATTTGATTCCATTCAACCTGTGTCTTGACATGTTCGGCTAAACGCAGCGCCTCGGATTCACGGGTATCCGGCATATAAACAATGAATTCCTCTCCGCCATAACGCGCTAAAACATCAGTTGGGCGCAATTCCTGCTTAAGCACCTCCACGGTTTGGCAAATCACCTCATCTCCGGCCAGATGCCCATAAGTGTCATTCACCGTTTTGAAGAAATCGATATCCAGCAGGATCAGCGCGAAAGAAATGTGCGCTTCCCGGTTCTGGATCACCTCGTCCTCAAGGTGCTGCGTCAGATAATGGCGGTTATAGCAGCCGGTCAAGCTGTCGGTGACAGCCATCTGCTGCAGCTGCCGGTTTGTCTCGAACAGCTCTTTTTGCACCTCGATTAAGGAATGGTTGCGTTCCTGCAGGATCTTATTCTGGTGATTGGTTTCATGAATCAGCCGCTGCAGCTCGGTGATATCCTGGAATGTGACGATCCGCCCCACCCGTGATCCGCTGATCATAATGGGCGCCGCCTGAATATTCAGATAACGCTGGATAAACGTATGAAAGATTTCAATTTCGCTTCTCTCCAGCGGATGCTCGCGGTATGCCTGAATGAATGACTCAACGCCGGGTGTGCCTTCCGGAAAAATAATACCGATGTCGAAAGGCTCGCCCCGGTGCAGATGCATATAGGGGGACAGGAAACGGTTAATCTCGACCACATTGTCATGTTCATCAAGCACAAGAATACCATGCCCGATCGTGTCCATTACATCCTGATGCGCTATGGTCACAATGTCAAATACCTTGTCCCGGTTGATGGAAACCACAAAAAAACTGGCCGACAATAAAATGCCGAGCGAGGTCATTCCGGGGATCACGGGCAGATACCGGTCCAGCACCACATTCAGCAGAATATCAAGCAGGATAAACGCCGTTACGGTGAGAATGCCCTTAAGAACGAGCATAACCTGTGTCCGGACACGGGGGACAAGATTCTGGGTTAATGCCGCAGAGATGACATACAGCGAAATGATGACCTGAATGATGACTACGGTTATAAAAAGCCAAAAAAAAGGCCCGTAGGTTCTTTGAATATAACCCCCGTTGACAGGCTGCACAAACCAGCTGTGCGGATTGGCTATCACACCGGCCGAGGCCAGCACTGCCGGGACCGAGAGAAGCAGCATTGTTCTGCGCCGCAGAAACCGGGTTTGTCCGGTCAGCAGAATGGTGAAAAAGATCCAGCCTGTGCTGAGCAGCGCCGAATCCACGAATGCGGCCTTAACATAAAACAGTTGGTAGGTGGAATTATCGGTGGTTTTGACGGCAAACTGGCAGAAGGGCCATATCATCATAGTGAAGTGGAAGGCTAAATAAACTTTGTGCAGATTCGTGATGTTAACAGAAACGAAAATATAGACGAATAGTGCAAACAGAACGAAAAATAAAATCAGATCAATCCATACCACAAAACCCAATAAGTTACACCTTCCTGCTAATAGTAGTCATTATGAATGGTCTTTGGGCCTAAAGTCTTGCATCTTGCTTCTAATATATAATCAGCATGACAAGAATACAATATTTTAGTGAATGCGGCCTGAATGATGACTGAGCCAATGTCGGTAGCGCTTTAGGCAAAGGAGCATTTTTTGAAGCCGGATGTTGTCATTTTGCCGTTATTGGGAGCAAGAAGCTCAAAAGCGCTGCCCTTAAAGACAGCGCCTGTTGCTCAGGACAACAGCCTGGAATCCAGCCATGGACGGAGTAAGGGCAGGACATGTGCGGCTTGCATGGCCTGGGTATGATCCAGCCCTTCAAGCACTTCGACCTCCCAGCCGAGCGCTTCCAGTTCTGCGCGCCTGCGGATGAGCGGCCCGGCTATATCCACCCGTACATCCCCCCAGCGTTCGCCGTATTCAATGAGATCTGCACTTCCGGCGAAGCAGAGGCGGGGACAGCTTATTCCAGCCTGAGCCGCCCGGTCATCAAAGGCTTGCAGAGATTGATACAAGGTGACGAACTGCCGGGCCTGTGCTTCGCTCATCGCGACTTCAACCTGTGACCAGTCGTATTCATCTGTGCTCCCGTCCCATGCGGCAGGGGAGGAGCCTGAGCTGTCATGTGCTGATTGGGCAAGCTCGTGTGTAGCCAACGTCACCCTCAGCATTTCCTTGTAGGGACCGTCAACAGGCGGAAAGCCGCCCATGGCAAGCGCCGACAGACGATTGGTACGCTGAGCAAGCTGCATGCCGCACAATGCTAGCCAGGAGTAGCCGTAATAAGCGAATTGCTGAGCAGAAGCCGCATCGGCTATGGCGAGAAAGTCTCTGGATATATTATCAGGCGTCAGGGTATCGGGCTTAGGCGCATGTTGAACATGGCCCTCGTAGTCGAAGGCGATCACACGGCAGCTGCCGCTGAGCCGCTCAATCAGCGAACGCCCGAGCGCCGGGTCAACACCCCATTTCATCATCTCTTCAGCCTGCGGCCCTTCAGCAGGCCGGGGGTTCACCGGGAGCAGCAGGCAAGGTCCTGCTCCGTGAATCTCGACCCCGATCCAGCTTGTATCATGCATTTGTACTTTTAGCATTGTACCCCTCCAAGATAAGAGTTTTGTGTGGATATCGTCTACAAGAACCAATATACAACATTGATGCAAGTGAGAAGGTTTGCCTGAAGAATCCCTGATATGCCTGAATGCTTTTGGTTTGAGATTCTTATAGCACTTGAGGGTTTTATATGAAGGTTTGCAGGCGGTGCCGGTCTTTGGTAGGTTAGTATCAACAGACTGAAGGCAATGGGGTGAACGAATGCAATATTACAAACCGGCCGAGATTGCCGCAGCGCTTGGCATCAGTACCAGCGCTTTGCGGCATTATGAATCCCGGGGTGCGGTTCCAGCTCCGGAAAGGGCGGCTAACGGCTACCGTTTGTTTACAGAGCTGCACCTGGCCTATTTCCGCTGTCTCCGGGCCATGAATCCCGGGTTTGGCTACAAGGTGACCTATGATGTGCTGCGCTGCATTCAGCGAGCAGACATGGACCAGGCCCTGTGGCTTGCGGGTGCAGAGCAGGCCAAGCTGCAGGAGGAAAAAGCTGCAGCAGATCAGACATTGATACTGCTGCAGGACCCCGGGATAAACATAATCAAGGGCAAGCCCGTCAATCCACGGATGACGATCGGGGAAGCTGCGGAGATTGCGGGTGTTAAGCCCTCGGCGATCAGGCACTGGGAAAAGGAAGGGCTGCTGACTCCGCTGAGAAATCCGGAGAATGGCTACAGAATATATACTGCGGTGCATCTGAGGCAGATTCTGCTGATTCGCACCTTGAGAAGGACGGTTTACTTTCTGGAGAGAATGAAGGAGCTGGTGGAAGCCGTGGAACAGCATAGCCTGGAGAAGGCAAAGGTGGTTGCAGAGCATGCGCTGGACCGCATTAATCAGCGCAACCGCCAGCAGTACAGCGGCGTGCACCAGCTGGTGGAGCTATGCTTCAAGGCGGGCCTGATGGGACCGGAGGACACGGCGGCCCCTTCCATGTCAACCTATCAGGGCGTCAAAGACAAAATGGACAACCCGACGCCGGTGTAATCTGCTTAGCTGCAGCCTCAGCGTCCCTCGCTTCGTCTACGGTAGGAATCGTTGTAGGCGTCATGGCGGAAGTTAAGGATGGGGTCATCCGTCAGGGCCATTCCGGCCGGGATGGCCGTAGGGTCCATGACAAGTCCGGCGGGCTCCTCGATTATTCCGGTAATGTACAGACGTCCAAGGTCGATCCTCCGCCGGTCCTCAGGCCAGGCGCGGGTAGGATCATCTGTGGGATCGCCTTCCCCGCCGAAGATGGCGGCAAGCTGAAAAACAGCGGGAGCATCCTTGAAGCGCAGCTCCAGCTCTTCCGCGAGATAATTCTCAGGCTGCTGCGCAGCAGCCGGAACCGACAACGTCCGCACTCCTGCATCGGGTAACCATTCGAACTTCACTGGCCAAAGGGCGCCCTCGGGGTCTGCGAAATAGTATGCATGAATGCAGTAGTAGCGGCTCTCGGCATAGCTGGCCGGCGGCTTCAGGGCTTTGATGGCAAAGAGACTCTCTCTGCTCTCTGAGAAATGAGTCGTGATCTCCTTGATCAGTTCAAGCGGACCCAGCCTGCCCTCTTGTGCCTTGTGTGCAGCCCTGAGGATGCCGAGGAATGATTCGGGCGTCCGGGCAAAGAAGACGGGGAACGTGGCCCCGGTCAAATTTGTGACGCCTCCGCCGGGAAGGGAGAATTGCACGGCCATGCCCTTGGCCGGAGACAGCACATCGGCCAGCACGGGATTAGTGGAGCTGCCGGAGAAGCGGACAACCGCCGGGACTTCCTGCTCCTGCAGGTGGGGGGCGGTTGTGAACGGCGAGGCCAAGCCGCTCGGGCGGAAAATGGCCCGGCAGCACACTCCTTTGGCATGGGCCCGGCGGTAGCCGGGGTGAACGCCGGACAGATTCTCGATCGCGTCGACGGCTTGGGCGGCGAGGCCGGACTGGCCAAAGCCCGTATCGCCGGGTGAGGCCGGATTAAGTTCAGGTTCATTCATCAAAGCTTCCTTCTTCCTTGTTTTATCCAATTATTACCACAATATGGATGATTTGAACCATTTCTTGGCGTTTAACAAGGAGAAGAGCTTTCAGCGAACTAATTCCTTCTCGTACACATTGACCCTGTTGCCGTGCTGATCCTTGGTGCTTTTGATATTGGTATAGCCGCTCTTGTGCCAAAAAGAAGCCCCGATTAAATTCTCCAGCTGTACCGCCAGTCTGGTCTTCGTTACATTCTCCTGTTTCAGTCTCCGTTCAAAAGCATGAAGTGCGATTGACCCAATCCCCAGCCTGGCAAAGCCGCGATGGACAATGAAAAGACCGATCCAGCAATGCTTGTCGCCAGGATTGCTGGGCAGGTAGGCAATGATGCCGATGGATTGCCGGTTCTCCTTGATGAACAGCAGCTTCTCTCCCATTTCAAGAACATTCTGCTTGTTCTCTTTGGTGATTTCCTCCGGAGTGATGAGCTCTTTGTGCAGCACCATCAGGTTGAACGCGGGGTGCGAGTTGAGGATGGAGGCCTGAAGCTCAACGCTCGCCGGGGATGCAGAGTCCAGGACGGGTTCTAGAGTAATCAATAGATACACCTGCTTTGAATAAGATTTGGTTGTATTGAAAGTGAATTTTTAAAAACAAGTAATTCAATAAACTTCTAATTAGATAATAATCTAATTTATGTGCGAATTCAAGATGAATGAGTGCCAGTCATTGGACAGTTAACATTTTAAATACATAAATATGAATAAATATTAACATTCAAGTTGTAACCTTGTTAAGATGCTTACCGGAAAACTATGGGTTGGCGCATAATACCAGAGAGATTTTGATTAGGAGGAAGAGTTGTGAGATTGAAGAGGAATAAAATGGCGGCAAGCCGCGGGCTGCTGGTCATGCTGTGCTGTTTCCTGATATTTTCTGCCAATGGCATGTATCTGATGCCGCGTGCCGGAGCGGTGCAGAACGAATCCAACCTATTCCTGCTGCCCGGTGTAACCGCAGAGGCCAGCGGTACGCTGTCACCCGAAATGCCAGCAAATGCAATCGACGGTATAGAGACTACCAAATGGGCATATGACACGGGAAACGCTTCTCCGTCCGCAAGCAACCTCTACTGGCTGAAGGTGGATGCGGGAGCCGAGGCCTCAGTCAGCCGTTTTGAGCTGCAGCATGCGGGTGCAGGCGGCGAGCCGGCCGCATACAACACCAGGGCTTATACGATTGAAACCAGCAATGATAATGTTCATTGGGCTACTGCCGTTACCGTAACCGGCAATGTCTACGATAAGACTGTCCACGAATTAACTGCTCCTGTAACCGCAAGGTATTTCAAGCTGAACATCACTGACAGCGGTGATGCCAATCCTTCCGATGGCCATTATGCGGCCAGAATCTATGAATTTCAGGCGTTTGGCGTCCTGGGGGAAGCCGATGCGAAAGTTGCAGTCTCAGGGATTACCCTGAATAAGTCACAGGTATTTCTGGTGACGGGTGAACAGGAGCAGCTTAGTGCGCAGGCCACTCCCGGTGATGCTGCGGAGCCGGATTACGAATGGTCCTCCGACAATCCGGGTATTGCCAGTGTGGATGCCGGCGGGATGATCACGGCAACGGGTGCGGGCACTGCCATCGTCACTGCGGCCACGGAAGACGGCAGCTATAAGGCGTCGGCGACAGTGGTTGTCGAAGAGGCCAAGCTGATCGGCAAGAACAGTGCGTGGAGATACCTGGATGATGGCTCCGATCCGGGTACTGCCTGGCGCGCAGCGGATTTCAGCGACAGTGCCTGGAAGAGCAGCGCCGCGCCGCTTGGCTATGCAGGCAGCGGCAAAGGGCTGGACCTGAACACCCGGATCGGATACGGCCCGGACTCGGGCAGCAAATATATCACCGCCTATTTCCGCAAGGACTTCCAGGTGGATGATGCGGACAAGCTTGGCAAGCTTGCTGCAACGCTGATTCGCGATGACGGCGCGGTGATCTATTTGAACGGAACAGAGGTGTTCCGCACCAATATGCCGGATGGGGCGGTCTCCGCCGGCACATTGGCCGCAAGCGCAGTCGGAGATGAGCGGAATGCCGTTTCGTTCACCATTGATCCGTCCCTCGTGTCAGAAGGCAGGAACGTCATCGCCGCTGAGGTGCATCAGAATGCCGCCAGCAGCTCAGACCTGTTCTTCTCGCTGGAGCTGGAAGGCTCGGAAGCGCCTGCGGCAACCCAAGGCCTGCTGGCTGAATACTACACCAATAAGGGCCCGGCCGGGGATTTTGCCTATGATGTCCTGAAGTCCACGATCATTGATCCGCAGATTAACTTCAGCAACCTGGAGCCTGTGTTTCAGGAACGGATCGGAAGACAGGATGAAGGCTCGGTGCGCTGGACAGGGCAGATTATGCCGGCGACTACCGGGGATTACACTTTTTTCTTAATAGGAGATAACGGCTTCAAGCTGTATATCGGGGATATGAATCAGCCGGTCATCACATTCTGGGAGAACAAGTGGGATTTGGAGCAGACGAGTGCTCCGGTTCATTTGGAGGCCGGGAAGAAATATAAATTCAAAATCGAATATTTTGAAAATAACGGCGGCTCGAATCTCTACCTGCGGTGGTCCAGCCCAAGCCTAGCGAAGCAGATCGTTCCGGCGGCCGCCTTCTTCCTTCCGGCGGAGTATACGGGGCCTGTGAGCGGCACGCTGCTGGCAGCCGGGGATCAGGGCGAGCTGCAGTTTGCAGAGGAACTGGGCAATCTGCCGCAGGATCTGGCTGCTCACCTGACGGTTACTGCGGGCGAAGAAGCCCGGACGGTTACGGCAGTTCAGAGCAATGCGGGGAATGCATCCAGGCTGACGCTGCAGCTGAATGAGCAGATCGCACCCGGAACCGCGGTTAATGTCCGGTATGACGGCAACGGCGGCTTGCAGACCTTGGCGGGAGCGGCTGTGGGCAGCTTTGCTTTTACACTGGACAACCGCTCGGAATTCGCAGATTATTCGCCGATCTCTATTGCAATGTCCTTCAACGGAAGCCCTAAGACGAATCGCGCTTTCGCATGGTATACGCCGTATGAGCTTCCGGAGAATGCACCGGCTAATGTGAAGGACAGCATTGTCGAGGTTGTTCCGGCCGGGGAGAGCTTCGAGTCGGACGAAGTGATGCGTTACACGGGCAAGCCGGAAGAGACACTGGTGCTGAATTTGAAAATTACGAACTCGGAGAACGGCTCCTTTATCAGCCACAAGGTGCTTGCAGACGGCTTGACTCCGGGTACCGCCTACGATTACCGCGTTGGCAGCGACGGCAACTGGAGTGCTGCCGGAAGCTTCACTACGGAAGCGGACAGTGAAAAAGAGTTTGAGTTCCTCTATATGACAGACTCTCAAGGCGGCAGCTCGAGTGATTACGAAGTATGGGCCAACACGCTGAAGAACGGCCTTGCGGACTATCCGGATTCCAAATTTTTAATGATGACCGGAGATCAGGTGGATGCCGGTGCGCTGGAATACCAGTGGCTGGATTATTTCGGCAAGCCGCAGGCTCAGCTGATGAACCTTCCGCTGATGGCGGCTGTGGGGAACCATGAAGGGCCGTACAACGACAACTATTACTATCATTTCAATTATCCGAATGCTTCAATTGAGGACCCTCTGCCTCCGGGCAGCGTGTATTCCTATGATTACGGCGATGCTCATTTCATGGTCATCAATACGATGGATATGGGCTGGGATGACCGCCAGAAGGAATCCTTCAAGCAGCAGATTGAATGGCTGCGCAGAGAGGTGGCGCAGACCAGCAAGAAATGGAAGGTAGTCGCGTTCCATAAGGCGATTTACTCGGTTGGCGGCCATTCCGTGGACAGTGATATTCTGGCCCTCCGCCAGACCCTGTACCCGGTCTTTGACGAGCTTGGCATTGACGTTGTCCTGCAGGGCCATGACCATACTTACATGAGATCCTATCAGATGTACGGGGACAAGGCGGTTGCGGATATAGAGCAAGACGAGAGCGGCAATCCGCTGAATCCGGACGGAACGATGTATATTGTCAATAATGCTGCAGGCACGAAATACTACGATGTGAACAATAACCTGGATAAATACTATGCGGCGGTGTTTGAGCAGCCGAAGGTGCCAATCTACTCGGGAATCAAGTTCACAGAGAACAGCTTCACTGTTGAATCGTACAGATCCGGTGAGGCCGCCCCGTTCGATACCTACACGATTGTCAGGAATGACAGTGCACCCAAGCCTGTCGAAGACTTGGCCGCAGGCAGAACGGGGGACGGGAAGACGGTTCTCACCTGGACCAAACCGGCAGACAGCAGCACTGAGGATGCCATCCGGGGCTTCCGGATTTATGAGAAGAACGGCAAGCTCGGCATGAACTGGAGCGTGTATGTTCCGGTGGAGCAGGGCCGTGAGAACTATCAATATCTTGTCGAGGGTGCTGACAGCAGCCGGGCTTATGAATTTGAAGTCAAATCTGTCGATAAGCGGGACAACTCGGCAGCCAGCACGGTAACTACTGGCGGCGGCCGACCGGCAGCACCGACTGGAGCAGTGGTCAACGACGGATTTAATACATTCGGCTGGACGAATGTCTCCGGATATGCGGACCTGGCTGATTACGAATACAGCACCGATGGCGGAAAGACCTGGATGCCGGTTACGGCAAATCCGCAGCCGCTGGAGGATGCCGATTACCCTGCCGGAATGGTCATGGTGCGTATCAAGGAGGACGAGGCTGCGGGCATTCCTGCGGGAGCACCGCTTGTGTCCAGCCAGGCTTTTACAGTGAATAGCATTCATAACTCATATTCCGTCACCGGCTCCGTGCACCGCGGCAATCAGATGAAGGTTGAGGTTACTGTGGAGCAGCGCTCTGACTACAGCGGTGAGGCCTATGCAGTGTTCGAGCTGTTCGACGGAGATACGCCGCTGCTGATCAATGCGATTCCGATTCAGCAGAGCAAGCTGAGCATCTCCCAGTACTTCAACGTCAGCGGAGCAGGGTACAGGGTGAAGGTCTTCGTATTCGATGCATTCAACAGTGACATTGAGGTTCCGGTCCATCTGGCACAACCGATCGAGCTACAGTAACGGAAGAGAAAGAGAGGACTAACAACGGTGAAGAAATATTTAGCTGCCCTACTGGTGTTCCTGTTCGTGCTGTCTCCGGCTTCCGTCTTCGCGGCGGACTCCTTCACGCTCAGCCTGAGTGCGAAGGAGGTTCTGCGCGGAGAAGACATCGTGCTGTCCGGAACAGCTTCGGAAGGCATCAGCAATATCGTAATTAAAATGGTGCGCCCCGATCAGACCGTTTTGTATATGGATGTATTGTTTCCTTCGGCAGGCAGCTACTCTGCAAGAGTAACCCTTCCGGCTGCCGAAGACGCGGCTCCTTATGGCGTGTACACGGTTATTGCCGGCAGCGGTACGGTCAAGCAGACCGGGACGTTCTCGGTAGTCGGGAAGCTTGGCGCAGAGCCAACACCGACTGTAGCGCCAACCGCGGCACCAACCGCAACGGCAACAGCGAAGCCGACGGCATCGCCAAGCGCGGCACCAACCGCAACACCGGCACCTGCGCCGTCGTACGAACCCGCGGCGACCGATACTCCATCGTCGACACCGGCACCGGCAGGAATTCCGGTTGACGCCGGTCAGGCCGGCGGCTCCACGATTCAGCCGGAGCCGGGACCGAACGGACAGTTATGGCTGGGCAGTGAAACGATGAGCGAGGCGATCCGGCAGAACGCGGGCTTGGTAACGGTTGAGCTGCCCGCCTCCGCCGCTCAAGCCGGTACTGCCCTGGAGCTGCCGGGAGTGTCTCTGGAAGAGCTCTGGAATCAGAAGCAGGATTTGCGGATTACATCCGGCAATCTTACGATGCTGTACCCGGCAGGGTCCATCACGGCTTCCACCGGACAGGAGTCGCGAATCCGCATTACGCTGAACACTGCCCTTACGGGCGAAGCGAGTACGATGGTTGCCGAGTCACTCCGGTTAAGCTCGGGCTACACGGCAACAGGAGTCGTCCTCTCTGCTGTGCTTGAGGATGTGGCCGGAGGCAAGACTACTGAAATTCACAAGATGAACAAGCCGGTCCAGGTCAGCCTCAGGCTGGCACCGGAGAGAATCAGCTCCATCGCCGCTGATCTTGCCGGGGCGTATTATGTGGACGGACAGAGGATCGAGTATGCCGGGGGCAGCATTGTTGATGGCACGCTTAACTTCAAGGCCAGTCATTTCTCTTACTATACAGTGCTTCAGTATAAAAAAGTGTTCGCCGACTTGACGGGACATTGGGCGGAGAACCCGGTTCAATCGCTTGCGGCGAAGCATATCGCCACCGGTGTGGACGAGCAGCATTATGAACCGGCCCGCAGCATTACGCGGGCGGAATTCGTCTCCCTGATCATGCGTTCCATGGAATGGGCGGACAAGGCCACGGCCAGCGCAGCAGCTAATCCGTTCTCGGATGTCGCCGCAGGCAAATATTATACCCAGCAGGTAGCCGCAGCAGCGCAAATGGAAATTATTTCGGGCTATGGCGGGAAGTTCAGACCGGCTGATCCGATTACGCGCGAGGAAGCTGTTACGGCTCTGGTGCGGGCTGCGGAGCATTTCAGTCTCGCCGGAACGGTTCAGGCGAAGCCTGATTTTGCCGACAGCCGGGTCATTTCTTCATGGGCACTGCCGGCGGTCCAGGAGGCTTGGACGCTTGGGCTCATCCAGGGCGATGGTTCCCGCTTCCG
The DNA here is from genome assembly GCF_019352175.1 of Paenibacillus sp. S150. GTDB lineage: Bacteria > Bacillota > Bacilli > Paenibacillales > Paenibacillaceae > Paenibacillus_AQ. Next base: position 30,733 of record NZ_JACBYI010000037.1, read on the forward strand.
TCCGCAGGACCCGGTTACCCGGGCGGAAGTTGCTGTAATGATCAACCGGCTGCTGCAGGACGGCACATTATAATACGAAATCAGGGGGGATAACAGAGGCAATGGGCAAACAGCTTAGTTCAATCGCAATGACGTTATTATTCCTGTTCCTGGCCACAGTTGGACCGTTATTGCCGGAAGCCGCTTCGGCGGCCTCCGTTCCGGTGCCGGCAGGTGTCACCGTACAGGATGCGGCAGAGACCGTCAACGTGGCCTTAAATGCGCAGGCTACTGCTTCAGGACAGTGCAATGACAATGAGAAGGCAAGCTTCGCCGTCGACGGCAAGACCGACACGAAATGGTGCGATAACTCCGTGGGCACCAAGAAGTGGCTGCGCCTGGATCTTGGCCGGGAGTATAACATCAACGAATGGATTGTCATGAATGCAGCGATCAATGAATCGGGCAACAGCCCCTTCTGGAATACCAAGGACTTCCGCCTGCAGAAGAGCGTGGACGGCACTGTGTGGGAAACCGTCGATTTCGTCACGGACAATGTGCAGACAATTGTCGACCGGTATGTGCCGGCATTTACTGCCAGGTACGTCAGACTCTACATTGATAAGGGTGCCTATGACAGCAATACGGTCCGTCTGTATGAATTCAAGGTATTCGGAACCACTACGGACAAGTCCCCGGCCTACCCGCAAAGGAACCTGGAACCGGTGGAGTATGTAGATCCGTTCATTAACACTCTGGGCGACAACGGGCAGACGAATCCGGGCGCCACAACACCCTTTGGCCTGGTTTCCTTGGGACCGGACAGTGATGGAGGAGCCTTCAGCGGCTACTACTATCAGAATCAGTATCTGAAGGGCTTCTCACATCTGCGCTTCAGCGGCGTGGGGTGCAGCGGTGCGGGCGGCAATATTCTGATGATGCCCGAGACGCAGTCTTTTACCAAGAACAGCAGCGAATACAAGCAGAAATACGACAAGGCAAGCGAGACGGCATCCCCCGGATATTACGCCGTGCAGCTTGCTTCAGGCATCGGCGTCGAATTGACCACCTCCCGGAATGTCGGCTTTCACCGCTATACGTTCCCGGCAGGCGAAACGGATGGCTCTGTGCTTATTGATCTGTCCAATTCCTACGCCGGAATGGTGGACGCGAATCTGAAGGTGGAGAACAATAATACGATTTCGGGGATGATCCAGTCCAAGAATGTGTGCGGGCACGGTTACTACACGATGTATTATTCCATTCAGTTCGATCATGATTTTGAATCTTACTCCTCCTGGCAAGGTGACGCGGTGGGAACCGAAGCAACGCGTACCGGCTCGAACAGCGGAGTCTGGGTGAACTTCAACACAGCGGCGGCCAAGGTAGTGCAGGCGAAGGTGGGTCTGTCCACGGTCAGCGTGGAGCAGGCGCAGCTTGAACGCGATCACGACATCGAAGGCTGGGATTTCGCTGCCCAGCATGCGAAGACACGCAGTCTGTGGAGCGACATGCTGAACAAGGTTGAAATTACCGACAGCAATGAAGAGAACAAAACTGTATTTTATACCCAGCTGTATCATGCGTATCTTCATCCGAATAATGTAACCGGCTCAGACGGGACCTTCCGGGCCGCGAGGGATGAGAATACGATCCGCAGCACTTCCGGGATCGGCGAAGACTTCGAGTATTACAACGGCTGGACCACCTGGGATGATTTCCGTAAATATTCCCTGTACTCCCTGCTGGAGCCCCGGAAATTTGAGAATATGGTCAAATCGATGATCGATGTGTACAAGACCAGAGGCTCCTATGCACAGTGGGGTGACGGATATTGGCCCAGCCCGACCGTGCGCAATGAGTTCAATGGTGCGGTGATCCTTGATGCATACGCCAAAGGCTTCGACTTCAACAGCTCCGATGTATACACCGCGCTGCAAGGCATGTCTGTAGACACGGACAACTATACTGTCAGCGACAGTGAAATCTCCGGCAAGCTGGAAAAAGCGTACAGCGCGTATTATCCGATGAAGCTTGCCGGGATGATCGGCGACAAAGCGACTTACGAGAAATATAAGCCAATCGCCCTGTCTTACCAGAATCTCTGGAATGCCGGCCAGGCAGATGAGAAGGGGGTGAAACGCGGCTTCTTTACACCGAATGGCGGGACGGTAAGCCAGAACGACATCACACCTGTTGACAAGTTTGCCTACCAGGGCAACCTGTGGACGTACCGCTGGTTCGTGCCCCAGGATATTAACGGACTGGCTGAGCTGATCGGCGGCAAAAGACAAATGGCTGAAGACCTCCAGCATTTCTTCGCCATTGATGAGTATATGGCTATTAATGAGCCGGATCTGCATGTGCCGTATCTGTTCAACTATCTGGGTATGCCTTACCTGACCCAGTATTATGCCAGAGAATACACAACTGAAGTGGTAACCCAGAAGTACCATAACCACGGGCTGTACGCCTATCCGATGAAATCCCGTGTATACCGCGATGATCCGGAAGGGTATCTGCAATCCATGGACGACGATGCCGGAGCGATGTCCTCCTGGTTTGTCTACAGCGCCATGGGTCTGTATCCGGGGAATCCGGGGGACCCGTATTATCTGGTGGGATCACCGATTTTCTCTGAAATGAAGCTGCATCTGGACGGAGGCAAGACCTTTACGATCAAGGCGGACAATGTCTCCAGCGATAACCGGTTCATCCAGTCCGCGAAGCTGAATGGACAGAGCTTCGATCAGGCCTGGATCAGCTATGAGGATGTGATGGCCGGAGGAGAGTTCGAGCTTGAAATGGGCGCGGAGCCAAATACGAAATGGGGGGCGTCGTCTCTTGCCGCGCCGCCGACAACCGATTTCTCGGCGGACTTCGACAACCTGCTGCTCCGCAAGGAACTGATCGCCGGAGAGTCAACCTGGAGGTACTTCGATCAGGGGCGGGAAGCCGGAACAGGCTGGACCAGCCTGGAATACGATGACAGCAGCTGGGCTTCCGGACCTGCAATGCTCGGCTACGACAAATTCAATAATGTGAAAACCCGGGTGGGCTATGGGCCGGATGCGAACAACAAGTATGTCACGACATACTTCCGCACGACCTTTGACGTTAAGGACGCAGCTGATTTTGCAACCCTTGAGGCCAGCCTCATCCGCGATGACGGTGCGATTGTGTACCTGAACGGACACGAGATTATCCGCACGAATATGCCGTCCGGCCAAGCGGGCTACGGCACTTACGCCAACGTCACAGTCAACGATGAGCGGGACCGCAATGTCTATGCTGTCGATCCGGCGTATCTTGTTGAAGGGACGAATCTGCTGACAGCGGAGGTTCACCAGTCGGCAGCGGGCAGCTCGGATATTGCCTTCGACTTCAGTCTTCAGGGAACCCGCAGCCTGAGCGTGCCGGAGGCGCCAACCGCTCCGGTGGCCGATGATGAAGCGAATACCTTCGGCTGGACTGCTGTTCCGGGCTTTGAGGAAGCAGCCGCTTACGAATACAGTACAGACGGCGGCAGGAGCTGGAAGACGGCGGCTGCGAATCCGCAAAGTATTGGACCCGGCGCGTATAAGGCTGGGGCGGTACAGGTGAGAGTCAAAGCCAATGAAAGTCTGGACCTCGCTGCAGGGCGTGTATTGGCTTCTGACAAAGCGTATACCGGCGACCGCCTGTGGGATGTGTACGAGCTTGCGGTGAAGGTGGAGCAGAAGGGCAACCTGCAGGTGAATGTCTCCGGCAGGCTGACGGGTGACTATCACGACTCGGCATTGGTTGTCTATCAGCTGATGGATGGCAAGGATCACGCCTTGCTGTCGAGCAGTGTTCCTGTGCAGAATGGAGACTTCCGGCTGACACAGATCTTCAACGTGAATGCTGCTAAATACAAGGTGAATGTTTACCTTGTAGATGCCTACAACGGCGATGTCTACGACTCCACCTGGCTGGCAGAGCCGGTTGCACCGCAGCCGTTGCCGGAGCCGGAAGCCCCGGTCGATCCTGACCCGCAGCCGGAGGAACCGGAAACGCCGGTCGGAGAATACCCTGATCCGCTGCCTCTGCCGGAGAAGGAGCCTGCGCCTGCCATGCCGGAAGACGGCGAGGAAGAACCGGGAGAGGTGCTGACCGTCGAGTTCGAGAGCAACAGCGGCTGGACAACGGCTGTGAATACTTTTAATAACGGCCCGTTGAAGACAGAGGGCAATAATGGCGGAACTACGGTCGGCAACACATTCACAGGTGCCTGGATTGCTTATAAAGGCCTTAATTTCGGGACAGAGGGCAAGAACAGAGTGACCATCGAGTACGATGCGCCTAAGAACAGAGTGCCCGCAGACAGTGCAGTTGAAGTTAGACTCGGCAGTGTGGATGGTGAGCTGCTGGGTACAGCTGCACTTAAGATTACAGGCGACGGATGGGGCACTTACGCAACCAGCGGAGTGAATTTGAGCCAAACCTTAACCGGCAAGCAGGATATCTATCTGGTGATGAAGGGCAGTACGGACAGCAATCATCCCTACATTGGGAATCTGGACCGCTTCAGCTTCGAGAAGATCCGGACCGATTATGCCAAGCTTGAGCTGGAGAGCTACGATGCCTGGTCTACAGGGCTGAATCCGGAGAATCATGCTCCACTGAAGACCGAAGCCGGCAAGAGCGGCAAGCAGGTCGCCAACACCTTCAGCGGGGCCTGGATGCTCTACAAAAAGATGGATTTCGGCAGCAATGGCGCCAATCAGCTGTCCATAGAGTACTCTGGCAACAGCGGCAACTGTGCCGCCGACTCTGCGGTAGAAGTTCGACTCGGCAGCGTGGACGGCATCCTGGCCGGCAGAATTGCCATCCCTCCGACGGCAAACGGCTGGGGGACCTATGCTACGGCTACGGGCAATCTGACGCAGAAGCTGACCGGTATTCAAGATGTGTATCTGGTGCTTACCGGTACCACAGACACCACCTTCAAGTATATCGCGAACGTCGACAACGCCAGCTTTTCGCTGCGCGCGGCAGAGCCGGATACGACCGTGGAATTTGAGAGCGGAGCGGGCAACTGGTCCCAGGAGCTGAATACGTTCAATGGCAGGGGGCTCATGACTGAATCCAACAATGGAGGAACCATGGTCGGCAACACGTTTACCGGCATGTGGATCAACTTCAGCAAGGTCGACTTCGGAGCGCAGGGCAAAAATCATGTAGAGATTCTATATGATGCCCCTGCGAACAGGGTGCCGGCGGATGTCACCGCCGAAATCAGATTAAACAATAAAGACGGCGAAGTGATCGGTACGGTCAATATGCCGAATACAGGCGGGGCCTGGGGCACGTACCAAACAGCCGGTGCGGATCTGAAGCGGGCGCTTAGCGGTGAGCAGGACGTTTGCGTGGTTTTCAAAGGCTCTACTACAGCAAGCCTGATGTATATCGGCAATCTCGATAAAATGACATTCTCCTTAAAATAGCAACACCATGCAGGACTGGCCCCGAACAACTGGGCCGGTCCTTTTTTGTGCAGGAAATTATGAATTTCTTTTGTCGTGTATAACGTGTATTCAAAGTTGGGATCAGTCCAAATGCGTGGTAATCGTGCTGAACCTGCGGGTTGTGCTTTGCTGGAGGAAGCGGGGATTTAGGGGCCGGCCCGGGTCTCGGGGGGCAGGAAAGTAAAGTGGAATGGAGTGAAGTGGAATTCGTAAGAATTAGTACACTTACTCGGACGCCCGGACGGAAAAGTCTTAAAGGAATCGTGGGAAAAGCTGGCTCCATCTAAAAATTAGGGGCCGGCGCTAAGTGCGGACATAGCGGAGGGTAGAGGAATTCCGGAGAAATGATAGTGTTCGCTTTTAAAGACCGGTTCCAACCTGCAATCTTATTCCAATATCAGGAAACCGGGCTGTAACAGCGGCCGGAAGAACCCTCTGAACCCGCAGCGGACTTCATTCACATCGTCAACCGCTGATTTTTGTGTTGAGCCAAAAAGGTAATTGAATGTATAGGAATGGAACCGGCGGACCTGAACACGCTGATGAAACGCAAGGAGGTTCATAGGGAACGGAAGCGAAGTGGAAAAAGTAACACTAATGGGCTGGAATTCTGGCTTTAACGGGCTTTAGTGGGATTTTGTACACTTAATAGAGGCCCACTCCCTCCAATTGGCTGATTTCAGCCGGATTAGTTGTACTTTTTCCCACTAGGGATAATCCAGTATCCGAATTCGCTGCTTTAGTTATACTTTTTACCACTAAAATGGCTGTCCTTTTTATGAATGTGTTTCAAGTTCATCTTAAGGTAGGCGTATTCCTCTGTACTTATCCCCTTGTGTAGGTGCGGAATGGGCAAGCTGAGCATCCGGCAGCTCTCTTCCCAACGTTAACTTCCACACTCCTTCGCTTACTCTTTCTCGCTGTGTGAGATTATTCGCAAGATTACAGCAGCGCGCCCTGAAATAACGGCAGAAATGCCGTAGTTGAGGCGGGGTTGGCCTGTGCACTCCGAAATAACGGCAGAAATGGCGTTGTTGAGGCGAAGCTGGCCAACTCTCATCACCTCTTACTTTTTTCTTACCCATAGTTCTTACTTAGTTTATTCTGGGATAGGCTCTAAGTTTCCTTTTTCCACTTGGGCGTAGCCGCCGGGTCTGGGCAGGAAGGTCTGGAGGGATCGGGGAGGAAGAGCTTCAGCCGGCCAGGGGAACCGAACCGGAGAGCCAGGGAACCGCAGCCAGCCTTACACCTGAAATCCCAAACAGCTAATCTGTCCAGCAAAGGGCGGCATAGCCGTTTTGTTCAAGATAAGAATTTATCCTGAATTTCGAAAGTAAGCATCTACAAATCATCTAAAAGGCTCTACACGAAGGGATTTTTTTGTGAAAAACAGCTTGCACCAAATGGGTGAAGGAAAAAGAGGGTTTATCCCTTGTCCTATCTGGACTTGTTCAATTCACTTTCGAAATTCAGGTTTATATGTTTCACGCTAAAAATTAGCCTTATCCTCCTTGCTGAAACGGATACCGTCCTTATAAGGACGGCGAAGCCGTTTCCACTTGTTTGGGCTTGACCAAGCGTAAACCGGTTGAGGCCAGCGCAGCTCCATTCCAGTTCAGGTCAACGTTCTATTACACTTTGTACAGCGAATTCCGCAGAGAAGGTGTTTAGGACCGGAAATTCAGAAATCAACTTTAATCCGTATAATGCGTATTTACAGTGCAGCCCTCCATCTCCTAATAAAATACCTTCTTCTGCAGCAGATCGAGCGCCCGCTCGATCTCTTGGCGTTCCCCGTCCGTCACATTGGCGATCCGCTCGGCGAAACGGACGGCGATATGCTGAAAGGCCTCATTCATCATGGCCTCTCCGGCTGCGGAGAGGGTAACGCTCTGCTTGCGGCGGTCGGCGGGATCGGGGATTTTGTCGCAGAGCTGCTTCTCGCTGAGCTTCTTGAGCTCACGGCTCGTGTTCGGCATCGACATATGCATGCAATCGCTGATCTCGCTGAGGGTTACCGGCTGGCTGACAGCGATATATTCAAGGATTTTATATTGTACGGGCGTCAGCGCCTCGGATTTCACATCTTTGCTGATGTCACTGGTTATTTGGTGGACGGATGCCGTAAAGGCCACGAACTTCTGAAATAAATGGTTGTTATCCATGAAGATCACCTCTACCTGCCACCATAACAAAAAAGTTATCAAATAACAATTATCATTTGACAACTAAAAATTACCGTGATACCCTTTGGTTATCAAATGACAAGTAAAGAGGTGCGCCATGAACACATTGGTTATCTATACCCATCCGAATCACCAGAGCCTGAGCTATGCTTTCTTGCAGGAGGTGCTCCGGGGAAGCCGGGAGAATACGAAGGTGGCAGAGATTCAGGTGCTTGATTTGTATGAGGAGGCGTTCAATCCCGTCCTGGTGTTCGGGGAAAATAAGCGCAGAAGAGATATGCACTCTGATCCTGAATTGGCCCGGTACAGGGAGCAGCTGCTGTGGGCGGATAAGATTGTATTTGTCTATCCCATATGGTGGGGCCGGCCTCCGGCCATGCTGCTGGGTTATATTGATCAGATATTTGCTTCGGGGTTTGCGTACCGGGACAAGGGCGGGCTGATGCCGGAGGGGCTGCTGAAAGGCAAGTCGGTGGTCTGTGTCTCCAGCATGAAGGGGCCTGCCCATTACCCGCTGCTGCTGCTGAACAATGCGCACAAAGCGTTGATGCGCAAAGCGCTGTTTCACTATGTGGGCATTCGCAAGGTGAAGTTCTTTGAGTTCGGCAGCATGGAGAGCAAGCGGGGCAAGCATGAGCGTAAGCTGGGCCAAATCTACCGTTATTTCAAAACGGTCAGCCAATAAGGGGTTCGGCCCGTCCGGCTGGGAAAAAGGCCGCCTCTTGTTGCGGGAGGCAGGCCGCCTCGGCTTGCTTTCGGCTTGCTTCAGGAGGGGTGCTCGACTACCCAGTCAATCAGTTTGCGGGCGATGCTGACTTGGGGCGGAATGACGGGCAGCCGGTCGAACTCGAACCAGTCGGCATGATCCAGCTCTTCGCCGTCCACAGTAATTTCACCGCTCTCATATTCGGCCAGAAAGCCAATCATCAGGGAATGGGGAAAAGGCCACTGCTGGCTGTCGAAGTACCTGATGTTCTTAACCTTGATCCCCACTTCCTCCATAATCTCGCGCTGTACACAGTCCTCCAGCGTCTCACCCGGCTCGACGAATCCGGCAATCAGCCCGTACATATTGTTCACAAAATGCGGAGAATGCGCCAGCAAAATCCGGTTGTCCTTAAGAATTGCGGTAATGACCGCGGGGGCAATCCGGGGATAGCTGACCAATCCGCAGGCTGGGCAGGCGCGTGAATGCTCAATCTGCGACAGCACGGTAGGTGTGCCGCATTTGCCGCAGAACTGGTGGGTGTCATCCCAGGCCAGCATTTGAATGCCCTTGCCTGCAAGATGGAACAGATCTTCATCCAGCGGTTCATACAGGGAGCGCAGCGGGCGGAAGGTCATCCCTTCCGGTTCGGGTGCATCCGCCCGGACCTCTGCAGCGAAGCAGGGGATTTCCTCAAATGTTCCGAGATAAAGGGTTCTTAAGGGAACCATGGACAGCTGCTCAAGGGACGGCAAGAGTGGAATGCCGGCGCTTTCTGCAGTTTCTGTAACCAGCAGCTTGCCCGAGTGGAAGATCAGCCAATAGGCGGAGCCGCTGAAGCCGGGCGTGGGACTGACGGCAGGAATATATCGCTTATAAATGCTTGCTCTTGGTTTAGACATCGCGCAGAACCTTTCTGATAGCAGATCATTTCTATATTCTATTTCTATTAAGAATAGCAAAAAGCGGCAAGGCTAACAAATATTTATCTTAAGCTGAACTGGTCATAGTGGTTACACGCAAAGTTAAAGCGTGCCCGGAAAGAGACGTGTATGGTTTGACATTTTCCAAACATGTAACTATATTAGTTACAAGGAAAGGCTTGCTGAATCTGTTTGGCTGAAGCAGGCATCGCTATAAATAGTTCTACTTAGGAGGAATAGAGATGAAGATTGCATTAACAGGAGCCACCGGACAATTCGGTTCAATCGTGGCCGAAACTTTACTGAAGTCGGCAGCGGCAGAACAGCTGGTGGCCAGCGTTAGAAACCCGGACAAAGCGGAGCAGCTGCGTGCACGCGGAGTAGACGTCCGTCACGGCGATTTCGGCCAGCCGGAGACGCTGGGTGCAGCATTTGCCGGTGTAGACCGGCTGCTGATTGTCTCGGCGGATGGAGACAATGATACAAGAATCCGCCAGCATAAGAACGCCGTAGATGCAGCGGTACGTGCCGGAGTGAAGTTTATTGCCTACACCAGTGTCGGCCATGCCGACAGCAGCCCGCTGTTCCTGGCACCGGTACACAAAGCTACCGAAGAATTCATCCGTGAATCCGGGATTGCCTACTCCTTCCTGCGCAATAACTGGTACCTGGAGAATGAGATGGGTTCGATCCAGGCGGTTCAAGCCGGAGCGCCATGGCTGACCTCGGCTGGCGAGGGCAAGGTGGGCTGGGCCACACGCCGCGATTATGCAGAGGCGGCGGCTGCCGTACTTACGGGCGAAGGACATGAGAATTCCGTGTATGAATTGTCCGGCCAACCGGCAACCCAGGCAGAATTGGCAGCGGTTGTCGGCGGGGTGCTGGGCAAGGACGTTGTGGTGCAGCAGGTTGATGATGCTGCCTATTCCAGTATTATGGCCGGAGCGGGTGTGCCTGAAGCGGCGCTTCCGATTGTCGTCGGCATTCAAGCCGCCATCCGCGAAGGCGCACTGGACATTGTCAGCAGCGATTTCCCGAAGCTGCTGCAGCGTCCGCTTACGCCGCTGAGCGAAGGCGTTAGCGCCATGCTGGCCGGAGTGAAGGCTTAAGGCCAAGAGCGGCCTGAACCGGCCAAAAGACAGCTTAGTCCGCAGCGTGGTTTGACTGATTACGAAGAGGAGGCTTCCCCCAGGGTCTGTTGACCGGAGGAAAGCCTCTTTTATTGCGTTATTCCTGGCCGCAGCTTACAGCGCCGAACCTGCCGAATAGCTCCGGATTAATTCCCCGACCGCCTCCGTGAGCACCGTCTCATTCCCTGCTTCAAGCCATTCCCCGGGAATCAGGGCATAGCTGCCGGAGCGGCTTTTTAAATAGCTGTAGATGATTTGGGCCTCGTCCAGCTTATGGCGGCTGATTTCAATTGGCTTCCCGCTTGAAGGCTTGCCGAAGCAGTCTGTAATGGCAGATTGTATGACCGCATGCAGCTGTGTCCCGCTTAAAGTTCCTTCCAGCCTGCTGCGGAAAAGAATCTCGCTGCCTTGGATCAGAATCAGCTTAAGCGCTTGTTCATTGACAGACTCCAGTACAACGATATTCTTGTTCTGCCCGGTGAAGCCAATCACTTTCTCTTTCTGCAGCAGTGCTCTGACCGCCGTATAATAATCACGGTATTTGGCAGCCGTCTCGAACTCGAAATTCTCTGCCGCCAGATTCATCCGCCGTTGAAGCTCGTCCAGAATGCGGTGATCGTTCCCGTTCAGCAGCCCTTCAACGCGATGCATAATCTCCCCGTACCGCTCCGGCGCCTCTCCGCCCCCGCACATGCCGATACATAAGCCAAGCGAGTGGTTGAGGCAGAACGCATTTTTGGAGTGGGGTGTGCTGCAGAGAATCTTCTGGCTCTCCTTAATTCCCTGCAAGGCCCGCTCGACCGTGCTTCTGCTGGTATAGGGACCGAAGTATGGGCTGTCCCCATACTCAGCCGGATCATAGGTCACTGCCAGCTGCCGGTAAGCCGTGTCCGTGCGAATGGCAATATAGCTGTAGGCAAGCGGATTTTTCATTTTTTTATTATACATCGGCTTGATTTCTTTAATGAGCTCGCACTCCAGCATGAAGGCTTCAAATTCCGTATCGGTCAGCCTGTAGTCGAGGTCCCGGATATTCCTGACCAGCTGCTTCACCTTGGGGGAATGACCCTTGGCCTTGTGAAAATAGGACTGTACCCGCTTCTTCAGCTGTTTGGCCTTGCCGACATAGATGATATGGCCCAGACTGTCCTTCATCAGATAGACCCCGGGAGATAAAGGGAGATCCGCCACCTTCTCCGCCAGATTCATGAGCTTCCCTCCAAAACTGCATCTTCTATATAGAATGAAAACTTGTAATTTTTCTATCTTAGGATTAGCCGTGACTCCAGAGAATGCTTGGACTTCCCGCCGCTGCACGTCTGCAGATTTCTTGATGTATATCACTGTTCGCGGTGGAAATCCGCAGACAAAGACAGACGCTCCTCCTGCATTTCCCGAATTTCCTTCTGCCGCTTTTTCGCCAGCCGTAATTAGTGGAAAATAGAACCCCTAAGGTAGCGCATTCGGATTCTGATTCATCCCTAGTGGGAAAAAGTACAACTAATCCAGCGCATTCGAATTCTGATTCATTCCTAGTGGGAAAAAGTACAACTAATCCGGATGAAATCAGCCGTATGGGGTGAACGGCCCTCCATGAAGTGTACAAAATCCCACTAAAGCCCGTTAAAGCCAAAATTCCAGCCCATTAGTGTTACTTTTTCCACTTCGCTTCCGTTCCCTATGAACCTCCTTGCGTTCCATCAGCGTTTTCAGGTTCGCCGGTTCAATTCATATAGTATATTTTAGTATAATCGATCCTGCTGTAAGGAGCGACCGGAAAAGCGAAAGGTCCCACTCAGCCAGAAGCTTTTTTTGACGGATTATCCTAAAGCAATAAGCGGAGGTTTGTCTTTTCCGTTGAAGTGGCCAAGACGGCAAAAACCCGGCAGCGGCGTATGGATTAGGCGGTTAATCTGCCGGAAAGGAAGAGCGCAGGGATGAAGAGGGCAGAGCTTTGTGATTAATTGTGACAAAATTCACAAAGTCCTTTTTGAAAACCCTCTATCATGAATAACAGGAAGATAGTGCTGGACGAAGCTGGGGGGATTTTTATGATATATTCAATCGGCGAGTTTGCTTCGATTCTGGGTGTGACAGCAGATACCTTGCGGCTGTATGAGAAGCATGACATTGTGCGCCCGATGAAGGATCAACACAACAATTACCGTTATTTCAGCGATTTGGACGCCAGGAATTTATTGTCCAGCCGGTGGTACCGGAGTATGCAGATTCCGCTGCAGGATGTGGCCGGACTGATTAATGACGCCCCTGCGGAGCAGGTCCTGAAGTCGATTGCCGCCGCGCAGCAGCAGCTGGAAGAGGAGATCAGGCGGAGCACGATGCTGCTGAACAAGATTAATGCGATCCAAACGGAGCTGGAGCAAATCAGCGTTTCTTTCTATACCTGCTGCGTGAAGCAGGTGCCGGGTATGTACCGCATTCAGCAAACGGACAAAAATCAGCTTCTGCAAAAGGAGTGCCTCAAAAGAACGGTGCAGGCCTGGATGGAAATGCTTCCCTTTTCGTTCTATTCCTTCAAAATAGAGAACACGGTGAATATCCGCGGAAGCGGGGAGCTGGAGTACAGCTGGGGTCTGGCTTTGCTGGAAGAGGATCAGCGGGAGCTGAAGGCTTGCGTTAACGAGAGCATGGAGTATGTTGAGCCGTCCACCTGTATTTCCGCGGTTATTGCCAGCTCCTATGAGGAGGATTTGGACCGGGAATCTTTTCAATTCATGCTGGATTATGCCGAGACAGAGGGCTATGCCGTCGCCGGCGATATCCGCGGTAAAATTCTGTTCACGGAACGGATGAGCAGCGGCAACAAAACCTTTCTGGAGATCAATATTCCTATTGAGAAAAAATTCACATAACATTCATTGACCTTGGTGCAGCACCAAGGTATACACTCTGTGCGTAGTCCGGCGGCCCTGCCAGAGAGAAAGGGGCGGCCCACTAACCACACAGGGGGAGTACCAATGCGCAAGCAAGCACAGAACAAAATATTCATGTTATCCGTGTGCCTCGTCATGATTCTTTCGCTGATCAGCGGCTGCAGCGGCAATAATGCTGCCGAGCCGTCTGTCTCCGAACAGCCGTCAGCATCGCCTGAGGCGAGCCAGCAGGCAGCGGAGACAAACGAGGTGCCGGCATCTTTTAAAGCGGGGACCTATAAGGCGGAAGCCGATGGGAAAGACGGAAAGATTCAGGTGAAGGTTACCCTGGATGCGGAATCCAAAATCACCGACATTCAGGTGGTCAGCCAGACGGAAACCGCAGGGATCGGCGTTGAAGCCATTGACAAGATCAAGGATGAGATTATCGCAGGCCAGACGCTGGCGATTGATGCCGTCAGCGGAGCTTCCGAATCCAGCGCGGCCATTCTGAGCGCCGTTGAAGATGCCGTGAAGCAGGCGGGCGGCAATGTTGAGGCGTTCAAGTCCAGAACGGTAGCCAAGGCCGGTGAAGGCAAAACCGAGCAGCTGTCGGCAGACGTTGTCGTTGTAGGTGCAGGGGCATCCGGTGTCTCGGCGGCTGTCTCGGCAGCGGATAAAGGCGCAAAGGTTATTATTATCGAGAAAACAGCCACAATTGGCGGAGCCAGCAACCTGTCCTGGGCGGGCAAGTTCTACAATTCCTCGGCGGCTGTCAGCAGCGGACTTAAAGTCAATGTGGAGAAGGAGATCTCCGACTGGATCGTGAATAATCACTGGAGAGCTGATGCGGCTGCGATCCGCCAGTATGTGACGAAGTCCGGGGAAACCTATGATTGGCTGAACCAGAAAGGCTACAAAACCACCTTCATCAACTTCGCCGGGGAGCAGCTGCATATGCTTCCGGCCTACGAAACCCGCCAGCCCGCCCTCCGGGCCATGCTGGCCGCTTCAGTAGAGAAGGGCGGCGGACAGGTGATTACCGAGACGACAGCCAAGAAGCTGATCACCGGCGCAAATGGCGAGGTAACCGGCGTAGTTGCGGAGAAAGCCGACGGCACGACGCTTGAGATTACCGGCAAGAGCATCATCATGGCAACCGGCGGTTATGCCGGCAACAAAGAAATGGTCAAGGAGGCGTTCGGCTTCGAAGGCGTCAACGGCGGACTGGGCCAGAATATCGGCGAAGGGCTGCAAATGTCCTGGGATGCCGGGGCCAAGGTTCCCGATAATTTCGGCGGGCAAATGCTGCATCAGACCCTGGCGAGAGCGACCGAGAAGCTGAAGACTGAATACGGGCCGTTTGAAGCCAGTTATCCGTTGATGCTCTCCTACCTGCCTACCTTGATGAATGTCGGCCCTTCCGGAGCGAGATTCAGGGATGAAGCGGCCACGCTCACTTCAGTAGCGGCTGCCAATACCAGCGCGTTTAACGGAGCATATCATTTGGTCATTATCTCGCAAGCGCAGATCGATGCATTGAAGGCTAAGGGAATGAACGGGGTAAAAGCACCTGCTCTGCCGGGAATGCCGCCGGAATTCTACGCCTCATTTGCCGACCAGTTCAAGCTGGACACGCCGTGGAAGGATGCGGATAAGGTATTCGAATCGATGGTAGCGAACGGTGACGGCTATAAAGGCAGCACTGTTGATGAGCTGGCCCGCAATGCCGGTCTGGACCCGGATGTGTTTGCAAGTGACGTCAGCCAATACCAGGAAGCGACCCGGACAGGTGTGGATACCGAGTTCGGCAAAGCAAAGGAATACCTGGTTCCCATGGGCGAGAGCGGCCCGTACTACGCGATTATCGCCGAGATCAACAATTTGGGCTCGGTTGGCGGGCTGATGGTCAATACCAAGTTTCAGGTGCTGAACGACAACCGCGTGCCGATCAAGGGTCTGTATGCAGTTGGACTGGAATCCGAAGGCGTATTGTACAATGACACCTATGTCGGCAACGGCGTGGGGCTGGGCTACTCCTTCACATCCGGCCGTCTGGGCGGTGAGGATGCCGCCGCCGGAGCTTTGGCGGAATAGCTTTATAGTTCAGTGTAAGGGGGAGCCGGCGGCTTCCCCTTTTTCCGTAAGCATCAGCCGGGTTTAAAAAATCATTCTCTCGTGACCGATAAATAGGATAAGTGCGTTTTGTATGAAGAGAGGGGGGAAGCAGTGTGCATAATCCTATTACCGGAATCAATGGCATTTCTTTGGCCCGGTCGCCGCAGCAGCAGGAGATTCATTCGTTAACGCCGGCAGCAGCGCTTGGCTTTAATGAAACCTTGGCAGCGGTCAAAGCGGCAACGCAGGATCAGGCCGAGCGGATGAAGCGGAAATATCGTGTGCAGGTGCGGATTCAGACCGTTTCCACAGAAGACCAAGAGATCAAGAGCCTTGGACTCAGCGGAGGACAACAGGAAATTATAATTGCGCCAAATATCCTTCAGCAGATGGCCAAGGACCCTGCCATGCAAAATAAAGTATATGCAGCCATCAATCCGTATTTTCAAGAGCACCAGGCAGGTCTGAAGCCAATGGAGCAGCCGAATGATGTACAAGCCTTGACTCACAGCCTCATTGTACATAAGGATGGAAAAATTACTGTATGGACCGCTCCGGCAGCCTCCGCGGAGGGCAGGGAGACAGGCCAACGCCCGGATGCGGCGAAGCGGAAGGGGCAGACCGGGGAAACACGCGCGGCTGCTGAAAGGCGCCATGCCTGGGAAGCTGCCCTCCCGGTTTTATCGGGAAATCTGCGTTGCTCCCATTCCGGTTCTCTTCAGGGCTCAAAAGTCATAATGAATCCGGTAAACGGAACAGCTGTCCATGATTGGCTGCAGCAGATTCAGCTGATGCGGGCCAGAAGAGCTGGCAAATCGAAATAAAATTTTCCCGTGCTCAAAAATTATGACTGCGCCGTTCCTCATCAAGGGACGGCGTTTTCTGCCGTTCAGCCTATGCGCCGCCTTCTTCGGCCTAAACGAACAACCGCCTACCTGCCCGCATAGCATATAGCACCAGCCTGCAGGGTGAAGAGAGGGCGTGTTCAATAATGGGCATTCAGCTTACTGCTATACATTGGGTTTACCTGACTTTTATAGTGTTCATTATGGTGCTGCTGGTTCGGCGGCGGGATACGACGATGATCTGTGTGGCCGGGATTTTTGCCTTGGGGCTGCTTGCTGCGGAGACGCTTAGCGGCTCGGTGTCGGGGATATTCAATTCTTTTGTCTATGCGACCAAAGAGCTGCTGGGAACGATTATGATTATATCCATTATTGTGGCGATGAGCCGGATTCTAATAATTACAGGCGTTAACGAGACGATGGTTGCCCCGCTTACCCGGTTCATGCGCACACCGGCGATGGCTTACTGGGGCATCGGGCTGATTATGATGGTGACCTCCTTCTTCTTCTGGCCTTCACCTGCCGTTGCGCTGGTTGGTGCGGTCCTGCTGCCTGCAGCGCTGCGGGTTGGGTTACCCGCCCTGGGCGCTGCTGTAGCCATGAACCTGTTCGGCCACGGCATTGCGTTGTCCGGAGATTATATCATCCAGGGCGCACCGAAGCTTACCGCAGATGCTGCGGGCCTTCCCGTGTCCAGTGTGATGGAAGCAAGCATCCCGCTTGTGATTGTAATGGGTCTTGTGACCACTGTTGCGGCTTTTTGGATGATGCGCCGCGACCAGAAGAACGGCACTTGGAGCGACGGTCTGGTCTCTGTTAAGGGCAGCACGGGGAAGCTGAGGGGAGCGGAGGCTGAGGGGCTGGCTGTGGAGGAAGGGCCGGTTCTTCTGGACGCCCGGCTCCGGAGAGCGCTGGCGATTGCCATTCCGCTGCTCTTTCTGCTCGATGTGGCGGCAATGTTTGCGCTGGGACTCCAGGGCGGGGACGCTACGGCGCTTGTCGGCGGCACCGCCGTGCTCATTCTGATCACGGTCACGCTGCTGGCCCATCGCAGCAAGGGACTGGAGAAGATCACCTCCTACCTGATTGAAGGCTTTGTCTTCGGCTTCAAGGTGTTCGGGCCGGTGATCCCCATCGCCGCCTTCTTCTATCTCGGCGACGCGGCCTTTACCGGGCTGTTCGGCCAGGTGCTGCCGGACGGCTCGCACGGCATCGTGAACGATCTGGGCGTCGCCCTGGCGAATCACGTGCCGCTTAACGGCTCAGTGGGAGCCATAACCCTGACGGTGATCGGCGCGATCACCGGTCTCGACGGCTCCGGCTTCTCCGGCATCTCGCTGGCCGGCTCGATTGCCCGGCTGTTTGCCGCCGCCATCCATTCCGGCGCGGCAACGCTGACCGCCCTGGGCCAGGTGGCCGCCATCTGGGTCGGCGGCGGCACCCTGATTCCGTGGGCGCTCATTCCGGCGGCCGCCATCTGCGGCGTCAGCCCGTTCGAGCTGGCCCGGCGCAACCTGAAGCCGGTCCTGCTTGGACTTGCGGCGACTACGGTCGTCGCCATGTTCCTGGTGTAGCGCCGCGGGCAGCAGGGCTTCAGCGGCGGAGCAGCCGCTGAACCGGCAAGCGGAACGGAGTATGGCACGCTCCTTCAAAAGGGGCGGCAAAGCCGCTTTCGATTGAAATATAGAGTTTATATGCTTGGCACACTAAATGATCCTTCTATTTCTCGCTGAAACACGCCATCCTTTACAAGGACGGCGTAGCCGTTTCTGCTTGCTCCCGCGCAACAGCTGTTTCAGGGCTTGTGCATAAGAACACCGCTCACCATCCATCCTAAAGAGGATTAATTACTGCGACAGAAGGGAGCGGTTGATAAGATGAAGCATTATGAATCCAGTCTGCGGACGGCCAGTACGGTGGAGCAGGCGCAGGATGCGGTGACCAAGCTGCATAATTCCGTCACTCAGGCGCTGAGCCATCCGAACGAGCAGACCCTTACACAGGCGGAGAATAGTCTGGAGCACGCGGAGGCGGCCGTTAGCCATGCCCCTGAGGGCTCGGTAGACGGCCATGGGGTCGATCTGACCGAGGAAAGACTGGCGGATGAGAAAAAAAGGCTCGCCGCCGCAGAAGCAGCGAATAGCAAAACCAAGCAATAGCTCGTTAAGTAAACATCACGGCATTTCCGGGTAAACACGGGAATGCTTTTTTGAAAATATAAATTTTTGATTATTTGATTATATATTTGGAAATTATGCATTTTGAATTCTTACGGATCATGAAAATTTGCTGTAATTAAGCTTGTGGCCCCTGACCTTGAATGAGAGGTAAAAGTGCATCTGATTTCGGCAAAGGAGGGTAGTTGTAGCGGTACTGTCCTTAATCGGATCAATCACACCCCGCAATTGCGGTTATAACTTAAATAGAACCAATTGCCCGTATTGAACGTAGTAATCCAACAAATAAGTATATTTAAGGGGGCATAGATATGCCTGAAACCGCTGGAAACCTCCCGCATCTGGAGACTGCGGAGGAGCTGGATGCGGCGCTTGCCGGAATTGCGAAGTGGGAAAAGGAACAGAACAAGCTGATGATCTGGGACCGCATCACCCGTCTGCCATTCAAGCTGCTCGATAAACTTACGCCGAAGATTATTCATGACAAGCTGGGCAAGCTGCTGGATGAGCTGGGAAGCTACATACAGAATGGAGGCAATTATCTTGTTGCGGGCCGCAAGGTCGGGTTGCTGATGCAGGCCGAAAGCCGTGCGTCCGGCGGTTCTGGAGAGGGACCTTATCCGCTGGCGGTTATGGATAAGGCAGCGCAGCAGCTGACGCAGAGCAGCAGGAATGTCGCTACAGCGCAGGGGGCGACCACCGGGTTCGGCGGATTCTTCACACTGGCCGCCGATATTCCTGCAATTCTGGGCTTGTCCCTGAAGGTCATTCAGGAGATTGGCCTATGCTATGGTTATAATCCTACCGATAAGGCGGAACGGATATTTACCGTCAAGGTGATGCAGTTTGCTTCCTCGGATATCGTCGGCAAAAGGGCGATTCTGAAGGAGCTGAACCTGCAGGCCGGAGGCGACGGCGATATCACCGCAGGAACCAATGCGGCAGTGTCCAAAATCCAGGGCTGGCGGGAGGTCATTACGGTGTACCGCGACAACTGGGGCTGGAAAAAGCTGCTGCAGGCCGTTCCGGTAGCCGGGATGTTCTTCGGCGCCTACACCAACCGCAAAGCGCTGGAGGACGTGGCCGAGGCTGCCCGGATGCTCTACCGCAAAAGAAGAATCATCGCCAGACTGGCGGAAATGCAATAACGAATTGGGCGGATATGTACATGAGATAAGCTGAATTTTTGATTGGCCAAACCAAGCTTTGGTTATGACTGCGGTGAATTTTGGACTTGCGGCCGCTATCGCCCATGCCTTTCCAAACTTCCTGCCACTTCTTCCTTTTTTTGATACATCATCACATACAACCGTCCAATCAATAAAGGCAATAACACAGCTCTGCAAAAGACTGTGGTTATTGCCTTTTTGGGCGGTATCCCCTCGTATGGCCTTGTCTATCCCGGCAACGCAGCTCTTGCAGCTGCTGCGGCTGTCAAGCAGGCGGAGCCTTAAGCGGTACGGACAGCCGGTCTTGCATATTCCTCCGGGAGTTACTATGATTAAGTCATTCAATTGTCCGGAGGAAGGAGGGATGACATGCCGGAGAATACAACCTCACAGGACCCTGTGCAAGAGCAGATGACGGAGCTGGCCTCGATCATTGAACGCCGCACCGTGCAGGACGGCACGCATGATACAGCTATCCCTGCGCTCCGTTTCATCCGCGCTTCCAGATTATCGGAGCCGGTATATTCCGTGTATGAGCCGTCTCTTTGCATAATTGCCCAAGGGGCGAAGCTCGTTATGCTGGGGCAGGAGAGCTACTGCTATGATCAGACCAGCTATCTGGTAAGCTCCGTCCATCTGCCGATTGCGGGACAGGTTACTGCTGCTTCTAAGGATATGCCTTACCTATGCTTGCAGCTTTCTTTTAATTCCGGCCAGATTCTTGATATCATTAAGGATTCCGGGCCGTCCTGGATTGCCCGCGGTGAGGCGGAACGCGGACTGGCGATTCACAGAACCGGCACGCGGCTGGCAGATGCGGCGCTTAGGCTTGCGCAGCTGCTGGATACGCCGCAGGATATTCCAGTGCTTGCGCCGCTTGTTATCCGCGAAATCCTGTACCGGATTCTTCAGGATGAACAGGGGAACACCATCAAGCAATTCGCTCTCATGGGCTCACATGCCCACCGGATTGCCAGGGTTATTGAACGGATCAGCCATGATTATGCGAAGCCGCTCCGGATTGAAGAATTGGCGGCGGAAGTGAATATGAGTCTTTCCTCCCTGCATCAGCATTTCAAAGAGGTTACCGCGCTGAGCCCGCTGCAGTACCAGAAAAGGCTTCGCCTTCAGGAAGCCCGGAAGCTGCTGCTAGCCGAAGCAACGGAAGCCGCCGATGCGGGATTTCAGGTGGGCTACGAGAGTCCCTCCCAATTCAGCCGTGAGTATGCGCGGCTGTTTGGCCTTCCGCCTATGAGCGATATCAAGCAGCTGCGTGATTCCCTGGGCATTGTGTACAATTAATTAACACTCGGGCAAGCAAGGATACTGTGGATCGTCTTCTGGTTAGAATAGACATAATGTCCGGCGGAATCCGCCGGAATTGGAAGTGGGAGTGGGCATAATTGGAAAATGAGCTGCAAGACAAATCGCAGACGGTGCTAATCGGGCAGGCGGAGTCGTTCATCCGGCTATGCTATGCGGAGCTGGAGAAGCCGGAGCAGCAAACCGCCGAACGCATTCAAGCCATACATGAGGAAATCCGGAAATCGGGCACTTATACACATACGGAGGAGGAGCTGGCGCATGGGGCGAAAATGGCTTGGCGCCACAACAGCCGCTGTATCGGCCGCTTGTTCTGGCACACGCTTGAGGTAATCGACGCCCGCGAGGCTGAGACTGCGGAAGAGGTGGCGGCAGCGCTGCTGCAGCATGTCAAGCACGCGAACAACGGGGGGCGCATCCGTCCCGTGATTACAGTGTTCCGCAGCGGGGAAGATCCGGAGAAGGTGATCCGGATCTGGAACCACCAGCTGATCCGCTATGCAGGTTATCCGGGAGATGATGAGCATCCGCGTAACGGTGACCCGGCGTCCGATGCGTTCACCGCTGTCTGCCGGAAGCTGGGCTGGCAGGGCACCGGCGGCGATTTTGATGTGCTGCCGCTTGTTATCAGCGTCGGCGGGGAACCGCCGCACTGGTTCGACATTCCGCCGGAGCTTGTGCAGGAGATCCCGCTGAGCCATCCCGAGATTGAACGGTTCCCGGAGCTGGGGCTGCGCTGGTATTCCGTTCCGATCGTGTCGGACATGCTGCTCGAAATCGGAGGGATTGTCTATCCGGCAGCGCCTTTTAACGGCTGGTATATGGAGACGGAGATCGGCTCGCGCAACCTTGGCGATACCGGCCGCTATAACCGGCTTCCGGCCGTGGCGGATCTCCTGGGTTTGGACCGCTCCACCAGCACCTCGCTCTGGAAGGACCGTGCCCTGCTGGAATTGAACCGTGCCGTGCTGCATTCCTTCAAGCTGGCCGGGGTCAGCATTGTCGATCATCATACGGCAGCAGATCAATTCGTCCGCTTCCAGGAGCAGGAGAAGCAGCGGGGCCGCCAGGTATCCGGCAAGTGGGGCTGGCTGATCCCGCCCATGTCTCCGTCCTCTACGCCGATATGGAACGACAGCACCTTGAAGGAGCTGAACCTCAGCCCGAGGCTAAGCTATCAGAAATCCGCATATGCCGGGTGGCTTGAGAAGGAACCGGCCGGCTCTGCGGACAATGCCGGGGCAAATGCTTTTTCAAATGCTGGCAATGAATCCGCCGGGGCATCTGAATCCGGCACTATCCCTTCGGTGGAGACAGCCTGCCCTTTTCATCATCAATAATGGGTAAGCAGCAACCGTGCCGTTTCTTCTTGAATGGCGGATATGCTATTATGGACACAAATATGGAATGAAATGAGATGATCCATTGATCGGACGCAGCGGAAATCCCGCGTTAAATGAGAAGACATTTGAGCGCACGGAACCATACTCCGGACAGGAGCGAATGAGCATTAACGGAACGGTCAACAAAACCTTTATTACCCTGACCATTCTGCTGGCAGGCGCCTTCAGCGCCTGGTCCATGTACTTCAGCGGGCAAAATGTAGCTCCTTACGCCATCGGCGGTGCTCTGACCGGCTTCGTGCTTGCCTTAATCATCAGCTTCAAGCCGACAGCCGCCCCTTATCTGGTGCCTGTGTATGCGCTGGCTGAAGGCTTGTTCCTCGGTGCCATTTCGGCCGCCTACGAAGGCCTGTACTATGGCATTACACTGCAAGCCGCCTTGCTGACGCTGGGCATATTTGCGGCTCTGCTGCTTGCCTACAAGACAAGAGTTATTAGAGCGACGGAAAAATTCAAGCTTGGCGTATTTGCCGCCACGGCCGGAATCGCCATCGTATACCTGCTGAGCTTTGTGCTGGGGCTGTTCGGCGTAACCGTTCCTTATCTGCACAGCAACAGCCTGATCGGGATCGGCATTTCGGTCATTATCGTCATCGTGGCCGCGCTTAATCTGGTGCTGGATTTTGATTTTATTGAGCATGGGGCACAGCAGGGTGCTCCCAAATACATGGAATGGTATGGAGCCTTCGGCCTCATGGTCACTCTGGTATGGCTCTACGTGGAGATCCTCCGGCTGCTGTCCAAGCTGCGGAGCCGAAACTAAGGCTCATCCGAAGCAGCGGGTAATAACAGCTATCTATTGTTTCTCTTGGAACAGCTGACGACGTCTATCTTTAAGGGCGGCGCAGCTGTTTTTTTCAAAATATACCCGCATTGGGCAAGGAAATTGTCCGGATTGCCCGCGCAGCGAGCGAAAAGTCAAATCCGGTGATTCCGGCGGGTGCATTCGGCTTATCGCTGCTGGGCCTGTTCGCTCCTGTATTGAAAGAGATTGTGGAGATGCTCTATCTGACAAAAGAGCCTTTGCGCTTAAGCGGTGCAAAGTATAAGCATTTAATCGGCCCTCTTCCGGCAACTTCATTTGGGGACGGCATCAGGGAGACGGTGCGCGATCCAGAGCCGGCAGGCCAACGCTCAGTGAACTCCAGTTCCACAGCTCTATGGCGCGGTCCCGCATGTAGGATTCTAAGGAGGATGCTATGAGCTTCGGACCATCCCAATAGCATCCGCTGATTCCGCTGAGCCTCTGATCCAGCACCAGCCGCGCCAGATCGCCACCGGACTGCTGCGCAGACCGGATGCCCGGATGGACGAAGCGCAGAGCGGGCAGCACACGGTTCCACAGGAAGCGGTTTACCGCACTGTGATCCCGCGCAAGGCCGGAGCCTGGCATCAGGCCGGGATTGAAGGCATTGGCGGTAATATCCTGTCCCCGCTCCTCCAGGCAGCGGGCCAGCTCATAGGTGAAATACAGATTGCAGAGCTTCGAGGTCGTATAACGCGTTTGCCCCCTCCGGGTTGCGCTTAAGGAGGCCATGGCCCGGTCGGAGGCCCCCGGATCAGCCAGAATCTCCGGTTTTAGATAGAGAGGGTGCGGCATGCCCGTCTTCTTCGAAGGATCATGGGTATCGCTGCTGACCACAACAATCCGGCCGGGCTCCTTCAACTGGCCAAGCAAAAGGCGTACCAGCAGAAAATGGCCCAGGTGGTTAACGCCGAAGGTAGCTTCGATGCCTTCCTTGGTCTGCTCGGTTTCCCTGACGATTTGCAGGCCGGCATTGCATATAATGGCGTGCAGCGGCGGAAGAGACGCGTGAGCCAGCCGGTCCGTGAAGCTGCGGATGGAAGACTGGGAAGCCAAATCAACAACCATGCCTGTAATATGGGGATTTCCGGTCCTGCGGGATAACTCAGCGGCTGCCTGTGTCACGCGCTCTTTGCTGCGCGAGGCCAGTACGAGATGCCACCCGGCGTTGGCCCGGGCGATTGCTCTGGCGCTCTCGAACCCCAGGCCGGCATTTCCTCCGGTGATAATCACCGTCCGGAATGCTTTTGTGAATAATGCGCTGTCTGTACTCATGGTTCATCACAGCTCCTTTGGGATAAATGATGGAATGGATTATAAACGATACGATACTGTTTCGTATTGTAAATGTCAAATGAAAAACCCCGCTGTCCATAAGCAGGGTTCAGTTGAGGCTTATTCTATTTTTTATTGTTGCTGAATTCCCTTAAGAATAATATCAATGGCCGTTCTGAGGTCTGCGTCCAAATTTGTGGGAGACGGCTTCAGAAGCAGCTGGAACATCACGAAGCTAAGAACCATCTCGGAGACAGTTTCCAGATTAACCCCGGCTTTGAGAGAGTCCCGCTGGCGGTATTGCTCAAGAAGAGTACCCAGCTCCCGGGTTTTGGGAAGCGAGTGCTTTTGCCAATAAGAGTCGGAAATCTGTGTATTGCCGGATAAAGTGGAGATCAGCAGGGACAGCATTTGGCGTCCAAGCGGGTTGTCCATATTGTGCGCAAAGCTGCTGGCCAGATTGAATATGACCTCGCGAATGCTTCCCTCACCGGGAGCGGGCATGACCGGCTTCAACCGTTCAAGCGCATCGACCACCAGCTCGTCTTTATTGCTCCAGCGGCGGTATATGGAGCTTTTGCCCACACCGGAGCGCCGGGCTATCATTTCAATGCTGAGCTTCTCGAAACCGGCTTCTGCCAGCAGCTCCAGGGTGGTGTCCAGAATGCGGGAATGCACCTCAGCGCTTCTGGGTCTGCCGCGTCCGCTCAGTTCTTGGGAGGGAGAATTGTTGTGGGTAGGCATAGGGCATCCTTCCTTAAGGCAGGGTAGGGATTAACTAAGTGTATATTATAGCATAATCGAACCGGGTATCTGTGTAGTCAGGGTTCTTGAACTATGATACTATTTAGGTCTATATACAAGAGGGAAGTGAGCTACAATGATCAGCATTACGATTCCAACGCCGGATGTTACCATACACAAGCAGGAGAATCCTGAACTCAGCCATATTTACGGCTTCACCGATTTCCACCTGATCACCCGGGAAAAGGGCGGCATCTTCATGTTCTACAACGACAAGGATGAGCTGCTGTTCGTGGGCAAGGCCAGAAAGCTGAGACCGCGCATCAAAAAGCATTTTGAAGACAATGTGTCTGTGATGAAGCCGCACCGCGACGAAGTAACCAGGATCGAAGTCTGCATTGTCGATGATGCGGTGGACAGAGAAATTTACGAAACGTACCTTGTAAACAAGCTCAGAGCCAAATACAATGTAGAGAAAGTGCTGTATAAATAAACATGACAGCAGGAGGCGCGGTCGATGGAGATTGCGCTTTTTTATTGTTTAGGAAATTATGAATGCTTTAGCTGTGGATAAGGTGTGTATAAAGTTGGGGATAAGTTGAAAATGTGGTCATCGTGCTGAACCTGCGGGTTGCGCTTTGCAGGAGGAACAGCGGAATTTGAGGAGCTAACCGGGATCGCGGGGTGGGGAAGTACAGTACAATGAAGTGAAGTGGAATTAGTGAACTTAAATGGGCAGAAAGCTGGCGGTGGAGGGAGTAGCGGGAAAAAGGCAACTTAATTTCAGCGTATTTTCTTGAAACGGGACGAAATGGATGGAGTAGGTATCCTTTTTCCCACTAACACTTGCGAAACGGGGGAGATGGGGAGAAAGAAGTTCACTTTTTCCACTTGGGCTTGCCGCCAGGTTTCCAGCAGGCCGCCGTACACCTGAAATCTCAAACCGCTGCGCTGTCCAATGAAGGACGGCCGAGCCTTTTTGTTCTTGAATTCTAAGGGATTTACTGGTTTTACGCTATGAATTATCGTATTGATTTCCGCAGATACGTTACCTGAAAGCGATACGGGCATCAGCTGCTCCGGGAGCATTGGCATCCTTAAAAGGATGGCAAAACCGCTCCTGCGCGGCATTGGGATTTACAATTAAAGGATCATTTTTTTTGATATAGGACTTTTGGTACATTTAGCAAACTTAGATATAAAGGCTCACTTACATACAGGTTAAATCGACTATAATAAACTCGTACAAGCTCGACATATTTTGACATTTATAATGAGGTGATAGTATAGATGGCGACTCCTTTTTTCAAGAAAAAAGATACGGTCGACAACAAGCAGCCGAGGCCCGGCGTGGTTCAAAAGGTTCAATTGGCGGAAGATCCGCCTGAGGAAACGGAGTCCTACGAAACGGTGGAGAGCCTGTCCAGCCTCATTTCCACCGGCAAAGCGCAGCTGGATAAGAAGTCGCTGGATCTGATTTTTGCCGTAGAGCAGATCATTCAGGCCAGAACGCATGCAGATACAACCAATCATGAGCTGCAGGATCGGCTGACCCATACCAGCGGGCATGTGGAACGCTTGAACAAGGACCTGAAGAATCTGAACAAGGTGATCGAAGAGCGGGAGAAGAGCATCCTGGAGCTGGAGCATACGCTGGTAGAGCGGAATCTGAAGGTGGATCAGGTCATGGAGGACCATCGTGAACTGCACGCCACCCTGTCTTCGGAGATGGATGAGCTGAAGAGCACCATTGAGCTGGAACGGCAAAAGTATGCCAATCTGGTGCAGAAGCACAATGACGCAATATCGGAAAAGCTGAAAAAAATGAATGAGCTGGAAGAAAAAATCGGACGTCTCGAGACAGAGAATGCCCATGTGAAACAGAAATACGAAACAGTCCGGCAGGAGAAAGCCTACCTCTCCAGCATGATTAACGATTTTACCACACGCATGACGACGCCTTTTGGAGGCGGTACTCCGCCGGCAGAACGTGCCGACGGAAACGGGAATACATAATTATTATGCCTCTTCTTGAACCAAACGCCGCGCTGATGGTAGAACTGCTGTCGCTTGAGCATAAGCAGAACAGCTATCAGATGGAGGTAGGTTTAACCCATAGCGGCGGATTCACCCGAAAAGTTCTCCTCATCG
Organism: Paenibacillus sp. S150; assembly: GCF_019352175.1. GTDB lineage: Bacteria > Bacillota > Bacilli > Paenibacillales > Paenibacillaceae > Paenibacillus_AQ. The sequence continues at coordinate 58,029 of NZ_JACBYI010000037.1, forward strand.
ATGAATTTACATACCTGCAAATGAATAGGCTGGACTCTGTCCAAGGACAAAGAGTGCGGCTGTCGCTTTACACGAAGTGGGACCCCTTTCGCCGCACATATCTCAGCTCCTTCATCAAGATGAACAGGTCCTGCGCCGAGACGCTCTATTTTGCCTGTTCCGAAGCTTACGTCTCGCAGCTTGCCCAATTGAAACAGTACACAGGGATAGAGCCGCCTGCTGATATGAGCACGGTGCAAGCCTCGGTTCCTTCACCTTCACCTGAGCCGCATCATGCACAACCGCCCAAACAAAGTACAGGCACCTTCCGGATGACACGGTCTGTTGTCCTGCGCTGCATTTTGCTCAGCTTACTGTTCATATTGTTCTTTCTGCGGATGGATGGCACCTTGTTCAACAGCGCTGAAGCCCACGAAGACTTCACCGGGCCGGATACATCCACAGACAGCAGTGTATCCGTGGCCTATGTCCCTGCAATTCAGGTGGCCTCGTTTCAGGGTGCTCCAGTGAAGGCTCTGCCGGCACCGGAAACAGAGACGGAACAAGAGCCGAAGCCGGGACAAGAGGAAAGCACACAGGCGCAGAATCCGCTGGTTGAAGAACTGGAGCTGGACGAAAGCAGCTATGAATATAATCTGGAAAAGGGCTATGTGGCATTATCCTTTGACGACGGCCCGTCTCAATATACCCGGGAAATTGTCGATATCCTGTCAGCTCATGGAGTTGCGGCGAACTTTCTGTTCATCGGCAAGAATGAGAAGCAGCATCCGGAAGCCGTCCGATACGCCGATGAGCATGGGATGCCTGTGGGCAGTCATTCCTGGGACCACAGCGATATGACGAGGAACAGCAGTGGGGAGAACCGCAGTAACCTGTCACGTTCGATTCAGGTTTTGGAGCAGAACGCCGGGAGGCCGGTAACCATCTTTCGTCCGCCTTACGGCGCTATTAATGATGATCTGGCCGCAGAGGCCAGGAAGCAGCACCTGAAGGTGCTGCTCTGGAACCGTGACCCTGAAGACTGGAAAGCGGACAGTGTGGAGCAAATTTTGAATTATTTTTATAATACTGACCCCTCCGGGGGCATATATCTTTTGCATGAAAAAGCCGTTACAGTCAAGGCACTGCCTGCAATTATAGAATATCTTAAAGCGAAACAGCTGAAATTTGCTGTTTTTAAATAATCGCGCTGGCCGCCCGTATCAGGACTTATATTTTCTGGGCAGATACGACAGCTTAAGCCCGATCATAAATCAAAAGCGTATCCGGTGTTGCGGGTGCGTTTTTTTGAAAGATAAGAATTTAAATGCTTTGGGGTCCCCGCAAAGTACCTGAGTCATCATCGAAGCCAAGGCCCCACTTTGTGGGGTTATTTTGAAAGATAAGAATTTATAGGTTTTGGGGGAAGCGAAGCTTATCCGTTATATCACGGCTGCGCTGAAAGAATAGATCAGGACTTCGGCCAAGCAAACTGCGCGATTGCGCTGGCCGCAGCGGGCAGGTAGAGGGAATCAAAGGCAGAAGTACCTTTGAATTCGCCCGAAGCCGGCAGGACGGTGGAATCAAAGGCAGAAGGACCTTTGAATTCGCCCGAAGCCTGCTGGCTGGTGAAATCAGCGCGAAATGATTCTTCTCCTTCACACTGAAATGGCAGCATTCTTAATATAGGACGCCGATAGGCGTCTTTCTTGAAAAGATAAGAATTTTTCCCGAATTTCGAAAGTAAGTATCCACAAATCATCTGAAAAGCCCTACACTAGGGGTTTCTTGCTACAAACAGCTTGCACCCAAGGGGTGAAGGAAAAAGAGGGGTTATCCCTTGTCCGATCTGGATGGGTTCCATTCACTTTCGGAATTCAGGATGAATGGAACCGGAGAGCCTGAACAAGGTGATGAAAAGCAAGGAGGTTCATAAGGAACGAAAGCGAAGTGTAAAAAGTAACACTAATGGGCTGGAATCCTGGCTTGAACGGGCTTTAGTGGGATTTTGTACACCTAATGGAGGCCCGCTCCCCCCATATGCCCGATTTCAGCCGGATTAGGTGTACTTTTTCCCACTAGGGATGATCCAGGATCCGAATGCGGTGGATTAGTTGTCCTTTTTACCACTAAAATGACTGCTCTTTGGATGAATGGTTCAAGTTCCATCTTAATGTAGGCGAATTCCTCTGCAAGGGAGAGAACCGGATCGATTAGTTATCCTTTTTCCCGCTAACGCAAGCGAAAAAGCGGCTGGGGGAATATGAAGTGACCTTTTCCACCAGGCTCCCCGCCTGGCTTCAGCAGCCAGCCTTACACCTGAAATGCAAACGGCTGCGCTACCCGCTCAAGGACGGCGCAGCCGTTTCCACTTGTATGAGCATAATTGTACATATTCAGTTGTTCAACGGAAGCTAAAGGCGGGGCTTCTTCTTGTTTTAATAAAAAAAATTTGAGACAATAAGTACATGTTGTTAGCCGGACCTGTGCAAGGTAGAATAAATTGAACTTTAATGTTTTGAAAAGAGGATAAATAATGAATAAAGAATCCATTTATGGATTAACATTGGAACAATTGGCGTCATGGCTCGTGGAGCACGGCCACAAGAAATCCCGCGCCTCCCGGATCTGGGAGGCGTTGTACCGTGAGCGGGTTACGGATTTCGCGGGAATGACCGAAGTGAACAGTGATACGGTGCAGGTGCTGGCGGAGCATTTTGTGTTTCAGACCATGGATGAGCATGTGAAGCAGGAATCGGCGGACGGCACCATTAAGTTCCTGTTCCGCTTAAAGGATGGCAATCTGATCGAAACGGTGCTGATGCGGCAGAAGTATGGCTTGTCTGTCTGCGTAACTACGCAGGTTGGCTGCAACATCGGCTGCAGCTTTTGCGCTAGCGGACTGCTGGCGAAGAGCCGCGACCTCTCCAGCGGCGAGATTGTCGAGCAGATTATGAAGGTCCAGCATCATCTGGACCGGCTGGGTCTTGGCCAAAGGGTCAGCCATGTGGTTGTGATGGGGATCGGCGAGCCGTTCGATAACTTTACGAACCTGCTCAATTTCCTGACCATCATCAAGGATCATAAGGGGCTGGCGATTGCCGGCAAAGGCATCACGGTGTCCACAAGCGGTCTGGCTGACAAAATCAGAGAGTTCGCCGATGCCAATATGCAGGTTAATCTGGCGATTTCCTTACATGCACCTAATAATGAGCTGCGGACACGGATTATGAAGATCAACCGGGCCATTCCTATTGAGAAACTGATGCCGGCTATCGACTACTACCTGGAGAAGACGAACCGGAGAATTACGCTGGAGTACATTCTGCTGAAGGATATCAATGACCGCCAGGAGCACGCCCTGGAGCTGGCCCGCTTGATTGGAGACCGGCGGCAGCTGGCGAACGTGAACCTGATTCCGTACAATCCGGTGGATGAGCATAGCCAATACCAGCGGAGTGAGCGCGAATCCGTGCGGGCCTTCTTTGATACGCTCAAAAAGCAGGGCGTCAGCGTAAGCACCCGCCTGGAGCACGGCGTCGATATCGATGCCGCCTGCGGCCAGCTGCGCAGCAAGCAGATCAAGAAAGCCAAAGGCGCCGGCCAGAGCGGCGTGGCCGCAGGGTAGGGCGGGCAGTTCGCGGGAGCTGGCTGCCGGCTGCAACGGCAGAAATGCCGTTAAATAAGCCCCCGAAGTTTGCTAATATAACCCGGTGCGCCAGCGGTTTTGCATCACCAATATAATGCGCTCCATGAAGAGGAGCATGAGCGGTCCGCCGGGCGTTACCGGCAGCTTTTGAAGGCGTATAGTGCAGAGGAGCTGGCGGCAATTCAGCGTTTTCTTGGTGATTTGACCGGCGGAGCGTAAGTGTGGAATCTTCTGTCATGGATTTTGTGATACAATAGCCTGATGATTGAGAGAAAAGAGGAATGAGATGTGTTGACATTTACAAGCTACACGGTGGAGAACGTTAGAGATCCATTTGGTATTTTAAGCGGCAAGCGCTATGAGTTCGTCATTAATCTGGATGTGCCGGAGGATGATGAGCTGTACGAAGAGAATGGCATATCCGCACGGGTGATCGTGAAGGTCGAGGAAGAGCAGACAAGCATCGTCAGCTACGACCTATTGGAGACCACAAGCGGCCGGATCCTTGATTTTGACATGGAAGAGGACGAGGAAGCTGCGCTGGTTCTGTTCTGCACGGAGCATCTGCCGGCTTAAAGGCTCTGATCCATGAGGGAAGAGGGCGTCAGGCTCCGCAAACGGATAACGAACAAACAGACCGCATACCTTTGGAGGGGGCGGTTTGTTTGCGTTTGTTGGACAGCAGTTTTATTGACCCGTTCGTATAGCTTAAACGGCCAAGAGTATGGGGGATGCGGGGAACTGCAGATCAGCCTATAAGCATCCGCCCACATAATAATGGATCTGCTTGTTCCACCAAGGCCAGTCATGATTCACATCGTGGCCCCAATAATCAGTCTGCGCCGGGATGGCCTTGCGCTGGAGCTGGTCCTGGAGCAGGCGCGTCTCATGGAGCATTTCATCTTCGTAGGCGCCCTGCCCGACACAGAGGATAATCCGGCTGCTGCGGTAGGCGTTCAGGTAGTATTCGTCGTTCAGATTGGGCAGGTAATGCAGCGGCGAGTTCAGGTAGACCTGCCCGCTCATGTAATCACCGAAGAAATAAGTGGTGGAATAGACGCCGCTTAGGGCGATTAGGGTATCGAAATAGTGCGGGTAACGGAAAAAGAAGCCGGCACTGTAATACGCGCCCATGGAGCAGCCGGAGATGAGGATCTTCTGGTCACTGCCGCCGTTGCTCTCTTTGCTTGACTGAAGGATGGCTGGAATCAGCTCCTGCGTGATGTATCTATCGTACTGCTCATGCCGGCGGATCTTGTCTTCATGGTTCCAGTGGCCGGAGAAGAAGGTTTCCTCATCAAGGGTGTCGCAGGCCCAAATCTGCAGCTTGCCTGCTTCGATGAATTCCGCAAGGGTCTGAATCATGCCGGAATCCTCATATTGGTAGAACCTCCCGAGCGAGGTCGGGAAGACCAGCATGGGCTTGCCGGCATGGCCGTAGATTTTGTACTCCATATCTCTGTTGAGGTGGTGGCTGTACTCTTTATGGTAGCTTATCCTCATCCGCAACACATCCTATCCCTCTTCTAGTTGAATATAGTTCACGATAGCCCGGACTTCCTCCAGCTCAGGAGAACGGAATTGATAAGCGCTGTTCCCCATGGCCCGGCTGAACACCTCCTCGATCTCGGCGTAATTGACAATCTTGCTGCCGAAGGTCCGGCAGATGTCCTCATGGTTGTGGGCATAACGCTTGTGGTTTTTGCGGCTGGCATAGCCCGTATAGTATTTGCCCTCGTAAGGACCGCCTGTCTCGTTATGGACAATCATGCGGGCCCATTCCCTGTATACATCCACATCATATGAAAAGTTGATCGCATCGGTCATCCACGCCCCGGGCGGACGCATGTTCACTTCAAGGGCAATGATCCGGCCATCCTTATTTGACTTGAACATTTCAATATGGAAGAAACGTTCTTTGATTCCAAAAGCCTTCAGAATATTTCGTCCGGCAAGCTCCACCTCTGGACTGATATCCTTGAGACAGAAATAATAGAGGTGGTTGTCCGTATTAACGACATCCATCACGCTGTTCTCGAACAGGTGGCTGACTGCGAAGCGCACGTTGCCGTCAATATCCACCAGCCCGTCATAGGTCAGAATCACGCCGTCAATGAACTCTTCGATAATAAAGGCGACATCATCCGGCTTGGTGTCAAAAAACTGCTGCAGCTCTGCGGTGTTATTGATCTTGTAGGTCATGCTGGCCCCGGAGCCGAGGTCGGGCTTAACCACCAGCGGAAAACCGGTGCTGCGGATGAACTCCAGAGCGCTGTCCCGGGTAGTTCCGGCAGAGAACTGAACTGTGCTGACGCCGCTATTACGGAAGAACTCCTTCATTTTGGACTTCTGCTTCAGGTTATAGACAAAATCTGTTTTGGTGCCGTAAATGTTGAAATCCGTGCGGATTGCGGCATCCTGCTCCAGCCAATATTCGTTCAGGGATTCGAAGCGGTCGATTTTGCCGTATTTATGGGTGAAGTAGCCCACTGCCCGCAGAATCTCGTCGTAATTTTCCAGATCGCTTACTTTATAATATTCAGTTAATGCCGCCTTCAGCTTGTCCTCCAGCCGGTCGTATTCGGCATCGCCAATCCCGAGCACCGTCGCTCCCTGCTGCTGCAGCCGGCTGCAGAAATCAGCGCTGTTCTTGGGGAAATGAGGGGAAAAGAAGATAAAGTTCAAGCGGACCAGCCCTTTCGGCTCTAAAGTTTGGGTTTGTATTGTAATTCCGACTTAAATTGTATGATTAATTCAATCTACCAGCTTCCGCCTCTTCCGTCAATCCTTTGGATAGGTTGCTGCGCTGTGCCAGTTTGTGGTTAAGTCTGGCCAGCAGTCCGCTGAAGGTATGGCATTCTTCGGGAGACCAGTCCTCAAAGATCTCCTCATAACGCTCCAGCCGGATGCTCCGCGCTTCCTCCAGCTTGCGTGCACCCAATGCGGTAATCTCAAAATAGCTTGATCTCCCGTCCTGAGGATCAGGTACACGTACAGCGTAGCCTTTGGTTTCGAGCACACTGGTCTGTCTGCTGATCGTGGAGGTGTCCAGGCCGAACTCTTCGGCCAGCGCCTTTACCCCGACCTTCTCATGGCGGGCTAGATGATTGAGCAGCGTATATGTCGAGCGGTCCAGACCACCGTGCTTCTTGTCGAGTGAGGACCGGCGAATGAAAGTCATCAGCTCATTGTTAAGGGATTCAAGGTTTTTATCATCCATAGTACAGCTTCCTTCCTTTATTCAGTACTCTTCCTCATTATTATAGTGAACATGCAGGACTACAAGCAAAGATTGCGGCTTCTATTGAAATAAATCATATTGACTTTCATAAACATAGTTGTATAATACACGAATAACAACATAATTGTATAATACACCTAAATTGCAAGTGGAAACGGCTTCGCCGTCCTTATAAGGACGGTATCCGTTTCAGCGGGAAAGATAAGGCTAATTTATAGCGTGAACCATATAAATTATCTTTTAAAAAAAGCTGCTTGCAGCTTATTGTGTTTTACGGAGGAGAGAAGCTGTTGAATACTCAAATGACCCGCAATTCGTCCTTTTGGCTGATTATTTTGGCCATCTTTTTCGGAAATTTCATGGCGATCCTGAGCACGACGACCATTAACGTGGCTTTTCCGGTGTTCATGAAGGATTTTCATGCGGAGATTAGTACAGTGCAGTGGATGATTACCGGGTATCTGCTTGCTACGGGTGTAATCGCGCCGGTGGTCGGCTACTTCGGCGACAAATGGAGCTACAAATACCTGTATGTATTTGCGCTGTCGGGATTTACTCTGTTTTCGGGGCTGTGTACAGTTGCCTGGAGCATTCACTCGCTGGTAACCTTCCGTATTCTGCAGGGGGTATTCGGCGGGCTGATCATTCCCACCACGATGACCATGATTTATCAATTTATCGAAAAAGAAAAGCAGGCGTTCGCAATGAGCCTGTGGAGCCTGTCCTCCATGCTGGCGCCGGCCTTCGGACCAACGCTGGGCGGATGGCTGACCGGCTATTTCGGCTGGAAATCGCTGTTCATTATCAATTTGCCTATAGGGATCATAGCGATAGGCGTCGCGCTGAAATGCCTGCCGTTCCAGCGCAATGCGGGAGAGACGAAGACCTTTGACCTGCCGGGTTTTGTAACGGTCATTCTTAGCAGCGCATTCATTATTCTGGCCTTTAACAAAGGAAACGGCTGGGGCTGGGCCTCCTGGAGAACGCTGTCGCTGCTGATTGTCGGAGCTGTCGCTTTGACGTATTTCATCCGCAGGGAGCTGTCGTTGAAGGAGCCGCTGCTGAATCTCAAGGTGTTCCGGCAGAGCCGGTTCACCTATAGTCTGATCATCAACTGCATTATTACCGTTGCCCTGTATTCCGGAACATTCCTTATTCCGGTCTTTCTGCAGGACATCCAGCAGTCCACTCCGCTCAAGACGGCGCTGGTGCTGCTGCCGGGTTCCATTGCGATGGCCGTCATGTCGCCGGTTGTGGGCAAGCTGTACAGCAGGGTTGGCCCTTTCTGGCTGATTCTCAGCGGTATCCTGCTGCTGATCGCCTCGACCTGGGAGCTTAGCCACATCACGCTTGCCGCCACTCATGTGCAATTGGCATGGCTGATGACGCTGCGCAACATCGGGATTGCCCTGGCCTTTATGCCGGTTACGAATGCCGGAATGTCCTCTGTGCCCAAGCAGATTACCGGGCATGCTTCCTCCGTCACCAATTGGGTGCGCCAGGCGACCGGGGCGTTGTCAATTGCCCTCTTCAGCTCCCTGCTGGCGGCCAGAGCCTTAACGCATCAGAAGGAGCTTAGCGGCGGAACGTCTGCAACGGGGGCGCTGATTAAAGCGCAGGGCATGACGCTGGGTGTGCAGGATGTGTTCCTGGCCGCAACCGTGATCGGAGTGCTGGCGGTCCCTTTGACCTTCCTGTTGAAAACGGGAACAGGCAAGCCCCGGGCGGCTGCATTGAATGCCGCTTCCGCCAAGCGGGAGGCGAACAGCTGAAGGGACTGCGGCCGAGTAAACAGCAAACCGCCTTTCCTGGTCCTGGCAGACCTGGGAGGCGGTTTTTGCCTGTGCTGGATTTGTGCAATTTGCGGCGGCGGCGCTTTCTTTTCGCATGTTGGCCGATTATGGGTTAGAATACAATAAAGCGAGCAAAAATAGGAGTTGTATACATGTCTAATGAAGAAGTGTTTTTGACGAAAGAAGGTTTGGCGAAGCTGGAGGAAGAGCTCAAGGATCTGAAGACGGTGAAGCGCAAGGAGCTGGCGGCCCGGCTTAAGCTGGCAATCAGCTATGGGGATCTGAAGGAGAACAGCGAGTACCATTCGGCGAAGGAAGACCAGTCGTTTATGGAGACACGCATCATGATTCTGGAGAAAATGCTGACCAAAGCCCAGATTGTGGATTCGAGCAGCATGGATCTGAGCAAGGTCAGTGTCGGCTCCATCGTCATTCTAAATGATGTGGAATACTCCGAGAAGATTGAATATCGGGTTGTCGGTCCGGCCGAGGCCGATGTGCTGGACAACAAGATCTCTTATGAAAGTCCGCTGGGCAAAGAGCTGATCGGCAAAGAAGTGGGCGACATTATCAGCGTAAACGCACCTATGGGCATCATCAAATATGAGCTGCTGGAGATCAAAATGCTGTAACTGTTGCTCCGGCAAGTCCAAATCCCTGCCTCCCTGTTCCCGGGGGACAGGGATTTCTTTGTCGTTTAGGAAATTATGCTTCTCGTCAATTGTGGATAAGGCAGGTATGAAGTCAGGGCAAAATTATAATGCGTCTTAATCGAGCTGAATGGTGCTGAGTCTGCTGAGTTGCTGGGTCGTGCTGAATTTGTTGAATTGTGCTGAGTTTGCTGAGCCGTGCTGAGTTTGCTGAGCCGTGCTGAGTCTGCTGAGCCGTGCTGAGTCTGCTGAGCCGTGCTGAGTCTGCTGAGCCGTACTGAGTCTGCTGAGTCTTCTGAGTTTCTGGGTCGTGCTGAGTTTGCTGAATGGTGCTGAGTTTGTTGAATTGTGCTGAGTTTGCTGAGCCGTGCTGAATGGTGCGGAGTCTGCTGGGTTTGCTGAATCGTACTGAGTCTGCTGAACCGTGCGGAGTTTGTGGGTTCTATGTTTTGCAGGAGAAGGCGGGAATAGAGCGGGTCCAACCGAGGCCGCTACCGGGGCAGGGGCAGGGACGTGAAGTGGAATGGAGTGAATGAATTGGAATTCGTAAGAATTAGTACACTTAAGAATTAGCACACTTAATCAACCATGGCCTGGCAGCCACCGTCGGTCATGAAAAACAGATGAAGACAGAGTGCGTATTTGGTAAAATGGTGCTGTGGATCAGAGGTCGATAAAATATTGGTGAGAAATCCCGACAC
>NZ_JACBYI010000038.1 GCF_019352175.1 Paenibacillus sp. S150
TGGAAACGGATGGAATCTCGTGTGGCCCAGTTAGAATGAGCCCCCTGGAATTTAACATGGAAATCCGAAGCCCGGTCCTCCTGGGGTAGGGGGAAGTGTGTCTTTTTCTCCACTTCGTCCATATTTCCTATGGATAGTCTTCCTTTTTATGTTATCTTTCGTGAGAGGTAGTTTCAGGTAGGCCTTGTAGCTATGGGCCCAGTATCCGAATGCGGTGAATTAGTTATCCTTTTTACCACTAAAATGGCTGCCCCTTTGGATGAGAAAGGTTCAAGTACATCGTAATGCAGGCGTATTCCTCTGCAAGGGAGAGAACCGGAACGATTAGGTATCTTTTTCCCGCTAACCCTTGCGAAAAAGCGGCCGGGGGAATATGAAGTGACCTTTTCCACTTGGCTCCCCGCCTGGCTTCAGCAGCCAGCCTTACACCTGAAATGCAAACAGCTGCGCTGCCCGGTCAAGGACGGCGCAGCCGTTTCTGCTTGTACAGGAGCTACATGCTCCATCGCAAGTCTCTGCCTGCTCTTTTTTATACCGGATTAAGGCTTTTTGGCCCGGAGCAGCCTGGTCCGGAGCAGGGCGATCAGATACAGGAGGAAGGGAAACAGCAGCAAATAGAGAGAGGAGAAATTCCCCCATACTTGTTGAATGATCTGGTTGATATATACAGTATTGATGTATGTATTCCAAGCAATGATGATGAACAGCACGGCCAAGGGATATATCAGGTGGTTTTGCGCTTTCAGGGCAAATACGCTGCGCAGACCTTGCAGCATTGAGAGGAACAGCAGTGAAATTTTGATGAAAAAGGTCAGTACCCAGATCGTAATCATCATGCCCTCCACGCGCTGGAGAAAGTTGCCGATGTTGATCGTTTTGGCCAATGCAAATGCAGGGAAGGTGCTGTTCTCGGTCTGTTCAATGCCCAGGACCAGCAGGCTTAGCAATACAATAATGCTTAACGTCATTCCCCCCGTAAAGGTCCCCCAGAGATAAGCCTTTTCAGCGCTCTTTTTCAGCTTGACCAGCGGTAAAAATGCCATCAGTACTATCATTTCCTGAAACATGGCCGACTGGAATCCGGCACTCATCACCGGGGCCCACCCGTCCTCCAGCATAGGCTTGATATGGTTCCAATCGATTTGGGGAAACAGGGCCAGAACAAGTATCGAGAGCAGAAAGATCACCCAGGGAAACATTAGCTCGCCGACTCTTCCCAGAACCACAATTCCCATGCGGGCGCTGAAGATGGCGCTGATCAAAAAAACAATCTGTACCGCTTCGATCGGTGTCTCCGGCATAAATTCACTGGATATAAAAAAGCCGAGGTTGCCCAGCAGCGTCCCGGTGAGGATTAGAAAGTAAAAGAGATAGAACAGGGTAAATGCTTTGCCCAGCCACCTGCCCAGGACGGCCTCCAGAATCTCAAACAGCGACTTGCCCGGATACAGCCGGGACAGGGCAATGTACAGCAGGACCATGATGAGGTTGAGCAGCACACTGCACAGGGAAGCAAGCCAGGCATCTTCTCTGGCACCATGCGCCATTCCGCTCGGTGTGACGAGAATGGAGGTTCCGACGTTCAGGCCGAAGGTCAGTATAAAAAATTGCAAGGCTGATAGCTGCGGCTGCTTCATCATGAGAATCTTCCCCCCTGTCTTATTAAGCTGCCAGTCCGGTGAGCTGCATGAAGCCGCGGATCCAATCCAGCGGTCTAATCTGGGTAAGGCCGGCCATATCGGCAACCGTTGCGGCTGCAGCAATTCCCCAGAAACCATAAAATACGGCCATATCCCGGGGAGAATGGAGCCTGGCCAGCTGCCGCGTCTCGATTACGGCCACCAGCAGCAGAATCATAAGCAATAAAATGCTCCAGCTCATTTCAGTTCCACCTCTTTCCGCTGCGATTGAATGACGGAGCCAATCTGCTGGATGGCGACACTGGAGTTCACGCTGACCTTGACCGTTTGGAAGGTTTCATCCCAATGCTTCCGATAGCCCTTCCAAAGCTTGGGATATTTGCGGTGCAGCTCTTCCCCGAAGCCGTAGATGTCCGAGCCATACTTTTCCTGCACCTTCTTGATGTTATTGGTCATGCCTAGATCTGTCTTGCTTTTGATCAGGCTTCGGAGGATCTCAATACTGGCAGGCTTGCGGAGATCAATTTTGCTTTCCACTGACGTGAGATTAGCCTCCAGATTCAAGTTCACTGTGAATTCAGGCTCGTTTTCGCCATTCAGATTGACGTCAATGCTGCTGTCTGCCCGGGTGATTGTAAATCCGGCGGTGCCGCCTTCCGGACAACTGACATTGCCGACAGTAGAATCCACCTTATTCAGCACATAGTTGAGGGTTTTACTTGAGGATTCCCCCAGCCATCCCACGAGCTTGTCCTTTTTGAAAACAGCGATTCCCGCATGCTGAATCAAGGCTTTCGGCGTAATGCTCTGGACGTTCTTGGCGGACTCGCTTTGGGAGGGAACGCCTTTCAGCTGCACGCCGGACATGACCGGATTGGAGCCGCCGCGCTCAAGCTCGACAACGAATTCCTGAAGGGTGACTTTTCCGGTAGCCGCCCAATTTTTATGAGAGACAAGAATGGAAGAAAAAAGGGAATTGGCAGGAATATGCTCAAAGGGTGTAATGACATCGAGAATTTTCGAGGCTTCGGAATTTTTGGCCACCAGCATATAGAAATCGGTGCGCAGCTGATGATTGCGGTTTAAATAATCAAGCGCATCGCTAATTCCCGCCCTCGCAAGATCTTCCCCGAATACAAGCACCCGCACATGGGACAAATAGAGGATACGCGGGGTAGTGCTGAGCATACGCTGGAGCGCATCGGGAACGGTTTTGCCTGTCGCTTTGTAGCTGATGACCGGCAGGCTTCCGCCTGAGCCTGACAGAAGAGGACTGCCGGTCTCGCCGGAATTCAGGACCTGTACGGTTACCGCATACCCTTCCGGGTCCAGGTCAATTCCCATTGCCATAACGACAGCAAGCTCGTTCAGCTCTTTTCTGCTCCAGCATCCCGTAAGCGTCACCAGGCTTATCATCAGGAGCAACAATAGAATGTTTCTTCCCCGCATTGCCGGCTCTCCTCTCTATTCTTGGGAACTTGGACCGCGGCAGAACTTTAGTTGCGTCCGAAGTACTTCTTCATGCTGCGCCGCGACAATCTTAAGAAGGTATCCTTCTGGCTCGACCACCGCATGGGGGCGAAGGAGGTCATATAAGGGACGCCCATGGATTCCAGGCTGCACAGATGCAGGCCGAGAATAATCATAGCGATGACCATCCCGTACATGCCGAAGGAGGCGGCAATTGCCATCAGCACAAACCGCAGCATCCGAACGGAGATGCCCACATTGAACGCCGGCAGGGCAAAGTTGGCAATGGCTGTGATGGAGACGACGATTACCATTGCGGCCGACACCAGTCCAGCCTCGACGGCAGCCTGCCCAATGACCAGCGTCCCTACAATAGAAACGGATTGCCCTATGGATTTAGGGAGCCTGATCCCGGCCTCGCGCAGAATTTCAAAGGTGACTTCCATAATGAACGCTTCGAGAAAAGCCGGGAACGGAATGCCCTCACGCTGGCCGATCAGGCTGATCAGCAGGGTAGTGGGGATCATCTCCTGCTGGAATGTGGTGATAGCGATATAGAAAGAAGGAGTAAGCAAAGCCAGTGCAAAGCAGAAGTATCTGAGCAGGCGGACCAGGCTGGCAAAATCGCTGCGCTGGTAATAATCCTCGCTGGATTGGAAAAATTGGACAAGCAGCGCCGGGACGACGAGCACAAACGGAGTGCCTTCCACAAAAATGGCTATCCGGCCTTCCAGAAGGGCGGAGGCAATCACATCCGGCCGTTCCGTATTGTACACGGTTGGAAAAGGGCTGTAGCGGGGACTCTGGATCATCTCCTCGATGTAATTGCTCTCCAGCACACTGTCCAGCTTGGCCGCGTCCAGCCTGCGCCGAAGCTCCTCCAGCACCTGGGTATCGGCGTTTCCTTCAATATACATAATTGCCACAGGGGTTTGGGTCTGCTCTCCCAGCTTCCGCTGCTCCACACGCAGCCTGGAATTCTGGATTCTCCGCCGGACCAGGGCGGTATTCTCCCGCAAGGATTCATTGAAGCCTTCCCGCGGGCCTCTGACTACGGATTGTGAGCTGGCTTCCTCCACTCCCCGCTGCTTGAGTGTCTCTGTGCCGGCGGAGAGAGCCGCCGAGGCTCCCTGGATATAAATGATGCTGTTCCCGGACAAGATCTCCGCTTCAACCTGGGAGAAGGTCCGGGCTTCCCCCACCTTGCCAAGCGTAATGGTCCGCTCCTGCAGCAGCCGCAGGCTCTCCTCCGGCTGATCGGAGCGGAGCTGATCGAACAGAAAGAGATCTCTATGAATGGCTTCAATCAAAAATCGCGGATTTCCAAACCCCTCGATGAAGATAATGGCGGCGGAGAAGGGGCCGATTTCCAGAAACCTGAAGACCAGATCGGTGCTTTTTCCAAAGCGGCAATTCATTTCTTCGATAAAAAGCGGCAGCGAGTCAGGCAGCTTCTCCTGAACGGCATCCGCGTTGCTCAAATCGGCCATGTCCATTCACCTCCTGTGTGCTCAGTATCTCCGCTTAAATAGGGTAGTATGCAAAAATAGTGCGCGCATATCACGGTCTCCGGCGTTTATGAATGACCGAAAAGGCTATACTACCTAGTAGTAGCCAAATACAGGACAGGTAGACTGAAGCGAACAGGAGGATGACCTATGGAATTAAGTATATTGCTGATGATCGTGCAGCTCTTTTTTGCGCTGGTCATCGGCGTTTATTTTTGGAATCTGCTGCGGGGACAGAAGACCAATAAAACGGCGGTGGACCGGGAGTCGCGCAAGGAGCTGGACAAGCTCCGCAAAATGCGGATGATCTCACTGACCAAGCCGCTCTCGGAGAAGACGCGTCCGGCCTCCATTGGAGATATCGTCGGGCAGAAGGACGGGCTGCGCGCACTGAAGGCTGCACTGTGCAGTGCGAATCCGCAGCATGTCATTATTTACGGGCCGCCTGGAGTCGGCAAGACTGCAGCTGCGCGCGTGGTTATGGAGGAAGCGAAGAAAAATGCGCTCTCCCCCTTCAAAAGCGATGCAAAATTTACGGAGATTGATGCCACCACCGCCCGATTTGACGAACGCGGCATTGCCGATCCGCTGATCGGCTCGGTGCATGACCCGATCTATCAGGGGGCGGGGGCAATGGGGGTGGCCGGTGTGCCGCAGCCGAAGCCGGGTGCCGTAACGAAGGCGCATGGCGGGATTCTGTTCCTTGACGAGATCGGGGAGCTCCATCCGATTCAGATGAACAAGCTGCTGAAGGTGCTGGAGGACCGGAAGGTGCTGCTGGAGAGCGCGTACTATAACTCCGAGGACAGCAACACGCCGGCGTATATCCATGATATTTTTCAAAATGGCCTGCCGGCCGATTTCCGGCTGGTGGGCGCCACCACGCGTTCGCCGGATGAAATTTCACCCGCGCTGCGTTCCCGCTGCATGGAGATCTACTTCCGGCCGCTGCTGCCGGAGGAGATTGCCGTCATCGGGCGCGATGCGATCCAGAAGATCGGGCTGAAGCCGAGTCCCGAAGCCGTTGAAGTGGTGCAGCAATACGCCACCAACGGGCGCGAGGCGGTCAACATGATCCAGCTCGCCGCAGGACTTGCGTTAACCGAAGGCCGGGATACCCTCAGTGCGGCGGAGATCGAGTGGGTAGCCAGCAGCAGCCAGCTGCCCATGCGGACCGAACGCAAGATTCCGTCCTCGCCGCAGATCGGTCTGGTCAATGGCCTGGCGGTGTACGGTCCGGGCATGGGCACGCTGCTGGAGATTGAGGTCTCGGCAGCGCCGGCCAAGAACGGGCAGGGAAGGCTTAACATTACCGGAGTGGTGGATGAAGAAGAGACCCGCGGCGGCTCGCGGACTATCCGGCGCAAGAGCATGGCCAAGGGCTCGGTGGAGAATGTGCTGACGGTTCTGCGGACGATGAATCTGGAGCCTGACAGCTACGATCTGCATGTGAACTTCCCCGGAGGCACACCGATTGACGGCCCGTCTGCCGGGGTGGCGATGGCCGTGGCCATTGTCTCCGCCATCCGGCGCCTGCCGGTGGACAACACTGTTGCCATTACCGGAGAGATCGGCATTCATGGCCGGGTGAAGCCGGTGGGCGGAGTGATTGCCAAGGTCGAAGCCGCATTTCAGGCGGGGGCTACCACAGTGCTGATTCCCAAGGAGAACTGGCAGTCGCTGTTCGCCGACCTGGCACCGCTGCGGGTCATTCCGATGGAGACGGTGGAGGAGGTCTTCCGCCATCTGTTCGGAACCGGAACTGCGGATGTGCGCCTGCCTGCCGTCTCCGGCGAGACCTTCTCGGCAACGCCTTCGCTGTTTAAAGCGGATGCCAGCGGGGACAGTGCAAAGGGCTGATTCACCCTTATAACCCATATGTTAGAACGGCGGGAGACTGCCGTTCTTTTTTTAAAAGATAAGACTTTTATGTTTCACGCTATACATTAGCCTTATCTTTCCCGCTGAAACGGATACCGTCCTTATAAAGACGGTATCCGTTTTCACTTGCCGTTTAGGAAATTATGCTTCTCGCCAATTGTGGATAAGTTATGTTATGAAATTTATGAAGTTAGAGGGAAAATTGTAATGCGGCTTAGCCGTGCTGAGTTTGCTGAATTGCTGGGTCGTTCTGAGTTTGTTGAATTGTGTTGAGTCTGCTGAGCCGTGCTGGGTCGTGCGGAGTCTGCGGGTTCTATGTTTTGCAGGAGGAAGCGGGAATAGAGCGGTCCAGCCGAGACCGCTACCGGCGCAGGGACGTGAAGTGGAATGGAGTGAATGAAGTGGAATTCGTAAGAATTAGTGCACTTAAAATGGACGGAAAAGTCTTCGGTAAAGGAAACGTGGGAAAAAGCTGGCTCCATCTGAATTCAACCAGTAATCGTATACCAATCAGGAAACCGGACTTTAGCAGCGGGATCGGAAGAACCCTCTGAACCCGCAGCGGACTTCATTCACATCGTCAGCCGCTGATTTTGGTGTTGAGCCAAAAAGGTAATTGAATGTATAGGAATGGAACCGGAGAACCTGAAGAAGCTGGATGAAACGCAAGGAGTTTCATAAGGAACGGAAGCGAAGTGTAAAAAGTAACACTAATGGGCTGGAATTCTGGATTGAACGGGCTCTAGCGGGATTTTGTACACTTCATGGAGGCCTGCTCCCTCCAAATGGCTGATTTCAGCCGGATTAGTTGTACTTTTTCCCACTAGGGATGATCCAGGATCCTAATGCGCTACCTTAGTTATCCTTTTTACCACTAAAATGGCTGCCCTTTGGATGAATGGTTCAAGTTCATCTTAATGTAGGCATATTCCTCTGTATGGGGGCGAAACGGATCGATTAGGTATCCTTTTTTCCACTAAGCTATAAGGCATCCTTATATTTCCCGCTGAAGCGGAAGCCGCCTATTATTGAGGGCGCGAAGCCGTTTCCGCTTGTTGAACATATTCCGGGAATAAGCAGCGAATAATAAACCGGGTCTGACGGAGCGGAGGAAAAGAACGGAAGCTGCAGCGATGTGCGATCTGTTGGTGTTTTGATGCCGCTTTTGTTAGAATGAAGCATATGACACTACTTGAGAACCATGGGAGGTGCGAAAGCGATGATACAAAGCAAATCCAAAGGTCGTCGTTTTCCTTTATTGCCGCTTAGAGGTCTTCTTGTGTATCCCAGCATGGTTCTTCACCTGGATGTGGGACGCGAGAAGTCGGTTAAGGCGCTGGAAAAAGCTATGGTTGAAGATAACCTGATTCTCCTCTGCTCCCAGTCGGAAGTGAATATTGAGGAGCCGGGACAAGAAGATATTTTTCGGGTCGGCACGGTCGCCAATGTGCGGCAGATGCTGAAGCTTCCGAACGGCACGATTCGTGTGCTTGTGGAGGGAGTGGAACGGGCCGAAATTATTCATTATACGGATAATGAGGAGTATTACGAGGTAATGGCGCGCGTGCTGCCTGAGGAAGAGGATGTGGACCAGCAGAGCGATGCCCTGATGCGCACCGTGCTGAACCAGTTCGAGCATTACATCACCCTCTCGAAGAAGGTCACTCCCGAGACACTCGCCGCAGTCTCCGATATTGAAGAGCCGGGCCGGCTTGCCGACGTCATCACCAGCCATCTGGCGCTGAAGATCAAGGATAAGCAGGAGATTCTGGAGACGATCGATGTCAGCAAACGCCTGGAGAAGCTGCTGGATATCCTCAACAATGAGCGTGAGGTGCTGGAGCTGGAGCGCAAGATCAACCAGCGGGTGAAGAAGCAGATGGAGAAGACCCAGAAGGAATATTATCTCCGCGAGCAAATGAAAGCGATCCAGAAGGAGCTTGGCGAGAAGGAAGGCCGGGCGGGCGAAGCCGATGAGCTGCGCAGTCTGATGGAAGAGAAGCAGCTGCCCGAACGTGTGCAGGAGAAGATTGAGAAGGAAATCGACCGTCTGGAAAAAATGCCGGCAAGCTCGGCCGAAGGCGGCGTCATCCGCAACTATGTCGACATGCTGCTGAGTCTGCCGTGGAGCGAGTCGACGGAGGATGACCTGGATATCCTGAAGGCGGAGCAGGTGCTGGATGCGGATCATTATGGTCTGGAGAAGCCGAAGGAGCGCGTGCTGGAATATCTCGCCGTCCAGAAGCTGGTCAAGAAGCTGAAGGGTCCGATTCTCTGTCTGGTGGGTCCTCCGGGCGTCGGTAAAACCTCGCTCGCGCGCTCCATCGCAAGGTCGCTGAACCGCAAGTTCGTGCGCATCTCGCTGGGCGGCGTGCGTGACGAGGCTGAGATCCGCGGCCACCGCCGCACCTATGTCGGCGCCATGCCGGGTAGGATCATTCAGGGAATGAAGACCGCAGGCAGCATCAATCCGGTGTTCCTGCTGGACGAGATCGACAAGATGGCGGCGGATTTCCGCGGCGACCCGTCGGCGGCGCTGCTGGAAGTGCTGGACCCTGAACAGAACAACACGTTCAGCGACCATTTTGTCGAGCTGCCGTTTGATCTGTCGAACGTCATGTTCGTGACGACCGCCAATACCGTGCACAACATTCCGCGTCCGCTGCTTGACCGGATGGAAATGCTGTTCATTCCCGGTTATACGGAGCTGGAGAAGCTGCAGATTGCCAGCCGCTATTTGCTGCCGAAGCAGCGCAGTAACCATGGCCTGGAGGATGCGCAGCTGTCCATTGAAGACGATACGCTGCTGAAGATTGTCCGCGAGTATACCCGGGAATCCGGAGTCCGCAATCTGGAGCAGCAGATTGCCGCGCTGTGCCGCAAGGCCGCGAAGCTGATCGTATCGGGTGAAAAGGAGCAGGTAATCATCCTTCCCGCAGAGGTCAAGGATTACCTCGGCGCCTCGAAGTTCCGCTACGGAATGGCGGAGCTGGAGGATCAGATCGGCACGGTTACCGGGCTGGCCTGGACGGAGGTCGGCGGCGATACGCTGCTGATCGAAGTGACGGTGGTTCAGGGAACGGGCAAGCTGACCCTGACCGGACAGCTGGGCGATGTGATGAAGGAATCGGCGCAGGCGGCCTTCAGCTATACCCGTTCGAAGGCTGAGGAGCTGGGGCTGGCGCCGGACTTCCATGAAAAGAACGACATTCACATTCACATTCCCGAAGGCGCAATTCCCAAAGACGGTCCGTCTGCAGGGATTACAATCGCTACCGCACTGATCTCCGCACTCACGAAACGTTATGTCTCGAAGGATGTGGCAATGACAGGCGAGATCACGCTGCGCGGGCGGGTGCTGCCCATCGGCGGCTTGAAGGAGAAGTCGCTTGCCGCCCACCGGGCCGGTTACAAAAAAATCCTTCTGCCGAAGGATAACGAGCGCGACCTGAAGGATATTCCGGAGAGCGTCCGCAGCGATGTGGAATTCGTGCCGGTCTCCCACATGGATCAGGTGCTGAAGCATGCGCTTGTCGAGCATCATAACGAAATCAGCAGTGAAGCGCCGAGCAGCGTGCATTAGAAAGGAAGTCCTATGAAAGTTAACAATGCCGAATTTATCATCAGCGCCGTAGGCCCTGACCAATACCCTGTTGACGCCTTGCCGGAGATTGCTCTGGCAGGGCGCTCCAACGTCGGGAAGTCCTCCCTGATCAACCGTATGATTAACCGCAAGAATCTGGCCCGCACCAGCTCCACGCCGGGCAAGACGCAGCATATGAACTATTACCGGATTAATGAGAGCATGTATTTTGTCGACTTCCCGGGATACGGCTATGCCAAAGTATCCAAGACCCAGCGGGCTTCCTGGGGCCAAATGGTCGAGAAGTATCTGTCCGAGCGCGACACGCTGAGGCTTGTCCTGCTTATTGTGGACCTCCGTCATCCGCCTACCGGCAATGACAAAATGATGTTCGACTGGCTGAAGCATTATGACCTGCCCCTCTGTGTGGTGGCGACGAAGGCGGACAAAATTCCCAAGACGCGCTGGCCGAAGCATATCAAGATCATGAAGCAGGAGCTGGGGGTGCTGCCGGGGGATAATTTCATTTCTTTTTCCTCGGAGACCGGTCTCGGCAAGGATGAATTATGGGAGCTGATCGAGCGGTATAATCAGGCCTCCGAAGAAGAAGAGCCGGCTGAGCCGGAGATTGAAGGCGTATTCCCCACAGAATAGTGAGGAATACATATGTAATTGAAGGCTATTATCCCATTCTCCCGTTATAAGCTGAATTATCGGTGTATATCCTGTTCCTCCTGATGAGATAACCCGCTGCTCTTCATTGTATAATCATGCTAAAGGCTGTTACAAAGAATTGAGGGATGGTCATGGCTCAAAGATTGGCTACAGAATATGTGAAGGCGACTTTGCAAATGACGGAATTTCAGATGAAACAGTTTCTGCTTACCGCCGATACCTGCTTCATCAGTCACCGGGTCAAGATTCTGGGCGGCGGAGAACAGGAGATCGTTCTGGAGGAAGCAGGGGGCGAGGAGGTTCATTTATCCTTCCAGCAAAGAGGCAGCATCTACGTATGCGCCCTGTCCTGCCGGATTGTGAACCCGCATCTGAACAACGCAATCCGCAAGCTGTTCGTCACCTATAAAGGTACAGGAACGGTGAATCGAATATATGAAGGCTTCACCATGGTGTACGTCTACGAGAACGGCTCGGTCCGCAGAATTTCTGAAGTCACGCCGCTGGGCAGCAAGCTGGTCTACCAGCACAAGCACTCGCTTGCGGAGATGATGCGCCTGTACAAGTCCGATTCCGTTGAGCAGGAGATTGAGAGCTTGCGCGCCAAGGTCAACAGCTTGCTCGATCAGCGTAATACAGTCTGCGAGAATGAAGAGATTCAAGAGATTGACAGCAGGCTTGCGCTCTACACCCGTAAGCTGTTTGAGCTGGAAGCCTAATCGTTAATAATATTTCAAAATTTAACAATCATTTCCTAGTGAAATGGTTGTATTTTTTTAAGAAATCTATAAATATACGTTAGAGAGGGACCGATAAAGAGCGTATGATAGATATCCATAGCCACATTCTACCCTTCATGGACGACGGGGCCGCCGATTGGGAAGCTGCCCTCACTATGGCGCAGGCCGCCCGGAAGGACGGGATTTCCACTGTTGTTGCCACCCCGCATCATGCCAACGGTGCATACTTGAACCCCGCGCCGAACATAGGACAGGCTGTTGAACAGCTGAATCAGCGGCTCCGGGAAGCCGGTGATCCGCTGCTGGTGCTTCCGGGCCAGGAGATCCGCATTTACAGCGATCTGCTGAATGATCTGGAGCAAGGCCAGCTGTTGACGCTTGCGGGCTCCAGATATATTTTGCTGGAAATGCCGTCATCGCGGGTGCCGCGCACGATGGAGGAGACCTGCCACGAGCTGCTTATTCAAGGCTTCGTGCCTGTTATCGCCCATCCGGAGCGCAATGCCGAGGTTGCTGCCGACCCATCCAAATTAACCAGATTAGTAGAGCTGGGTGCGCTCGGCCAGCTGACTGCCCAGAGCGTCACCGGAGCTCTTGGAAGCAAGCTGCAGAAGCTGTCGCTGGACCTGTGCCGCAAGAATGCTGTACATGTGATAGCCTCCGATGCTCACGACAACCGGCACCGCCCGTTCGGCCTGAGCGAAGCCTACGAGGTTTTGACCCGGGAGCTGGGGAAAACAGCATCCGACTTTTTTCGTCAAAATTCGCGCTTAATTATCGGCAATGAGGAGATTATTCGTGTGAATTCTACTCAATCTCACAACAAGTTTCATAGATTGTTCGGATTTTTTTCCCGTAAGGGGTGACCTCGTGCTCTATTGATGGTAGAATGGGTATTACTGGTTTATTGTTATTTTTTATCAGAATAGTGTAGACTTAGAGCTAGCTACTCTATCTATGCTAGCAGTAGTAGAGAGTATATTACATACAAAGAGGTGGATGAAAAGTGACTTTGAAGAAGAAACTGGCAGTATCATCACTAGCAGTAAGCATGGCAGCAGCATCTTTTGCAGGCTTCCCTTTCAGCAGCACAGGCCTGGCCCAGCATCTGGGTATCGTAGGAACCGCTTCCGCAGCAACAGCAAGCCAAGCCGCGGCATTGCAAAAAATTAAGGACGTATATGCTCAATTGACTTCCGGCAGCGCTCTTTATGACTATAAGATTCAGGCTGCAACTATTGATCAGGCAACGTTCGAAGAAATCTTTGCACCTATTCTTACTAAGTTGACTACAAATGAAGTTTTGGATAGTACCGATGTCGCAGCTTCATACGATGTCTTCCAAACAGTATCCAGCGTTGTTTATGACGTGTATGCTGAAGGCTTTGACGGTGTTGGTGAAGTGCTATACACTGACACAAATGTAGCACTTCTGAACAAGATTGCTGCAGCAGCTGGAGTAGAGGATCTGACATTTGATGACTTTGCAGAATTTGTGTTTGGAGCTAACGGTATTGAAGCAGAACTGCGCACATTGTTGAATGGTGTGACTATTGATCAACTGTTGAATAATGAAGCACTGGTGAAACAAGCGATTAACGCTGTGCTCGCTCACAGAACCGGCAGTGCAACTGTACTGACAGTTAGTGATGTGGTTTACAATTTGGGTATCACTACTGATGATATTCAGACTTCGCTAATTAATTTTAAAAATACGTTGCCTACTGTTAAGCCTGCGGTTCTTTCGCTCGCAGCGGCTTATCTTCGAGCTAATCCGTTCCCTACTAACCCAGGCACCGGCAGCGGTGGCGGCGGTGGAACTGTCACTGCTCCGGGAACTGTAACTGCCGATGGAATCTATAATGTATCCGCACTGGTTAGCGTGGTTGGCGACAAGGCAACCCTGAATCTGGTTGACGCTGATGTGATCAAGGCATTCGATGCACTGATTGCTGCGAACCCCGGAAAGACCGGCCTGACACTCACTTTGGACCTGGGTACTGTCAACGCCAGCATTGTAGAAGTGCCGCTGTCCAAAGCCATCATTGAAGCTGCCAACGCTAAAGGCATTGCGAACATCGCAATCACTTTCAACGGCTTGACAGTCACCATCCCTGTAGCCCAATTCAGCGATGCAGTAACTCTGACTGTTACTACAGAACCTGATTCAACTGTAACTTCAGTTACCAGCCTGAAATTGGCTTCGAAAGTATACTCTTTCGATCTGACAGTTGGCGGTGTAGCTACAACAATCTTCAAACAGCCGTTGACGCTTAAGCTTCCGCTGGTTGATGTGGCTGATCTTGACAAGGAACTGCTGTCCGTAACGAAGATTGTCTACAACGAGCTGCAGTTCGAAGGCGGCGTGCTTGACGGAGACTTTATCGTTGAACCGCGCGACACCTTCTCTTCTTATGCAGTACTGGAGAACAAAGTGAACTTCAGCGACGTTGCGAGTGTACAAGCATGGGCTGGAAGACAGATTCAAGTCGTTGCCGCCAAAGGCGCGATTGAAGGCATCGGCGCCGGCAAGTTTGCTCCGAAGAGCAATGTTACCCGCGCTGAATTCTCCAAGATGCTGATCCGTGCTCTGAACCTGGAGAACAGCACAGCTACTGAAAGCTTCAGCGATGTAGCCTCCACAGCCTGGTATGCTCCTTACGTAGCCGTTGCTGCCGAGAAGGGCATTGTTAACGGCCGCAGCGCTTCCCAGTTCGATCCGAACGCTACGATTACCCGTGCTGAAATGGCAACGATGATTGCCCGTGCAGTCAAGGTTGTTAACCCTGATGCCGCTGCTGGAGATGCTTCATCGTTGACCAAATTCTCGGATGCAGCGAAGATCGCAGCGTCCCTGAAAGACGGGGTTGCCTTCGCAGCCAGCCATAACCTGGTTATCGGCAACGCCGGCAAGTTCGCTCCGAACGACACGGCTACCCGTGCTGAAGCAGCTGTAATCATCTACCGTACAATCAACTTCAAGTAAGAGCAATCAATAAGCAAGTGGAGAGCCTCCTCTCGTCTGTGTGAGAGGAGGCGCTTTTTTAAAATATAAGGATTTATACGCTTTGCGCATTAAATTATCCTTATATTTCTTGCTGTAACGGTGCCGTCCTTACAAAGGACGGCGAAGCCGTTTCTGCTTGGCTTATATAAACTGAACTTGCGAATAATGCACTGTAGTGTTGAACTCGTACCGGATTCACAAGTTCACTGTGTATAGGATGAAATATTACAGAATCAGCTTGGAGGGAAGTTCACTTGTCAGCACAAGAATTGGATCTTCGCGATTATTTCCAGATCGTCCGGAAGAGACTGTGGATGATTGTAAGCATTGTGATTGTGGTGTGTATTCTTGCCGGAGTATACAGCCTGTATATCAAGAATCCGGTATATGAAGCTTCGACGAAGATTATTGTCAATCAGACGCCTACGCAGTCTACAGCGGGGCAGTTGGATCTTAACCAGATTAATACCAACATTCAATTGATTAATACGTACAAGGAAATTATCAAGACACCGGCTATATTGGATGTCGTAGCCAGGAACTATCCGCAATTCAATATTACTGCGGAAGAACTGCTCAAGAAGGTTAATGTGAGTTCTGTAAATAATACGCAGGTGATGACACTTGTCGTTCAAGATAATTCATACCAGAGAGCTGCGGAAATCGTGAATGCCATTTCACTAGTGTTCAAGCAAGAGATTCCTTCCCTCTTCAATGTTCAGAACGTATCCATTCTGAACGAAGCCAAGGTTAACCCGCCTGTTCTGCCAGGACCGGTGGAGCCTAATGTGGCAATGAACCTGGCGATTGCATTTATCGTCTCCCTGATGATTGGCCTGGGAATTGCCTTCCTGCTGGAATATATGGACGATACCCTGAAGACGGAAGAAGATATCGAGAAATATTTGGGCCTGCCAACGATCGCCATGATTACGAGACTTGGACAAGAAGAGACGAAAGCTACCGAATCGCAAGCACAGACGCTGTCCAGAAAGGCGGGGGAACTCGAACATGTCACAGCAGCCAAATAAACAACGCCATCTGATCACCGTGACTAATCCGCGTTCGCCGGTATCGGAAGCCTTCCGGGCATTGCGCACGAATATTGACTTTTCGTCTGTGGACGAGCAGATCCAGATTATTATGGTGACTTCCTCCGGGCCTGAAGAAGGGAAATCAACGGTTACAGCCAATCTTGCGGCGGCCTATGCCCAAGCAGACAAGAAAGTACTGCTGATTGATGGGGATTTACGCAAGCCTACTGCGCATAAGACCTTTTCATTAAGCAACCGCTATGGCCTGTCCTCGCTGTTGTCCCAGCAGGCCAAGCTGGACGAAGTGGTTCAAGAATCCGGGGTAGCCAATCTCTCGATTATGACGTCCGGTCCGATTCCTCCCAATCCTGCGGAAATGATGGCCTCCAACCGGATGAGCACAGTGCTGCAGGAGCTGCGTCAACGTTATGACGTGATTCTATTTGATACTCCGCCACTCCTGGCCGTGACGGATGCGCAGATTGTCGCTTCCAAGAGTGACGGAGTCATTATGGTTGTCAGCTATGGCAAGGTGAAACGTGAGATTGCCGCCAAAGCCAAGGCGAATCTTGACCGTGTTGGTGCGAAGATGCTGGGAGTAGTATTAAATAATGTGAAGCGCAAAGCCAGTGAAGGTTATTATTACTACTACTATGGGAATTAACTCCTGTAGTGAAATTTGTTATTTTTGGAGGCACTGAAAATGACAGCGAAAACTAGAGTGTATTTGTTATTTCTCATTGACCTTGCCATTATCTGGTTCAGTATTGTGACTTCTTATATGTTCCGGTTCTATGGCGGCATTCCTGAAAAATATCTGATTCAGATGCTGCTATTCGGTCTCATCTCCACTATTGCCTTTGGAGGCAGCCTGATTTATTTCGGCCTTTACCGCAGAATGTGGCAATATGCCAGTATTGGTGAGATCATATCAGTCTTCAAAGCTATTGTGGTAGGGTCTGTACTCTCTTATCTGGCAGCTTTTATCATTTTACCGGAGCGGGTGCCTCTGAGCATTGAAGTGCGGGCGATGGAGACCATCCTGCTGCTGGTAGGCGGAGTACGGCTCTTCTGGAGAGTATTCCGTAATGATCGGATCAACAGCAAGGATACTGCGACTCACACGATCATTGTCGGCGCCGGTGACTGCGGAATACTGATTGCCCGTGAGATGATGGGACCATCGTTCGCACATACACGAATCGTCGGGTTCATTGATGACAGTGCAGATAAATATCATCTTTCCATTTTGGGTGTGCCGGTTCTCGGCAACCGTTATGATATCCCCCGGCTTGTGAAGGAGCGTCAGATTCACGAGATCATTATTGCAATGCCTTCGGTATCCAGAACGGAAATATCGGAGATTATTAACCTGGCGAAGGCCACTGGAGCGAAGCTGAAGATTATTCCTGCACTTAATGACCTGATCGCCGGCAAAATTTCAGTGAAGAAGCTCCGTGATGTCAGTGTAGAAGATTTACTCGGGCGTGAACCAATTGTGGCGGACCTGAACAGTATTCTCGGCTATGTACATAACAAAACGGTATTGGTTACAGGTGCCGGCGGTTCGATTGGATCGGAGCTATGCCGTCAGATTTCCCCGTTTGCCCCGAGCAAGCTGTTAATTCTCGGACACGGCGAGAATAGCATATACACAATAGAGATGGAGCTGCGCAAGAGCTTCCCCGAGCTGAATATTGTTACCGTTATTGCGGATGTGCAGGATCGCACCCGGATAATGGAAGTATTTCAGAGCCACGGTCCGGAGGTGGTCTTTCATGCGGCGGCACATAAGCACGTCCCTCTGATGGAGCGCAATCCTTCCGAGGCGATCAAGAACAATGTATTCGGCACACGCAATGTAGCGGATTGTGCAGATAAATATGGAGCGGAACGCTTCGTGCTGATCTCCTCAGATAAGGCGGTTAACCCAACCAGCGTAATGGGAGCAACCAAACGGATTGCAGAAATGTATATCCAGAGTCTCAATACGACAAGTCCAACCAAATTCTCGGCTGTGCGTTTTGGGAATGTGCTTGGCAGCAGAGGCAGCGTAATTCCGGCCTTCAAGCAGCAGATCGCTGCGGGTGGCCCCGTTACGGTTACCCATCCTGAGATGGTGCGTTACTTCATGACCATTCCCGAAGCGGTACAACTGGTCATTCAGTCTGGCTCTTTTGCGAATGGCGGGGAAGTTTTTGTACTCGATATGGGCCAACCGGTGAAGATTCTGACCTTGGCGGAGGATCTGATTACCTTGTCCGGCTACGAGCCTTATAAGGATATAGAGATTACCTTCTCCGGAATACGCGAAGGCGAGAAGCTGTATGAGGAGCTGCTGACAGCCGAGGAGAATCTGGGCTCCACCCAGCATGACCGGATCTTCATCGGCAAGCCCAATGTGCTCAGCCAGAACCAGCTCGAACTGGAATTCAAACGCCTGGAACGTGTGTTGTCTGAAGATGGAGAAGCCATTCGTGAAGTAATCAACCAGATTGTGCCGATGCAGCCGGTAGCCCAAGCTGCGATTAGCTAAAACATTCATTGGAGGTACCTGAAGTGTTCAACAAGAGATGGAAAAAGGTATTGTTCTGGACGCTGTCGGTCATTGTCGTACTCGGAGTTGCCGGGTTATTCGCAGCCAACTATGCAGTAGATAAGCTAATGAGTTCAATGGCAGATGGTTTCGATGTAGAAGCAGAGGATACTGCTGATATAGCTCAGGGTGAGATAGTTGAACCTGCGGTAGCAGCGGGTGATGCGACTTCTGAGCCAGCAGCCAGCACAGAACCTTCAGCAAGTGTTGAGCCTGCGGCGACAACTGAAGCTACTGCAACTACCGGGGCTACAGATGCTCCTGCTGCTGCTGAGGGTACGGCTAAGGCCGGGAATGGTGGAGGACAAGCGGCCGCTACGAGTAAGCCTGAGAGTACTCCAGTTCCAACACCAGAGGGTGTGGATGGGATCGCTCATATTTCTCCTGATAAAGCTAAAGAAGTTCAAGAAGATGTTTCAATAAAAGACAAAGCCAATGTGGCATCAATAGTGGCACAACAATTAAGCGTATCGGATATCAAAAGACTTCAAGAGTTGGCTAAAGGTGGGCTGACTAATGAAGAGAAGAAGGAAGCTCGTAGCATAATTCTTGGTAAAGTTTCAGAGGAACAATACAATGAGTTATCGCAAATAGGGAAAAAATATGGTGTTAGCCAAGGGAAAACCTACGATCAGGTAACTGGAAGTAAAAAAGAAACTGAAGAAGCAATTAAAGAAGGAAGTGAATAATAATGACTAAAGTGAAATTTCCGGCGGCGGCATTATTGCTGCTAATGCTGATAGGTATTGCGCCATTAACAGCTTCTGCTCCACTGTCGGCATCAGCAGCCACAGTTACAGAGTCGATCAAAGTCAAAAGTATGGATGTGAAGATGATTTTTGACGGTGTGAACATGCAGCCGCCAACGGGTCAATATGTTTTTATTTACAACAATGCAACGTATGTACCCCTTCGTTTTGTATCCTACGCATTACAGAAAAGTGTGAGCTGGGATGCCAAGAATGTGAAGGTTACAGTGGCTGAACCAAGCACTTCAGAACTGGTTGTTATCAAAGAATACTTAATGAATGCTGTAAACGGAAATAGTGCAGCAGCTGCCAATAAAAATATTGTTCTAAGTAAAGTAAAAGCCAGTTATGTCTTTAATGGTTCAGCTAAGGCTGTTCCAACCGGTCAAGGCAGCTATATCCTGAATGGCTCGCTCTATGTGCCTCTTCGTTTTTTATCGGAATCTGTAGGGAATTCCATTAGCTGGGATCAGAAGACCAAGACGATTACTGCTGAATCGGCAGCCTATCAAGCTCAACCAACACCTGATGCATCAGGGAATACCTCTGGTAGTTCTGCCACAGCAACACCAACTCCCTCAAGTAGCGCGGCAGCAGGGGGAGGTGCCGGGAGCGGTACATTGACTTATGAGCAGATAACCAGTGATACGGAAGCTAAACTTAGCGCGCTTCAATCCCAGAGCACTTCAACCTTGATGAGCATTGGATTTGAATATATTGCTGCAACGGATGAGGCAACCAAAGCAAGCCTTATGGCTAAGGGGAAACAACAGCTAGCTTCATTTACAGCCAGCTTCAACAGTATAATTGCCGAGGCTGAACAAAAACTAAACGCCAATGGATATAGCACAGACATCATTGCTCAGTATAGAGCCGCCTTTGAGGCGCAGTTGCAAGCGGGCAGGGAATTGGCTGAAGGTATGGGAGATTAATCTTGTTGTGACAGCTTGTATAACGGTGCAGCCTCACTCATTTTATTGAGAAGAGGCTGTGTCATATACATTTGAACTTTTAGCACTTAAAGGATCAGGTGAGCTTATGAAGCCTTATACCATTATAAAACCAATCATTGACTTTCTATTGGCTCTAATCGGAATTCTCCTGTTATGGCCTTTTTTCTTGATTATCGCTATGTTGATCAAGTTAACCTCCAAAGGCCCTATCTTGTTTCGGCAAAAGAGATTAGGGAAGGGCAAGACAGAATTCTACATTCTTAAATTCAGAACGATGCGTACAGATACACCTAGTGATATGCCAACCCATTTGCTTCAGGACCCTGAGTTCTTCATTACTAAACTCGGCAAATTCCTTAGGAAAACCAGTCTGGATGAGCTTCCTCAGATTATAAATATACTTAAAGGCGAAATGAGCATTATTGGTCCGCGTCCGGCTTTATGGAATCAATATGATCTTATTGCTGAACGTGAAAAGTACAAAGCGAATGATATTAAGCCTGGGTTGACGGGATGGGCACAGATTAATGGAAGAGATGAGCTCCCTATTGTAACTAAGGCTGAATTAGATGGATACTATTTGATGCATTTGAGTTTGTGGTTAGATACTAAGTGCTTTTTGAAAACTATTATAAGGGTTGTTAAATCTGAAGGAATTAGTGAAGGGGCAACTGAAGCATCAAGAGACAATGATCTAGTGAACAATAAGGAGACTGCTTCAGTATGAAGAGAATACTAATAACTGGAGCAAATAGCTATATTGGAACAAACTTTGCTGAGTATTTGCGTGAATATTCTGAGAATTACACAGTGGATAAAATTAGTTTGAGAAATGATATATGGCGTGAAACGGATTTCTCGAAGTATGATGTTGTGTTTCATGTTGCTGCAATAGTTCATAAAAAAGAAAAATTTGATATGAAATCTATGTATATTGAAATAAATAAAAATTTGCCTTTAGAAGTAGCCATGCGAGCAAAAGAGGCAGGCGTTAAACAGTTTATTTTCCTGAGTACAATGGCTGTATATGGTAAAGATGGAGAACTCGGTAAAGAAACGGTTATAACTAAAGACACTATTCCTGCTCCTAATACTTTATATGGATGGAGCAAGTTGGAAGCGGAGAATGAACTTAATAAAGTGAATGATACAGCCTTGAGTGTTGTAATAGTTAGGCCACCAATGGTGTATGGTTTGAAGTGTCCGGGGAATTACGCAAAACTTGAAAAGTTAGCACTATTAGTTCCTCTTTTTCCTAATATTAATAATAAAAGAAGTATGATAAATATCAAAAGGTTGTGTCAATATGTTAAGTGCTATATAGATAGGGGTGCTGCGGGGATATTTTTTCCTCAAGATGAAGAATATGTAAATACTAGTTACCTTGTTAAGGAGATGGCTAAAAATAATGGGAAAAAAGTTTACTTATCTACAGCGATTGGAATATTTGTGGGATTTTTTTTTGGAAGAGTGAAGATAATACAAAAGATATTTGGAAATTTGGTTTATGAGAAATCTGAGGATTTTTAAGGATGGTAAATATGAATTTGAAAGTAAGTGTAATTATACCAACGTATAAGCGCAGCGAGTTTTTAACGAGAGCGATTGACTCAATACTGAATCAAACATATAAGCATATTGAGATAATTGTTGTTGACGATAATCATCCTGAATCAGATTACAGGAAACAAACTGAAAATAAAATTTCGAGATATATAGATGGGAATTTAATAATTTACCACAAAAATAGTACGAATATGGGTGGAGCATTGGCAAGAAATGAGGGTATACATATAGCCTCAGGAGATTATATTACATTTCTTGATGATGATGATGTATATGAAGAACAGAAAATTGAAACGCAAATTATGTACATGCATACTAACAATTTAGATGTTTCATTTACCAATGTGAAAATATGTAATATTTCAGGTGACTTAGTGGATTACCGTGAACATAAATATGTAAATGATTTATCGAATGGTGAATTATTAAAACAACATATACTACATCATTTAACACCTACAGATACTTATATGTTTAAAAGAGAAGTACTGCAAGATTTAAATGGCTTTGATAATGTAAGTATGGGACAAGAATTTAGACTTATGCTTAAGGCAATTGAAAAGGATTTGCATATAGGATATTTATCACGTGCTGATGTAATCCAATATGTTCATGATGAAGAAAGAATATCGATTGGAGACAATAAGATTATTGCTGAAATTGAATTATATGAATTTAAAAAAAAATATTTTAATGTTTTGAATAATAAACAAATAAAATATGTTAAGTTTAGACACTTTTCTGTTCTTGCTATAGTTGGATTGAGAAGTGGTAAATATATTTTGTTTTTTAATAATTTATGGTTGGCATTTTTTACTTCCCCTAAATTTTTTATAACTGAATTAGTTCAAAAGTGGCGCATCAATACAAAAGTTAAGAAAGAAATTGCGTTAAGGAAATGAATTTTCTTAAAATTAAGAAGTACGTATAATTTATTGAAGGAGTAATGTAATGAAGATAGGAGTGGCTGGAACAGGCTATGTAGGCTTATCAAATGCTATTTTGCTGGCTCAAAACAATGAAGTAATTGCTTTAGATATTCTGCAAGAAAAGGTTGATAGTATTAATAATAGAATATCTCCAATTATTGATAAAGAAATCGAAGAGTTCTTAGCTACGAAAAATTTAAACTTAACGGCAACTACTGACAGCGTACAAGCCTTCAAAGATTCAGAGTATATAATAATATCTACTCCAACAGATTATGATCCTGACAAAAATTTTTTTGATACAAGTACAGTCGAAATGGTTATTTCTACCGTTATATCCATAAATCCAAATGCAGTAATGGTTATTAAATCTACCGTACCTGTCGGGTATACTAAACAAATAAGTGAAAAATTTAAAACTAATAATATAATCTTTTCTCCGGAATTTTTAAGAGAGGGAAAGGCTTTACATGATAATTTGTATCCTTCGCGCATCATTGTGGGAGAGCAATCTAAAAGGGCTAAAGCATTTGCTGATTTATTAGTGCAGGGGGCATCGAAAACTAATATTCCTGTATTATTTACTAACGCAACGGAAGCAGAAGCTATTAAACTCTTTGCTAATACATATCTTGCTATGAGAGTAGCGTTTTTTAATGAGCTTGACTCTTATGCGGAAGTAAGAAAGCTAAACACAAAGCAAATTATTGAAGGGATTGGCTTAGATCCGAGGATAGGTAACCATTATAATAATCCTTCTTTCGGCTACGGTGGTTATTGTCTTCCAAAGGATACAAAACAGCTTTTAGCAAACTATGAAGAAGTTCCGAATAATATAATGACTGCTATTGTAGATGCTAATAGAACCAGAAAAGATCATATTGCTGAGATGATTATTCAAACTAACCCTAGGATTGTTGGAATTTATCGGCTGACGATGAAGATGGATTCAGATAATTTTAGACAGTCAGCTATTCAAGGGGTCATGAAACGTATTATAGCTAAAGGTATCGAGGTTGTTATTTATGAACCAACGATTAACGAGGATAATATTTATAATTCTAGAGTTATTAATGACTTGGAAACTTTCAAGAAAATAACAGATGTAATTATTGCTAACCGATTGTCAGATGATATTCAAGATGTAGCAGCAAAGGTATATACAAGAGACATTTATAGTCGAGATTAATAATTTGGAACTCTTAGGTTCAGTAGGGAGTTAATATAATGAGAATATTGTTATTGGCTTCAGGGAACGATATTCATAGTGTTAGATGGGCTAATCAATTGAGTGAAAATGGGAATGAAGTACACTTATGTTATTCATCTAATCATAAACCTTCAGTAGATAAATTCAGCAAAGATGTTTACCTACATGAATTACTTGTACCTGCTCCGTATGGATATTATATGAATGTTCTTCAACTAAAAACTATAATTAGTTCCGTTAGACCTGATGTATTAAATGCGCACTATTCAAGTGGATACGGTACTCTTGGGAGACTCGTAAACTTTTCCCCATATCTTATTTCTGTTTATGGCAGTGATGTGTACGATTTTCCTTACTCATCAAAAAGAAATATGAAATTAATAAAAAAAAATTTGAACGCAGCTTCTGCATTAGCTTCTACAAGCTACGCTATGGCTAATCAAACATCCAAATTGATAGGCTGCCTTGCATCCGACATTTATATTACTCCCTTTGGAGTGGAGGTTGAAAAATTTTATAAAAAAAGCACGAAGAAAAATATTAATACAATAATTATTGGGAGCATAAAGAAATTATCTCCGAAATATGGTATTAAGTATGGTATTCTTGCAATCTATTATCTTATTAATAATTTCCTTGGAAATCAACAAGACCTAAAGATTAAATACTATATCTATGGAGAAGGCGAGGAGAAGAGTTCACTTGAAAAACTAGTAAATGAGTGTAATCTTCAAGATATAGTAGAGTTCAAAGGAAGAGTACCTAATGATATAGTTCCAGATGCACTAAATGAACTTGATATTTTCTTAGGCACAAGTGTGTTAGATAGTGAGAGTTTTGGAGTTGCTATTGTTGAAGCAATGGCTTGTGAAGTTCCTGTTATTGTATCGGATGTAGATGGTTTCAAAGAAGTCGTAGATTATGGTGAAGCGGGTATACTGGTACCAAGAAAAGATTATAAAGCTATGGCAAAAGAGATTTATAATCTATTTAAGAACCCTGAATTATGCCATAAAATGGGGAAGGCTGAAAGAAAACGAGTAATTGAAAAGTTTAATTGGATTGATAATGTAAAGGAAATGGAGAGGGTTTATCAAAGTTTAAGTGGTAAGAAATAAATAATTAGAAATTATATTTAGTGCTCGCGATTTTTATTGAGACTATGTACATTTAAATTAGCTAATATCTCTGACATGGATTTTACACTGGAAATCAGCGAATATTTCTTAGGAGCATTTATTTGATTTTAGGTAATAAATTAGTACAAAAAATAATGCGATTAAAATGGCTCAATCTAAAATTAGGGGTTGACTCTAAGTGCGAACAAAGCGGAGGGGCAGAGGGATTCTGGAGAAACGATAGTGTTCGTCTTTAAAGATCAATTTTAACCTATAATATTATTCCAATCAGAAAACTGGGCTTTAACAGCGATCGGAAGAACCCTCTGAACCCGCAGCGAACTTCATTCACATCGTCAACCGCTGATTTTTGGTTTTGAGCCAACAAAAGGCAACTGAAAGGAATACAACATGTTATTAATTTTTATGATAGTCTTATATGGTTTAGTATACATTGAATATAGAATATATAAAACCTTCATAACACCGTTTTGTGTAATTGGTGGTGTCTATTTAGCTTTTGTACCCATTAATAATTTGATTGGAATTAGATTTGGAAATCACCTCATCAGTAATCGTACAATTATATTATTTCTTATTTACTTGACAATTCTATTTTTTTCTGGATTTCTGTTTAGAACTATTCAGAGGATATTCCATAGAAAAGAACAAGAAAGAATTAAAGACTTAAATGAAATATATTCAGAAAAAATTTTAGGGAAAGAGAATCTAATTTTCATCATTTTTATTTTTGGGGTTCTATCATATGCTGTCTCTTTGTTTCAAGTTATTTCTGTTTACGGAATAAATGATACAAAAGCACACTCTTTTGGTATTTTTGCACACATTGGGTTCTTAGCAAAAGCGATGATTCCTTTCATATTCTTCTTCTATACCAAAACAAAAAAAAAGAAATATTTAGTGAGTATAATTATATTTTTTTGTATACTTATAATTTTTCAAGGGAAATATAATATACTTATTACTTTGTTAAGTTTTATAATGTTTTCTCTAATGTTAAAGATTAAGATAAATTATTTAAAGATTATTTATCTTATAATTGGATTGTTTTTTTTGGCAATATTTGCGTTCATTCTTATCTACGCAGTCATACCTAATATGATTATAGGGAATTATAACTTTTCAGCAATGGAATCAAGTATTCAATTTTCAATACGACATTTCTTTCATTATCTTTTTTCTCCTTTTATAACTGCAAATACTTTTTTTTTCAATCCTACCATTGGTGGTATGCAACAGGGAATAAAAGCTATTCTTAACCCATTTGACACTTTGTATCAGCAATTAAGTGGTAATAAGGACTTTTTTGCACCAATTATTGCTCTATGGCCAGAGGTTGCAGTAGATGGAGCAACAGCTAATATAGGAGGAATCTTTTCTGAAGCTGTTTTAAATATTGGCTATTTATTAGCAGGTATATATATATACTTATTAGGGATATTTATTTATTTTTCATATTTCATTTTTTATAATTATAGAAAAAATGTCGCTAGTACTGCATATTTGTTATCACTTATAAGCTTTTCGTTTTTTAGTAATTTCTTCTCGTTGTTCTCCATATTTGAAGTATATATATATATACTAATGATTGAGTTCTTTGTTTTGGACCGTGATTTAATACAATTTAAATTCAAGTTTAAGAAATATAGATCTCACTGAGGAAATTAGATTAATCTACAATAGAAAACAGATTAATTATAATTTTTTTCCTAGAAATTAATTAAATTAATTCTATTGTTTTGCTTATATAAGAAAAAGGTGAATTTGATGTTAAAGTTATTGAAGAAAATCAAGCATTTTATCTATGTATTTGGTGCGAATTTTTTTTCTATGATAAGTGGCATATTGATGAGTATAATACTTCCTTATCAACTAGGCGTAACTCAATACGGATACTGGAGCCTTTTTTTGTTGTATTTTGGTTACAGTGGATTCATGCATTTTGGTTTTAATGATGGTGTTTACTTGATGTATGGTGGGAAAAGATATGAAAATCTTGATTTGAAGAGGTTTCGCGGATATTTCATCTTTCTTGTTCTTTTACAATTTGTAATTGGAACAATATATGCGTGTGTTTTATTTAACCTAAAGGAAGAATATATGTTTGTCCTGGGGTTTGCAACCATAAATATGATTGTATCGAATTTGAATTTGTTTTTTCTGTATATTAATCAAATAACTCAAAAATATAAAAATTATGCATTGAGTATATTCATTGAAAAATTCGGAATTATTGTGTTTTTGTTGTTAATGCTTCTATGGAAAAGTGAATCCTATAAATTGTTTGTCATTTATTTCACTGTTACTAAAGTTGTAGTCCTTTCTTATTATTTATTTACAAATAAAAATATAATATTAGGGAAGTATCCATCGTTAAAAAACTTGCAAAATGATGCGATACTTGTTTATAAAGCTGGATTTAGCTTATTTATCGCGAATTCGGTCGCTGTATTAATAGCAAGTTCTGGACGTTTTATTTTCACTTATTTTTCTAGTGTGAAAGAATTAGGTCTGTATTCTTTTGCTATAAACATTCTTTCTTTTGTGCAGATCTTTAACACTTCATTGTCTACAATTTTATATCCGATGATTTGTAATTTTGAAAAATTTAAATTAAAGATATACTTTGAAAAACTTTCTAGATTAATAACATACTCTTCATTTTTGTTCTTAATGTTTTACTTTCCAGCAACTTGGATAATTGAGATATTCTTCAATGACTATATAGAAGTTTTGAAGTTCCTTCAATACCTGTTCCCTTTCTTCATTTATCAGATGCATATAACAATTGTATTACATCCATTAATTAAAGCTGTCCGAAAAGAAAAAGTACTGTTTTGGTTAAATATAATAGGTGTAACCTCTACAATATTATTAAGTTTTATTTTTCTTTATATTGATAATTCACTACAAAGTATAGCGATTGCCACAACAATTAGCTACGCAATTTGGAATATTGCTACTGATCTATGGTTAAGAAATTACTTGAAAATGAAATATGAAGATATTTTACCAAAGGTATGTATTACACTGATTTTCATTTTCTTGGTCAATTTTATAGAAAGTCATATGATTGCATTTATTTTATATGTTCTAATAGTCAGTCTATATTTTCTCTATCGAAAAAGTGAATTGTTAAATTCTTTTTTGCAAATTTATAAATTTGTTACAAATAAAGAAGAGAGGATTGAGGAGGAATTATGAAGTTAGCTGTGGTTATATTGAATTGGAATGGCTGGAAGGATACTCTTGAATGTGTAAAATCGCTTTTGGAAACTAATTCTTTTCAAAAAAATATATTTATTTTAGATAATGGATCTTCAGATGATTCCAAAATGAAGATAAGAGAATTTATGAGCGAACAGAATTTAAGTACGTACTATTTCAATAATGAAAACTTTAATGTGAATGAAATGGATATCACCAATGATAAACCTAAAATAATGCTTATTGAAAGTGATGTTAATTTTGGATTTGCTATAGGAAATAACTTTGTTGTTAACAAAATAAAAAAAGATTTTGAATATATTCTTTTATTGAATAATGATACTGTAGTTACAGAAAATGCTATAGATAATATGTTGGATTTCATGGATGAAAACATTAATATAAGCGCTGTTACATGTGATATTCGATTTTATGACGATCGTGAAAAATTATGGAATGCAGGTGGAAGACTAAAATGGTACGGAGATAGAAAGTATTATACACAAAAAGCAATAGATCGCAGGATAAAAAATAAGGAAAAATATATTGATGCTACCTTTATAACTGGATGTGCCCTCCTTATAAGAGTGAATTTGATAAGTGTTTCGAATATTTTTACGGAAAGATTTTTTTTCGGTGAAGAGGATTTTAATTTTTGTAGAAGAATGAAACGAGATAAGCGAAAAATTGGTGTTGTTCTAGATTCAGTAATTTATCATAAAGTGAGTAGTTCAATTAATAAAATGTCTACAAATAAACATAAATTTATTATTCATTTCTCGAATCGAATTGTTGATAATAGAGAGTTTTATACAAAGAAATATTGGTTAATGTGGAGATTATTTTATTTAGCTTTAATATTTGTGAAGCTAGTTACTTCAAGATTTAGCTTCTCTGAGTCTAAAAAAATTATAGGTCAAATACAAAAATACTCTTTGTATGAGTCTATTGGTGCAAATGTATTTAAAGAGATTCGTGAAGCAAACATTTAAGTTGTATTCCAAGGAGTGAAAGGTAGTGTCGGATAGAATTGCAATTATTATACTTAATTATAAGAATTATTATGATACGATAGAATGCTTGAAATCTATATATGTTAATTCTATTCCTAATAGTTCCGTTTTTTTGTTGGATAATGGTTCACCAAATGAATCTAGTAGTGAGATTAGAAAATGGCTTGATAAATCAACTTCTATAATTCCTTCTCAACTAAAAATTTCCGGAAATATGTTTGAGGAAATGATTGATTTTCATGAATATACAAATATGGGGCTAATTTTCATTGAGAAAACTGATAATATTGGTTTTGCGAAGGGCAATAATTATATCATCAAAAAGCTAGTTGATGAATTTGATTACTTCCTATTATTTAATAATGATGCTATTTGTGTTAATAATGCAATTGAAATAATGAGAGGGCGATTAGAAGTTGAGCCTACAATTGGGGCTGCAACATGTCGGATAAATCATTATTCGACTCCTGAAAAACTGCAACAGATAGGTGGAAGATTAACATGGTATGGGCATTTTAGGAGATACAATGAAAGTGACATTGAGAAGGCTGAGAAGTTGACTGATAACACAATTAAGGTAACTTTTGCTTCAGGATGTGTATTAATGCTTAGAAGTGATTTGTTAAAGAGCCACGGCCTGTTATCTGAGAGGATTTTTTTTGGAGAAGAAGATGTAGAACTTAGTATAAGATACAAAAGAAACAATATAAAAATTGCATCAGTTATTGATGCAATCGTGTTGCACAAAGGTGGGCAGTCTCAAAAAACTTTGTCTGAAAATTACGTTGATGTAGCATATACTTCCTCGATGGTGGGGAGAGCGATTATGCTGAAATTTGTTTATAACCCCTTGAGATGGAATATATGGTTTTTTTCTTTCAAGCTTCTCATGTCAGCAAATATAATTTTTCGACGTAGATTAGGAATAAAGAGGAACTTTAAAATAATGAAAGTAATAAATAAGTATGTCTACAAAAGAGGAAATATGGATAAAGCGACATATCTGGATATTGTATCAGAATTCAAAGTTTAAATATGTAAGAAATATATTAATCAGGAGATGGTACTACTTGAAAGGCATTATCCTAGCCGGAGGCAGCGGAACGCGCCTCTACCCATTAACCATGGTGACCAGTAAACAACTGTTACCCGTGTATGACAAGCCCATGATCTACTATCCCTTATCCACTTTAATGCTGGCTGGAATTAATGACATCTTAATTATTTCCACACCGGAGGATACGCCAAGGTTCGAAAGCCTGTTAGGGGACGGATCTCAGTTCGGCATTTCCTTACAATACATCGTGCAGCCCAGTCCTGACGGATTAGCCCAGGCTTTTATTTTGGGAGAGTCGTTCATTGGCGATGATTCTGTGGCTATGATTCTTGGCGATAACATTTACTATGGGAATGGTATCCGGAAAATGTTGAAGCGTGCTTCGGATAAAGAGCAGGGTGCGACTGTGTTTGGTTATCATGTGCAAGATCCGGAGCGTTTTGGTGTGGTAGAGTTTAATGATGAGGGTAAAGTGCTCAGCGTGGAGGAAAAACCTGCACAGCCTAAATCCAATTATGCTGTCACTGGATTATATTTCTATGACAATCGGGTTGTAGAGATGGCCAAGAATGTGCAGCCTTCTTCACGGGGCGAGCTTGAAATCACTTCAATTAATGAGGCCTATCTTAAGCTGGGGGAGCTGGACGTTGAACTGCTGGGGCGGGGATTCACCTGGTTAGATACGGGAACTCATCAGAGTCTTGTCGATGCGACTAATTTTGTCCGAACGATTGAAGACCATCAGGGGATTAAGATCGCTGCGCTTGAGGAAATAGCCTATATTAATGGCTGGATTACCAAAGAACACTTGTTGAACTGCGGGCAGAAGCTTGGCAAAACAGGGTATGGACAATATTTGATAAAGGTAGCTACCGGGAAGATTCAATATTAAGCAGTTAAGGTGCGGAAGACAAGAAATTAGGGAAACGGCGCTGTCTGGCGTAGGCGGTATTCCAATAGATGAATTTGAGGTGCAGGGAATGGGCAAGAAAAAATTGCTGATTACTGGCGGTGCCGGTTTTATCGGGGGCAACTTTGTCCAATATATGATAGATAAATACACGGATTACGATGTTGTTAACCTGGATTTGTTGACCTATGCCGGTGATTTGACGAAGCACACAGCAATTGAGAACAAAGAGAACTACCGGTTTGTACAAGCAGATATTGCTGACCGTGAGGCGGTTATGAGTCTTTTTGAGGAAGAGAAATTTGATTTTGCGGTGCATTTTGCCGCAGAAAGCCATGTGGACCGTTCGATTGCAGAGCCTGCCGTATTCGTTCGGACGAATGTGATGGGGACACAAGTGCTGCTGGATGCTTCCAGAAAGATAGGGCTAACGAAATTCGTTCATGTCTCTACGGACGAGGTGTACGGGGAGCTTGATTTTGACCCAACTGTATTCTTTACGGAGGAAACTCCCTTGCAGCCCAACAGCCCGTACAGTGCGAGTAAAGCTGCTTCGGATTTGCTGGTTCGGGCGTATTATGAAACGTATGGTTTACCGGTGAATATTACCCGATGCTCTAACAATTACGGTCCTTACCATTTCCCGGAGAAGCTGATTCCGCTGACCCTCTCTAAAGTTATAAATGAACAGAAGGTTCCGGTCTACGGCGATGGCAAAAACATCCGGGATTGGCTGCATGTCCGGGATCACTGTGCTGCCATTGACCTTGTGCTGCACGAAGGTATAAGCGGTGAAGTGTATAACGTAGGCGGCCATAATGAACGTACGAATCTGGAAGTGGTGAAGACCATCATCCAGGCGCTGGGGAAATCT
Source organism: Paenibacillus sp. S150 (assembly GCF_019352175.1). Taxonomy (GTDB): domain Bacteria; phylum Bacillota; class Bacilli; order Paenibacillales; family Paenibacillaceae; genus Paenibacillus_AQ. Next base: position 31,742 of record NZ_JACBYI010000038.1, read on the forward strand.
GAGGATTTGATTGAATTTGTTGCGGACCGTCTCGGTCATGATAAACGTTACGCTATCGATCCTACGAAGCTGGAGACCTTGGGCTGGAAGCCAGCCTACACCTTTGAGACAGGGATCGCCCAAACCATACAGTGGTATACCGATAATGCGCAATGGTGGGGACACATTCTTAGCAGCGAGTACCGGAAGTAGCTTATGAGAAACTTAATCGGGAGTAAAAAAACAGGCAAGCGTAGAAAGAAAATCCTCTTTCTGTCCTTGCCTGTTCTGTTAATTGTCTTGTTCTTCTTCGGCGCAGGGCGCTTTCTTCTCTACAATCAGGTCCCGCAGCAGGCGGATGTTATTATCGTGCTCAGCGGTGGAGCGGGAAGGGTTGAGAAAGGGGCGGAGCTGTATGGCAAGGAAGGTTATGCTCCATATCTTCTCTTATCCAACGCCAAAGAATATGCAAGTACATCCGGCGATATGCTCCGGACCGCTCTTGCCCTAGGCATTCCTCCAGATGCTATTCTGACTGAAAATGCAGCCTTAAGCACCTACCAGAACGCCGAGTTGACTCTTCCGGTGATGAAGCAGCATGGGTTCACATCAGCCATTGTCATTTCCTCTGACTTTCATATGCGGCGGGTAAAGTTTCTTTTCGATCATGTCTACAAGGATTCCGGAATTGAACTGACTTATGCCGGTTCGGACTCCGGGTACAACGCCAAGCGTTGGTGGAGTGACCGCTATAGCCGGGAAACTATCTTCAACGAATATACGAAAATGATAGGCAACCTCTCCGGTTATAACGGACCCGAGGCTAAAAGTTCGCTGGAGCAGATCAAGCGCTGGTTCCGCTCGCAATTCTGACAGTAATCTCTCAAGCATGCATCCCCGTTACTTGATCAATAACGACATTCCCCCGAGGGAGTAGTATCCCTGTTCTTGTATATCCGTCAGGATGGCGTTGAGGAATTTGTTGGAGAACTTATAGTTTTTGGTATAGGACTGGATCAGCTTGACCACCATCCCGTCATTCAGCTCTTGCCGGTGTGCGGCCATTCCGGCCAGGTGCAGGCGGATGAAGGCATAATCGGCAGCGAGCTTCACGAAGAAATCGAAGAGGCCGGCGCCCGCCAGGATATCGGTCACGAAATTCTGGTATACGTGGTTAATGATATAGTTCTCGAAAAGGTAGTCTTTTCCCCGGATGTAGGGTTCATAGATTTCTTCGCGTACACTGCGGTATGTATGCAAAGATTCACTCAGGCTGCTCCCGTTCCTCTGTATGCCTTGGAGGTATTCATTCATGCATTCGTTGTAGCGGGCATTCCATAGGAACTCACTCAGATGGGCCATTAAGGTATTGTTCAGAACCTGGAATTGGAGCTGATCATCCGAGGCAAAGCTGTCATAGTTCCGCAGCTCCCCGTTAGTGGTTAACTCCCCTCTGAATTCCTCCATGAAGGACATAACGTGTGCATACGCACCCGAACGAAGCGGCTCCGCGGTATTGTCAAAAAGGACGCCTACCATAATTAACCGGTGCTGAAGCGGGAATTGGCGGTCTCTCAAGATCTCAAGCGTTAACTCCCGTAAGCCCAGAATGCATTGTTTCTTCTTGCTGCCGGAGCTGCCCGGCTTGTTGATCCGAAGATTCGGTGTAGGCAGCTCAGGGATTCGGGTGAAGCTCATGGCGTCCTCCGAGAGAAGCACCAGGCGGGCGATTTCCGGACAGGACAGGAGAGCGGACACTTCGATCTCATCGCCATCATTCAGAAGCCGCGGATAGGTTGAACAGGTCTGTGACAGGTACGTCTCGCCGGCCTTGGCTTGAATCGAGCAGAGTCCGCCCTTGAGCATGGAACAGCTGCCGGTTTGCTGGTTCATTTTGAAGGAAGCATAGGACTGGCTGTGCTTTGGATTGCGGACGAGATTCTTGTTAATCTCTTCACGGAGGGTCTTGTCAGGAATCCGCTTATATTTATCATAGGTGGATTGATCTATTGTTATTTCCCACCAGGAACAGCAGGTATCTTCGCAGTCAGCCCCCGTGCATTGGAATTCACGCATATATTTAGGAGTCAGATACTCCTTCTGCATATACTGCATGTATACATCCCCCTTGTGCCGCTGTTATAAGTAAGTGCATCTCTTACTATATCGGGAAGCAGGAGGTGAATCTTTACCGGGATTGGGAAACCGCCCTCTCCACATAAGTTCTGTGCGCCGCTGATTTCTTCCCCTTTCCCCCAAGCAAGAATCCCAGTCCCGGCACGTGCTTGATCACCATACTCAGCAACAGCGACCCCGCGACGGCAATTACTGTGGTCGGGAACCAGCCCAGGTAGCTGCCGTAAACATACCGTTCCACGAAGTTCAGCAGCAGGATGAAGATGCCGTAGTGGAAGATGAGGATTGCCAGCGATTCTTTGCCGATGTAGGTGAGGATGGCGGCGAAGAAGCCGGATTTGGAGAGCAGCTGGGTCATTTTGATGGCGAGCAGGCTTCCGGCGATCCCGGCGGTGTAGAAGAGCAGCAGGTTGCCGTATTCTCTGTTGTTCATGTCCACATAGCTGTTGAAGTAGGCGGCGGTGAGAAAGATGGCCATCAGGATCAGGGTGCCCAGGTTGAAGACACGGATCTTGCCGAGCAGCTGGTGCTGCTTGAGCTGGTAGCCGATGAACACGAAGAGCTGGGCGACAAGCGCGACGTCGATGTTCCAGGGCAGGAATAGCACGGTGCCCAGGGCATAACCGGACAGGCTCAGGGCGAGCATGGCGGCAAGCTGCACAGGCAGCGGGCTTTTGCTTAGATAGCGCATGCTGAGGCAGAATATAATCTGGGTCACGAACAGGCAGGTCAGAAACCAGATGGGAATGTTCAGGAGCAGGCCGCCGGAATAGGTTCCGTAAGCGATTGCCAGCAGAGGCTCATACCAGGCGATGTCCGGGCTGTGGGCGGTTTCGAGGGTCCGGAGGATTAACCAGAGCAGATAGGACAGAAGGCCGGCGGACAGATAGGGAATGACGAGGGTGAGGAAGCGGGTACGCAGCAGAGAGGTGAAATTGTCAAAATATTTGGAGGCGCTGAACAGATACCCGGAGACGATAAAGAATAACGGAAGCCGGAAATCCCTGAACATATCGTTCAGAACGACCGGGGTGAGACCGGCATGTCCCACAACGACCAGCAGAATGGTAATGCCTCTGACCATGTCGATGACTTTAAGCCGCGGGGTCTTAACGGTGGTGGCGGAAGTCAATTCCGCTGCAGTTGTGGCTGAAGAAGCATCCGAAGCTTGCATGGGTTGGCCGCAGCCCCCTTCCATATAAGTTAATCATAGGTTATAGGAAATAATAGGCAGGGGCAATGGTACAAACTAGTTATTTCAATATACTACTTTAGCTGGTTGCTAACCTTGGATCAGGTTTATGCAGCTATTCAGAATGGCCGGGGGAGAGTGGAATTGCACGACCCGAATGCACATAACGTGAATTTTCAGGAAATAGTACACTTTTGAGGGATGGAGAATAATGGAATCCATTTTATACTTATGTAAATTCTACAATAAAGGGAAGGAAAGTGAGGGGAATGAAGGAATATGACAATTCATTGGATGCGATCAAGGGAATTAGCTGTATTTTGATGATCATAGCGCATATTCCGGTTTATTTTAACGGCAATGAGCGGGTGTTTCAGATTGCTGCCGGTTTGGCCCCTGTACTTTTTTTTGCCGTGTCGGGGGTGACGACCACCTTTCAGGTGCGCAGGCGCAGCTTCCGGTCGATTCTCAGCTTTTATGCGCTGTTCGCAGTCATTGGCTTCTCATATAATCTCATGTGGAGACCGGAGGTTCAGGCTTTTAAAATAATGGATGTTCCCCAGATCATCGCACTCGGAGTGCTCAGTATATACCTCCTGGAGAAATATCTCAAGCCCCCGCTCTATGCATATCTCCTTTTGCCGCTGCTTATCTTCTCCGTACATTATTTCATCGGCCACCGCCTGCCGGACTTCCCTCTTCGATCCGTGTTGTTTACGGAGACAATAGGCTTCACCTATTTTCCTTGGATGCTTGCGTTTGCGGCGGGGATCTTTGCCTACCGATGCAGCAATCAGGCCAATCTCATTCTGGCTCTGGCTGCCGGACTGCTGCTGTCCATACTCAGTATCGGAGGCGTTCGTGAATCGGATTTCAGCAAATACAATATGTCTGTGAGCTACCTGCTGCTGTCTCTGGCCGTGTTGTTCGGAGCCTTCTATCTCTTCAGAAGGAAAAAAAGCTACGCTTCCTCCAGCCTGCTGCTGTATTTCGGCAAGCATTCGTTCTTATTCCTCTTTACCCATCTGCTGCTGATCCTGGCCTTTGACCGGCTTGGGCTGGGCCGCCTGTATATTGTGTGGATGTGGGGGCTGGCCCTGGTCTGCACTTATGCGGCGATGAGAAGCCTGCAGCGGCTTAACCGCTGCATAGCTCATTATCTGGAACACCCGTGGCCCTGGGTTCTTATTGTTCTTGGAGTTGCTGCCATTCCCCTGGTCATTCCGAACCGGGAGCTGATCATTCTGTCGGAAGCTGCGCTCGGCATTCTCTTCTCGCTGAATTACAAAACACTCTCCGGCCTAATGCCTGTAAGCCAATCCTTCCGTCCGCAGCCGGCCCGGCAGGAGGCTGCTGCCCCTGACCGGGCTTAGTGCCTATCCCAGAATAAATAAGTAACAACTATGGGTAAGAAAAAAAGTATGAGGTGAGAGTTGGCCAGCTTCGCCTCAACAACGGCAATTCTGCCGTTATTTCGGGTAGCGCGGACCAACCCTGCCCCAACAACGTCAATTCTGCCGTTATTTCGGGGGGTGAGCGGGCCAACCCCGCCTCAACAACGTCAATTCTGCCGTTATTTCGGGTAGCGCGGGGCAACCCCGCCTCAACAACGGCAATTCTGCCGTTATTTCGGGGGGTGAGCGGGGCACCCCTGCCCCAACAACGGCAATTCTGCCGTTATTTCGGGGTGAGCGGGCCACCCCTGCCCCAACAACGGCAATTCTGCCGTTATTTCGGGTAGCGCGGGCCAACCCTGCCTCAACAACGGCAATTCTGCCGTTATTTCGGGTAGCGCGGGGCAACCCTGCCCCAACAACGGCAATTCTGCCGTTATTTCGGGTAGCGCGGGCCAACCCCGCCTCAACAACGGCAATTCTGCCGTTATTTCGGGACGCGCTGCAGTACTCTTGCGAATAATCTCACACCAGCGAGCGAGAAAGAGTAAGCGAATGAAGTAAGCGTTGGGAAGGGAGCTGCCGGACGCTCAGCTTGCCCACTCCGCACCTGCACAAGGGGATAAGCCCAAAAAGCAAAAAAAGCACACTACACGGGTGCCTATAGACTGGACCCTTAGAAAAAAGGGATGCGGGCTGTTTGTCAGAAGAAAATAAAGTAATAGACTGAAAAGTAAAGTATTAGACTCGGCAAATAAAGCTGTAGACTGAGAAAATAAAGTTTTAGACTGGTGGCGCTTCATTAAGCTAACGGGCAGTAGAGTTCAAAAAAATTGACTATTAAATTATAAATGGTAAGATGTATCTCTTGAAGAAAAAATATGGATTTTAGAGGTGCTTGTATGCAGGAAAAACTGGCATTTATCAACAAGGTAGCGTGGGAAACGAAAGCTTACCAGGCTTGGGTTGAAAAGTATGGAACACCAGATGAGCTTGCAGTACAACTGAAACTGAAACATAAGCATCATTTGCGTTATTGGTTAAAGTACATCGGTGATCCAGCAGGTAAAAGAGTCATTAACCTCCTGGGCTCGCACGGTCGAAAGGCGATTTCTTTAGCATTGCTGGGTGCTGATGTTACCGTGGTGGACATATCTGAAGAAAATCGGTTATATGCTATGCAGACTGCCGCTGCCACAGGTGTTGAACTCGACTATATCTGTTCTGACGTCTTGAATATCCAGAACGAAGAGACACTAGGCGAATTTGACATTGTGTTGATGGAGTTTGGTATTTTGCATTACTTTACGGACCTCAGCTCTATTTTCTCTGTGGTTCGTCGTAGGCTAGGGAAAAATGGTCGTTTTATCTTGACTGACTTCCATCCGTTCGCACGTGCATGGATGAACACATACAATCTAAAACAGCCATCTGGAGATTACTTTGATGACAGTATTAAGGAAGGGGAAGTAGCTTTTGCTAAGTTGCTGCCCGAGGAAGAACGCTCTGAATTGGGTAAAATTTTAGGGCGAGGTTGGACAGTTGGTGAGATTATAACTGCAATTGGTACGGAAGGGTTATTTATACGGACATTTGAAGAGATACCAAGCTCTACAGATCCGAGGTTTCCAGAGTTTTATACTCTAATTTCCGATAAAATTGATATTGAATTATCCTCACTACATCCCTGACTTTGGAAGTCCCCATCATTAAGCTAACGGGAAACGTTAGTCCAATGAAGACAGCGACAGTCTAGACATTATTTTCTTGTCCATGGCAGTCTGTTCCAATTTCAAGGGTCAGTCTAAAACTAATTTTATGGAGACTGATGGTACGGCAACTCGAAAGTCCGTGTAGAATTCAGAAAACCCGTCTAATACTTTATTTTCTTCTGCAGTTGTTCGCTTGAAAGAAGACACGGAACTATGAAGCCTTACTTCATTTCGCCTGCGCTCAGATCGTTTGGAGAAGCGTACCCTCCGTTCATTCCCGATAACTTATTTTGGGATAGGTTTTTAGCCAAAGCGAAGTCCGGCAAGACGGCTGACCCGGCAGGAGACCGCTTAGTGATTGTGGAATAGGGTAAATATACCCTAGGAGGTGTCACTATGAACTTTACACAACGACTGCGGCAAACATCCTTAACACTTCTCTCTGCGGGCCTGCTAACCTTGAGCGGCTGGGGGGCGGCGGCAGCGCCTCCGGCACAGGCTGCGGCGCCTGCAACCCGGACACCGTCCTGCAGCACCGGGGATCACGGAATTCTGCAGGAGCTGCAAAGTAAGCATACAGGCGAGGGGAGGGACCCGCTTGCTTTTTCGGCTGTGGATTTTCTGAATGCGGATACGGGACGGGCAGCCGGCAACGGCTTCCTGATTGGGACTTCGGATGGCGGCTGCCGCTTTCAGGAGATTTATGAAGGGCAATGGGGCTTTCAGCAGATCGATTTTCCCGACAATGTGCACGGCTGGGCTCTGGCAACGGTTCAGGATGGACAAGCCAAATATCTGATCCGTACGGCAGACGGCGGCTCGACCTGGACAAGACTGACGAATAATGCGGTAACCTTTGAACGTATAGATTTCATGGACAGCCAGGCCGGGTTCGGCTATAACCGCGCTTCTACCTATTATACGAAGGATGGCGGGACTGTCTGGAGCAAGGTACCGACACCGGCCAATACCCGTGGATCTTATTTCAGCAGCCGCAATAATGGCTGGGCGGTAGTTGTCGTTCCGGGCAGCGGCTACCAGGTGATGAGAACAACCGACGGCGGGGCAAGCTGGAAGCTGTCACTGAAGTCGGCGTACCCCGAGCCGGTCTATGGGCAGGTGTATGCTGAAGGCCCCCAGGTCTATGCGTTGCTCTACGGCGGCTCCGGGATGTCCCAGACTTCCTACTCGCTCTATGGCAGCCCGGATTCGGGCGGAAGCTGGACCCGGGTGATCGCCCAGGATACTGCCGGCGGCGGTCCTGCCCCGGGGAGCGGAGCGGCCAAGGTGAAGAAGGGGCCGGCTTCAGGCAGCCCCGGAAATATGCAGCTGATCGGCAAGACGACAGCGTTCCTGGTCGGCTATCAGCCTGCGGCTGAGGCGGTTGGCATCGGCGTTACGAAGAACAACGGCCAGGAGTGGAGTAATCTTAAGACGGTTCCCGGCTTTGAAGGGGAAATCTCCTTCGCCGATCACAACCAGGGCTGGCTTGCGGCTCGCGATCTGAACAGCTCGACGCTGTACTTCACCAAGGACGGCGGGGCGAATTGGAGCGCTAAGTTTACTTTTAAAAGATAAGAATTTATATGCTCGGCACACCAAATTATCCTTCTATTTGTCGCTGAAACACGCCGTCCTTTAAATGGACGGCGAAGCCGTTTCTGTTTGAAAAATCAGAATTTATATGTTTTGGGGGAAGCGAAGCTTATCCGTTATTTCATGGCTGCGCTGTATATGAAAGAATGGATCGGGACTTCGGCCAAGCAAACTGCGCTATTGCGTTGGCCGCAGCGGGCAGATAGAGGGAAACAAAGGCAGAAGTACCTTTGATTTCGCCCGGAGCCGGCTGGACGAGGGAAACAGCGCGAAATGGTTCTTCTCCTTCCCACTAAAATGGCAGCATTCTTAATATAGGACGCCGATAGGCGTCTTTCTTAAAAGATAATTTATATGTTTCACGCAATAAATTAGCCTTATCTTTCTCGCAGAAACGGATACCGTCCTTATAAGGGCGGCGAAGCCGTTTCCACTTTTTGCTGGGGAAACATGAGGGCTAACCGGGGCTCGTTACCGGGGGGATAGCAGTAAAGTGCAGTGAAGTAGCGTGAAGTGGGATTAGCGGGAATTAGTAAACCTAAATGGACTGAAAAGCTTGCGGTAAAAGGAATAGTGGGAAAAAGTAAACATATTTGAAGCATATTCCCTTGAAAGGCGACGAAACGGATGGATTAGGTATCCTTTTTCCCGCTAACGCTTGCGAAAAAGGGATTGGGGGAGAAGTAAGTTTACTTTTTCCACTTGGGCTTCCCGGCAGATCTCGGCGAGACGCTACAACAGCGAGTGGAAACCCCTACCCGGCCGTAGGCCCGGGCGAAATCACCACTTTACTAAGTTTAGCGCTTTTTTTGTGCAGAATGGTGAATGAAATCCAACCGGATGTTTGGAGTATGCGGGCAGTTTATGCTTCTGATCATATATAATTATCTTTATGTTTCAAAACAAGATATACTGGAATTATCCAGAGCTTGGTTGGATAGTTTCGGAGGCGCGTTTTATGGAGAGTGCAATGGACCTTGTTAAGGTTTTTCAAGAATTAGAAGAGCGGATTAATGCGTTTATCAACGATGATTCGTCAATTGAGTATATAGAAGGATCGGCACAGGTTGTGGAAGGCGGGGCTTTTTCCTGGTCCCGGTTGAAGCCGGCGGATTTGAACAAGCAAACGTTTATTCATTCGGAGTATACGGAATTGGCGGTCAAGGTCCGTGCAATTCTGACAGATGAAGAGAGTCCCAATATCGCCAAGTTTGAACACAGCTCGGCTCTGGTTATCAACTATATCCTGCAGGACACTTTATTATGGCTGCCGGGAATCAAGAATGTCATTGACGATATCAAGACAGAGCTGGACTTGCAGCAGCTGTTTATTTCTGAGCATATGGAGTGAGCTGCGGCACGCTGTCGGCAGTCAGGATTTCAATTTCATAAATGCACCGTACACAAGTCTTGCCGCAACCCGGGTAAGACTTGTTTCTGTTCTCATGGGATTAGCGTGCGGATGGTGTTCCCTGTATAAAAAGAGCCTCTGAGCCTTACATGCTCGTAAGGCAGCAGCGGATTGGCGATTCTCCGCAGCATAAGCTCGGCCGCCCGTTCCCCGGCTTCACGCACAAGCAGAAGAGGCCGCGACATCTCCGGAAAAAAAGGATTTTCCTCGTTCTCCATCCCAACCAGCGAAAGGTCGTCCGGGATATTGAGCTTCAGCAGGCTGGCGGCGACGGCCACCCATTCGGCCATGCTGGGGACCGCGCTGATGACGGCGGTATAATGACCGGAGTCAAGCTTGCGGCAGAGGGTGTTCATCCAGACCGCCCTGTCGGCGGCCTGGCCTGTGACATGCCCCGAGGGATCGCTTAGCCCGTCCAATCCGAGCCGCTGCGCAGCGGCGGCAAAGGCCTTCCATCTTAATTGAAAGCCCCGCAACGGTTCGATATCCACCACATACAGAATGCGGCGGTGGCCCTGGCGGTACAATTCCTCCATGGACCGGTGAACCGCGTATTCCACATCCCAGATTACACTGTCCACCTCGGCCAGCTCCGGCGGATAGTTCAGCAGCACCTTGGGCAGCGGCAGCTTCAGCAGCGCATTCTCCATCCATTCCGGTATCGCCGCAGTCAGGAACAGCCCGTCCGAGAAAAAAAGCTCGTTCTGGTTCAGCCACTCCCCGAACTCCGGACCTTCCCTGAGGGTGGAGGGCACAACCAGCGGAAACAGGGAATGCCCCAGCTCATTCAGGCGCAGCCGCACACCTTCAAGCTGCAGCCGGTGGAATCGGGTATCCCCGATAATCAGCATGGCAAACCGCCGGGGTCTGGCGTACGCCCACGGAATCCGCTCCGCCGACATTCCCTCCTCCTGATCCTTCGTGCGGTAACCAAGCTCGCGCGCCCGGTCGGCAACCAGCTTGCGCGTGGTCTCGGACATGCCGGGCAGCCCGCGCAGTGCTTTGGATACCGTGTGAATCGTCAGGCTTAAATCATCGGCAATGGTTTGTAAGGTTACCTGCTTTTTCCTGGCCATCGCGGCCCCCCTCTTCTTCGCAGTCATTATTGTAACAAAAATGAAGCTATACGTTAAGCGCTTTCTTTTTTAAAATTAAGTCGAATTATGTCGGTAAGCGCTTCATCGTATCAGTTTTTTCAGCATACCTCACAAGAAGGGTAGGGATTGTATGGGTTATTTAAAGAGAATGAGACGGTGGGCTGCCATCATTTGTACCGGGCTCCTGCTGGTTTCACTGCTTCCGGGAAATTTGGCCGCAGCGGAGGAGGAGCCTGCAGTTATTGCCGCTCCGCCCGAAGCCGCCGTTCCGGCGGGAGAGACAACGGTATACACAGGGGGATATTCGCTGAAATCGGACCTGCTGGGCAATGCAAGCGGCTGGGCGTATGCCACGCAAAAGATTACGGGGATAACCCCGGGCGCCGTGTACGAGATGGGAATGTGGGTGAAGGGCAGCGGAGCGGCCACCCTGAAGATATCGAAGGGTTCAAGTTCCGGAAGCGCTCTAAAATATGTGCGGCAAAAAGCAACCGGCAGCTGGGCCTATTGGACAGCCGATTATACGGCGGCCTCGGGTGAGGATCTGTATCTCTCCATCTATGACAGCGCAGCGGCTGCCGGTTCGGGGATCACACAGGCTGAAGCGGCAGGCACGCTGTATGCGGATGATCTGTTTTTTGGAGTAAAAGGCACGGCGTCCAATCTGCTGCAGAATCCAGGCTTTGAAGCAGGCGGATTCACGGGATGGATTGTGGGCAATAACAGCTCGCCGGCCGTGTTCTCGGTTGCGGCGGGGGAAGCGGAGAACGGCAATCCGGGACAGCCCACCCCTACACCGGGCGGCACTGGCACTCCAGCCCCAACCGGCGCCCCGGTTCCGACGGCTTCGGCAAGTCCAGCCTCTACGCCGGTACCCACCGCTGCACCAAGTGCAACCGGCACCCCGGCTCCAACCGATCCGGGGAGCGCGCCGAATGTCCACACCGGGAACCGCTCCATGCAGGCGGTGACCAAGGGCAAGACATCCGGCTGGAAGACGGTTACGCAGCAGGTGAGCGGCATAACGGCCAATACCGATTATACCTTCGGCTTGTGGATGAAGGGCAGCGGAGCCGTCACGGTGAAGACCGCCAGGGGGAGCGGGGAGAATCTTCATTACATCAGGCCGAAAGCGACCGGCACATGGACGTATGTGTCGACAAGCTTTAATTCCGGAACGTATGCCGGCACTGTAGTCTTCTCCATCTCGGACAGTGCGGGAAGCGCCTTGCCCGAAGCGGAGGCGGCGGGAACAATGTATCTGGATGACGTTTTTTTCGGGACAACGGGCGGTGCCAACCTGCTGAACAACAGCGGCTTTGAGCAGCAGCTCAAATATTGGGGGGGCGACAAGGGGACGGTCTTTACACGTTATCCCGACCAATCGGATAATCCTCCGGCCGAGCAATACGAGGGCATCAATAATCTTGGCGTCTATGCCTGGGACCGCAACCCGGAAGGGGTAGCGGATTTCGGAGAGTGGATCGGACGGGCCCCGTATCTCGCGGAGGACTTTCTGGAGCAGAATACCTGGTCCGATCTGGAAGGCGGCAACCGTCTTGCCGCCTGGGAGGGGACGCCGTTTGCGGCCAGCATGCTGTGGGCGGCATATCCGTTCCCCAAGTCAGGCGGAAGTCTTGCGGAGGCGGCAAGCGGAGCCTACAACGACCATTACCGGACGCTCGGGGAGAATCTGATTGCCTCCGGCATGGGGAATGCGACGATCCGCTTCGGACATGAATTCAACGGCGGCTGGTATGTCTGGTCGGTCGGCAATGCCAATGACCCGGACCATCTGCAGAAAACCGAGGACTTTGCGGAAGCCTTCCGCCAGTTTGTCACCACACTGCGGAGCCTTCCGGGGCAGCAGTTCAAGTTCGTCTGGAATCCGGCTACCGCCATTTGGGGCGTAGACCTGGAAGCGGCTTTTCCGGGCAGGGATTATGTTGACTTCATAGGCATCGACCATTATGACCAGACCTGGACGCAGAGCGGCGGCAGCGCTATCTACGGCAGCGCTTACCAGAACGCGGATGCCGCCGAACGGCTGCGCAGACAGGAGCTGGCCTGGACTGCCGAGGTGAACGACGGCAACTGGGGGCTGAATATGATTGCCGCATTTGCGGAAGACCAGGGTGTACCGCTGGCCCTCTGCGAATGGGGGCTGGCTGCCAGATCGGACGGCTATGGCGGAGCGGACAATCCGTATTTTATCCGGAAAATGCACGAGTGGATTGAAAATAACAACGTGGCCTGGCATGTGTACTTCAACGTCTCGGCCAGCGACGGCGACCATGATCTGTATGATACGGTAGCGTTCCCGCAGGCCTCTGCGAAATTCAGCGAGCTGTGGAATCCGGCCGGTGCGCCGTCCACCTCTCCGGCCATCGAGCCTGCGGATATTCCGGGCATCAGCGGGCCTTATGTCCAAATTGAAGGCGAGGACGGCATCCTGACGGGCAGCGTCCATAAGCTTCACGGCGACCCTTGGGCTTCCGGCGGAGAGTTTGCCGTCATGTACAAGTCGGTCAATGCGCTGACCTTCACCAATGCGAATCAGGCCGATGATGGCCTGGCTGTCGTCTATCAAGGCTGGCAGTCCGACCAGAAGGCCTCGCTGTATGTGAACGGCGTATTGGTCAAAGCCAATATTCTATTCCCGCAGCATGGCCGTTCCTGGTCGCACAGCTACGGCTCTGTCGTCATTGGCGATGTGCAGATTCCGCAGGGGGCAACCGTCAAGCTGCAGATCAATCCAAGCGATGAGCTGGATAACTATGATAATTTCAAGGTGGACTATATTCTGCTGCTGGGCGCCACGGGGACTTATGTCCCCGGCGATCCGGCAGATATCGAAAATGAGCTTGACCTGGTAAGCACGCCTTCCCGGACCTCCTTCACCCACAGCGGAGTATGGGCGCTTACGGCGAATGTGAAGGGGACCGGCGATACCAACGGATCAAGCTACTCCACGCAGCCTGTGCTTACCGCAGGCAAAAGCTATACCTTCGGTGCCTGGATTAAGGGCACAGGGCGGATGGCGCTGGTAATTCAGAATACGACGACCTGGGCGGAGGTGCTCGCGAAGCCTTTTCAGGCCGGCGGAGACTGGCAGTATGTCTCTGCCACCTACACGCCTGCGGCCACGGGAGCTTACAATATCAAGCTTGGGGACAGGGATTCCAGCGGGACTCCCGGCAAGATCTATATTGATGATGTGAGGCTGGCGGGAACGGAGGACGGAGTCGCCGTATTGAACGAGGACTTCGAAGACGGCGGACTGCATTGGTGGAATCCGGCGAACCATTTCGCAATGACTGATTATTCCGGGGCTGCGGGCAGCGGGGATGCCCATAGCGGGAGCTGGTCGATGAAGCTGACCTCCCCGGAGGGAACAGCGGGAGAAGCAGCCGCCCTTTCCTCCGGGATTCCTCTAAAGGCTGGTCAAACCTATACCTTCAAGCTCTGGGTAAAAGGAGATGCCGGTTTCGCCATACAATTGCAGAACAAGGTGAGCGGGCAAAATGTGGCCGATGTCAGCTTCTCCGCAAGCCCGGGAGACTGGGAGGAAAAAACCTTTACCGTTCAGGCGGGGGCAACAGCCGGGCACACGCTTAAAATCATCAACAGAAGCAGTGAAGGCGTTCTGTACATCGATGATCTGCTGCTGAATGCGGAAGGCCGGAACAATCTGCTGCCCAATTGCGATTTTGAGCTGGGCGATGCGGACTGGTCCCTGGGCGGCGCGTTTTCAATTATAAATGCCAACGAGCTGGTCCTGTCCGACGGGTTCATCGACGGGCTTGACAGCCTGAATGCGGTTAAGGAAGCTGTTAACATGCGCATAGACGGCATGAACACAGCCTGGTACGGCGGCGACGGGGCAAGGGCCGCCAGAGCCGGAGCGGGCGAAGGCTATCTTCTCTATGAATTGCCTGCCGCCGCTTCCGCCATTTCCATTTCTGCCTATGAAGATGACACCAATACGCCTCCGGGCGTATTGGTGTCTGTCTCTAATGGAGGGGATTTTCAGGCCTTGGGGATGACCGCCGACAGGTATGCGAATGAGATGAAGGGCAATTTGCCGCTCACCGTTTACGAGAGCTATGCGGTTCCGGCAGGCTCGCAGCTGCTCAGAATCACCATACCTGAGAACAGCAGACCCGATGCTGTGCAAATTTCCGAGGTCGCCGTCAATGCCAATGCCGCTCCGGTTACAGCGTCGCCGGAACCGGGGGAATTGGCTCCGGGACAGCCGGTCACGCTCACCACAAGCGAAAGCGGCGGGAAGATTTACTACACCGTTACTGGAAGCGCGGCAAAGACCTTGTATACCGCCCCGGTCACGCTTGGGCATTCCGCTTCCATCACCGCCTGGACGGAAACAGAGGGCAAGCGGAGCAGCATTAAGCGGACCTTCTCTTATGTGAACACGGAAGAGGTTATTGTGGACTCTTACGGCCAAATCCGCACCGCCGGATTCCCGGGGAAAATACACAATGAAGCGGAATTTGCCCAAGCCGCCATAGAGGATCATGCCTATCTGGACAGTCTGAGCGCACCGGCGGACAGAGATGCCTACGGCGGGCTTGCCGGCAGCCGTGAGGCCTATAACTTTACCGAGACGGGATTTTTTCATATTGAAAAGCTGAACGGCAAATCCGTGATGGTCGACCCGCTCGGCAATCTGTATTTCAATCTGGCTGTCAACGGTACGGGCTATGTCGATGAAACATTCACGGTTGTGGGCGGGCGCGAGAATGTATATGAATGGCTTCCGTCCACAACCGGTGAATTCAAAACCGCTTACGACGGAAATGGAAACTTCTCCTTCTATGTGGCCAACCTGATCCGCCAGAGCGGCCGGCCCTTTGATCAGGCCGCCTATTCGGAAGGCAGCGTTGATTTCGTGAAGTCGCTCGGCTTCACAGGACTGGGCGCCTGGTCCAAGGCGAGCGGTATGCCCTATGTGAACTGGCTGCCCATGCCGGGCCTGAAGATCGGGGACAGCGAATTGTTCGATATCTTCCACCCGGATATGACGGCCCAGATGGATGCAAGATTCAGCGCACTTGCGAAGAATGTCAATGACCGGCAATTAATCGGCTACATGTTCGCCAACGAGCTTCCCTACAACAGGCTGAAGACTGTGGTTCCGGCGGCAAATGCATCATCCGGCAGCAAGGCAAGGCTGGTTGACATGCTTGCGGGGCAGTACGGCTCCATTGATAGCTTCAATACCGCCTGGGACCTGAATGCCGCAAGCTTCGAGGCGCTGAAGAATATGGCCTTTGCCGCCAAAACAGAGCTGGCCACGCGGGATATGGACTGTTTTACCGGCCTGTACCTGGATGAGCTGTATAAACAGATTGCCTTTTACGCGAAAAAGCATGATCCGGGCCATCTGGTGATGGGCGACCGCTGGCTTGCCGGAGTAATGAACGACAGCAAGCTCCGGGAAGCCCTGTGCCTGTACGCAGGCAAATATATGGATGTGCTGACTTACAATTATTACACCTATGATCCCAACATGGAGATGCTTAAGCAGCTGTATGAGCTTGCGGGGGAGACCCCCTTCATCATGACGGAATTCCACTACGGCGATCCGTCCACCGGACTTACATTCGCGGCCAGAATGGCGGAGGATGAGCGGGAGAAGGGACTCATGTACAGCAATTACGTAGAGCAGGCGGCAGCGTCGGGAATCATTGTGGGCGCCAATTGGTTCACCTATCTGGACCAGGCACCGACCGGAAGATGGTTCCAGGGGCTGAACGGCGAAGCCGGAGCAATTGGACTGATTAACGTGGCCGCCCGCCCGTATCAGGACTTCCTCCAGTCGGTGTCGGGGACCAACGCCAGGATTTACGACATTGTGCTTGGCCATACTCAGCCGTATGACCATGTGTTCAAGCCGGGACAGACGGAAAGAACCTCGGATAAAGTGCTGTCTGTAACGAAGGCGGCCTGCGCTCCGGCCATCGGCGGTTCCGGCGCAGGCTGGGAGGAAGCCGCAACTGCCGGGATTACCGATGTCGATCTGGTGATGGGCGTGATGAAGACGGGAGTCGGCGGGCAAATGGGTCTGACCTGGGATGATGATTATCTCTATTTCCGGGCCCATATCGATGATCCTACCCCAATGGAAAGTCCCAACGTGATCAAAGGGCTTACCGTTCCGGCCGCCAAGGCCTACCTGTGGGCCGGGGATGCCATTGAGCTGTTCTTTGGGCCGGGCAATGTCAATGAAGGCGGCTCGATGCAGTTCAATGACAATCAGATCCTGCTGGCAGCGGCACCCGACGCAAGCGGGACGGTCCGGACCGCTTATTATTGGGCCGGATACAGGGAGCAGGAGCAGCCGGAAATCATTATGGCGGCGAAGCTGGATGAGGACGGCAAAGGCTATACCATCGAGGCGAGAATTGCTTTTGCGGACATCGGGCTTCCTGTGGTTGAAGACGGAACGGTAATCCGCTTTGATATGGGCTTTGATGAAGGCGGTGCCGGCGGCCGTGAACGCCAGTTCTACTGGAACGGGGTAGACGGAAACTCCGCCAACCGGGAGAAGTGGGGCAAGATCGTCCCGGCCGGCAATGGCGGCCCGGCACCGGAGACGGATTCGCCGGCAGGAGTACCGGGAACGCCGGTGCTGTCCGACGATAACGGGTACGATACAGGGATTCTGGACGGCAATTACCAGGTAACCATGAACATGTGGTGGGGGACGAACGGCCCGGCCTACAAGCTGTATGAGAATGGTGTGCTTATTGACACGAAGGCGCTTGCCGAACAAACGCCAACTGCGCAGTCAGCCGTTACCCATTCGCGGTAAAGCACCGGGCATTTATGAATACCGCTGCGAACTGATCAACAGTGCGGGTGCCGCAGAGAGCAGTACGATCACTGGCCGGGTTGCGGAATGACGGCTCCAGGCTCGAAGACTATAGGATAAGCCAAGAAATTAAAGGATATTCCATGGGTAATTCCGGACAACCTTGCTAGAATGATTGGGAGCATGGCGGGTTTGAACGCTGAACACGGGCATGCTGGATTCAGATCTCAAGGGAGGAAGTTGAAGATGGCAGAAATCATTGGCGGTGCTGTGCCGAATATTCCCTGGCAGGCCAAGCCGGAAGGATATATAGGGGCAGTCTGGAGGCATGATCTTAATCCGGTCACGGATTGGAATCCGATTCCAAGCGCTTCGCGGATTTTTAATAGTGCGGTTATTCCGTATGAGGGGGGATTTATCGGGGTTTTCCGCGCGGAGCATAAGCATGGCATGCCGAATCTGCACTTGGGGCGTTCCACGGACGGGCTGAACTGGAACATCGACGATGAGACAATCGCCTGGAAGGATGAACAAGGCGAGCCCTATCCGCCCAATTACGCCTATGATCCCCGCCTTGTGCAAATCGGGGACAGGTATTATATCGTCTGGTGTACGGATTTTGGCGGAGCGGCTCTGGGCCTGGGCGTGACCCGTGACTTCAGGGAATTTGTGCGGCTGGAAAATCCGTTTATCCCCTTTAACCGCAACGGGGTGCTGTTTCCCAGAAAGATCAATGGAAAGTATATGCTGCTCAGCCGTCCCAGCGACAGCGGGCATACGCCGTTCGGGGATATTTTCCTGAGCGAAAGCCCGGATCTGATCCATTGGGGGCGCCACCGCAAGGTAATGTCCAAAGCGGCGGCGGGCTGGTGGCAGGATGTGAAGATCGGGGGAGGACCGGCGCCGATTGAAACGACAGAGGGCTGGCTGATCTTTTACCATGGGGTCGTGGGAACCTGCAACGGGATGGTGTACAGCATGGGCGCAGCCCTGCTGGATCTGGACAACCCCTCCAAGGTGCTGTACCGGACAAGGGATTATCTGCTCACACCGGAGAAAAACTATGAGACCGCCGGGTTCGTGCCCAATGTGGTGTTTCCCTGCGCCACCGTGCAGGATGCGGCCAGCGGCCGGATTGCCATCTATTACGGTGCCGCGGATACCTATGTCGGCGTTGCCTACACGACCCTTGATGAATTGATCCCCTATATCAAGGCAAATTCGGCACTCGCTCCGGGAGATGCGGCCGAGTACCGGTAAAGAGAGGTTAGAGCATGGCTACAGCACCATTAAGCTTCGCCCCTGTATCCCGGCGGACTGGGAAGAATGCTCCATGAAACGGGTGTACCGGGGGGATACCTATCTCCTTACGATCCGCAATAAGAACAGGAAGCAATGCGGCGCGGAGCGGCTTATCGTTGACGGCGCGGAAATATCCGGGGACAGCTTTCCTATTTTTGGAGACGGATTATCGCATACTGTAGAAGTGGAGATGCAGGCCCCGGCCATGGACGGCAAATCTATAAAATAGCACCAGAAATTGAAGGATTGCCTTCTACTGAAAACGGTATCTTTTCTTTACAATAAAGGTACAACAGACAGAAGAAGGTGATAGTTTTGAGCAAAAGCGAAATTTCGCTGACTCCGCAGCGGCTGGCCGGAACAGGGGCCGGAGGGCGCAGATGGCGGCTGATCCGCGTTAATCTCGATATGTATGCGCTGCTGCTGCCCGGACTTGCCTTTTTATTGCTCTTCAAATACACGCCCATGTATGGCATCCTGATCGCCTTTCAGGATTTCAACATTTTCAGCGGTATTGGAGGCAGTGACTGGGTGGGGCTGGCGCAATTCCAAAAGCTGGTTCATTCTGATGATTTTTTGAACGTGCTGGTTAACACGCTGCTTATCAGCTTGTACAAAATCGTCATTTTATTTCCGATTCCGGTAGTCATCGCCCTGCTGCTGAATGAAGTCAAGAGGATGTTCTTCAAACGCACGATCCAGACCGTGATTTATCTGCCGCATTTTCTCTCGTGGGTAATCATCTCCGGATTGTTTGTCACGATCCTCTCGCCATCGGGCGGTCTGGTCAATGAGGTCATCCGCAGCTTTGGCGGAGATCCGGTCTCCTTCCTGACCGACAACCAGTTTTTCCGCAGTGTCGTTGTCTTTACGGCAGGCTGGAAGGAAACCGGATGGAACGCCATCGTCTTTATCGCCGCCATCGCGGGCATTGAGCAGGAGCAGTATGAGGCGGCGGCGATCGATGGCGCGGGACGGGTCAGACAGATGATTTCCATTACGCTCCCGGGCATTCTGCCCACCGTTGTGCTTATGTTCATCCTGCGCATCGGCAGCCTGCTGGAAGCGGGAACGGAGCAGATTCTGACGATGTATAATCCTCTCGTCTATCAGACGGGGGATGTTATCGGAACCTATGTGTACCGTCTGGGGCTGGGACAGCAGGATTACAGCTTCAGTACGGCGGTAGGCCTGTTCAATTCCCTGGTCGGCTTCCTGCTGATCCTGTCAGGCAACATGCTCAGCCGGAAATTTCTGAACCGAAGCATATGGTAGGGGGTGAAGCATAGATATGCGAAGCAAAAAAATCAGCGACATTCTCATGGATGCCGGAATTTATCTCTTCCTGATCGCTATGGGATTGATTACCCTGCTCCCGTTCGCCAACGTCCTGTCCAAGTCGGTGAGCGAGGAATGGGCGATCACATCCGGCAGGGTGGGCATTATTCCGGTGGGCTTCCAGCTTGATACCTTGAAATTCGTCGTTACCTCCAGCCAATTCCTGCATGCCCTGCTGGTTTCGGTGCTGGTCACGCTAGTCGGAACGCTGCTGTCGCTGCTGGTAACAGCCATGACGGCTTACCCTTTGTCCAAAAGGGAGCTTCCCGGCTCCAGTGCCCTGATCGTCATGTTTATTTTCACGATGATGTTCAGCGGCGGGATTATTCCGAACTACCTGCTGATCCGCCAGCTCGGCCTGATCAATCATCTGGGCTCGCTGGTGCTGCCGGCGCTGATCAATGTGTTCAACATGCTGGTGATCAAAAGCTATTTCGAGAGCCTGCCGGAAAGCCTGGAGGAATCCGCCAAGCTCGAAGGGGCGCGGAATTATACCATCCTGTTCCGGATTATTCTTCCGCTCAGCGCTCCCGTGCTGGCGACGATCGGATTGTTCTATGCCGTTTCGTTCTGGAATGACTACTTCAATCCAATGCTGTATATCAACAGCACTTCCCTAAAACCGCTGCAGCTGTATTTGCAGGACATTGTAATGAACGCGGATACCTCATCGGTGAACCGCAGCGCCGATGATATGATGAACGTGACGGCAGAAGGGATCCGGGCGGCTACGGTCATTGCTTCGACAGTCCCGATTCTGCTGGTGTATCCTTTTCTGCAAAAATACTTTATCAAAGGTGTGCTGATCGGCTCGGTCAAGGGCTGATCAGGGTCCGGGCATTAACTCTTTCAGGCATCTCCCGTAGATGGGATTTACTGGAAAATTAATGATAGATAAACCATTCAGGAGGGTCTCAACATGAGAAAATTCAGCAAATCGTTTGCGCTGGCCGGAGCAGCCGTGCTGCTCGCATCATCCCTGGCAGCCTGCTCGTCCGGCAACGGCGGCAACAATGCCGCAACAGCTCCGGATTCGCCAGGCAGCACGGCAGCGGCAGAATCCAAGCCGGATCTTAAAAGACTCAGCGTCTGGCAGGACAAGGATTATAATACCTATCCGGTAGCTTCGATGCTGCAGGAGAAAACGGGTTATAAAGTGACCTACGACATGATGCCGCAGGACAAATGGGCCGAGAAGCTCAACCTGATTATGTCCTCGGGCGAGCCGTATGACCTGGTCACCACGTACAACGATATGGCGCTTTATTCCGATTATGCCCAAAAGGGCGCGCTGGTTGACCTGACCCCGCTCATTGATGAGTACGGTCCGAATATCAAAAAAGCGGTCTCGCAGCAATCCATGGATGCGCTCAAAATCGGCGGCAAGCTGTATGCGCTTCCGGTGGTGGTAACCTATAAGGTCAACAGCAGCATTCTGATCCGGACAGACTGGCTGGATAAGCTGGGCCTCAAGATGCCGGCAACCACAGATGAGCTGACAGCCGTACTCAAGGCGTTCCAGGAAAAAGATCCGGGCGGCAACGGCGATCAGAATGTGCCGCTGACGATCCGGGGCGACCTTCCGATGCTGGATAATATTGTAGGCGCTTTCGGAATGCCGAATACGTGGAACGATGTCGATGGACAGCTGGTTCCCCGCCTGCTTGATCCGGCCTACAGGGATTATGTTGGCTATGTATCGGATCTTTACAAGCAGGGTCTGCTGGACAAGGAATTTGTCGTCAATAAAGACGCGACCGCCAAAGAGAAGTTTACCAGCGGCAAAGCCGGCGCGATCATTGTCCACTGGGCGGATGTCGGCTCCATCGCCGAGGCCTTGACGAAGAACGCCCCGGATGCAAAGTTTGCGTTCATCCCGGCCCTGACAGGACCGTCCGGTGAATCCGGCTTCTCCGGAAATGCCGGATTTGACCGTCTGACCTTTGTTCCGAAAGCCTCCAAGCATCCGGAAGACGCCGTGAAATGGATCAACGCCACGCTGGAGCCGGAAACCTTCAAGAATCTGGCCATCGGCGAAGAAGGCAGGCACTACAATATGGAGGATGGCGGATACGTTCCGATTCTGCCGGCCTTCAATGATGAGCGCAACCTGGCGAACAATTATATTTCCGCTACCGATGAAGCCAACTATCCGCTGTACTGGCAAGCCCGGGTCCACAAGAATCCGGTTCAGTTCGAAGCATTCGACGCCTTGAACAACAAGCAGCCGGACGATGTTATGATCACGAATGTGCTTGGACTGGCTCCGTTCATGCCGGAATATGCGAAAAATAATCTTCCGCTCGAATCCATGGTCGGCGATTATACGATTAAGCTGTTGGCCGGAGCGGAAACGCTGGACGGGCTGGAGGCCTTCCAGGCCAAATACAAGGCGGCCGGCGAAGAAGCAACTGCGAAAGAGATTAATGATTGGTACGCAGCCTTAGAAAAATAAACTACAGAAGCGGCAGCTTGCCTTTGGAGAGCTTGCCGCTTCCTTTCCATGGAGGGAGAGAGAGGCTTGAACAAACAGAGCTATTCATTTCAGCGCGAGGTACAGACTTATCTGCATGCGGAGGTTGTGGTCATTGGCGGCGGACCCGCAGGCACGGCGGCGGCCATCAGCGCGGCAAGATGCGGCAAACAGGTGGTTGTGCTGGAAAAATCCGCACAGCTGGGCGGGATGGGAACGCTTGCGAATGTCAGCGTGTTTATGCCCATAGGCAATGTTACCGGGATCTACCGGGAGATCATTGCCGAGATGCTGGCGGAGTATCTGCCGCCGGACCATGACCAGTCCATTGCCCCGCAGTATTCCCCTTTCCTGATGCGGCAATATATGAATGAGAAAATGAAAAAAGAGCAGGTGCAGGTGTTCTACCATTCCGAATTTGTCGGAACGGTCCGGGAGGGAGACCGGATCAGGGCGGTCATTGTATCGACGCGGGAAGGGCTGAAGGCGTTTGAAGGCGAGCGGTTTATTGATTGCACGGGCGATGCGAGGGTTGCGATTGAGGCAGGCGTCCCGTATCACTCGGGGAGAGAGGAAGACGGTCTGACGCAGCCCATGACCCTGATGTTCACGATGCAGAATACAGGCAGGCCCGTTACGCCTATCCTGCCGGAAGGCTGCTGCGAGTACAAAGATGTTGCCGATCTGCCACAGGGGCGGAGACTCTATTGGGAGCAGAATGACGACGGTACCCTGCTTGTAAATATGTCGCGCGTCAAGGCGAACGGGGCTAAAATAGAAGATGTGAATTACGCGGAGACGGAGGCGCTCCGGCAAGTATTCTCCATCGCTTATTATCTGCAGAAGACAGGGTTTGAAACCTACGCCTTGTCGCATGTCGCCCCGCAGACCGGTGCGCGGGAGACGAATCAGATCGAGGGTATATACACCTTGACCGAGCAGGATGTGATCAGCGGAACCCGATTCCCGGATTTGGTGGCGCAGACCAACTATGAAATCGATATTCACAGTCCCGATGGAGCGCGTACTACGGATGAGCGCAAAATCAGCGGGTATGATATTCCTTACCGGTGCATGCTTCCGGAGAAGCCCGATAATTTGCTGGTGGCGGGCCGGCCGGTATCCGCTACCCATGTGGCCATGTCCTCCATGCGCATGCAGGCGACCTGCTATGCACTGGGACAGGCGGCCGGCGCCGCGGCTGCCATATCACTCGATGAAGCCGCAACGCTGCGGGATATTCCCATCGGCAAGCTGCACGGTGAGCTTGAGCGCCAGGGGGTGCGGTTCAAGCGCTAGCTGGACACAGAAGGAGGACGGGCCTTTGTACAAACTGCTAATTGTGGATGATGAGCCGACGGTACGCTTCGGCTTGCGCTCCTATTTCAACTGGTCCTCTTACGGTATAGAAATTATGGGTGAAGCGGACGACGGGGATGTGGCCCTCCGTATCATCGAGAAGGACCCGCCGGATCTGATCCTGACGGATGTCCGCATGCCGGGAATGGACGGCATTTCGTTGTCGCGGCATATCCATGCCGCTTATCCTCAGGCCAAAATTATTTTTGTCAGCGGCCATGACGATGCCGATTATTTGAAGTCGGCGCTTAAAGTCAGCGCGGTGGACTACATTTTCAAGCCGGTGAACCTGGAGGAGCTGAGCACGGTCATCCAGCGGGTGGTCAGCCGTCTGGACGCGGAGCGGGCCGAGCAAAGGTTCAGAGTGGACATGCAGAGCAAGCTGAAGGAAGGCATGCCGCTGCTGCGGGAGAAATTCCTGCTGTCCCTGATCAGCACCGGTGCGCCGAAAAAAGGACTAAGTGAACGGCTCCGGTTCCTCGGGTTGAGCTTGCCTGCCGACGGGGTGTACTGGGTGCTTGTCATCTCGGTCGATGATCTGGCTGAGGTCACCGGAAGCCGCTCGGAGCCGGATCTGCAGCTGCTGTGGTACTCCGTGCTCAATATATGCCAGGAGCTTATCGACCGGCATCTCTCCGGCTATGCCATTGAACACCGGACCGGAGAGTTCGTGGGCATTTTACGGGAAAATACGGAAGGCGGCATCACGGAGGACCATGCGGAAGCGCTGCTTGAGCTGGCAGGCGATATCCTGGCTAATGTGGAGAAATGGCTTAAGATCAGTGTCACGATTGGAATCAGCGAGCGGGTGGCCGGCCTTATGGATCTGCTTCATTCCTACAGGCAAGCCCGTGAAGCCGCCGATCACAAATGGTATTTGGGCAAAAACCGCATCATCACCATGGACAGCCTGGAAAGCCCCGATACGGAGGCCGGCAGCTTCAGCCGGTATGATCCCGTCTATAATGAAAAACTTGTCTCGGTCCTGAAGGCGGCAGATTCGGAGCAATTGCGCGAGGTGCTTGACCGGTTGTTTGCGGATCTGAACCGCGGCCGCCGGGACGGATTGAAATATGGACGGAACGTGTGCCTGCAGATTGTCCTCGCGGTAGGCCAGCTTCTGCTGGAGCTGAATACGCAATCCCCCGAGCTGGAAGCGGCCGAATCCCGGCTGTGGGAAACGCTGTTCGAGAAAGAGACGCTCGGCGAGATGCGGACGCTGATTGAAGACCATCTGCTTGCGGTATGCGGGCGTATCCGCGAGAAGAGAAGCGGCAAGGTAGCCAATCTGATTGAGCGGGTACGCGGGATCATCAGGCAGAGATATGCAGACGGGGGCTTGACCGTGGCTGACATCGGCAAAGAAGTGTTTCTTACGCCAACATATGTCAGCCTGCTGTTCAAACAGGAGACGGGGCAGACCATCAATGAATTTTTGACCCAGATCCGGGTGGACAAGGCGAAGGAGCTGCTGCGCAATCCGCAGTACAAATTCTATGATATCTGTTATGCCATCGGATACACCGATCCGAGCTACTTCACCAAGCTGTTCAAAAAAGCTACGGGAGTCACGCCGAGTGTGTACCGGGACAGCCATGCGTAGAGCGGCCAAAAGCCTTCTGTCCCTGTTGGCATTCTTATCCGGCCCGGTCCGGGGAGTTTCCCGCAGGCTGCGGATTCCCCGGCAATGGCTGATCGCCTATCTGCTGCTCATCGTCGTTCCTGCGGCGATTTTTCTGTACGGCTATTATGAGCGTTCGGCTGACATTCTGAAAAGCGAAGTCCTCCGTACCATGCAGCAGGCGCTGAAGCAGACGGGCAGCAATCTTTCTTACCGGCTGGAGCATATCTACGATATCAGCAACGCGGCTTTTATGAATCAGAATCTCCATTCTTACCTCTCCGTTGGAGCCGATGACCAGTCGGTGGCCATACAGCTGCAGGTTATTAAGGACCTGAGGTTTATGGTTGATACCGTGCAGTCCAATTCCGATGTGTTCCATGTCCGGCTGTATGTCGACAAATCCAAGCTGTATGCGGGAGAGAAAATCAATTTTTTTCCGCTGGACAGCCTGAAGGACAGACCCTGGTACGCCCGGATCATTGAGGCCAACGGCAGAATCGTGCCTACGGGCGCTTATAAGGAAACGTTCCTTGATGCCGGAGAGGTGCGTGTGTTCTCGTTCGCGCGCATGCTGCGCGACCCGGACAACTACGATAAAGTATCGGGGGTGCTGATGATCGATGTGGAGGAGAAGATGGTGGCGGATATTTTATCCACGCTTCAATTCGCACCGGGCACCCAGGTGTATCTGGTGGATTCAGAGGGGCGCATTGTTTATCATCCTGACCGTGCGCGGATTGGAACGGAGATTGCCCCGGCCATCATGGATGCCATACAGCAGGGGAGCGAGGGCAGTACTACGCTGAAGCTGGGCGCGGAGGTCAATGACGTGATGTTCACGGGCCTTGCGCCCACCGGCTGGAGGCTGGTTGCGCAGGGAACGGAATCGCAGCTGTCGCACCGTGCGGTGAAGCTGACCCAAAGGTCGGAGTGGACCTCGCTTCTGGAGTATGTCGCGCTGTTTCTCATCCTGCCCTTTGTGCTGCTCGCTATTATCGTGCGCGGGATGAACCGCCGGGTCATGCAGGTGATTACCGTGATCCGCAAGGAGGGCAGCGAGGGGCTGAACGATCTGCCGCCGGTCAACGGCGATTTCCATATGCTCGAACGGAGTGTCGATCATCTGATTCTCCGCGTGCGCACGCTGGTCGAGGAGACCTACAGCGCCCAGATTCACGAGCGCGAGGCCCAATTGCAGGCGCTGCAGGCCCAGATTAATCCGCATTTTCTCTACAATACGCTGGATACGATCAACTGGATTGCCATCGGCAAGGGTGCCGCCGATATCAGCCAGATGATAGACAGCCTGGCGAAGTATTTCCGTCTCAGCCTGAACAAAGGCCGGAGCATTGTCAGTGTCGGAGACGAGCTGAGTCTGGCAGCAGTCTATTTGAAGATCCAGCAGAGCCGGTTTGTGGATGCGTTCGACTTCAAGCTGGATGCCCGGCCCGGGCTGGATGCTTACCAGATGCCCAAGCTGATTCTGCAGCCGATTGTGGAGAATGCGCTTTTGCACGGAATCCTCCAAGCCAAGGAGAAACGGGGCCTGATTGTCATTTCCGTCAAGGAGGAGGGCGGCGATCTTATCTTCGCTGTGTCAGACAACGGAATCGGCATGGAAGAGCAGAAGGCGCGCCGGCTGCTGATGGAGGCCCCCTCCGAAGCAAAAGCCGATGCTTCCGGCAGCTCCTACGGGCTGTACAACGTGAACGAGCGCATTAAGCTTTATGCCGGGGACCACTACGGAATAAGCATCCATTCAAGCCCCGGAGCAGGCACGACGGTTACTGTCCGCTTAAAGGCAGAGCCGGCCAAGGGTGGAGCCCAATGAATATTACAGTGTTATAAACAGGAGAGATGATCATGACGAATCTGCGTATCGGACACTGTGAAGGCTTGCTGCACATGCTCGTTGAAGTTACGGACGAGGGGGCGGTCAAGCTGCTGCATTTCGCTCCCCAGCCTTATGAGGAAGAGGATTTGGACAATAAAAGCTATGCGAACCGCTACCTGGTGGATGTGCAAATCACAGGGGAGGATCATGTGATTCATCATGGGCTGAAGCATGTCGGAACGGTGCCGGGAACCCGCCTGAAATATCAATTGCACCAGGTTAGTGAGTGCGGAGACGGCTGCCGCAGCCTTACACGGCCAGGGTTATCGAAATAGCGCGATAGCGAACCAACAAAGCAGCGGGCGGATCCTGGCATCAGGGAGATTCGCTTTTTGCTGTTAGGAATTTATGAGGCGCGGAATTAGGGGGGACGGGCTAACCGGGAGTGCTGCCGGGGGAGGGGAATGAGGCGGAAAGGGAGTGGGGTGGCAAGGAAGTGAAGCGGCGAGGGACTGGGGTGGCAAGGAAGTGAAGCGGCATTAGTGGGAAATAGTACACTTAAATGGCCAGCTAAGCTTGGGGAAAAGGGAATAGTGGTAAAAAGGCAACTTAATATTAAGCATATCTGCCTGCACGGGGCAAAACGGATGAATTAAGTATCCTTTTTCCCACTAACGCTTGCGAAAATGGGGATGTGGGGAGAATGAAGTTCACTTTTTCCACTTGGGCTTCCCGCCGCCGGGTCTCATCTAGAGATATGAAGCGCCACAGACTACTTTAAACCTGAAATATGTTTCGCAAACGCGTGTAATCTGCCGGCACGCGTTGTACTGTACCGTCGTGCGATATCGCGCTGGAGGTTGAAGGGGGCAGCCTCCGGTGCGGGAGGCATAGCCCTTTTGTTCAAAGATAATTTATATGTTTTGGGGTCCCCGCAAAGTACCTGAGTGATCATCGAAGCCAAGGCCCCGCTACCCTGGAAATAGCTTTACGGATGAGGATAAGCGCTTAAAGGCCGCAAGAAATTAAACGCAACAAAATCCACCCCCATTTCCATCCTCTGTGGTGCCGCGTCAGCGGCATGGATGGCTTTGTGGGGTTATTTTGTCAGGTCGCGGGCAATACTTTCTTGCTTCATACATTTGTCACGCTTTCGTCTTGTCTATGGATGCTTCCGCTCGTTTATAATAGTAGGAAGAGACAGGAGGATGAATGCTAAATGAGGAATAAAATTCTGGTGACAGCTACCGGATTGGTGGTTGTTATTGCAGTAGGGGCATACTTGTTAGCGGGAGGCACCGGCAAGAAAGAGTCCGGTGAAGCGGATACGCCAGGCACCGAAGCGGGTGCTCCAAGCGTTGAAATGGATACGCCAGGCATGAAACAATTGGTGCATGATTTCAGCAGCCGCAGCAAAAAAGCGGAGTCGGCTTCCATTTCGTCCACACAGCTTATCGTCAAAGACAATGCCCAGACAACAACATACGCCCTGCCCACCGACGAATTTTTTGTCTCCATCGCACCATACGTCGATAAAACCCATCCTTGTGCAACCCATAGCCTGACCGGCTGCCAGGGCGAAATGGTAGAAGAGGAATTCAGCATCACGGTCAAAGACCCGGATGGCAAGCTGGTCATGGACAACGAAACCGTGAAATCCCAGCCTAACGGCTTCATCGATCTGTGGCTGCCGCGGGACCAGACCTATCAGGTGACGATCGAGCAGGCCGGAAAAAAAGCGGAGTCCGAAATTTCCACGTTTGAAGCAAACGATACTTGCATTACGACTATGCAATTGGGATAAGAGACAATTATTAAGATCGTCTCAGCACCTGTCGGGTAATGCGAAAGATAACGGATATGCCCCCGCCTCCACAATTGAGCCGGGGGCTTCATATTATTGCAATTGTTAATGAGGATGAGTCTCTTAATCCGGCAGGCGTCCATAATCATGCCACTGACCATACATCTTATTTTCTTGGGTGTATGATATAAACTTCTCCAATCTGCGCTTGAATATTTGCGGCTGATTTCTATAGCTGCAGGAGATGTTTATGTGGACGGTATAAAGGTCCTTGAGATTTCTTTTCAAGGGCTTTTTTTCGTAAAAACACAGTTTTTTACTTATATCTACAAATTATTAATTTTCTGTTTGAGATGTGACCAAAGTAATGATGTGTTCGACAAAACATAGTTTTATTCGACAAAATGCAACCATTCTAAAAAATAGGCGAGTGATTTATGATTGTTGAGGAGTTAATAGCGGACGAAATGAAATCCGGTGATGAATATTTAAAGAACTGAAGTATCTTCCTGATTTTTGAATCAATAAATGAACGGAGAAGAAAGAATGATTGAACGGTAATTTATATTCACTGGTAAAAAGCAATTACTGGCATGTTGTTTAGCGGTGTTTTAATCTTTTTACTGTTCGGGCCGTACAATTCGACTGCCTGGGCAGAGGAAACGAAACCTCCAGCTACATCATAGTGGATATGGAAGGAACCGCCCAAAAGCAGAAAATCTTTGTATATAACAGGGGCAGACTTGAAACGGGAATTTTGCAGGATAACTCTATGATTCAATATACATACGATCCAAACGGGAATTTGCTCAAGCAAACGCAGGGGACTTCCACAGAGCCTTATGTGTTCAGCACTTCGGCAGTATCTTATGACATTTACCTGAAGAATGTTCCGGACAGTGCCCGGGGAGTCAGTTTTCCAACTTGGACGGAATTATACGGTCAGGATGATATTGAATGGATCGTTGGTGAGAAGGTTGCCCCAGGCTTGTGGAGATGCACAGTGGTTCTCTCCAAGCATGGGGGAATCACAGGGATTTATAATACGCATATCTATGTTGATAGCGTTATGGTCCGCGGCTTAACTGCAGTTATCCAAATACAATCAAAGTTACTCCCCCTCAAACCGCATCGCTCGCCGAAGGCTTTTATGAAGTAAATGTAGAAGGCGTTGCCAGAACAGTGAGCGAGGTGCGCTTCCCGACATGGACCGAGAATAATGGAGAGGATGATTTGGTCAATCCTTGGATTATGGGCGAGAAAGTAAACGATACAACCTGGAAGATTCGGGTACCATTTGCCGGACACAACTTCGAAACCGGAAATTATTTCACCCACATTCTATTCCTTTGATAAATATGAAAGCGGAATTGGAATCGGAGGCACGACGGTTGCGGTTAATGGAGGCACAGGAGGCTCCAAAGAGACGGATATGTCGGGCGTGTCCTATGATGTCTTCATTTATGGTGTAGACCTGAAAGTTCAAAAAGTCCAATTCCCTACTTGGACAGCCTATAAAGATCAGGATGACATTGAGTGGATTGACGGCGTAAACCTTGGGAACGGAGTATGGAGAGCCGCGGTCGTTTACTCCAAACATAACTCGGAGCTTGGAAATTACATTACCTATATTTATGCCGATGGGAAGTATGAGGGGGCATGGGTCTTTAATGTGGTCGATTCACAGAAATTCACTTTTCCAACCGTCGCTTCCCTAAGCAGCGGGTTCTATGATATTACAGTGGAGGGAGTGCCTTCTAACGTGACAACCGTACGATTTCCAACCTGGACGGAAAGAAACGGTCATGACGATCTGGAAGATCCTTGGATCGAGGGTGAGCGCCTGACCAGTACTAGTGCCCCATCAGACAACCTTGATCTTGTTTTGTTCGCGTAGAATGGCAGCATGACGCTTGTTCTTGTTGCGCCAACGCAGATAAGCCTGAATAGCTGAGGCTAAATCCTTGTGTTGGCGAAAGTCGCTGCCCTCGAGAACGAATTTGCGGAGCGGCCCAAAGTGGCATTCGATTCGACTAAGCCAGGAAGCGGCGTGAAGATCAGTTCCACGTTATGGTCTTCCGCCCATGCTTTGACTTTGCTGTGGTGGTGAGGAGAGAAGTTGTCCAGGATGATATACAGACGTTCGGAACGCGGATACCGGCGACGCAGCACGTTGAAAAAACGCAAGATGTCCGCATGCTTCTTACTTTTTGAATAATGGCCATATAGTTGGTTCGTCTTTACATCCAGCGCAGCGAGCAGATGCTTCACGCCATGAGGCCGTGTATAGGTTGCGTGAAGCCGCTGGGGACGGCGCTGCTGAAACCAGCCTTTGCCGCGGTAAGGCTGAAGGGATAACGGCCCGAACTCGTCCATGCAGATCACCCACCCATCTTCCGGAGGGCTGTCATATAGGGCTTCGATTCGTTTTTTTACTCTCAAATTCGGGATCGGTGGATTCCTTCCACGTCTTGGTGTTCGGGTACGTGATTTTGGCTTCATCCAGAATGACACGTATGGTTTCAATGGAAATCGAAGGCACAATGTTCTTCTTCTCCGCCGCTTCCTTCAACTTGGCCAGCGACCAATGCGTAAAGGGGTACCCCAGTACCTTGGGTGGAATTTGAGCAAGTTCGATAATGTCGGCTCGCTGCTCCTCGGTAAAGGTCGGCGGGCGACCGCCACCATAATTCGGTTTTAGCGAGACCATCCCTTCCGTGTTAAAGCGGTGGATCGTTTTTCGAATATGTTCACCTGAAATATGATACAGTCGACTAATCTCCGGCACTTTCATCTTTTGGGCCGATGCCAAGATGAGAAGAGCGCGGCGAACTTCAACCGGATCTGCCCCTTTTCGTGCAATTCGTAGTAAGCGATTGCCTTCCTCATTGCTCAAGCCGCGTACAAATATAGTCATGCTTCTCACCCCAGAAAGTAGTTGTACCAATAATTACCCGATTTTACCAACTACGATCTCGGATGGGTACTAGAGCTGGTTTGTTTAAAAATAAAAGCTTAAAAAATCAATAAGCTTATGGTGCCATAGCGATAGTTCATCTAAGGTCTCCTCACAAGAAAATTAGATATGGAATCTCCTGAATTTTAGAATGTAATTCCTTTCATGGTCAAGGAAAACAAGAAAGTTTTAATTTTATTAATAAATATAAGATGCTTTAGACATTTAATGATAGATTTCGACAAATTATCACCGTATCCAAATATTTAATTTTGTCGTATGATGCGAAACAGAGACTTTAGCTGAAAACAAGCTTAACGTTAGCTTAAGATAAGCTGAAAAAAATTGAAGCCAAAGGCCAGAGTTAAAAAAATTATTAATCCTGATTAAGAGAGTAGGTAGTACCTTGGAGTGGAAAAGGTGGTTAGGTGGGAGTCTGGTTGGGATGGGATTTTGTTTAATTACGATAGGAACTCCGTCCCCGATTTATGCGGAAGGTTCGCAAACAACCGATTATATTGTTGTTGATTATTCCGGCAGTTCTGTTGCACAGAAAGCCTACGTCTACAATAAAGGCCGATTGGAAACCGAGATTTGGCCCGATCATTCGTTAGTTCAATATACATATGATAATAATGGGAATTTACTCAAGAAAAATAAGAGTGCTTCCATTGAACCTTACCTGATTAGCAGCACTGCAGTATCTTATGACCTTTATGTTTTGGGTGTTCCCACCAATGTTCAAAAGGTAGAATTCAACACTTGGACGGAAACGAATGGTCAGGATGATCTGGAATGGATTATTGGTGAGAAGTTGGCGTCAGGTATTTGGAAAGGGAATGTGTCGATTCCTAAACACGGAGGAAGTATTGATACCTATAATACTCATATCTATATAGATGGAAGGATGATTCGCGGGCTTACGGCAAAAATAGTGGACACTGCTCAATTTATTGTGCCTTCACAGGTATCTTTGGCAGATGGGTTTTATGAAATTTATGTTAAAAACGTGGCGAACACCGTCAGCGAAATTCGTTTCCCGACTTGGACGGATTATAACAGTCAGGATGATTTGGTCAATCCATGGATTACTGGAGAACGTATGACTGATGGGGCTTGGCGAATCCGTATCCCATTCAGCGAGCATAATTTTGAAACGGGAAACTACATTACACACTTTTACGCCTATGACAAATATGGTGCATCCAGAATGTTCGGCGAGAAAATTGTATCGGTACAAGGCGGCCCGGGCGGTTCGAAGGAAACGGATCTCGCGGGCGTGTCCTATGATGTCTTTATGTACGGTGTGGATTCCAAAGTAAATAAAGTAGAGTTTCCGACCTGGACCGAGACTAACGGGCAAGATGATCTGGAATGGATTCAAGGGCAGAAGATTGCACCAGGAGTGTGGAGAGCAACTATCGTCTATGACCAGCACAATGCTGAACAGGGGAGATACTTTACACATATTTATGCTGACGGGAAGATGATTGGCTATTGGGAGTTCAATGTGGTACAAGCAGTTAAATTTAAATCTCCATCGGTCGCTTATCTGAGCAGTGGTTACTACGATATCACAATCGAGGGCATTCCTTCGAACGTTACAACAGTACGTTTCCCGACTTGGACAGAAAAAAATGGTCAGGATGATCTGGAAGACCCTTGGATTGAGGGGGAACGGCTGACCAGTACAAACTGGCGAATCCGCATTCCATACTATAAGCATAACAATGAGACCGGCGCCTACAACACACATATTTATACCTATGATGCTTACGGAAACAGCAGAATTATTCGGATGTTTACAGTGGATGTGAGGAATTAGGAAGTACGAAGCAATCCGCTGATTTTTGATATGAGTCTTTTTAGAATTGATGAATTAAAGATTGGGAGTAGTTTAATATATATGAAAAATTTTCAGCGTATATGCATTGGGATAATTGCTGTTTTGGGGCTTTTTAGTTCAATGTATAACCTTGCGTCTGCTGCTGTCTTTTACTACGATTCAAATGGAAGATTAACACAAAAGAGTGAAGTGACAGGAGAGACCGTGAGATATGTTTATGACCAGAATGGAAATCTTGTTTCTAAAAATGCGGGAGAATCCTATTTTGAATCAGCAACAGCCTTCAGTTCAAAACAAGGAGAATACAATTGGTATTACCAGCTATGGAACGGAACGCGGTATGAAGACATGACGTGGGACGCCGCAGAATCAAGGTGGAAAGGCAACAGAGACTGGGACATCATCAGTAAAGACTGGTTGCATCCGGATGGAAACGACGCAGCGCTTAAATGGGTGGCGCCCCAGACAGGTTCAATACGAATTACGGGAAAAATAGCCAAGCACCCTGTCAATTTGCAAGGAGACGGAGTGCGGGTGAAAATTATGAAAAACAATACTCAGGTCTGGCCTTCCACGGGATGGAAAACTATCCAAGGTGATGATGCTATAGGATTGAATGTTCTTGTTAATATAAATGTAACGCTGGGAGACTCCATCTACTTTATCGTTAACCAAAACAGTGACTATGGATATGATGGCACGGTATGTAATCCGGAAATTACATATAAATAGTAAGTAAAAAATATTGCTCACAGTTGGACCAGTATTGGTGAATTGGAAATGATGCAATAACTATTAACCCAATCTAAGGAGAGATCTGCTTGAAGCGTAAACCTATTATAACTAAACTCGTCCTCATCTTCCTGGCATTATGCCTGCTTACACCGGAGTATGCAGTGAATGTACTGGCTGCACCGGATACGGAACAAGCGGCGGCGGCTGCAAAGTCTGGTGCGAAACAAACCGAACTTGTACAACCCTCTCCCACTCCCGGGAATCTGGATGACGTACAGAAAGGCCTGGGACAGCCGACACCGACACCCACACCGTCGCCGGATCCGTATGCAACGCCGGGACCCGGAGAGTCCCCTTCCGCCCTAAGAGACGGGGACCGCGTCCAATCCTGGGAGAGCCCCCTGCTTACAGCCACAGAAGCCGCCTATGCAGGGGAAGCGGC
>NZ_JACBYI010000039.1 GCF_019352175.1 Paenibacillus sp. S150
ACCCGGTGGTATCCAACCCACGAATAGCAGTGTGCAAGCCGACGACTGTATTTTTGTCCCGTGCCGAGCCGTTTAGCCCCTGTATGCAACGGTGTGCTTGACAGATTTGTTCATAGCAGAATTTATATGTTTCACGCTATACATTAACCTTATCTTTCCCGCTGAAACGGCTGCGCCGTCCTTAACCGGGCAGCGCAGCTGTTTGCATTTCAGGTGTAAGGCTGGCTGCTGAAGCCAGGCGGGAAGCCAAGTGAAAAAGGTCACTTCATATTCCCCCAGCTGCTTTTTCGCAAGGGTTAGCGGGAAAAAGGCTCCCTAATCGATCCGGCTCTCTCCCTTGCAGAGAAATTCGCCTACATTAAGATGGAACTTGAACTATTTATCCAAAGGGCAGCCATTTTAGTGGGAAAAAGGATAACTAATCCACCGTATTCGGATCCTGAATTATCCCTAGTGGGAAAAAGTACACCTAATTTGGCTGAATTCAGGCATATGGGGGAGCGGGCCTCCATTAGGTGTACAAAATCCCACTAAAAATCGTTAAAGCCAGAATTCCAGCCCATTAGTGTTACTTTTTACACTTCGCTTTCGTTTCCTATGAACCTCCTTGCGTTCCGTCAGCTTGTTGTTCAGGTTCGCCGGTTCCATTCATCCTGAATTCCGAAAGTGAATGGAACCAATGTAGAGCTATTTAGATGATTTGTGGATACTTACTTTCGAAATTCAGGTTTATATGTTTTACGCTATCAAGTATCCTTCTATTTTTGGAGAAACGAGTGCCGCCTCTTTCAGAGGACGGCGAAGCCGTTTCCACTTGTATGCTTTTTATGAGCAGGAAAATATAATTTGGTTCAAAAGTATATTTTTGTGGGTATATATAATAACAGGCGATAATGGATCGGAAATTAAAAGGCAAGGCACTTGAGTCGAACGGCGCGGGTGTCTTTTTTTTTTTGAGGGATTAATAATTCCATAAAAAAAGTATGAAAGAAGGTGGCATATGAATGGCTTCAACCGTTTGCTGCTGAGTGTAATTGGAATAACCGGACTCGTCAGCGTTATCATTCTCGCACTGGGTGTATATGATCTGCCGCATATCAGTCCATTGATTGAGAAGTGGCAGGAACAGCAGTGGTTTACCTATTCCATATTGTCAATTAGTGTGTTTTTAGGTCTCGCATTCCTTGTGCTTTTGTTCACAGGACTTTTCAGCCGTTCAAAGGGGAGCCGTTTATTCATCCGCAGCGGAGACGGAAGCATCACTATTTCCCGCGATACCATTGAGCATATGGCACTCGAAGCGCTGCGCGGTTTTCAGGGGATTCGCACTCCGCAGGTGTCTGCAGATATCCACTCCAGGAAAGAAACCGTTACGTTAACGGTCAATTGTTCGGTATTCGGCCAGACCGGCCTGCCCTCAATGGCGAAAGAGATGCAGCAGTGCGTCAGAAGCGCCGTGGAGTCTTTGCTTGAAATTCCCGTGACCAGTACAAAGGTGAATATCAGCGATGTGAAGTCTAAGGTGATTGAGCGTGTTGTTTAAGGGAGGCGCATTATAAATGAATGAAATCAGAAAGTGGCTTTACCCGTACCGGGGGCGAATCAGCGGACTTCTCCTTGGGCTTGCGACTGCTGTCTTTTACCTAACGATTGGATGGGGGCCGACGCTGTTGCTCCTCGTCTTCGCCTCGGTCGGCTTTTTGATCGGGAAGTGGCGTGACGGGTTATTGGATGTCAAGGGTTGGATTCGATTTATTGGAAGAGGCTGACCCGGATTCACCAACAGCTGAAGCTTCATAACAAATAAAATAGATTGACAAGGGAGAAATTTAAATGACAAATGTACAAGTTAACACAGCAGCCAAGCCAAACGGGACAGCACACGAAAACAAACTGACGTTCGAGAATCAAGTCATTAAAAAGATAGCCGGGCTTGCCTCGAACGAAATTGATGGCATTTTGTCAATGAGCGGCGGGTTTATGAGCGGACTGACCAATCTTCTTCGCAGCACAGAAGATATTACGAAAGGGATTGGCGCAGAGGTAGGAGAGCTTCAGGTTGCCATTGATTTGAAGGTTATCGTTGAATACGGCAAAAACGTTCCGGCAATTTTCCAGGATGCAGTCAGCAAAATCAAAAAAGCGATGTATGATATGACAGGTCTGGAAGTCGTCGAGGTCAATATGCATGTCGAAGATGTCATGACCCGGGCTGAATTTGAAGCGAAGAGCAAAACCGGCGGCAATGAATCCTCGCCTGAAGAACTCCGCGTGAAGTGAATTAACAATAGAGTGTTTTCGGAGTTCCTGCAGAGCACCTGCTGAAGCTTCAAAGCCAAAGCCCCACATTGTGGGGCTATTTGTGTTTTGACGCTGCATTGAGGCAGATGAAACAGAGTCTTTTGT
The DNA here is from genome assembly GCF_019352175.1 of Paenibacillus sp. S150. Taxonomy (GTDB): domain Bacteria; phylum Bacillota; class Bacilli; order Paenibacillales; family Paenibacillaceae; genus Paenibacillus_AQ. Next base: position 2,407 of record NZ_JACBYI010000039.1, read on the forward strand.
GTATGCTTTCCCGAATGAAAAGGCAAACTGTCCCTAGTGCTGTATGTGGAGAGAAAGAGGAGCGGACCATCCCAGCTTGCGGGACACATTCTCTGCCGACTCCTGGAGCCTGCTGATTAATTCAGGCATATGCTCATCCCCAAACCGTACATCCAGTCCGGCAATGCTCAGTGCGGCGGCAATCTGGCCGTTGTGGTCGAAGATAGGCGCGCTCAGCTCGGCGGTATAGTTCTCCAGCTCGGACAGGCTGAAGCTGTAGCCGTTCTCCCTTGTCCATTCCAGTGCTTTCTGCAGCTTCTCCTTGCTGGTGATAGTGCCGGAGCCGATGGGAGCAAGCTCAATTTCATCCATATATTCCCGGCGCTCCTCCTCCGGCATGAAGGCGAGAATGATCCGGGAAGAGGCTCCGGCATACAGCGGGGCCTTGCGCCCGATTTTGGTGAACAGCCTGACCGGATGGTGGGTATCCAGCTTCTCAATATACCGGGACTCCCAGCCGTCTCTGATCACCAGGTGCACGGCTTCCCCGAGCTCATCCCGCAGCTTTTCCATCTCCGGCAGGGCCACGTGGCGGATATCCAGCCGTTCTGCCACCAGATTGCCAAACTGCAGGAACAAGAGACCCAGCGTGTAATAGCCGTCCTTGTTTTTATCCAGAAATCCCATGTCTTCCAGTGAGCCCAGCATTCTAAGGACCGAGGTTTTGGGGATGCCGGACAGCCGGACGATGTCATTTATATTTAATCTGGTTTCGGTTAAGAAGAGATTCAGAAGATCCATGGATCTTACAACGGTTTTGTTTTTATTTTGCACTTTGTTCCTCCTGCACTTTCTGTTCATTCATAGAATCCGGTATTTATAATACGGCAATACAAGTATACACCGAATAAAGCCGGGATTGAATCCTGCCCCGGCTGGTTTAAATACCTGACATTCAACAAAATACGACAAAATTTGAAAATAACCTTGATTTTTATTGAATACCAACTATAATGATCGTATATATAGGATATCAAAATTCGGTAAATGTAATCCGAAATTCGGAATTATTAGACATTATACCACACTAAAGGGATAAAGGCGGTGGAAGAAGAAAAATTTATTTCGAGAAATCCTGAAGCCGATTCCAGGAGGACATTCTATGAGGAACGGAAATGATGCAGACTGTCTGCGAAGTGATGGCTGCCGATGAGTGATGTTGTTGAAGTCAGGGGATTTGAACCCTTAGGCAAAGTAAAAATCGCCCCTTTGGGCGACTCGGGGGCTGCAGTGATCTTGGGGGATATCATCAGCACCGAAATCTACGGCCGGGTCCGGGCGTTGTCGGAATACCTGGAGCAGCACCCTTTTAAAGGAATGATCGAATATGTCCCTTCATTCTCTTCGGTCGCGGTATATTACGACGGGTTGGCTGTTCTTATGGAGCATGCCGGCAAGATCGCTCCGGGAAATGAGAACTATCCCTTTGCCGTAGTGGCTGAGATACTGGAGAACATCCTGCGTCAGGTAAAAGATGCTGCGGTCCGGCAGCCGCGGATTGTGAATATCCCGGTATGCTATGGCGGAGAGGGTGGCCCGGATCTGGATTATGTCGCGGAGCATAACGGGCTGACTCCGCAGGAAGTGATAGACATTCACACTTCCGCCGACTATCTCGTATATATGCTGGGCTTTGCTCCCGGCTTTGCGTACCTGGGCGGACTGCCGGAGAGAATTGCCACACCGCGGCGGCAAACCCCGAGGGTGGTCATCCCATCCGGAACGGTGGGGATTGCCGGTGACCAGACCGGCGTATATCCGATTGAAACGCCAGGCGGCTGGCAGCTTATCGGCAAGACGCCAAAAGCGTTGTTCCTGCCGGAGTGCATGCCGCCGACACTGCTGCAGGCCGGGGACATTGTACGCTTCTACCCGATCACCCTCCGTGAATTCGGAAAATGGGGGGAAGAAGAGCGGTGAGTCTGTTAATTACGAAGCCGGGCCTGCTCTCAACCATCCAGGATTTGGGCAGGTTCGGAACCCAAAAATACGGTGTAATCGCCAGCGGAGCGATGGACAGCTTTGCTCTGCGTATGGCTAATTTGTTAGTCGGGAACACAGAGAAGGAGGCCGGCCTGGAAATTACCATGCTGGGTCCGGATTTGACCTTTGACAGCCCGGCGGTGATCTCGGTCTGCGGCGGTGATCTCTCCCCTATGCTGGATGAAATTCCGGTTCCGCTCTGGCGAACCGTGTATGCGCCCAAGGGAAGCCGCCTGCATTTCGGACGGCTGCGGAGCGGCTGCCGCGCTTATCTGGCGGTCGCAGGCGGGCTTGATGTCCCGCTGCAAATGAACAGCCGTTCCACTTATTTGCGCGCCGGTATTGGAGGACACCAGGGCAGAGCCCTCCGGGCAGGCGATGTGCTGCCCGCAGGAGCATTATCCAGCCGGAGCCGCCGTCTGGCCGACAGGCTGACTGGAAGAGCAGGATCAGGAGCCGCGGCGGCCAGCAGCTGGTTCGTTGCCCCCGAGCTGCTTCCTGCCTATTCCGGCGAGCCCGTCATACGGGTGACGGAAGGCGAGGAATATCATTTGTTTGAAGGCGGCAGCCTGCACACCTTCTTGAATGAGCCCTTCACGGTACTGACGCAATCCGACCGCATGGGCTACCGCCTTTCCGGCGGCACTCTCAGGCTTGCGGAAGAGAAGGAGATGATTTCCTCCGCAGTGACCTTCGGAACGATTCAGGTACCTGCGGGGGGGAATCCGATTGTACTGATGGCTGACCGGCAAACCACCGGAGGCTATCCGAAGCTGGCTCAGGTAATTTCAGTGGATTTGCCGCTGCTCGCACAGGTTAATCTGGGAGGCGCCGTCCGCTTCAGCTGCGTTTCCCTGCGGGAAGCGCAGGAGCTGAATATACTCCGTGAGCTGGAGATAAGCAGGCTGCGCAGTGCGCTGAGCCAGCTGTAGAAAGGATGGCAGCAAAAACATAACGGTAGGAAGAAAGGAGTGATTGCATGGAGAAGATCAACCCGCCGAAGCTTCTGATCGATGATCTGAAGGTAGAGTATTATACCAAGGAGCAGCACACCGTTGCCCTGGAGCATGTCCGTCTGACGGTAGAGGATGGCGAATTTGTATCGGTGGTCGGACCCAGCGGCTGCGGGAAATCCACACTGCTCAAGGTCGTATCCGGCCTGCTCGAGCCGGCTGAAGGCGGTGCTTATATCGACGGAAAGAAGGTTCAAGGCGTTCCTGACCAGGTGGGCATGGTCTTCCAGAATGATGCGCTGCTGCCGTGGAAAACAGTTGTCGATAATGTGCGGCTGCCCCTGGAAATCAAGGGCTTGTCCAGACAGGAGCAGCTTCGGGAGGCAGAGCGCCTGCTGCAGATGGTCGGCCTGGACGGCTTTGGACAATATTATCCGAAGCAGCTCTCCGGAGGCATGCGGAAAAGAGTTGCGCTGGCCCGCACCTTTGCCTATGATCCCGATATTTATCTGATGGACGAGCCGTTTGGTCCTCTGGATGCCCAGACCCGGGTGAAGATCGGTGAAGAGTTCCTGAAAATCTGGGAGCGTGTCGGCAAAAGCGTACTGTTCATCACCCATGATATCGAAGAGGCGATTGCCTTATCGGACCGGGTAATTGTAATGTCCGCGCGTCCGGGAAGGATCAAAGCGGATTTTAAAATCAATCTCGAACGCCCCCGGCCTTTTTACGATATCCGGTTTGACCCGGTGTTCAAGGAGCTGCAGAAGGAAATCTGGTTGCAAATGGCTGATGGAAGCTAGGAAGGAGACAAGGAATGGCAGAGAAATCAAAGAGCATTATTTCCCGCAGCCCTTCATCCAGGCGTCAGCGGCCCAGCCAGGCTACCATCTGGATTGGCAGAATCGTGGTGTTCCTTCTGACAGTAGGCCTCTGGGAGCTGTTATCGGGCAGAGCCTTCAATTCTTTCTGGGTGAGCAAGCCCTCCTTAATCCTGAAACGGATCTACGATATGCTTGTGGACGGCGACCTCTGGTTCCATATGAGCGTCACGCTGCAGGAAGCGGTGGTCGGTCTGCTGATCGGTATGGTCGCCGGTACGCTGCTGGGGATTGTGCTTGCCTTCAGCGGAGTTGTTGAGAAATGGATTTACCCGTATATTATGGCGCTGTACAGTCTTCCGCGCGTATCGCTTGCCCCGCTGTTTATCGTCTGGTTCGGCATCGGCATGTCCTCCAAAATTCTGATGGTGGTGGCGATGGTCATCTTTGTGGCTTTCTACAATGCCTATGAGGGAATCCGCAATATCGACAGGGACCTGATGGACATGATGAGCACCTTCAAAGGGAAATGGACCCATAAGCTGCGGTGGGTGGTGCTGCCGTCCATTACAGTCTGGATTCTGACCAGTCTCCGGCTGAACATCGGCATGGCGCTGATTGGTTCGGTCATTGCCGAATTGGTCGGCTCGAACCGGGGACTCGGCTATTATATTACTTATTCGTCGAGCATGCTGGACACCACAGGCATCTTCACCGGTCTGGTGCTGATTATGCTCATTGCCGTGGTTCTGGAGCAAATCGTTATTCAGTTGGAACGCCGTCTGTTGAAATACCGTTAGACTCCGCTGCGATTTCTTATACAGGGCCTTGGGCGGAGCAGGAAAACCAAATAAATATTACTTGGGAGGAATCACTGTGAAAAAAACAAAAACGATGACTGCTGCACTGCTTATTCTGATGATCATGGTGCTCAGCGCCTGCGGCGGGAACAACGCTCCGGCGAATAATGCCGCGGCAACGGATTCTCCGGCAACCACTGCCCCTGCGGAAACCGCAAATGCGGGCAGCGGCGGGGAAAGCACGGATGCGCCGCAGGAAGAGGTTACAATCCGTCTCGGTCTGGTCGGCGGCGGAATGACTCCGATTATCTCGCAGATCGGCATCAACGACGGCTCTTTTGAACAGGCCGGGATCAAGATTGAAATGCAGAGCTTCAACTCGGGCGCCGATATGGTTCAGGCGCTGGTCGGGGGCAGCCTTGATGTTGTGCTCGGCTCCTACGAGCATGTCTTGAGACAGCAGAAGAACGGCCTGGGCGTGAAGGCTTACGGAGAAATATACAATGGCGTAGGGTACACCCTGCTGGTCAAAAAGGATTCCGAGTATCAAACGCTTGAGGACTTAAAGGGAGCCACGCTTGCCGTAACCAAGGTGGGAAGCCTCTCGGATACCGGGCTGCGCGAGGGTCTGAAGGAAGCGAACATTGACCCTGAGAAAGAAGTGCAGATCATCAACGGCGGCAGCGGAGCCACAATGCTGGCTGCAATCGAGAGCGGCAAGGTCGCCGGGGGCATGGTCTCGGAGCCGAATATTTCGCAAATGCTGGCTACCGGGGATTACCGGGTGCTGTATGATCCGCCGTTTGACTACGCCGGGATCATCATTATGGCGAAAACCGACTGGGTAGGCAAAAATGAGGATGCCATGCGCCGTTTCCTGGCTGTTAACAACGAGATCAACGAGCGGGCACAGGCAGACCCGGCCAGTGCGGTAACCGCCATGCTGAAGGAATTCGATCAGGTACCGCAGGAGGTTATGGAATCCGCAGTCAAGAACCAGCTGGCCAAGGTTCCGGCCGGTCTGGTCCTGAGTGAAGAGGGCGCAGCGATTGTGCAGAAGACACAGCTCGACCAGGGAATTCTTACGGAAGAGATTCCTTTTGACCAGACTGTCGATTTGTCCTTACTCCCATAAAGAAAGGATGTGTGCGATTTATGGCAAAGGATTTAAGAACCTATCTTCATCAGCTGACAGAGGCGGATGCGCAGAGCGTCAGACTGGTGGATACGGAAGTGGACCCGCGCTTTGGAATTACCGCATATGCCTCGGCGCTGGCTGAGAAGGGAGACTACTCCGCGCTTCTGTTCAATCAGGTGAAGGGCTCGGAGCTGGCCTGCATTTCCAATCTGCTTACATCCTACGACCGGATCGCCGTCTACCTGGACTGTGAAGTGCAGGACATTCCCCGGGTGTACGGCGAAAAGCTGGAGCAGCCGATTGCGCCCGTGGTCATTGACCGTTCGAAGGCCAAGGTGAAGGAGACGGTCATTGAGGAAAAGGATGTGGACCTCGGAAAGCTGCCGATTCCTGTGCATAACGAAATGGACGGAGGTCCGTACCTTTCCGCCGGCGTCATGATTATCCGCGACCCGGATACCGGGCTGATCAATGCCGGGATATACCGTCATCAGATTTTTAACGAGCGCGATATGGGCGTCTGGTTCCTCGGCGCGCATCATGGCGGATTAATCTATAAGAAATATAAAAAGCAGGGGAAGCCTGCGCCGGTTGCCATTGCCATCGGCCACCATCCCGGTTTCGTTATGGGCGCCGTTTCCCGTGTGCAGGGCATCGGCGGGGAATATGAAGCCGCTGGCGCTCTGATGGGCGAAGCGCTGGAGCTGGTGCAGGCGGAAACCTCCGATCTGCTCGTTCCGGCCCATGCCGAGTTTATCCTGGAAGGCGAGATTCTTGCCGATGAGGACCACCCCGAAGGGCCGTTCGGCGAATGGCCCGGCCACTATCTGGGCGGCGGCTCCGTTCCGATCATCCGCATTACCCGGATCACCCACCGTAAAAATGCCATTTTTCAGGACATTGTCGCTTCCAGCCGAGAGCATCTCGTCGTTGGCGGAGTTCCGCGCTCGGGAAGCATTTATCAGACGGTTAAAGAGGTGGTCCCAAGCCTGAAGACGGTCAATGTTCCATTCTACAGCCGGATGAACTGCTATATCTCGCTTCATAAAGAGCGGGACGCGGATGTGAAGAAGGCGGCCTTCGCCGCACTGAACACCGAACCCGAGAATCTGCGGCATATCGTGGTTGTCGATGAGGATATTGATGTGTTCAACGGCGAGGAAGTGGCCTGGGCGATCGGTACGCGCTTTGACGCGGAGCGCGATCTGCTGGTCATTCCCCAATGGAATGGCCCCGGCGGCCTGCTGCCTACCAACTGGGACTATAACAAGGAGGGCAAGAACACTCCGCGAATGTCCAGTGCGGTTATTGTGGATGCCACCAAGCCGGCACCGCCGGTCATGTTCCCCAAACGCGCGGTGGTTCCCCGGGACCATGTGGACCTCGCCGACCTGCAGGCGCTGCGTGATCTGAATGCAGACGAGAAGAACCGGTGGCTTGAGAAGCCATAATAGGAGATATATGGCCTCAGACTGCGGAAGAACGCCTCCGCGGTTTGAGGCCGCCCTGTTCTTCCGGGAGCAGGGGAAGCCGCCTTATGAATTAAGCCGGTAAGGCTGAGGGCTCGTGGAGGCATTCAGGCTCTGCAGAGAGCTGAAGCTGAGCGGAAAAAGTAAAACTATATAGATTGAACCTGATATCTGTAGCATTTTGTCCGATATCCGTTGAGGATCAGCCGCATGACTGTACTTTGTGCAGCAGCATCAGTTTTTCGGCTGATTTAGGGGTGATCTGCTGCAGAAAATGCAACAGGCACACGCCCGCCCGGGATTTATTTGAAGGAGTTTCAGATTGGCTGAAGGAGTTTTAAACCGGCATACAGCTTGACAGACCCTGAATTTTTCGGGTCCCTTATATAATCCCAATATTATTTCTTGCAGGCAGGAGGCATGTATTAGATGAAGGTTGTAGATCTGAACTGTGATATGGGTGAGAGCTTCGGCGCTTATAAGCTGGGAAGTGATGGGGAAGTATTGGAATATGTAACCTCGGCGAACATCGCCTGCGGATTTCACGCCGGTGATCCGGCGACGATGCGGCGCACGGTACGGCTTGCGCTTGAGCATAAGGTAGCCATCGGCGCGCATCCTGGACTTCAGGATCTGACCGGCTTTGGCCGCAGGGATATGGACATTTCACCGGAAGAAGCGTATGACATTACGGTCTATCAAATCGGCTCCCTATGGGGCTTCGTTCGTTCGGAGGGCGCTGTGCTGCAGCATGTCAAGGCGCACGGGTCTTTGTACAATATGGCCGCCCGCAGCGCCCCCCTGGCCGAAGCCATTGCTGAAGCGGTGTACCGGGTAGAGCCGGAGCTTATTCTGTTTGGACTCGCCGGAAGTGAGCTGGTCAAGGCCGGACAGAAGATAGGACTGCGGACGGCGAGTGAGGTTTTCTCCGACCGCACCTATCAGCCGGATGGCTCGCTAACCTCCAGAAGACTGCCGGATTCAGTGATTACCGATGAGCAGCAGTCGATCAGACAGGTCATCCGGATGGTGACCGAAGGCAAGGTTCTCGCCGCCGGGCAAGCGGATATCGCTATTCAGGCGGATACCATCTGTATTCATGGCGATGGCATCCATGCGGTGGAATTCGCTGCGAAAATCAACAGCTCGCTCAAGGCAGACGGGGTGGCAGTCCAGCCGATAGGCGTTACACTGGCCGGGAGAGGCTGACGAAGAGAGGAGGAAGCAACCCATGGAAGCATTGCATTTACAGACCGATGTGCTGGTCATCGGCTCCGGGGCAGCCGGATTGATGGCGGCAAGGGCCGCCGCTGATGAAGGGGCAGAGGTTGTTCTGGCCGACAAAAGCCTGATCAGCCGGGGCGGTGCTACGATTCTGGCGCAGATGACTGTAGCCGTGGCACTGGGAGAAGCGGAAGAGGATAATCCGGACATCCACTTCAAGGATACGATGGAGGGCAGCCGCGGGATGGCAGATCCGGCTATTGTGCGGGCCATTGTGGAGAGAGGGCCGGAAGTGATTCTGGAGGCTGAGGGCTATGGCGTCCGGTGGGCAAGAACCGCCGACGGCAAGCGTTCACAGGCTTTTGCTCCCGGGCATTCCAAGGCCCGCTGCGTCTATGTGGATATTCTGAATACCGGCGGAGCCACAGCCGGTGGATTGAAGAAGGCGATCTGGAAGGAGCCGAAGATCAAGCGGCTGAAGAATATGATGATTACCAAAATCGTGGTGGAAGAAGGCCGCGCGGTCGGTGCGGTCGGTTTCGAAATGGAAGCCTTCCGGCCGGTCAGCATCGCCGCGGGTTCCGTAATACTCGCGACCGGAGGGCTGACCGAGGTGTATGAGCGGAACAGCGCTTCCGCCAATATGACAGGGGACGGCTTTGTGCTGGCTGCGGAGGCAGGCGCCGAGGTGAGAGACATGGAGATGGTGCAGTTTTTCCCCATTGCCCATTTGTTCCCGCCTCTGGTGGGGATTGATCCGATTATGTGGGACCCTTTCCGCTATAAGCTGGGAGGACGGCTGCTTAACGGCCAGCATGAAGAGTTCATGGATAAGTACAACGGAGAAGTAGCCGGAAAATATACGGCGGCGCGCGACCAGACCACACTCGCGATCTTCCGCGAGGTCGAAGCGGGACGCGGCACACCGCATGGCGGAGCTTACCTTGACTTCCGCATGGTGCCTGAGGACAAGCTGAAGGAAGCCTTCGGACCCGTGATCGGCATTCTGCGCAATCAGGGCGTTGATCTGACCAAGGATATGGTTGAAGTGGCCCCGATGGCGCATTTCATGCTGGGCGGCGTCCGGGTGGACGACGGCATGAGAACCCGGGTTCCGGGCCTGCTGGCTGCGGGCGAGCTCATCTACGGCATGCACGGGGCCAACCGCCTGTCGGGCAATGCCATCACGGAAGCGCTCGTTACCGGGCGCATTGCCGGCGAGACTGCGGGAAGGGCTAAGGAGGCTGGGGATGGATCGGCAGTCATAAAGGCTCTTGACGCCGAGCTTGAACGTCTGGAGCAATTCTGGCATCCGCAGCCGGTAGACCGGGATACCGCGTCTCTGCAGACCTTCAAGCGGAAAATCCAGCAGGTAATGTGGAGGGGGGCGGGTCCGCTTCGTACAGAAAGCGGCCTCACCGCCGCCTTGGAGGAGATCCGGGCGCTGCGCGGAGAACTGGACAGCATCTCTCTTTCCAGGCAGAGCTTGTTTGCCCTGACGCTGATCGAGAAGCTGGAGGCGGACAATCTGCTGAAAATCAGCGAAGCGATTATTATCGGCGCGTTGGAAAGAAAGGAATCGCGGGGCGCCCATGTGCGGCTGGACTACGAGCCCTCCCTTGAGGTGCCGGTCAGCTCCAGCTTCTCTATGGATGACGCAGGAGCGTGGAAGATAGAGCTTATTCAGCTGCCGTCCACGCTGCAGGGAAAGTAAGGAGAGCTAATGAGGCTGTTGGCTGCGTGCAGGGAAAGTAAATAGAAGCTAATGCGGCTGTCGGCTGGGGGCAGGGAAAGTCAAGAGAAGCTAATGCGGCTGTCGGCTGGGGGCAGGGAAAGTAAATAGAAGCTAATGAGGCTGTTGGCTGGGGGCAGGGAAAGTAAATAGAAGCTAATGAGGCTATCGGCTGGGAGCAGGGAAAGTAAATAGAAGCTAATGAGGCTGTCGGCTGGGGGCAGGGAAGTGAAGAGCTAATGAGGCTGTCGGCTGCGTGCAGAAAAGGTAGCCTGGCATCCTTGGATTAGCGGAATGTAGGGTTATGGTGGTCTGCGCCAGCTTTAGGTCCAAGTGAAGTGGAAAAAGTACAACTAAAGTGTACCGGTTGGCGTTCCATAAGCAAATAGTGGGAAAAAGTATACTTAAATCGCACCAAAATCAGGGTGTTGGGCGAAGTGAAGGTTATTAGGTTTACTTTTTCCACTTAAATACTGGAAAGCTGCAAAAACGTGCAAATTAGTTTGCCATCTTCCACTTAATTCTCTGTTGCTACAGGGTGGATTAAATGCAGCTGCGAGGCGGAACTTAAACTGTGTGAAAACACGTTCTGCCTGAGAAACGGATGGGCAAAGCGACTTTTCGCCTTCAATTGCGAGCTGCGGTTGAAGCCCGGAACAGTGATATTTTGAGCTTAGTTAAGATGGGAGGAGAGTCATTAATGTCTACGGTTACGTTGAATGTTGTGCGTGGCGACGCTGGGAGCGGGACTGTCCTGGTCCCTTATGAGGTACCCTACAGAGATGGAATGAGCCTCTTGGACGCGGTGTTCTGGATCAGGGAGCATAAAGATCCTTCCTTTTCCGTGAGATATTCCTGCCGCTCGGCCAATGCCTGCAAGGAATGCTCCGCCATTGTTGACGGCAAGGCCGGCTTTCTGTGCAGCATCCGCGCGGTCGAGAACAGCGAGGTCAAGATTGAGCCGCTGACCGGCCGTCCCTGGATCAAGGATCTCGCCACTGCGCTGGAGTAGAGCACAGCTCCGCAAAACTGGCGTATGCTTCCAAAATGATTATTGGGAGTATATTCCAATAAAATTGGCGTATGCCTGCCAAGCAAATTTTGTTCGGGGCGAAGACAAGCAGCATGCTAACAAAACTTGGGTGTATGCTTCCAAAGCGAGTTTTGCACGAAGTGAAGACAGATAGAGTAAGCTCACCAAACTTTTAGGAGGTCCGCTATGGCTTGGTTACGGCCCGGCAGCTTGCCGGAAGCGCTTGAGCTGCTGCAGGAGCAGCAGCCCCGCCCAGTCTGCGGGGGGACGGATCTGTTCGTAGGCGGACAGGTCAAGCAGACGGCACCGGTAAATATGGACTGGCTGGACCTGCGGGGAATCCCGGAGCTGCATAAGGTCAGCCTCACAGAAGAAGGGCTGGAGATCGGCGCAGGCATCACTGCGGCGGAGATCTGGGGTGACGAAGCCTTCGGCATTGTTCCCGCGCTGCAGCAGGCGGCGCGGATTGTTGGCGGCTGGCAAATCCAGAACCGGGCTTCGCTGGGGGGCAATGTCGCCAATGCCTCCCCGGCGGCCGATATGGTTGTGCCGCTGGTGGCATACCGTGCGGAGGTGCGGCTGAGCGGTCCAGCCGGAACCCGGGGCGTGCCGGTGGCGGAGTTCATCCAGGGCCCCAAGCTTACAGGGCTTCAGCCGGGAGAGCTGATTGTCTCTTTGTTCATTCCGCAGCGGATGCTTGGCGTGCGCCAGATCTTTCTCCGGCATGACCAGCGGGCGGCGACAGACATCTCCATTGTTTCGGTAGCGCTGGTTCTTGCCGGCACGGGAAAAGAGGTGGATTGGGCTTCCGCAGCGGTGGGAGCAGCGGCTCCCAAAGCTTTTACGCTGAGCGAGGAGGAGGAGCTGCTGTGGAGAGGCGGCCTCAATGACAGCAAGCTGCAGCAGCTTGCCGAACTCTATGAACAGCGGAGCTCCCCGATTTCGGATATCAGGGCCAGTGCGGCCTACAGGCGGTCATTGGTCAATACTTATATTAAACGTGCAGCCCATACCTTGATTGGATAGCCTGCAGGTTACAGTGGAGGGGATAGAGATATGCCGGATACCAGACTTACGATAGCAATGTCCGAGAGTGACCGGACAGCCAAGCTGCTTGCAGGCAGCCGCCGTCTTCCCGGATTTCAGCTGGAGGCCCAGCAGGCCTCCATTGAAGAGATTTTTGTGAAGCAAATTTCAGAAGCGGCTTATGATGTGTCGGAGCTGTCGCTGGCCTCGTATCTGATCGCCAAAGGAGGCGGGGATACGAGGCTGACGGCCATTCCCGTATTTCTGTCCCGTTCGTTCCGGCATAATGCGATATATGTGCGTTCGGACAGCCCGTACCGGCATCCTTCGGAGCTGAAGGGCCGCCGTTTCGGATTCCCGGAATACCAAATGACTGCGGCAGTCTGGGTAAGAGGGATGTTCCGGGAGGAATGGGGCATCGGCCAGGAGGACATGCAGTGGTTCACCTTCCGGCCCGAACGTGTGCCGGTGAAGATTCCTGCGGTTTTGACCGAAGGGGATATCTTTGCGGCTTTGGCAGACGGCAGAGTGGATGCTGTCATGTCTGCCCGCCGTCCTCCGGCGAATCTCTTTCCGTCCTCTGGAGAGGGCGGAGTGATCCGCCGGCTGATTCCCGATGTATGGAATGCCGAACGTGAGTATTACGGGCGTACCAAGCTGTTTCCGATTATGCACCTGGTATCGCTTAAGCAGGATACGGCAGAGACTTATCCGGAGCTGCCGGTCCGCCTGTATGATCTGCTGCTGGACATTAAGGACGAAGGCATCGCCGGGCTGCTTGAAACGATCAAGAACCAAACCTCAGATCCGTGGGTTTGGGAATCTGCAGAGCGTTCCTCCGGTCTTATGGCTGGCGGTATCTGGCCGTATGGGATCAGCAAGAATTGGAGTCAAATCCAAAAATTCATGACCTATCTGCGGGAGGATGGTCTGCTTGCGCGCGAGCTTGCCTTAGAGGAAGTATTTCATCCGTCCGTATTGAACACATAACGGTAAGGAGGCGCGATCAAAGTGAAGGCAGAACAAGACCGCCTGATCCAATTAACGATCAACGGCAGAGAACGGTCATGGGCGGGGGATGAGGCGGCCTCACTCGCAGATGTCATCCGTGAAGGACAAGGTCTGACCGGAACCAAAATAGGCTGCCGGACCGGAGAGTGCGGTGCCTGCACCGTACTGCTGGACGGGCAGCCGGTAGTGTCCTGCCTGGTCCCCGCCGGCTCGGCTCAGGGACAGAGCATAGAGACCATTGAAGGCTTGTCACAGCGTGAAGAGTTCCAAACCCTGGCCGGGCTGATGCTTGAGGAGGGCGGAGTCCAATGCGGGTTCTGCACTCCCGGCGTCATGGTCACGGTATGGGCTTATCTGCAGAATCCGGCCCTGTTCGGAGGGGATGCCGGTGCGGCGCTGAAGAACAATCTCTGCCGCTGCACCGGGTATCTGGGCATTATTACTGCGGCAGAGCGGGTTATTGCGCTGAGAGGCGGGAGACCATGAGAGACAACAAGACCAAATCACCGCTGGACCTGCAATCGAAGCTGGAAGGGCAGACGCGTTATGTGCATGATATGAATCTGCCCGGGCAGCTGGTAGGGGCAATATACCGCAGTCCCTATGCCCATGCCCGGATTACAAGACTGGATGTGGAGCGCGCCCGGGAAGTGGAAGGTGTAGTTGCCGTCATTACCGCAGCGGATGTCCCCGAGCATCAATACGGACCTACCAAGTTCAAGGATTGGAACATTCTGGCGAAGGACCGGGTCTTGTTCATCGGGGACGAGATCGCGGCGGTGGCTGCCGAGACGAAAGAGGCCGCCGCCAAGGCGCTGGCGCTGATCGAGGCCGACTTCGAGCCGCTGCCCGGCGTATTCGATCCTGAAGCGGCCATGGCCCCGGATGCCCCGGCGCTTCATGAGGATGCGGAGCTGAACCGGCCTATGCATATTGAACTGGAGCGCGGAGATGTGGAGCGGGGGAAACGTGAGGCTGTTGTTGTCAAAGGCGGGCGCTACCGCTCCAACCGGATATATCAGGGCCACCTGGAGCCGATCGGAGCCATTGCCAGCTGGTCCGATGAAGAAGGCATTACCATCTGGGCCCCTTCGCATATCCCCTACCGGGCCAGAGAAACCTATGCAGCCGGCTTCGGCTTGCCTGAGGATAAGGTGCGGATTATCGTTCCCCCCATCGGCGGATCGTTCGGCTCCAAGTATGTGCTGAAGGTGCATGTCATCGCCGCTGCGCTGGCCATGGCCGCCCGCCGTCCGGTCAAAATCGTCATGGACCGCTATGAGGATATGATTACGGCGCATCCCCGCGTGCCGCTTATCTTTGATATTGAAATCGGTGCGGACCGGGACGGCAACTTTGTCTACAAAGAGCTGGCTGTCTATGCCGATGCCGGTGCAAGAGTGTACTGGAGTCCCAATGTAATCTCCACGGCCTGCACCCGGCCGGATAATATCTACCATTTCCGCAACGTGAGGTCGGAGGGCCATTTATGCTACAGCAACAACAGTCCGACGACCTGCATGCGCGGCTTCGGAAATGCCGAAATGCTCTTTGCTGTGGAGAGCGTGATTGATGAAATTGCCCTTGAGCTGAACATGGACCCGGCGCAGCTGCGCCTGAATAATATCGTCCATCAAGGCGACACCACTATCCACGGGTACGAGCTGGATACCTGCGAGCTGGAGCAGTGCATTGAGAAGGTGAAGGAGCTGTCCGGCTGGTCGAGAAGGAACGAGCTTCCGCAGTACAGGGGGCTCGGACTTGCGGTAGCGAACCATGTCTCCGGCTTTCGGGCCATTGACCCCCGGTTCGACGGCTCTACGTCGGTAGTCCGGCTCAAGAGCGACGGAACACTGGAGGTGGAGACAGGGGAGATTGAGCTGGGCCAAGGCATGTCCCTGACGTATGCGCGGATTGCCAGCCGCACACTCGGAATTGCGGAAAGCGGGGTGCTGGTGAAATCCGGCGATACCGGCCGTTATCCGTATGGGCTGGGCACGCTGGCTTCACGAAGTACGGTAATGGGGGGCAATGCCGTCCGGATGGCTGCCGGGTCCATCCGGCGGGTGATACTGGAGCTTGCGGCGGAGGTTCTGGGTGAAGGGGTGCAGTGGCAGGAAGGTACCCTTATTCATGAAGGACGGTCATATTCATTGTCTGATGCCTCAGCCTGGTACCGTGCCAGACATGCCGGTGAAGAGCTGGAGATCAAGGAGACCTATGTTCCGGATACCGTGCTGCCGGATGCAACCTATTATGGGCATCCCTCCCCCAACTATCCATTTGCGGCACATGTTGCCGAAGTGGAAGTGGACCCGGATACGGGACGGACCCGGGTAGTGGGCTACTGGGCCGTACATGACTCTGGCACCATCATTCACGAGACGATGGCCAAGGGCCAGGTGTTTGGAGCGGTCGCCCAGGGGATCGGCTGGGTAACGATGGAGGATTTCGTGGTCAAAGAGGGGCGCGTAATGAATCCCTCCCTGATGGACTACCGGATGCCGGGTGCGAAGGATATCCCGCAAATCGAGGTAGCTTTTATCCAGGAAGCCGATCCCCACGGCCCTATGGGCGCCAAATCGATTGGCGAGGTTGCGCTTGATCCTGTACCCGGCGCGATTGCCAATGCTATTGCCCATGCCACAGGCAAGCGCGGCTATGATCTTCCGCTGTCGGCGGAGCGGGTCTGGAGAATGCTGCATCCGGAATAAGAAGCATTGCGGGGCAAGGCTATAAAAAATATGCTGTGGAGGTGAGTGGATGTGGAAGAGCTGCTGCAGGTATTGCTGGACTGCCGGCTTCAGGGCAGGGAATGTGTAATGGCTGTCATTGTGAAGGTGGATGGCTCTGCCTACCGCCGGGAAGGGGCAAGGTGCCTGATCATGCCGGACGGGGAAGTTACGGGAATTCTCAGTGGAGGCTGCATTGAAGAGGATCTCCGCGGGCATGCGGCCGGGGTGCTGGAGTCGGGAGAGCCCTGCCGGGTATTCTATGATTTCCGGGCAGGGGAAGATGATGTCTGGGGAACCGGCATTGGCTGCAACGGAGCCATTACCGTCTGGCTGGAGCCTTATGCTCCCAGCCGTTTTCCCGGGCAGGCGGAGAGGATTCTGGAAGACCTGCGAAGCCGCCTGCTAACACGGAATGCCTATGAAACGGCTACGGTATTGTCCTCAACAGACAGCAGCGTCTACCCTCCCGGTACCCGCCTGACATTAAGCGGCGGCACTCTTTCCGAGAAGCCCGGTGAAGTCCGGAAAGCCGGAATGGCCGAAAGAAGGGTTAATGGCGTCCGGCTGGAGCTGCTGGTTGAACGCATTACCCCGCGTCCCGAGATGGTTATTATCGGAGCCGGTGAAGATGCCAGAGTGCTCTGCAGCATGGCTAAAATGCTGCAGTGGCGCGTGACCATCCTTTATCATTTAACAGATAAAGTCAGCAGGGAGCGCTTCACGGATGCCGATGAAATCCGGATTATTCCCCGGCTGGCTTTTGAGCAGGCTGATGCAGCAGGCAAATATGTGGTGATTCTGACCCATAATCTGGAGCTGGACCGCGAGGCAGTACGGAGACTGCTGCCTGAGGATGCGGCTTATATTGGATTGGTGGGTTCCCGCTACAGGCTGGAGCGTATTCTTGAAGGTATTGAAGCGGAGCATCACAGCTTTGACCGTACCTTGCTGGGCAAGCTGTATTCCCCGGCCGGACTGGATATCGGTGCCGAAACTCCGCAGGAAATCGCCATGAGCATTATTGCTGAGGCCACCGCATTGCGCAACGGCAAATCCGGCGGACCGCTGCGAGATCGGAAGGGGCTTCCACTTCCAATCTCCGCCCGGGACAAGCTGGTTGCCCATGGAGGCCAACATGGCAAATGAGATCTGGGCGCTTGTCCTTGCTGCCGGTGCTTCACGGAGGATGGGGCAGCCGAAGCAACTGCTGCCGGCGGCGGAAGGAAGCCTGCTGCAGCAGGTGGTGAGGCGGAGCCTTGCCGCCGATTCTTGCCGCGTAGCGGTGGTCGCGGCGCAGAACGGTCCGGTTCAGCGTGCCCATCTGGAGGAGCTGCCCGTCCATTTCATTACAACCGGCCGTTCGGAGTCGGGCCTGGGCGCTTCGCTTGCGGCCGGTCTGCAGGAATTAATGTCCCTGTATTCTCCGCAGGCGCTGATGGTTCTCCTGGGAGATCAGCCTGAAGTGCAGAGCGAAGCCATCAGGGGCGTTGCCGGACGGTTCAGGCAGACCGGCGCGCTGATTGTCCAAGCCCGCTATGATGACCGGCCGGCGCATCCGGTATTATTCCATGCCGGGCTGTTCCCGGAGCTGCTGGAGCTGTCCGGAGACAATGGGGCCAAGGGGCTGCTGCGCAAATATGCGGAGCAGATCCATTACTTTCCGGTGGCTGGTCCTGGCCCGAAGGATATTGACACTCCGGAGGAATACCGGAATTATCTCCTGAATGCAGGACTTGGAAACAAGGGGAACTGCTAAAGGCATATCCCGCAGCGCATCACGGCTGTACCCCCGAAATGGGCGGTGCAGCCGTTTTTTTAAGATGTATGTTTTTGGGTCCTCGCAAAGTACCTGAGTAATCATTGAAGCCAAGGCCCCACTTTGTGGGGTTATTTTGACGGGCTTGTATAGAAGAGAGCGGCAGCGCCGGGAATGGAGCAGCCCCTTCGCCCGG
This sequence comes from Paenibacillus sp. S150, assembly GCF_019352175.1. GTDB lineage: Bacteria > Bacillota > Bacilli > Paenibacillales > Paenibacillaceae > Paenibacillus_AQ. The sequence goes on from NZ_JACBYI010000039.1 coordinate 20,323, forward strand.
GACTAAGGCAGCGGGCTTTTGTGCTGAATAAGAATAGATAGAGCAGCAAGGATGACTTCTCTGCCCGCAGATAATGGCTGGGAGTCATCTTTGTTTGCACAGGTCGGATTTATAACAGGAAGCGAATCGTTAAAAGAGCTGTTAAGGGAGTTTTGCAGGAGCTGCCGGTTGAGTATATTGGCTGCGGTAATCGGTCGGAGAGATTCCTTCCAGCTTTCTGAACGCCCGGATAAAGGAATTCCGGTTATTGAACCCGACCGAAGCCCAGATGTCCTGAATCGGCATGCCCGACCGGGCCAGCAGTTCTTTCGCCTTTCCAATCCGCAGTTCTTGTAAATACTGGTGAAACGGACGCCCCAGCTCTTTTTGAGCAACCGGGACATGTAATTGGAGGTCGTATGGAACTTGTCGGCCAGCGGCTCGAGATGAATGTCCTCATGATAATGCGTATCGATAAATTCTTTATAGATGAGATACTCCTGCCGGTTGGCCTCCGGATTCACGGCATCCATAATTGCAGTAAAGAAACGGGTGATGAACTCCGTTGCCCCATCCATTGACAAAGCCGCATCCGACAGGATCACCCGGATATAATCCCGGTATACGGCTTCGGACAAGGTGGCGTCTTTATGCTTCAGAACTTGAGACCCGATTACAAATAGCTGTAAAAAAAGCTCCTTCAGCTCAATATCACTTATTCCTCCGGGCACGTTATCATTAAGGACCGTTCCCAGCAGCGTTGCCGCCGTTTCCGATTCCTCGCTCCCTGAATAATGGATTCGTTCCTTCTGGAACGGAGAGGTGCGTCACATGGCCTTCATCGCATCGCATCCATATAGGACTGCTGCAAGCCCTCAAATCCTTTATGAATATGCCCGACTCCGACGGATAAGCTCAGGACTTCTTCATTGCTGCAGACACCGGTTTCCAGGACAGCAAAATACGGCTCCAGCTCCTTCTGACGGTCGGCAAGCTGCGGAGCATTGGCCAACAGGCCAAATACATTGGTTTCTATTTCTACAATAATCCATTGCCTTACTGCCGGTATATTGGTTTTCATCATCTGCAAAATACGGCTGCGCCACTGCTCCAGGGCGAATCCCTCGTTGGCTCAAGCACCGGCCGGGTAGACGCCCTGTTGGCATTTCTCGATCATCACTGACAAATGAACGTATAGGCCGTCCCCGGTCCGCGAATTGAGCGGACCGGGGACGGCCTTCTGCAGGCTGAATGATGTATTCATGGCCGGGTACCCGTTTGGGATTACACCCGGGTCCAGCCTCCGTCCACATACGGCGTCTGGCCTGTCATGCAGCCGGAAGCGCCTGAGGCCCGCTTTAAGGAATGAGCGTTCCTCAGCCCGTACCTATTTCCCGAGTACATGCACTTCTGGGCACTTACCCACATACAATAAAATGACCATGAACCCGCAGTTCTCACTACTGACCGGTTTCATTGTACATGTGCGGGAGGTGTCGCCAAGTTGCCGGGAATAATAAGTACAATCGCGCTGCTGATCAAAGAACTGACACTGCTGGTATCCTACGTAAGGAACAACGCTTTTCCCCAACCGCTCTCGGAGCAGGATGAAAGCAAATACTTAGGGATGATGGCCGAGGGAGATGCCAAAGCACGGAACTTGCTGATTGAGCATAACCTGCGGCTCGTTGCCCATATCGTCAAAAAATTCGACAACACCGGCGAAGACATGGAGGACCTGATCTCCATCGGCACCATCGGCCTGATCAAGGCGATTGAGAGCTACCGCCCGAACAAAGGCACCAAACTGGCGACTTTCGCGGCTCGTTGTATAGAAAATGAAATTTTGATGCATCTCCGTTCTCTGAAGAAGACCCGCAAGGATGTGTCCCTCCACGATCCGATAGGTACGGATAAAGAGGGCAACGAAATAACACTGATTGATATTCTCGGCTCCGAGGCCGACGATGTGATCAAGGAAGTCGATCTGAAAATCGAGAAGAGCAAAATCTACCGCAACCTCGACATCCTGGATGACCGGGAGAAGGAAGTAGTAGTCGGGCGCTTCGGCTTAGATACAGGCGGGGAAGAGCGGACGCAGCGGGAGATTGCCAAGGAGCTGGGCATCAGCCGGAGCTATGTGTCGCGTATAGAGAAAAGAGCGCTCATGAAGCTGTATCATGAGTTTTATAAGGTGAAGCGGTGAGCGTATCGGGTCTGTCTTTTGACAGACTCTTTTTGTTGTCGAAATTTAGACGTATAGTTCAAAAGAATTATGTAAAAAGTAGGGTTTCCATGTAGAACATTTGAAATCTGGTGTTATAATTTGGATAAACAAATCCTGTTATTACGTAATTTGGAGGGGTAAAGGTGGCTCGGAGTTTTGGAAGTACAGTTAATAAAATGATTAAAGAAACTGCGAAAGTGCAACGTGCAGCTGAAAGATCAAGAAATGCCGCTATTCGTGAGCAGGAAAGGCATCTAAGGCTACAGCGGCAATATGAACGTGAGAATGAGCGTGCGATTAAACAATCCATCCGTGAGCAAAATGCATATGTAAAAGAACAAAAGGTGCTATACATAGAAGGACGTAAAGAAGAAACGAATGATTATAATGAAGAAATTCTTTACCGGCTGAATGAATTTAAGACAATTATAAGTGAAACGATCGGTGTGGATGACATGATTTCATTCGAATCACTTTATAAGAAGGATGAATATCCTGAGTTCGTTGTCCCCTACGTTAAGCCACTTCCGGCTGATTAAGGAAAATGAAATATACCTCAGCACTGCAAGAGCAGAATATGACGAGGCAAAGCGTTTATACCTAGAGGAAATAGCATCTCATAATAGCTCCATTGATGATTTTAAAACTAGCTATTTCAATAAAGACAAAGAGGCCATTGAATCTTATAGCACTTTGGTTCTGGAACGATCCAATTACAGTGACATTTTCCCGCAAACCTTTGATTTATTCTATTTGGAAGAGAGCAAAGAATTATTAGTAGAGTATGAATTACCGGATGTGACGGCTGTACCAAAGAATAAGGAATATAAGTATACACAGAGCCGGGATGAGATTAAAGGCATTCCTTTTAAACCCAAGGAATTGAATGAGATGTACTCTATACTTGTAGCTTCAATAGCACTCCGTACACTCCATGAGCTTTTTGAAGCTGACCAAGGGAACCATTTGGATTCTGTCGTGTTTAATGGAGTAGTATCCACAGTGGACTTAAGTACAGGGCTTGACATCCGGCCGTGCATATTGACCATTCAGACCCGGAAAGACGAATTCATGAAGTTCGATCTCGCCAGAGTGGAGATTCTTGCATGTGTAAAAGGTCTTAAAGCCCAGTTCTCCCCTTCAGTAACTGAGCTTACCCCAGTCAAACCAATTGTCGATCTTGTCATGTACGATAAACGATTTGTAAATGAAAGAGATATGATAGCTACTCTTGATACACGAACCAACCTTTTGGAGATGGACCCTTTTGATTTTGAACATTTGGTATGTAACTTGTTTTCGAAAATGGGTCTTGAGTCTAAACTGACACGCTCTAGCCGAGATGGTGGAGTAGATGTCATTGCTTTTGACCCGCGCCCTGTATTTGGTGGGAAATATGTTATTCAGGCAAAAAGATATAAAAATACCGTAGAGGTTGCTGCAGTCCGAGACTTATACGGTACCATGATGAACGAGAATGCATCGAAGGGTATTTTGGTTACCACATCATCGTATGGGCCTGATGCCAGAAGTTTTGCCAAAGACAAGCCCATTGAATTAATCGATGGCCGGGTACTTTTGCATATGTTAGAGGAGCAGGGGATTCATGCGAAGATTCAGTTGTGAAATGGTCTGTGGCTGAGACAAGAAGTTTTGCCAACTGGGTAGCTGGCAATTGAAGCGACACAAATAATCGAAAAACTCATTCAAATGGCCAAGGATGTAAATCAGGCCGTTCAACGTGGGGAGAGCATGGGTATGATTGCTGGGACATTGAGGCAGAATGTATGCGCTCAGATGAAAGTTACAATTAAACGATTACTAAAAAATACGGTTATCCGCCCGATCTCGAACAGCTTGCTATTGATATGGTGCTGAAACAGGCTGAAGCTATAAGTGCGACATCTGCGGGAAATTTCCGCTATTAAGGAGAACGGCTATGGAACGATCAAATTTCGAGTTTCTAAAGAGCTTCATCCGGAGCTGATGTCCGTGGCGGAGCAGTTGGAGAACAGCATATGGGAAAATTCGAGAAGCGCACTTATTCAAGGCAGACTGTTTGGCGAGTTATTGGCAACAACAATATCCATACAAGAAAAATTAGAACCAGTGTTTTCCACTAAACAGGTTGACCGTCTGCATAAGCTTGTCCGCGAAGGCCTGTTATCTGAGGAAATACGTGAGAAATTTGAATGGCTGCGCTGGAATGGTAACACGGATGCTCATGATAGCAGACAGATACATGCTGACATAGCATTGACTGCGCATAGGCATGTTTTTGAGCTGGCGTGTTGGTACGTTGAGCTATACGGCTCATTGGCTACTGAATTGCCAAAATATCAAATACCCCTGAAATCGTTTAATCCGCAACTCTGCCAGTGTTCAATGCTGAAATAGTCGAGAAGGCGATTTCTGATCAGTTGGAATCGCGGCTTCTTCCTTCATTGGATGAGAAATTCCGCTTACTTGAGGAGACGCTTCTGAGAATGGCTGATGCTCGTACTACTACAGCCCCAGTGAGAAGTATTGAAGCAGAAGGCCCTATACAGCAAACAGTCTCAAATGAACAAGCTACTGAAGTTGTTGAAATTGCCAAACTGTTGAAGCAGCTGGACTATGATCTGGTAGATAAACGGCCATTTGGTGGAACATTATGGGTTATTGGCGGTTGGGAATTAAAGGAGGCACTAGGTGCATGGGGCGGGCAAGGAGTACGTTTCCGGTTTGCCCGAAATGGCAGGAACTCAACCAAACGGAAACCCGCATGGGTTATATATGGGCAGAATCCCTCAGCACAGCGCTGGATACCTGTAGCAGCAGTAAATGATCCCCTGGAAGAAATGGCGTCTTCTTGGAGTTGCTGGACTGGGTGGAATATAATCTGCAAACTGCACATCAGAGTGGGCAGCACTATATTTTAAGTAAACAATTGCTGGATTCAGCTCATCTACCTGCTCTGGAAAACAATCTGGAATGGACGGAAGATCTGATTATTGATGTGTTAAAGAAAAGTAAAAAAGTACGACTGATTGGTTCTTATGATTCTATCGTGGTATCTTTAACGAACACAGTAATTAAAAATGAAAATGACTTTGTTGCATACATTTTGGAGCGCTACTTTAAAGGACAAGCGAGAGACAAAGATCTGTACCGGTTATTGGCTGAGTTCAAATATTCACAAGACGGTCAATTGCTCTATGATACCTCAAATGCAATAGAAAATAATACTGGGCGGATACAAGTGGATGGAAATATGTATTCGTTAAAGACAAATGAAGAGGATTTTCACCTAAATATGTAACTTAAGGAAAGTACTATTCATACTGGATCAATATAAAGTAGATAGGGGAACAATTTGTGTATCCCATAAAGCAATAAAGCTCGATTCAAGCATTGTTCTCTCAATTTGAGATGACGCAATGCTTGTTTTTTTGAAGTGTCGTGTATTGTAAGAAGAAAGATGTAAGAAATTATTTTTAAGATTATCTTAGAACTTTTAAGTTTTTTTTAAAACTCATTGATCGCTGAATTATGCGTATAGCTTTAGGCAGATATAAAAAGTACTGTACTGTGGTATACTCGAACTATAAGTGGAAAATGAGGTGTTCCTGTAATGATGAATCTTACGAAGGACCTTGCTAAATTGATCCGGTTAACGGGTGACCGGGCGAAGTTGGATGCTAAAGCAAATGGAACATATATTGTATATAAGACAAATGAGGGGCAAATTGTTAGAGAATACAGTACGGGTAAGATCGAAAAAATGAATGAACAGGATTTCATCCATGAATGAGACAAAGGCAACGATGTTTGTGTTTGCCGGTAATAATGGAAGTGGTAAGAGCCAATCCGCAACCTGATCGTTGACAGGCTTGGAGTAAGTGTAAATATTGATCCGGATGCACTAGCCCGCAAAATCAATAATGGACATCCTGAAAAGAGTAAAGTATCCGCTGGGAAAGAAGCCATAAGAATAGCCAGGGAATGCATCCGAAATAAATGGGGCTTCACCGTGGAAACTACTTTAGCCGGTGGTAACGTTATAAGGCAGATGAAAGATGCAAAGGAACAGGGCTTTGAAATCATTATGTTTTATGTGGGTCTAGGGGATGTTCGGCTAAACATTGAACGTGTTGCTTTGCGAGTGAAGAATGGTGGTCATCATATTGAGACTGAGGATATCATTAGACGAAATGTAACGAGTTTGGATAATCTGGTATCTCACTTAGACCTGATTGATCAATTAATTGTTGTTGATAATAGTAAAGCTGATGGGGAGTTTATTTTTGAAGCAGATAAAAGCGGGATAAAATATTATTTAAATGAATTACCTGAATGGGTCAAAATAATCGATAAACAATTACAGATTAAATACAAAACGTAAAAATAACCAATTCAAATCGGAAACGATTGTAATTGGTTTATTTTTTTGACATCGCATCGTGTCCACACCTCAAAAAATTCGACAACACCGGCGAAGACATGGAGGACCTGATCTCCATCGGCACCATCGGCCTGATCAAGGCGATTGAGAGCTACCGCCCGAACAAAGGCACCAAACTGGCGACTTTCGCGGCTCGTTATATAGAAAATGAAATTTTGATGCATCTCCGTTCTCTGAAGAAGACCCGCAAGGATGTGTCCCTCCACGATCCGATAGGTACGGATAAAGAGGGCAACGAAATAACACTGATTGATATTCTCGGCTCCGAGGCCGATGATGTGATTAAAGAAGTTGACCTTAAAATCGAGAAAAGCAAGATTTATCGTAATCTTGATATATTGGATGACCGGGAGAAGGAAGTAGTAGTCGGGCGTTTCAGCTTAGATACAGGCGGGGAAGAGCGGACGCAGCGGGAGATTGCCAAGGAGCTGGGCATCAGCCGGAGCTATGTATCGCGGATAGAGAAAAGAGCACTCATGAAGCTGTATCATGAGTTTTTTAAGGTGAAGCGGTAGAAATATTTAAAATTGCAGCTTACTTTAAGAAATCTAAAGGGATAATATCCTTTTGGATTTTTTTTATCGTTCAGGAAATTATGCTTCTCAATAATTGTGGATAAGGCAGGTATGAAGTTAGGGCAAAATTATAATGCGTCCTAATTGTGCTGAATGGTGCAGAATCTGAGGGTTCTATGCTTTGCAGGAGGAAGCGGGGATATAGCGGGTCCAACCGGGGCCGCTACTGGGCAGGGACGTGAAGTGGAATGGAGTGAATGAAGTGAATGAAGTGGAATTCGTAAGAATTAGTACAATTACACGGACGGAAAACTCTTAAAGGAATCGTGAAAAAAAGTCGGCTCCATCTAAAAATTAGGGGCCGGCACTAAGTGCGGACATAGCGGAGGGCCAGAGGAATTCCGGAGAAACGATAGTGTCCGCCTTTAAAGACCGGTTTCAACCAGTAGTCTTATTCTATTCAGGAAACCGGGCTTTAGCAGCGGCCGGAAGAACCCTCTGAACCCGCAGCGGACTTCATTCACATCGTCAACCGCTGATTTTGGTGTTGAGCCAAAAAGGTAATTTAGTAAAAAGGTAATTGAATGTATATGAATTGAACTGGCGTACCTGAAAATGCTGATGGAACGCAAGGAGGTTCATAGGGAACTAAAGCGAAGTGTAAAAAGTAACACTAATAGGCTGGAATTCGGGCTTTAACGGGCTTTAGTGGGATTTTGTACACTTAATAGTAGCCCGCTCCCTCCAAATGGCTGATTTCAGCCGGATTAGTTGTACTTTTTCCCACTAGGGATGATTCAGGAGCCGAATGCGCTGCTTTAGTTGTACTTTTTACCACTAAAATGGCTGCCCTTTTTATGAATGTGTTTCAAGTTCATCTTAAATTAGGCGTATCCCCTTAAGGGGGCGAAACGGATCGGTAGGGATCCTTTTTCCCGCTAACGCAAGCAAAAAAGGGAATGTGGGAATAAGTTTACCTTTTCCACTTGGGCTTAGCCGCCGGATCTCAGCAGGAAGGTCTGAGGGATCGGGGAGGAAGAGCTTCAGCCGGCCAGGGAAACCGGAGAGCCCGGGTACCGCAGCCGGCCTTACATCTGAAATGCAAACAGCTGCGCTGCCCGGTCAAGGACGGCATAGCCGTTTTGTTCTTGACAAATCCTTTGTCAACCTATACATTATATATATCGAAACGATATATATCGATTGGACATATGACTTGGCTACATTGTAATATATCCTTTGATTTCAGAAGGAGCATTCACTGTGCCGGGAAAGACAGGAAGAAGGGATGGATTTTATGCTGATTTATGTAATACTGGGTTTTCTCAGTGAAAAGGATATGACAGGATATGAAATCAAGCAGAAGATGATGTTAAGTACTTCCAACTTTATTGATGCCAGCTTCGGAAGCATATATCCTATGCTGAAAAAAATGGAGAAGGGGGAGCTTATCAGGTATGAAGAAGTGGTAGAGGAAGGCAGATTCAAAAAATCTTACGGCATCACAGAAAAAGGGAAGAGTGATTTTATTGAATGGTTAAAAACACCATGTACCTTTTCCCCTTTTAATTATGAGTATTTGAATAAGCTGTTCTTCTATAAATATCTTGATGATCTTGAGGCTGTCCGATTGATTGCCAGCTTTCAAGCCACTGTCGCCAGTGAATATAACAAGCTTGCCTTGATAGAAGAGAAGCACGTTCACGAGATGGGTGCATATGAGCATGCGACGTTGATGTTCGGCAAAGAATATTATCAGATGATTATGAATTGGCACGATGGACTCATAAGAAAAATTACAGGAAAGAAGGATAATGAACATGAGAATGACAAAGAAATTTAAATTGCAGCTTGCAGTTAAAGATGTGGATTTGTACAAATGGGTAACTGAGATGACTCCAGCTGAATATGAATCCTTTTCAAAAGCTCACAAGGCAATGGGCAGTTATTTTGAAGACGGTGAATTCTATATGGTTAATGTGGAAAATATGGGGAATGAGATGATTGTTCAGCACTATCAATTAAAGGAGCACACAGAGGAACATTTGCGTTTCTATTCTGACAGGACAGAAGCATATATATGGCGATGGATACCAGCCATTGTTGGAGTGCCATGGGAAATGAAGGTCACGCCTATTGATAACAGCTCTTGCGAATTCAGTTGTACGATTGGAGCGGATTTTCCATCCCGGCTGTTGGCTTTTGCAGCATGGATAAATGGGTTTGGCGGATTTTTTATGAGAAAGCATTTAGCTGACGAGGGCTGGAAATTTGCTAGGGATATAGAGAAGAAATTTAATAACGGCAGGAAGCCAAATTCAAGGGAAGGCGCTGCTGAAACCGTTGCTCGTCAAGTTTGGCTAACTGAAAAATGACATCGCGCTGTGTCCATTACCTCAAAAAGTTCGAGTACTTCAGAAATTCAAGGATCTCTTCATTACCCGGATGAATATGTACTTCATAGGCGGATTATTTATTCTGCACGGGGAGATGACGATCGGAAGCCTGCTGGTATTTATGAAATATTATGAAATGATGTTCACTCAGTTGGGGGCAATTAATGAGCTTGACATCTCTTTTGAAATTCAGGCAGAAGCAAGAGTAGCGGTTGTAGGCAGAAGCGGTTCCGGCAAAAGCACGCTGGTGAAGCTGCTGTTAGGGGTCTATTCGCTGCATACCGGAATTGATGGGATTTAGAGAGAGGCATTCTGGGGGGCTTTATTTTGCGCTTAAGGCAAATAAACAATATAAGAAAAGGAAAGATAACTTTGAGGAGAATACTTCAGACAAAGGAAGTGTTAAATAATGAATGCAGAGATGGTCATGCAGGAGCTTGAAGCGCTCGGCAAGGAACGAACCAGGAAAATGTACAGCGCGAATGGCGCGCATGAACCGCTTTTTTGGCGTGGCGACAGGGGCAATGAAGCCGATCTTCAAGAAAACCAAAATCAATCAGCCCCTGGCGGAACAGCTGTATGCCACCGGGAATTACGACGCCATGTATTTTGCCGGCATCATTGCCGGGTCCCAATGCCATGACGGAAGCCGGTTATGACCGGTGGATGGATGCGGAGGTGGCCGATAAATGGATCGCGAGCGGGGAAGAGCAGAGAATGCCGGCAGGCTGGAGCTGCTACTGCTGGCTGCTCGGCAGCCGGCCGGACGATGAATTTGCCGAAAGCAAAATTGCCGGGATGCTTGAGAATGTGGAGCATACGATTCATGCTTCTCCGGAACGCACCCAATATGCGATGAACAACTTTTTATACACCGTGGCGGTATCCTATTTGCCTCTTCATGATCAGGCGTGTGAGACCGCACGGAATGTAGGCCCGGTAGAGGTCAATAAGGACAAGGCAAAGAGCAAATTTCTGAACGCCAGCGAAAATATTCAAAAGGCAGCCGGCAAAGGGCAGGTTGGCTTCAAACGCAGGCATGTAAGATGTTGAGCTGGCGGCGGAAGCTTAGACCCCCGCTGGAAACGACCGCCCGGATATGAAGACCCGGCAGCCTCGTGGCTGCCGGGTTATTAGGGAGCTGGCGCGGGGAACAGCTGAAGTATTCTTCAGTTTACAGATAGACGCAGCTAAACGTTGAGAACTCACTGCCGCAAACCAGCCGCCTTTCCCGAAAAGAAACCGGTGTCAGGGATACTTCACGGCTCAAGCGGCTTTTTTTTGGAAATGGCCTTCAGCAGCTCCAGCAGCAGTAAAAAGGATTTTTCTCCGATGCCTTTCATGAGCTGAATGTGTCTCGCTTCTGAATTCAATACATCCCCGATTGTGCGCAAGCCGTTGCGGCGTAAGATATTAATGAGTTTTACGGTTGAATATTGGTTGTTTCCTGAAGTATCAATCTCCATTAAGAACCAAACATCTTGTATCAGGTATTCTTCTTTAATGGGCAGAATTGCTTTTAACGGTTGATTAAGTGCAAGCTCAAGCATCGGGACATCCTCCTCATCCAATGACTTTCTTAATGATAACAGCCCCCGCCGTTCTGAGATCCAGAAATTCGCGATTATCCAAGACAATCAGCGGCTTGGTGGGATGGTTGACGTTGGTCAGGAGAATCTTCCCTTTACGGTCATCCGATAAAATGACATCACAGCCGACTTGTCTGGACAGCATCATATCCAGAAAGGTCAGACCGATAACAGGGTCGAACCGGTGAAGAATTATTTGTCTGTGAATTTCTTCAACCGTCTCAAAGAAGGTAAACGCCGGCCTGTGGGGGCGATCCGAAATCAAGGCCATATACACGTCGGCAAGAGCCACAATTTTGCTTAACCGGTCAAGCTGGCCCCCCTTAAGGCCCCTTGGATAGCCGCTGCCGTCCTCCCGCTCGTGATGCTGCAGAGCTACGAGGGCAACCCGGTGATCAATGTCGGAATTTTTAAGGAGCTCGTAGCCATAAACCGTGTGCTTCTTCAGCAGCTTGAATTCTTGGGTGTCTAATTTTCCGGGCTTTTGGATTAGGGAGGATGGAAGCTTAACTGTGCCGATATCATACAGCGTCGCCGCAGTTGTGAGCAAAGCCAATTCTTCCTGCTCCAATTGCAAACGCTCTCCAAGAGATGTGGCAATGACCGCTGCACCGAGGCTCTGCTCGTACCGGAAGTCCCCCTGGTGCTGCAATTCGGAAAATACCTGGAACAAATTATACCGCTGTGCGGTTTTCCTGATGAAGGGGAGGACCTTATCTTCTATGTCGGCAATCGGGACAACACCGCTGGTCTGAATGTATGTATTAATTTCGGATAGAGACTTCTCAGTCTGAATTGCGTTGTCGTTGGAATACAGTGGGGACTCTGATGGTTCTGCTTCCACAGCTTGAATGGCGCCGGTCTTAATTTGGAAATTGGCGAGCTTCTCAATATGGCTTTCGAGGAGAACGGTTCCTTGCGATATCAATAAAGTTCCATTCGCCTGATAAATGTTAGCTAACAAACGCTTCCCTATAAATTCTTCATATTCTTTAACCGCCATCTCTTATTTATTACCTCCCAAACATTAATTACTTCAGTCGCAGTGAAAATGGACATGGGAAATATTACGGTTCAATTAACCAAATATATTAGATGAAATCTAAAGAATGAATCATAAGTATCAATTAAGATGGCGCCAACCCAGTCAAGCTTATGAAAATAGAACCGCAAGGCCGGGCAGGATAGGTATTTTGGTGTATCCGCTCTCTCGGCAAACGGGATGGACCCGCTGGCGCGGCATTCCTATTTACACCGCAGAGAAAAAGCCGGGCTGGGCAAGGAATTGCTGTGGGCACAGCAAAAAGAGACCAACGGCAGCTATCGTTGATCTCTTTGCATAATGATACCTCTCAGACTTCTTTGGCCACTGCCTTTTTCAGCTGCACTTCGGGCTCCTGCCCGGAGGACTGCCCCACACGCTTGATAAAGAAGGCGAGGAGCAAGCCGATGACGCCGATGCCTACGATCACGAGATAGGCATCATTGATGCCCTGGATGGAAGCTGCTGTAATCAGCTGCTCCTGTGTCGAGTTCTGGGCGGCCCCTCCTGCCGTCATATCCATCAGATGGGTTGTGGTACGGCTGGTCATTACGGTGACGAGCAGGGAGGTACCCACTGCACCGGCTACTTGTCTAATGGTATTGGAGATTGCCGTGCCATGTGCATTAAGCTTGGAAGGCAATTGATTGAGGCCCAGGGTCTGGATAGGCATGAGGAGCAGCGCCATCCCGATCCGCCGGCCGGTTGACATGAACACCAGATACATGTAACTGGTCGAATCCGTCAGGTTCACAAAGCTTAGGGTCGTGGCAATTGTAATCAGCAGACCGATAACAGCCAGCCATTTCGCCCCGAACCGGTCGAAGAGCTTGCCGGTAACCGGCATGAGCAGTCCCATGATAAGCGCGCCGGGAAGCAGCAGCAAGCCGGACTCCATGGCAGTATAGCCGCGGGCATTCTGCAGATACAGAGGCAGCAGCATCATATCTGCATACATGATGATGGTAACCGCGATACTGATAATGGTTGTTAAGGAGAACATATTGTATTTGAAGACCCGCAGATCAAGCAGCGGGGTTGCGGCAGCCAGCTGCTTCCAAGTGAACAGGCCCAGGGAAACGACACCGGCAGCCAGCGATGCAATGACCTCTGCGCCGGACCAGCCTGCGCTTGCCGCCCGGCTGAAGCCATACAGCAAGGTGCCGAAGCCGACAGTGGACAAGGTGACACTGATGAGATCGATTTTGGGGAACGAGCGTTCCGAAACATTTCTCAAATAAACAAATCCGCAGATAATCACAATGGCAGTGAGCGGGATCATGCCGTAAAACATAGCTTCCCATGTGTAATGCTCCAAAATATATCCGGCCAGAGTCGGTCCAATCGCAGGTGCGAAAATAATGGCCAACCCGACCATACCCATGGCTGCTCCCCGCTTCTCGCGGGGAAAAAGGGTTAAAATGACATTGGTGAGCAGCGGCATAATAATCCCGCCGCCGGCGGCCTGAATCATGCGCCCGGTCAGCAGCACCGGGAAGTTCGTCGCCACGGCGGATACAATCGTTCCGGCCATAAATATGAACATGGAAGCCTGGAAAAGCTCACGCGTCGTAAACCGCTGCATCAAATATGCCGTAATCGGAATCAGCACGCCGTTAACAAGCATATAGCCTGTGGTCAGCCACTGGGCCGTTGCAGCCGAGATATTAAAATCATGCATTAATTCCGGCACAGCCACACTCATTACCGTCTGATTCAGTGTCGCAAGAAAGGCGCCCAAAATCATAATGAATAAGATGGGCCCCTTTTTCACGGAACTGCTTGCTGCTTCTGTCTCTTTACTCACTTCACTCCATCCTTTCAAATCGCCGATCATGGACTAAATTTACAGTGTGTTGTATAGTTTACAATGTATAAAGTTGATTATAGATGAAAATTTCATGCAATCAAGCAACGATTTCTGAAAAAGTGTATATTAGTTTACGGATTTCAGCTAAATGTAGCTTTACTATTTAAAAAACTACAAATATTTAAAAATTGTAGTTTACTTGGCAAAAGCAAAAAAATGGAGGAGAGCGGGATGGATAATCCAACGAATCGGACAGATCCGCGGGTGCTGCGCACACGCCAATTGCTTCGGAATGCCGTTATTGAGCTGCTTGAGGAAATGGATATCGAGAAAATTTCGGTCAACCGCATCGCAGAGCGGGCGAAGATCAATCGCGTCACCTTTTATCTGCATTACCGGGATATCCCGGATATGCTCGATAAAATGGCGGATGAAATGGTCGAGGACATTCAACAGGTGCTGAACAACTATTCGGGGCTGGAGGACCAAGAAGAATGGCCGCTGCTGGAGAACCTTCTCAAGCATATCGGGGAAAATTCGAGGTTTTACAAGGTTATTCTCACAACACGGCAAATTACAGTTTTTTCGGATCGTTTGTTCAAGCTGCTATCGGAAATCATTGTGGGCAGGCTGGAGAAAAAGCAGAGCATCCCCGGCATCCCGGCAGCAAATATCCAAAGAGAAATTGCCATCTGGTATGGATCAGCGGCCTTGATTGGCACAATCGTGGCTTGGCTGCGCAAGGACATGCCCTATACGCCGTCTTTTCTTGCCAGGCAAATCACTGCGCTCCGCTCTCAGTAAGAAATTGAAAGCGTAAGCACCGGGCAGCTTGTCTACGGACAGGCTGTTTTTTGAATGAGAATTTATAGGTTTTGGGGGAAGCGAAGCTTATCCGTTATTTCACGGCTGCGGTGTAAATGAACGAATGGATCGGGACTTCGGCCAAGCAAACTGCGCGATTGCGTTGGCTGCAGCGGGGAGGACGGTGGAATCAAAGGCAGAAGTACCTTTGAATTCGCCCGAAGCCGGCTGGACGGTGGAATCAGAGGCAGAAGTACCTTTGATTCTCCTAGAAGCCGGCAGGACGGTGGAATCAAAGGCAGAAGTGCCTTTGAATTCGCCCGAAGCCGGCTGGACGGTGAAATCAGAGGCATAAGTACCTTTGATTTCGTCCAAAGCCGGCAGGAAGGTGAAATCAGAGGCAGAAGTGCCTTTGAATTCGCCCGAAGCCGGCTGGACGGTGAAATCAGAGGCATAAGTACCTTGGATTTCGTCCAAAGGCGGCTGGCTGGTGGAATCAAAGGCAGAAGTACCTTTGATTTCGTCCAAAGGCGGCTGGCTGGTGGAATCAAAGGCATAAGTACCTTTGATTTCGTCCAAAGCCGGCAGGACGGTGGAATCAGAGGCAGAAGTGCCTTTGATTTCGCCCGAAGCCGGCTGGCTGGTGGAATCAAAGGCAGAAGTACCCTTGATTTCGCCTGAAGCCGGCTGGACGGTGAAATCAGCGCGAAATGATTCTTCTCCTCCCCACTGAAATGGCAGCATTCTTAATATAGGACGCCGGTAGGCGTCTTTTTTGAAAGATAAGAATTTATCCTGAATTTCGAAAGTGAAATGAACAAATCCAGATCGGACAAGGGATAAACCTCCTTTTTCCTTCACCCATTGGGTGCAAGCTGTTTTTAGCAAGAAATCCCTTCGTGTAGAGCTTTTTAGATGATTTGTGGATACTTACTTTCGAAATTCAGGATTATATGTTTTTGGGGTCCCCGCAAAGTACCTGAGTTATCATCGAAGCCAAGGCCCCACTTTGTGGGGTTATTGTGTGTGCACCAAAGTGCTTCCGTCCCGGATTCATTGCAGTCCCGGCAGAATGCGATATCCGCTAATGACAACCGGAGGGTCTGGAATGAATAACAACGGCTCAGAAATCCCGTCGCAGCAAGGGTTGAAGGATGGTACTAAGATGACTATAGACGGCAATTGAAAAGGTAATCTATATTGGTGGCAGAGCAAGCAGCTGCTGCCCGCAAACAATGTACAGAGGAAAAGCGTCTCTGTGCGGATAAAAAATGAATACGCTTTCCAATTTGAATAATGAGATTGAATCACATCCCTAGGAGGCTGCCTTTATGATATCGGTTGTAAAATCCAGGTCTGTATCCGTATGGTTTGTCTGTACAATTCTATTGGTTTCTCTGGTCATGGGGGGAGGAAATGTCAAGGCGGAGGATGCGGCAGAAACCGCTGTCAGCCCTCCGGCGACGGCTAAGGAGATAGTCAGTCTCATGGGAAGAGGGACCAATCTGGGCAATACGTTTGAAGGGAATTGGAACAGCCAGAGTTACGAAGATGTGAAGGCGGCCATGGACGCTTTTATCGCGGCGGGCTACACCAACATCCGGATGCCGGTCAACTGGGGCGGACGGGGCAGCAAATATCCTTCAACGGCGGATGAGCTTGGACATTTCTCCGCCACCGCTCCGAATGTGGCAACGGTGAAGCGGCTGGTGGATTATGTGCTGAAGGATGTGAACCCCCAGCGGAAAAGCGAAGGCAAGCCGCAAATCATCCTGATCATCAACACGCATCATGAAGAATGGGCCATGGAATCGGTGCTGGGCGAGCCTGCATTCGAAGCCAATATGCAGAGACTGGAAACGATCTGGACGGGAATTGCCGATCTGTTCAAGGATGAGCCTGAAACGCTGCTGTTCGAGTTATTCAATGAGCCGCATCTGAGCCTGAATACCGGCGCTCTGGCCAAAGCCAGTGTCATCGAATTGAATAAGCGTGCATATGCGGCCATCCGCAGCTTCACCGCAGACGGCAAGCAGCCGCATGCCTACCGGAACCTGATCTTTGGCGGGTACAACTATAACAGCGGCTGGGGGTTGTATGATACTTACCGCAATCCGCAGGACCTGCCGGGGCAGGGGGCGGACCGCTATGTGATAGGCACTTATCATTCGTATTTTCAGAATTTGGAGGATCATCTGAAGCGTGTGGACGATGTGAAGCGGGAGTTTGCAGATGTGCATGATATTCCGGTATATCTGGGCGAGTTCGGATATGAACACCGGGGAGTCATCACCGACACGCTTCTGGATTCATACCGGCAGATTGCAAACAAAGCCATCGCCGGACAGTTTGCTTTTTCCGTATGGGATGACAATGGCTGGTATCAAATCTATAACCGCTCTACCGGGCAATTCAATGCGCTTAAGGATCAGGTGCTGAATCTGGGCAACTGACCCTTGGGTTACGCTGGAAATGGGGAAGGAACATGGGAAATCCATTAGCGGCTTCGAAGCCGTCAATGACAAATGTGTACCGCAGGCAGAAGCTGAAGCGTCTGGTCCGCAACCGCTGGCTGTATATCATGCTGCTGCCCGGACTGCTGTATTTTATCATTTTCAAATATGTCCCTATGTATGGGGTACTGCTGGCTTTTAAAAACTATCAGCCCTTTCTGGGCTTCGTGGACAGCGAATGGGTGGGGATGAAGCATTTTGACCGTTTTTTCGGCGATCCGCTGTTCTGGCGGCTGCTGAAGAATACGTTCGTGCTGGCCGCTTACAATATTTTATTCTTTTTTCCGCTGCCGATTATTCTGGCACTGCTGCTTAATGAACTGAGGTCGCAGACGTACAAGAAGTGGATTCAGACTATGGTTTATATCCCTCATTTCATGTCGTGGGTCGTTATCGTTTCGATTGCCTATCTGTTCTTCACTACCGAGGGCGGTCTGATTAACGAAGCGATTGCGTCCATGGGGGGCGAGAAAATCCAGTTCCTGCTCAGTCCCGGCTGGTTCCGGACGTTCATTACGGGGGAAGTGATGTGGAAGGAAACAGGATGGGGAACTATTATCTTCCTGGCCGCGCTTGCCGGAGTGGACACACAGCAGTATGAGGCTGCCAGAATCGACGGGGCTGGACGCATGCGCCAGTTATGGCATATCACGCTGCCGGCCATCCGGTCCACCATCGTTATTCTGCTTATCCTGCGGCTGGGAAATTTCCTGGATACAGGATTTGAACAAATCTGGCTGATGCTGAATCCGCTCAACCGCGAAGTAGGCGAAGTCTTCGACACCTATGTGTATGCCACCGGGATCTCCCAGGGGGAGTACAGCTACAGTACCGCCGTCGGATTGTTCAAGTCCGTTGTGGGGCTGGTTCTGGTCTTCGGCTCCAACTTCCTGGCCAAGCGATTCGGTGAGGAAGGAATTCTCTAAGGAAAAACAGCGAAAGGAGGTAGAATTGTGGTAAAAGAAACATCGTGGGGCAGCCGCCTGTTTGATGCGTTTAATGTGATTCTGCTGGCGGTGATCGCTCTCATCACCATTATCCCGTTCATTTATATCGTTGCAGGTTCATTTGCCACCCAACGGGAGCTGCTTGAAAAAGGGTTTATTCTCTTCCCGACAGAATTTTCAATGGAAGCGTACAACTACATCTTTTCGACCAGCACACTGCTGCGAAGCTTGGGAGTCACCGTCTTCATCACCGTGGTGGGCACCCTGATCAATATTACGCTTACTTGCCTGATGGCCTATCCGTTATCCCGCAAAGATATGGATTTCCGCTCTCCGATACAGCTTATGGTAATCTTCACCATGCTGTTCAGCGGGGGGATGATCCCGACGTTCCTGGTCGTCAAGGAACTGGGGATGCTGGATACGTACTGGTCGCTGCTGCTTCCCGGCGCCATCAGCGCTTTTAATCTGATTATCATCCGCAGCTTCTTTCAGCAGCTTCCGCCGGATCTGGAGGAATCGGCCAAAATTGACGGGGCCAGCGATCCCGGCATTCTGGTGAGGATTGTCATTCCCTTATCCCTGCCGGCCCTGGCCACGTTCTCTCTGTTCTACGCCGTAGGCCACTGGAATACTTACTTCAGCTCCATACTCTACATTAATGATTCTACAATGTGGCCGATTCAGGTGCTGCTGAGACAGATTGTTATGCTGTCCCAAGGTGCCAGCCTCGGGGATACCTCTTCTCTTGAGGGGAACTTCGTGCCTCCCGACCAGGCCGTGAAAATGGCCGTGATCGTGATCTCCACGATTCCGATTCTTATAGTGTATCCGTTCCTGCAGAAGCATTTTGCCAAAGGCGTGCTGCTGGGTTCGGTCAAGGGCTGACCAATCCTTTTATTACTACTTCCCCGGAGTC
Organism: Paenibacillus sp. S150; assembly: GCF_019352175.1. Classification (GTDB taxonomy): domain Bacteria; phylum Bacillota; class Bacilli; order Paenibacillales; family Paenibacillaceae; genus Paenibacillus_AQ. Next base: position 39,508 of record NZ_JACBYI010000039.1, read on the forward strand.
GCGCCCAGCCCTTGCAAGAAAATCTGAGTTTGACTTATCCACGCCTCACCCAACTGACGATAAAGGAATGATCTATAATGATGAACATAAATAAAGGGGCAAAACGCTGGAAACGGCTGGCACTGACGACTTTTTCTGCGGCGCTGGTGCTGGGGGCTTTGTCCGGATGCGGCGGCAATAAAGACGAAAACGCACAAGGGGCGGACGGAACGGCTCCATCTGCCGCCCGGTATAAGATGTCCCTCATGCTGACCAGCTACAATCCGGAGCCGATGGACCCGAATGGGGAGATCTATAAACAGCTCCAGGAACGGACCAACACCGATCTCAAAATAACATGGGTGCCGTCCACGACCTACTCCGATAAATTAAGCGCCACCGTGGCATCGGGAGAACTGCCCAGCGCCGTGCTTGTGCTGGATCAGAAGCTCCCCTACATTGTGAATTCGGCGCGTTCCGGGATGTTTTGGGAGCTGGGTCCATACTTGAAGGACTACCCGAATTTGAGCCGGATGAGCGAGGTGGCCCTGAATGCCATCTCCATTGACGGGAAGGTGTACGGGATCTACCGCGCACGGGATCTGGCCAGAGACGGCCTGATGCTGCGCAAGGACTGGCTGGACAATCTGGGGCTTCAGGAGCCGGGGACCGTAGATGAGTTCTATCAGGTGCTGAAGGCGTTCGTGCAGAATGATCCGGACCAGAACGGCAAAGCCGATACCATCGGCCTGGCGGAGCAGCAGGTAGCTGCGGGCTGGAGAGCCATGCTGACCTGGATGGGCGGCCCGGCGGACTGGGAGATCAAGGACGGAAAAGCAAGTCCGGCCCATCTGTCGCCGGCTTTTATGGAAACCATGAACTTCTACAAGAAGCTGTATGATGAGAAGCTCATCAACCTGGATTTCGCCGTAGTCAAAGACGGCAAGCAAATGATCAATGCGGGCAAGGCGGGAGCGTGGATTGCCAATCTGAACGATGCCAACGGCATTGAGGAGAGCGTTATGAAGGTCACACCTGCCGGCAAAATCACCATGGTCAATGCGCTGGAAGGGCCGGAGGGACTCCGCAGTCCCGGCGGGTCGGGTTCATACGGCATGTTCATGATTCCCAAGACTTCCGTGAAAACGGAGGAGGATCTCAAGGCTGTGCTGAACTTTTTTGATAAAGTGTCCGATGAGGATATGCAGAACATGCTGGTCAATGGTCTGGAAGGACGGCAGTTCACGCTGGAGAACGGAAATTATGTCAAAACAACGGATTCCAAGCTGCTGGCCGAATACGGCATGGGCGATTCCTCGCAGCTGGCGGTGTTAAGAGATAAAGTGGTGACTTACGGCAATCCGCTTGTCCATCTGCGTGACGAGATGTGGCAGAAGAACGAGGAAATTGCCGTGGTGAATCCGGTGCAGCCCTTCATCTCCGACACTTACAGTGAACGGGGCTCGGAGCTCAATAAAATTATTGACGACGCCCGGGTCCGGTATATCATGGGGGATATCGATGAGGCCGGGTGGAATCAGGCAGTGGCCAAATGGGAGCAGGATGGCGGCAACAAGGTGATTGAAGAGTACACCGAGGCCTACAATAATGCGCAATAAGCGTGAATGAAAATCCCCATATGCTAAAATAAAAGGCAACCAAACGATTGCGGGGGTAGTGAGTCATGCGGATATCGAACTATTTGCTGAAATTAATTCTTCTTACTTTAATGATCGGCGCTTTTCCGGTGCTGATCTTAGGGTGGTATTCCTATCACTACTCCTCCCAATCGGTGCTGCAGCAGATCGAGGAACGCAATTCCCAGGTGCTCCGGCAAAGCCAGCTCCGGGTAGAACAGACGCTCAAAATGATCGATTTCTCCACGACGCAGCTGCTGGGGCTGCCCACGGTCACCCGGGCAATCCCCATAAAGCTCGGCATAGCGGATATGGAAATGATCCATGAGCTGTATAAAAATCTCGCGTCGATCCAGACATTCGAGCTGGGGATCAAGGATGTGTATTTGTTCAGTCTGGAGCAGAACTGGCTGATCAGCAATTCCGGTATGGATGCCTACGGCCAGCCGGGCCTGAAGGAGAAGCTGCGTCCCTTCTCCGCAATGGCGAACGGGTCCATGTGGATCAGCGGCAATTCGGCCAGCATTCAAGGCGCGGAGGGCATGGTCGAACTGGACCATGCCGTCATTAACATTAAGAAATGGCCGATCAATTCCAGCAGGCCCCGGGGCATGATCGCGGTGGTGCTGTCCTCCCAGCAGCTGATTGATCTGATTGACAGCGACCCGGGCATGGGCAGCGTGTTCATTCTGGACGGGGACGGCCGGGTAATTACCCATTCCGACCCTTCGCTGCTGGGTATGGATTTGGCGGGAGAACCTTATATTGAATCCATTAGAGGCCGGACGGATGCCGCCGGTGTATTCAATGGCATGGACGGGGAGCGCAAGGCTTCTGTTTCATTCCGCAAATCGGCTTACAACGGCTGGACTTATGTGTCGGTTGTGCCAACGCAGGCGGTTACCCGCCAGGCCACAGCCATCGGCAGGACGTCCATTCTGATCAGCCTGGGTGTACTTGCGGCCACGGTGCTCACGGCGCTGATCGGCTCGCGCCGGATGTACAGTCCCATACGGCATATTTACCGTTCCTTGTTGTCCGATAAGGAGCCGCGGCCCAAAAAAGATGAGTTCATTGCCATCTCCGACCGGATTCAGGGCATTCTCTCCGATCAGACCAAGCTGAAGTTTGAGCTTGCGGGACAGCAGCAGCAGCTTGCGGAGTTTCTGCTGCGCAAAATGATGCTGGGCGAAGCGAGGTCCCAGGGTATCCAGGAGCGCCTGGTGGATTATGGGTACGGCTATACGCGCCAGTGGACGGCAATGCGGGTGCTGCTCGTGCAGATTGACCGTCTCGACAGCAGCCGTTTTACGGAGAAGGACCGGGATCTGCTGCTGTTTGCCATCAGCAATATCGCGCTGGAGGTGGTCCCGGAAGCGGACCGGCTCCCGCCGATTGTCATCCGGGAGTCCGTAGTGATTCTAAGCGGCACGAAGACACAGTCGGAGAAGGCCTTCAAGGAATCCGTGTATGCCAGGGCGGCCGAGGTACAGACCTCCGTGAAGCGCTATCTCCAGCTTGAGACCAGCATCGGCATCAGCCGTTCCTGCACAGCCTGGCCCGAGGTGGGAAGGGGCTATGAAGAAGGCGAGAATGCGCTGAAGTACAGGGCCCGCCTGGGGGAAGAGGTCATTCTGTTTATCGAGGATGTCCAGCCGCTTAACCGCAAGGAAATCGTGTATCCCAAAAAGCTCGAAGATGAATTATCCGAAGCCATCAAATCACACGACAGGGAGCGGTCGCAAGCAGCGTTGTCCCAGGTAATGAATGCGCTCTCCAGTGAGGAATATGATCATCAGGAATACCAGATGTCGCTGGTCCGGCTGCTGATGGATCTCATCCGGCTCCTGCAGGACGCAGGCATCTCCCATCATCTGCTTAAGGCGGGCGAGGATTCCTTGTTCGAGGAGCTGCTTGGGATGCACAGCCCCAGAGATATTGAAGCCTGGTTCCGCAGTGTCATTGTCTATCCTGCGATCCAGCTTCTGGAGGAACGGCAGGAAACACAATTCACCAGTATTTCGGAGGAGGTTAAGCAGCTGATCGCAGAAGCGTTCGATACGGATCTTACGCTGGAGAAATGCTCGGCCAGGCTGAACTATCATCCGCAATATATCAGCCGTGTGTTCCGTCAGGAGACGGGGATCAGCTTCACCGACTACCTGGCGCAATACCGGCTGGGTGTAGCCAAAAAGTGGCTTAAAGACACCGACCTGACGATCACCGAGATCGCCATGAAATTAAAATACAACAATCCGGCGAACTTCATCCGGTATTTCCGCAAGATGGAAGGGATTACTCCGGGTCAATACCGGACTAATCTGGTGGAATAGAACAAGGGCTGCAGGAGCCTCTCAGCCAACAGGAAAGGTGTGCAATTTATTTGAACAGAAGCAGGCCTTACGGGTATTTCAAGGATCAGGGGAAACGATATGTCATTACCACTCCCCGCACGCCGGCAAGATGGTTCAACTATTTGTTTAACGACACGTATTATATGGAGGTTTCCCAGACCGGGCAGGGCGACAGTGTTGCTTTTCAGCCCCGGAACCGCACCTTTACACGGGGCTTCCGCTATTTCTATATTAAGGATCAGGAGACGGGGAATGCATGGTCTCCGATGTACCAGCCGCTGAAGACTGAACCGGAGGCTTATGAGTGCATTCATGGCTTAGGGGCCACCGAAATTCGTTCCAGATATAAGGATATCGAAACCTCTGTGCATGTGTTTGTGCCCATGAAGGGCCAGCAGGAGATCTGGACGGTCACACTGACGAATACAGGCGCGAAGCCGAGAGACCTATCCCTGTTCACAGCATTTGCGCTGGAGAATGGCGGAGTCATGGGCAGCAAATGCGAATTCGATGAGGAATTGCAAATTCTGTCGGCCTTTTCCTTTCCCTATCATGTCACCTATGAGCAGAAGGCCGGGTGCGACGACCATACGAATCATGTGTATGTCTATTCGGACCGTCCGGTGGATTCCTACGACTGCAGCCAGCGCGCTTTTTTTGGCGGCGATGACATATATGAGCTGCCGGCCGCCGTACAGAACGGGAGCTGCTCGGGCCGGCGGGCAGAGGCGGAGCATCCGCTCGGAGCGCTTCAGCAGGCGGTCGCGCTTCAGCCGGGAGAACAGGCGGTGAGCCGTTTCGTGGTCGGCTGCGCCCAATCCCCGGAAGAGATCCGCCGCAGCAAGGCGGAGCTTGCCGCCAAGGGATATGACAGCCTGCGCAGGGAAACCGAAGCGTACTGGGAGCGGATCAGCGGCACCTTCCGGGTGGCGACGCCGGATGCGAATGTTGATGCGTTCATGAATGTCTGGCTCAAAAAACAGATTGTAATGCAGACCCGCACGAACCGCATGTCCAATTATTGCCCGATCCGCAACCAGCTTCAGGATGCTCTGGGCTATGCCCTTATCGATCCGTCCGGAGCAGCGGAGTATATGATATCTGTCCTGAAGGGCCAGGAAACCGGCGGCTTCATTCAGCAGTGGATTATGACGGACGGATCTCCGCCCAAGCATCTGTGCCTTCTTAACCATACGGATGGTCCGGTATGGCTGATCATCTGCATGACAGCGCTGCTGAATCAATGCGGAGATGCGGAGCTTCTGCACCGGCAGGTCGGGTTCAAAGATTCCAGTGAGAGCGCCAGCATTTATAAGCATCTGCTGTTGGCCGCCGATTATATGGCAAGTGCAACCGGGGCCCACGGGCTGTGCCTTATGGGCGACGGGGATTGGAACGACCCGATCAACGGCCCCGGACGGCTGGGCCGCGGCGAATCGGCCTGGAACACGATGGCGCTGGCCTATGCCGTTCAGGCACTGCTTCCGTTCTGTGAACAGCTTGGCGACACGGACAGCGAACAGCATCTTCGGTCCATTGCCGGACGGCTTGCGGACGCTGTGAACAGCACCTGCTGGGACGGCGGCTGGTATGTGGCCGGATTCGACGATTACGGGAAACCGTTCGGGACGGCACAGGATGAGGAAGGCAAGCTGTTCCTGAACACCCAGACCTGGGCCGTGATGAGCGGCATCGCCGGAGGAGAGCGGCTGGACAAGTGTCTTGCGGCTATCGACAGCCTGAACACCCCTTTTGGCCCGAGGCTTTTGGAGCCGCCGTTTCGCGGATGGAATCCCAAGTGGGGAAGAATCAGCCTTAAGCTGGCGGGCGCTACGGAGAACGGCTCCGTCTATTGCCATGCCTCCATGTTCAAAGCGTTCGCCGACTGCATCGCAGGCAGGGGAGCCGAGGCCTGGGAGACGATCAGCAGAACACTGCCGACGCACCCGGACAACCCGCCGGAGAGCAACGGGCAGGTGCCGATTTTTGTACCCAACTATTATTTTGGCTTGGCCGATTCACCGAACTACGGCAAGTCCAGCCATCATGTCTCTACCGGTACGGTGGGCTGGATGCTCTGGACTACGCTGGAATATGCGCTGGGCATCAGAGCTACAGCCGGCGGACTCGTCATCGACCCGTGCATTCCCGCCGGATGGCCCGAATACCGGGTGGAGCGGAAGTTCCGCACGGCAACCTACCGGATACATGTCGCCAATCCTGACCGGATAAGCCGGGGGGCGGCAAGGGTAACTGTGGATGGTGAAGCCTGGATCGGTACCGCCCTTCCTTATGAAGCAGGAAGGGAGTATGAGGTTGCTGTCCGGCTGGAGCCGGAACAATAAACGGAGCGTATAACAGAGCAAATATAGATTGGAGCGTATAAACCCATGCTGTTTCCAAAAGATACGATGACGCGCGAAATTAAGGATCTATCAGGCATATGGCGCTTTAAGGCGGACCCGGGCAATGAAGGCAGGGAAAAGAAGTGGTACAAGGAGCCGCTTCAGGACACGATCCTCATGCCGGTACCCGCCAGCTACAACGATATCACCCAGGATGCGGCGCTGCGTGACCACATCGGGGATGTCTGGTACGAGCAGACCTTCAGGGTTCCCCGTACCTGGACCGGCGACCGGATCATGCTGTGGGTGGGAAGCGCCTGCCATCATGCGGCAGTGTGGGTCAACGGTGTGGAGGCGGCTTCGCACAAAGGGGGCTTCCTTCCCTTTGAAGCCGATATTACGGACATCGCATTGCCCGGGCAGGAGAACCGCGTAACGATCGTGGTCAATAATATCCTCAATTGGCAAACGCTGCCGCCGGGGCGGATCAAAACATTCGATGACGAGAAGCATCCCGCAGGCTACCGGGTGCAGGAATATTTTCATGATTTCTTCAATTATGCCGGCATTCACCGGCCCGTGAAGCTGTACCGGACCTCCAGGTTGCACATTCAGGATGTAACGGCAACGGCGGATGTGCAGGGCGGTACGGGAATTGTCCATTATACAGTGGAGTGTTCCCGGCCGGAAGGAGAGGTCCGGCTCAGGCTGGTGGACGAAGCCGGGATCGAAGCGGCGGCAGGCAAGGGAAGCTCAGGACACCTGCGCGTAGAGAATGCCCGGCTGTGGAAGCCGCTGCAGGCATATCTCTATACCCTTCACGTAGAGCTTCTGGGTCCTGACGGGCAATTGGCCGACCATTATCAGCTGCAGGTGGGCATCCGTACCGTCAAAGTGGAAGGGACAAGGTTCCTGATCAACGGGGAGCCCTTCTACTTCAAGGGCTTCGGTAAGCATGAGGATAGCGATATTAAGGGGAAGGGACTGGACCAGGCGGTGAATGTGAAGGATATGAACCTGCTGAAATGGATCAACGCCAACTCCTTCCGCACCTCCCACTATCCGTATGCCGAAGAGCTGCTGGACCTGGCGGACCGCGAGGGAATTGTGGTTATCGGCGAGGTTCCGGCGGTGGGCTTCACTTTTTTCAACTATAACGACAAGGTGTATACGCCCGACCAGGCCAACGATGAGACACTGGCTCATCATCTGGAGGTATTAAGCGATCTGATTGCGCGTGACAAAAACCATGCGTCCGTCGTCATGTGGAGCCTTGCGAATGAAGCGGCTACCTTTCAAGAAGAAGCGGTCCCCTATTTCAAGGAATTGGCGGATACGGCCCGCAGGCTGGACCCGCAGCGGCCGATTACCATTGTGCAATGGCCGCTGCCGGATAAATGCAAGGTGGCGCAGTTTTTTGATATCATCTGTGTGAACCGCTATTATTCCTGGTATCAGGACCCGGGTGCCCTGGAGCTGGTGGAGCATCAGGTGGAGTGGGAGCTGACGAACTGGTTCCGCAATTTCCAGAAGCCCGTGATCATGACCGAATACGGGGCGGATGCCATCGCCGGTTTTCACCAGGACCCTCCGGCCATGTTCACCGAAGAGTACCAACAGGAGCTGCTAACCCGCTATCATAACGTCTTTGACCGGCTCGACTTCGTGATCGGGGAGCATGTCTGGGCGTTTGCGGATTTTGCCACCAAGCAGGGCATTACCCGAATTAACGGCAACAAGAAAGGCGTGTTCACCCGCCAAAGACAGCCCAAGGCAGCAGCCCAAATGCTCCGCAGACGCTGGGCGGAGATGGGGGAATATCCGGTTAAAACCGGGGCAGCCGAAATCATTGCCGGGGCAGAGAAGTAAGTGGAATGGAGAATGAAATGGAATTAGGTAACCTAAATGGACGGAAGAGCTGGAAGCAGAGGGAATAGTGGGAAAAAGGCAACACTTGCGGAAAAGGGGATGAGTGGAGAATTAGGTTCACTTTTTCCACTTGAGCTTATCGCCTTGCCTCAGCAGGAAGGCCTGGAAATAACTTTACGCCCCCATTTCCATCATCTGTGGTGCCGCGTCAGCGGCATGGATGGCTTTGTGGGGTTATTTTCTTCCGGCTGTCAATCTTCGGCCGGCCGCACGTAGACGCGTTCCCCATGACGTTCCACGATCACTCCGGATTCAAAGAAACCGCTCAGTACCGGGGCCGTCAGGATTTCAGAGGTAAGGCCGCTTTGCACGGCTTGGCCTCGCCGCAGCAGCAGAGTATGGCCGAAGACCGGCAGTATCTCTTCGGTGTGATGGGTAACATAGATTAGCGTCGGCATTTCTTTCCCCAGGGCCAGCCCACGGATGCTGTCCAGCAGCCGTTCCCTTGAGAACAGGTCCAGTCCGTTGCAGGGCTCGTCCAGAATCAGCACGCGGGGATTGGCCATCAGCGCACGGGCAATCAGCAGCTTTTGCTTCTCGCCCTGGGAGCAGGTTCTGTATTCCCGGTCCCACAAATGAAAGCAGCCCAGCTGCTTCATGAGCTCTTCAGCACGTGCGTTGTCCTGCTCCGTCAAGTGATCGTACAATCCAATAGTGGCATGCTTGCCGCTGATGACGACGTACTGGGTACGGTCGGTGCCGTAGAGCTTCTCCTGCAAGGAGGAGCTTACCCAGCCGATGGATTTGCGCATTTCACGCAGATCCACTTCGCCGTAGCGTTCGCCAAGGACAGAGATAGTCCCCGTGGTGGGCCAGAGATACCCGGTAATCATATTTAACAGCGTGGTTTTTCCGGAACCGTTCAGGCCCAGGAGGGCCCAATGTTCTCCCGGGCGTATAGACCAGTTGATTCCGTTCAGCAAGGTGTGCTTGCCTTGGGTCCACGTTACATTGTGTACATCAATAATCATGAGGTAACCTTCTTTCCGCAAGTTAATGCAGCTAATAATACTACTATTATCATTATGATAAATGCATCCCGGCCGAAAGTCATTGTGAAAAGTGCTCGGAAACGAAGCACTTTTTGCTATAATGGCAGCAGGTGAGATAACTATGGAGATTAATGTGCTGACAGATACCTTTGAGCTTTGGAAAGGCAAAAGCGGTTTTGCGAACACTCCGCATGAGCATGCGGACTGGTACCAGGTTACCCTGCCCGTAAAAGGGACATGCGACTTGCTGCAGAACAGGAAATGGTACGGGCTCCAGGCCGGAGAAGGTTTCCTTCAGCAGCCTCAGACAGAGCATTCTTTTCAGGTTGGTGCCTTATCGGCTGTTATCGTAATCAAGTTTCGCGGCAGCCTTCTGAACCGGATGAACCAGACGGTGCCGGGAGGTTCACGGGAATATAGAATGATGCAGGATTTTAATCCTGAAGAGATTACTGCGCTCTTCCGCAACTGGTCCTATGATTTGCTGGGAAATGAAACGGACCCTCTGATGGTCCAGCAATTGGAGGTCCAGGTGGGGGGATACCTTGAGCGGCTGCTTCAGGGGGACCGGGAAACAGACCGGCCTGTAGACAGAAATTCCTTTCCCCGCCCCTATACGGCTGATCCCCATATGACCCGGGTGCTCGATTATCTGCATAGCTGCTATATGACTGCCGTTGACATTGAATCCATGGCTGTCATCGCTCTGCAGAGCCGGTATCATTTTATCCGTTCGTTCAAACATTTGACGAAGCTTACACCTTATCAGTATGTGTTAAGACTTAGAATCGGCGAAGCCCGGGAGAGGCTGCGGCTATCGAAGGAAACCGTGACGGAAATCAGCTTCGCCTTGGGATTCTCCAGCGTTACGCAGTTCTACCGGGCTTTTCTGCGCCAGACCGGCATGACGCCGACGGATTACCGCAAATTCACCAGTATCTAGTTATTTACTGCGGTGATGTCATTGACGCGGAAAAAATTGGACATTATAATCTAACAAAACGGACGAAGCACGTCCCGTACTCCATGTCATTCTGGTGTGCGGGATTTTTTTGTGCAGAGAAGGAGACTTTCGGAATGGGATTTGCCGAAGAACATGTGAAATGGCTGGAGTATCATAAGAACCGCAGGAACGGAGAACGTCTGGACCGTTTGAAGCGCGGGCATGGGCACGGTGAGCAAATGTTTGTGGAGCGGGTGTGGTGGCCGATTTTTGGACATTTGGAGGATCTTCATCCGGAGTACGAGGTCGCGGATTGGCGGGGACGTCCTTATTTTGTTGATCTGGTGTGGAAGTCCGGGCAGGTCAGGCTTGCCATTGAAATCAAAGGGTATGGCCCTCATGTGCAGCATACGGACCGGACCAGATACCGGCAGGAATTAAACAGGGAAACTTATCTGCAAATTGCAGGATACCGTGTCGTGGCCGTTCCCTATGATGATCTGGAGTCGGTGCCGGAGCTGACTATTTCTTTATTCAAATCTTTGCTGGCTCCATGCCTGCTGAAGAGCGCGGATGAAGAGAGCCGCCAGTATACCAGGCTGGAGAGGGACATTCTACGGATTGCTAGCCGCACCAAGGGGTTCATCAAGCCTGTTGATCTGGTCAACGGACTTGGAGTGAACCCGCGTACTGTCAAGAAACAAATGAACTCTTTGTGTGTAAAAGGGAAATTAAGACCTGTGATTGCCCGGGGCAGCAATCGAACCTGCCGGTATGAGTACGTTCATTCTTTGATGGATAACGAGCTATGGTAGATAACTTACAGTTGGGCTAGGTGGCAGAATGAAGGGTAAAAGTGCCTTTGATTGCGCCGGATGCAGACGGGATGGCAGAATGAAGGGTAAAAGTGCCTTTGATTGCGCCGGATGCGGGCTAGGTGGCAGAATGAAGGGTAAAAGTGCCTTTGATTGCGCCGGATGCGGGCTAAATGGCAGAATGAAAGGTAAAAGTGCCTCTGATTGCGCCGGATGCGGGCTAGGTGGCAGAATGAAGGGTAAAAGTGCCTTTGATTGCGCCGGATGCGGGCTAGATGGCAGAATGAAGGGTAAAAGTGCCTCTGATTGCGCCGGATGCGGGCTAAATGGCAGAATGAAGGGTAAAAGTGCCTCTGATTGCGCCGGATGCGGGCTAGGTGGTATGGTAGTCTGGTCAGACTTGAAGGAGGTTATGGGGATGCCGGGATGGCTTGGGAATCATTTTGTTACACAGATTGGAATTTTGGTGAATGACATCGAGAAGGTCAGCGGGGCGTATGCAGACTTCTTTGGACTGGATAAGCCGGAGATTATCGTTACCGATACGCCGGATATTGCCCGGACCCGGTATAACGGAGAAGCAACGGAGGCGCGGGCCAGGCTCGCTTTTTTTGACATGGGCTCCTTGCAGCTGGAACTGATCGAGCCGGATCATGAGCCGAGCACATGGCGCGATTATTTGAATGAGCATGGGGAAGGGCCGCATCATATTGCTTTTGTGACCGAAGGGATGCAGGAAAAGATCATGCTGCTCGAAGGCCAGGGGTTCCCGCTCCGGCAGCAGGGTGAGTATACGGGAGGACGTTATGCCTATATGGATACGTTCAAGGAGCTGAAGGTGCTCGTGGAGCTGCTGGAGAACGACAACAATGAATAGACATTTGTAATCAAGGAGTGGATGATATGATTATTCTAATTACCGGTGCCGGACGGGGGCTGGGTGTGGAGCTGGCTGCCGAAGCGCTGCAACGGGGGCATGAAGTCATCGCCGGGGTCCGCCGGCCCGATCAGGCACAGGCGGAGCTGGCCCGGCTTATTGCCGCCTATGGGGACAAGCTGACCGTGGCCGCGCTGGATGTGACGGACGAAGAGGGAGTCGCGGCGCTGGCTGCAGAGCTGAAGGGGCAAGGCCGGACGCTCGGAGCCATCATCAATAATGCGGCTGTCCTGACCGCCCGGGACACACCGATTGAAGAGCTGGATCTGAAGGATATGCTGGCAACCATGGATATTAATCTGTACGGGCCGATGCGGGTGGTCAAGCATTTTCTGCCGCTGCTCGCCGGGCCGGAGCGTTCGATCATCAACATCTCGTCGGAAGCGGGCAGCATCTCGAATGCCTATCCGGGCGACTATCCTTATGCCATCTCCAAAACGGCACTCAATATGTTCTCGCAGCAGCTGCATGTGTATGTGCAGGAGCGCGGCATACAGGTGCTCAGCGTGCATCCCGGCTGGATGCATACGGATATGGGCGGGGAAGAAGCCCCGACGAATCCGCGCCAAAGTGCAGAAGGCATTATCAGCCTGATTGAGCAGCGCCGCGCACCGGAAGGCCGCTTCAGATTCGTGGATTATACCGGCAAGGATATGGACATTTAGGTGAACCGAACAAACGTGGAGGCCCCGGCAAGGGAATGTGCTTGCCGGGGCCTCCACGTTTTATTTTGCCTAATTCCCATTTAGTAATTACAAAAACTCGCTAGTTTCCCCATGGAGGATGCAATCGCTTACCTATATAATGTGCCTAAGAACAGGATGGCCTGCCTATACGAATTAAAGAATGACAAGGGGAGATATTACGATGATACCAAATCGCGCGTTGGACAACACTGGAGCCGAAGCACCGGGAAGCCCGGGGGAAAAGGAACATTACGACTCCTTGCCTGCCAAGGAATTCACGCTTGTGAACCAGGGCAAGGCAGCCAAGATTTATGTGGACCCCAAGGGGAGGGATTATAGCGGCTTGCGCCGGGTGGCAGAGTCCTTTGCTTCAGATATAGAAATGGTAACCGGAGCAGTGCCTGCGATTCTCACGCAATTGGAGCAGCCCGAGGGAACGGTTGTCATCGCCGGATCAATCGGCAGCAATGCGTTTATCGATGCCTTGATAGCGGAGGGAGCCCTGGATGTATCCTCTATTCAAGGCAAGAGGGAATGCTACCTGATCCAGGCCGTTGCACGTCCGGCTGCGGGAGTGGACCAGGCGCTTGTCATTGCCGGAAGCGATAAGCTGGGGACAATCTACGGCATCTATTCGGTCTCCTCATTCATCGGGGTCAGTCCTTGGGTATACTGGGCGGATGTTGTCCCCGAACGGACCCCGACCCTGAGGATTCCCGAAAGCCGGTTGAATACCGTCTCCCGGGAACCCTCCGTGAAATACAGGGGAATCTTCCTGAATGACGATTGGCCGTCTCTGGGCTCTTGGGTGACCCATGCCTTCGGCGACTTCAACGAAGACTTTTATGACAAGGTATTCCAGCTGCTCTTAAGGTTGAAGGGGAACTATTTATGGCCGGCTATGTGGAGCGCCGAATTCAGCCTGAACGGCAAAAGCAGCCCCATTGCCAACGCCAGGCTTGCCGAGGAATACGGCATCGTTATGGGGACCTCGCATCATGAGCCGCTGTTCCGGGCAGGCAGTGAATGGCAGAAGGTTTACAGGCAGTATGGAACAAGCAGCCTGTGGGATTTTGCCCGGAACAAACGGGCCATCACGGATTTCTGGGAAGATGGAGTCAAGCGCAATAAGGAATTCCGTAATCTGATTACACTTGGCATGCGGGGAGAGAGCGATTCTGCGCTGGAGGGCTCCGACCGGGAAAATATTGAGCTTTTGAAGGAGATTATCCTTACGCAAAAGGCTCTGTTGAAGAAGTACAATCTGGAGCAAGCGCCTCAAGTCCTGGCCGTGTATAAGGAGGTGGAGAAATATTGGTACGGTACGGATGAGGTGGAGGGCCTCAAGGACTGGGAGGCTCTGAGGGATGTGACGATTCTGCTCTCAGATGACAACTTTGGCAATCTCCGCAAAATCCCGGCGGCGCATCAGCAGAACCGTAGCGCAGGCTGGGGGATGTACTACCATTTTGACTACCACGGCGGCCCTTTTTCCTATGAGTGGGTGAATACCGTTCCGCTGGAGAAGGTCTGGGAGCAAATGTCCATGGCGTTCGATTACGGCATCCGTGAGGTATGGGTTGTCAATGTCGGGGATCTGAAGCCTATGGAGCTGCCGATATCGTACTTCATGGATCTGGCCTATGACTTCGATGCATGGGGAACCGGAGCAGAAAACCGGACTAAGGAGTACACCCAAAGATGGGTGGAGCAGCAGTTCGGACCGGGCCTGGACAAAGAGGCCGCACTGGGAATAGCGAAGCTGTTGTCGGATTACACCCGGATGAACGGCCGGCGCAAGCCGGAAATTGTAAGGCCGGCCACCTTCAGTCTTCTTCATCATCATGAAGCACAGAGAGTTCTGCAGCAAGCGGTTGAAATCGAAAATGCGGCGGATGCGCTGCAGGCGCTGATTCCGGAGACGCATATGGATGCCTGCTATCAGCTCGTCTATTACCCCGCTGTCGCGTCGGCCAATGTGGTCCAAATGCAGATTTATGCAGGACTGAACAGCCTGTATGCTGAACGGGGCAGTATGCTGGCCAACACCTATGCGAAGCTGACAACCGAAGCGATTGAGAAGGACAAGCGGCTGGAGCTGAAATATAATACCGGAATCTCGGGAGCGAAATGGAAGGGCATGATGAGCTCCGCCCATGTAGGGTATGTCCAGTGGGATGCGGAAGGCTGGAAGTACCCGGAGGTGCGCTACGTCTCTCCTGCCAAGGGTCCGCGGATGATTGTCGACGTGGAGGGGACGGAGCAGGGGTATATGTCCGGCACAGCCCGCCTTCCGGTATTTACCAATCTGCAGCAAGAGGCGTATAACATTACTATCAGCAACGGCGGCGAGGCAGGCTTTGAGTACCAGGCGGAGCGCAGCGCGGACTGGATTCTGATTAAGCAGCGCAAGGGCTGGATAGACACGGGTGTGACAATTGAGGTTTCTGTGGACTGGGAAAAAGCTGCGGGAGCATCATCCGGCCTGATTACCCTCTCGGGTGCCGGAGGTACCGTGAACATAGAAGCGGCGGTGGAGTGGACCGATCTTCAGAATGTGCCGCCGATGACCTTCATTGAAACGCATCATGCAGTATCCATTGAGGCAGAGCATGCGCTGAACCGCGTGTCAAGAGCCGGAGTCGAGTGGAGAATAATTGAGAACTACGGACGCACCTTATCTTCGGTTAAAATGTTTCCGGACGGTGCAGCCTTTGCCAGTCCCGGGCATGCGCCATATCTGGAGTACCGGCTTCTGGTGCGGCAGGACGGAGAGTATACCTTGACCGCCTATATTGCGCCGACGAACCGGCTGTCACCGGGCGGCGGATTGAAATATGCGGCAGGCTTTGACCATGAAGCGCCGGTGGTGGCGGACGCGCTGCCAGCGGGCTATGTGGGCGGCGATCATGATAATGAACCGTGGTGCCGCGCCGTTATCGATAATATTCATACCCCGGCCACCCGTCATACTCTGGAAAAAGGGCTGCATACGCTCCGTTTTTACGGGCTTGATGCCGGGCTGGTGCTGCAAAAGCTGGTGCTGTCCGCTGTCCCGCTGCCCTATTCTTACCTGGGTCCGGAGGAAAGCTTCAATACGGGACAGGCCGGGCGTTAAATGCTCCGTCTGACGGGAAGCGGAAAGGATGCCCGGGCAGGTTCCGGGCATCCTTTATTCAAAGATAAGAATGTATATGTTTCACGCTATACATTAGCCTTATCTTTCCCGCTGAAACGGATACCGTCCATATAAGGACGGCGAAGCCGTTTCCACTTGCAGCGCGGATGACGGAGGATATCCCTTTATATTCTTGAATACATTGCTGAAATAGGCAACATCATGATAGCCGCAGTGCTCGGCCACTTCCGACACATTGAAGCCGCCTGCCGACAGAATCATCTCGGCGTTGTTCACCCGCACCTTGTTCATGAATTCTTTGCAGGTCGAGCCGGTGTTCTGCTTGAACAGCTTGCCCAGATATACGGGATTCAGGCCGACCCAAGCGGCCAGATCGCCAATCGTCACATCCTCCGAATAGTGATCCATGATATAGGCCATTACCTTATGGATTCTCGGATCAACCAGCGGCGTCTCCCGGTGGTGGGCGATGCTCAGCAAACGGTACACAATCAGCTGGAACAGCGCCCGGGCCTTCATCCGGTAGAATGGCTGTTTGCCCATCCAGACATGGGAGAACTCCCGTATATCCTCCAGAATCTCTTTGGTTCTCCAGTTCCTGGTTACAGTTGCAAAAGGAAGCTTGATATGATTGTCAGCGCCCTCCCAGAAGAAATTATACGCATATGAATGCATTGGCGCCTCCCTGAAGGTGCGGGCTTCCCGGACGCTGCCGGAAGGAGCGTAGAGCATGTCACCCGCTTCTACGGTGAACTTATCGCCGTTAATAAAATAATCCGCTTTGCCTTCAAGGATGAACGTCAGATCATGGAAATCAATGCGGCTCCTCGCAATCTCCCAGTCCGGAAAGCATTTGCGGTCCACGAACAGAAAAATATTCGGAACCAAGTTCTCATATTTGCTAATGTCCATTGCAGCGCTTCCTCCTCCCGGTACATCATAGCATCATGAATTGGAATGATAAATAGCATACCCCCATTTTCCGGCACAAGCCTTAAATTTCTGTCCGCAATGAATTGAAGCAAAGTTCTCTCCCGTGTCCAGGATATGTAACTCTGTATTGAATATAAATGCGTATATCAAGCATTTTATTTATTGCAGAGAGGTGAAACAGTTGAAAAAACAGGCCCCGGCAGGCAGAAAAGGCAGCCCTTCCAAGACGGTTAAGGCAAAGCGGGCATCCGGACCGGCAGCGAAGGCCCGGGTTATCCGCTTTGCGGTGATCGGGGACAGTCATGTGGGATACGGAAACAGCTCCGGTATTTTTAAGCATCTATTGTCCCAAGCGGTCCGCGGCATGGAACCGGGCTTTGTAATTTTCGGAGGGGATAATGTACAGGCGGGAGCTGATCGCGGGAGCAATGCGGCAGCTTTTTACAAGGATTTCAAGGATACGGTGACAAGCACGCTGGGGAGTATTCCTTATAAAGCTTCGATTGGCAACTGGGAGGCGGGCACCCGGACGTTGTTCACCAAATATTTGGGCGCTGCTGCCGGGCAAATGAACTTCCCGGGCACGCAGGGGAAGGTGAAGTATGTGTGGCTCGATTGCGCATTGGGCCGGTTCAGTCCGGCCAGTCTGGCGCTGCTGAAGAAGCTGGATGACCAGCATTATTATGTGATTGGCTTTCATTGGCCGCTTAGGCTGGAAGGGATTACGGTGGAATCGAGCCATGTGCTGAGCCAGTCGGAAACCGTCAAGTTTTTCTCGGCAATTCCTTCAAGGGCAAGGGACAGGGTGCTGGCCATTTTTACGCATCATGGGCATTTATTCTACCGGAAGCTTGATCATATCTATCCGGGCTTCCCCACGACCAAGTTTTTTGTCTGCGGGTGCGCGGGAGATTATAAATGCAAGCAGACCGGGGACCGGGGTTATTACGATGCCGCTTTGACGATTAAAGGGAATCAAGCCGGCATTGAAGCGTTTGGGATAAAGGTTATGTAGGCCCACAGCAACACAATATAAGAATATAAGCAGCAGGCGTTCTTGGAGTATGCCGGGAGCGTCTTTTTGGGTTTCTGTAAAGACTGAACCTGGTACCATTGTTGAATGGCTGTACTTTCTGCAATAGAAAGCTCCTTATTCGGCGGCGGATCGTATTCTGCTGTATGGGGTGCAGCAGAATTCCTAAACAGAGCTGAGCCGGACGGATTGCCAATAGAGCAGTGCAGTTATAGCTTCCAAATCCTTGCATAATCGGCATAAGCCGTCTTGCGCAGGATCAAAATAAGGCTGAATCCGGGCGGGGCGGGCCACCGGCTTGCGTACGGAATACAGTTTATTGCTGCGATAATTGTTTATTTGTCAGCTTCCCCTACATTGCTCAAGCCTTTCACTGCATTCCCCCAATCTATTTATCTGCTGAAAATGGTTTATTGTGCGGAGTCGTAATACTATGTAATACTTTGTGACATCGATAGCGCCGGAGTTAGGCAAAAAAAACATTCGATGATAATTTAAGTGACATTAAAAGGGGAAAGGTGATGAGAGAATGACAACAAGATGGTCGAAGAAATGGGCAAGCCCGGCAGTGGCGGTCGTATTAATTTCCTCTATGCTGTTATCCGCATGTTCTTCCAAGGAGGATGCGGCCAGCGGGAATGCGGCGTCGGAAGCCTCAAAGCCTGTTACATTAAAAGTGGAGCTGTTCGACAGGGGGAACTCGCCCGCCGGTTACACCATTACCGACAGTTATTTGACGAGACTGGTGCAGGAGCGTTTCGGCGAGCCGAACAATATCGATGTCCAGTTCGTGCCGGTGCCGCGTTCGGAGGAAATTCAAAAGCTGAATGTGCTGATGGCCAGTCAAAGCGAAGTGCCGGACATTGTATTCACCTATGATTCGGGAACCTTCAACCGGTATGCGGAGCAAGGCGGGCTCACAGACCTTACTGAATTGCTGGATCAATATGCACCGGACCTCAAGACCTTTCTGGGCGAGGACACTTTAGCCTACGGACAATATAAAGGACAGCAATTCGCGCTTCCGGGCAGAAGACTTGTGCTTGGCAAGTATGCCGGATATGTCCGCCAGGATTGGCTCGACAAGCTGGGCTTGCCGGTGCCGCAGACCACCGAGGAGCTGTACACTACGCTCAAGGCCTTCAAAGACAAAGATCCTGGCGATACGGGCGGCAAGGTCATCCCGTTTGGCGTCAGTCTGGCGTCCGCCCAGTATGAACCGCTTCTCTGGTCCTTCATTGAGCCGCTTACTGAAGAGCAGCGGTATACACTGACCCAGCAGCTTGGCTCCAATGATTATCCGGCCCTGCTTCCGGGCTTTAAGGAAGGTCTGGAATTCATGAACAAGCTGTACAATGAGGGCTTGATGAGCAAGGACTTCGGCCTGGATAAAGACAAAAAGCAGCTGTGGCAGAATTTGCAGAACGGTCTGCTCGGCTTCTATACAGAAGATGCCGGGGAGCTGTACTTCACAGCCAATGGCGGTTACGAGAACCTGCAGGCCAATGTGCCGGGTGCCGTTATGACACCGGTTGATGCATTCACAAATTCGGAAGGCAAGCATGCCAAGCCGGCCTATGCGCCAAACGCAATGTATGTGATGATTCCAAAATCAAGCAAAAATGCGGAAGCAGCGCTGAAATATCTGAATTGGATGGCTTCGGATACGAATCTGTTCGACATGCAGTACGGGGTGGAGAACGAGAACTATACCATGGTAGACGGTGTGCCTGTAGTCAAAGCGGATGCCACTCAGGAGGCTATGGACCGGATTTACAACTTTGGCGACCTTGCCATCATCGTAAACGGTAAATTTGCCGGTGACGATGCCAAAAATGAGGCGGCGTACATTGCGCAGACCCCTGAAAAATACCAGGCGGATATGCGCAAATCGGTAGAAATCTCCAACACGGACAACATTCAGCCGGTGCGGTTCGATCATCCGATTGAAGCGGAAGCGAAGTATGGTACGGCGCTGGCCGACAAGTTCCAGGAAATCATCGTCAAGATGACCATGATCAAGCCGGACCAGTTCGACAGCACCTACGATTCCATGATGAAAGATTATATGGCCAGCGGCGGCCAGGCGATTCTGGACGAACGCACCGCGGCATACAAGGAAATGGTTTCCAAATAAAATGACGGCGGTGTTACGGTGGCGGGAGCCGGCTCCGGCTTCCCTGCCATCCGCTGCCGCAGGGCGGAAGAAGGAGAGTGAAGGCAGTGAAGAATTCCGTTTATTTACGCAGACATTGGCAGCTGTATGCTTTGCTTGTACTGCCGGTCATTTACTTTATCATATTTAAATACGGACCCATGTATGGGGTGCAGATAGCTTTTAAGGACTTTAACTTTTTCCAGGGAATTGGCGGCAGTGAATGGGTCGGACTGGATACCTTCCGGGAAGTGTTTCAGAACAACAACTTCTTCAAGGCGCTGCGCAACACGCTGATGCTCAACCTGCTGGACCTGATCGTTTCCTTTCCCGCACCTTTGATTCTGGCGATCATGCTCTACGAGCTGAGAATTACCTGGTTCAAAAAAATTGCCCAGACCATCCTGTATATCCCCCACTTTATTTCCTGGGTTATTATCGGCGGCATTGCGCTGCAGGTCTTCGGAACCCAATCGGGGTTCATCAACAATCTGCTGACAGGAATGGGCCTGGAGGCGATTCCCTTCCTCTCGGACAAAAATTATTGGCTCGCCACCTATCTTCTGATCGGCGTATGGCAGAGCGCGGGCTGGGGAACCATCCTGTACCTGGCGGCACTGACCGGGATCAACAAAGAGCTGTTTGAGGCAGCGGAGGTGGATGGGGCAAGCCGCTTCAAGAAGATTCTGCACATTTCCTTGCCGGGCATCAAAACCACGATTGCCACACTGCTCATCATCAACCTGGGCAATATGATTTCCATCGGCTTCGACCGTCCGTTCATTATCGGCAACGTCGCTGTACGGGATTATTCCGAAGTGCTGAGCACTTTTGTCTACCGTATAGGTATTGAGTCGGGACAAATTTCACTGGCAACGGCTGTTGGCCTGTTCCAAGCGGTGGTCGGACTGGTCTTCCTGCTCGGTTCAAACTATGCATCCAAGAAGCTGGCGGATGAGAGCATACTCTGATCCGGAGCCGGAATAAACAGAGAAAGAGGGGGAATGAAAAATGAGTGAACGCGCAGTGAGCCGGATATTTGATATCTTTAATGTCCTGCTGATTACTTTCGTTGTGATTTTGTGCCTGATGCCTTTTATTCATATTATTGCGGTATCCTTAAGCTCCAGCCGTCCGATAATGGCGGGACTGGTCAGCTTTTTCCCCAGAGACTTCAGCTTTGAAGCTTACGCCCAGGTTTTTTCCGATATGTCCATGATCCGCTCCCTTGGCTTTACAATCTTTCTGACCATTCTGGCTACAGCTCTGTCTATGGCCATGACGATAGCCGTTGCGTTTGCCCTGTCCAAAAAGGATCTGCGGGGACGAAAATGGTTCATGCTGATCATTGTCATTACGATGTTCTTCAGCGGCGGGATTATTCCCGATTATATTCTGGTCCGCAGCCTCAACCTGCTGGATACAGTCTGGGCGCTGGTGCTGCCGGGGCTGATCAGCCCCTTTTATATGATTATCCTGATTTCTTTCCTGAACAGCATTCCCAAAAGCCTGGAGGAGGCCGCGGAGATTGACGGCACCACGCATCTGGGCACCTTGTTCCGCATTATTCTGCCGTTGTCGCTTCCCGCACTGGCTACGCTCAGCCTGTTCTATGCCGTGGGCCGCTGGAATGGCTTCCAGGACGCCCTGATGTATATCAACAATACCAATCTGTACCCGCTGCAGCTCAAGCTGTATCAGATGATCCAGAACAATCAGGTGAGCGATCTGATGCAGCAGGAGGGGCTGGGCATGAACAAGCTGATGCCGGAGAGCCTGAAGGCGGCAAGTGTAGTGTTCACCACGCTTCCGATTCTGATCGTCTATCCGTTCCTGCAGCGCTACTTCATCAGCGGCATGATGGTCGGGGCGGTCAAGGGCTAAGGGGAGGGAGGAAGACAAATGACACAGGCGATGATAGACAGACTCACGAAGCAGCAGCGGTTCCTGGTGCAGCAGTCGCTGGCGATGATGGACCCGCTCTATGACGGGGAGATGGAGCTGCTCAGGGACGAAGAAGAGTCCGGCAGGCACAATACCCGCAGCAGCGCGCATTATGCGCTGGCTCTGCTTATCCGGGGGGCTGACGGTGATGCCGGACGGGCGCGCAAAGTGCTGGAGCGGGTGATGGATATGCAGTTCGACTGTCCGGACGAAATTTACCACGGCACCTTCCGCACCTCCCCCCAGGCAGCCTTGCCTCCGGCAGGCAACTATGACTGGAAGAAGTTCGCCCCGGGCTTCAGCTTTTTCCTGAGCGAGACGGTGGAGAAGGTCGGGCGGCAATTAACCGGCCGGCTGTCGGCAGAAGGGAATCTGGCGGCAGCGGGTCTGGATGACAAGACCATTAGACAATCCCTGCGGAATGCAGTGGATGAAGTGCTGCCCCCTGTATGGAGAAGCTATGATCCGAACTGGCGTGAATTCATCGCCTGCACCTTTGCGCTCATTCTTGATCAATTTGAAGGTATGCTGCCGCAAGAGCTGGTCCGCCGGATGGATGAAGCGATGAAGAGGGCGGCAGCTGCTTCAATTGACCGCCGTGTCTCCGACGCGATTCCGATGAACTCGAATATTGTACTTATGCATATCTTCATTGTCCACTACTACGGGCACCGGTTTGCAAATGCGGGCTGGATGGCGCATGCGGACCGGGAGGCGGCGGAAACGATGGCTGCTTATGAGGAATTCGGTTCCCTGGCGGAGTTCAATACGTCTACCTATTACGGGGTGGATCTGACCGTGCTGGGGATGTGGAGAGTGTACGGCAAATCTCCTTCCATCCGGCAAACCGGACGCATGCTTGAGCATGGACTCTGGGGCAATATCGCACAGTTCTATAATCCGAATCTGGAGAATCTGTCGGGGCCCTTCTCCCGGGCCTATGAGATGGAGCTGACCGGCCACAGCTCGATAGGCGTCTTTCTCTATCTGGCACTGGGGGAAGGCTATGAATATATGGCTGCCGTCAATTGCGAAACCAGCCATGACCCGCTGATTGCCCTGGCGGGCGTGGACCTTCCGGAAGAGCTGCTCCCGCAGTTTAAGGCGCATAGCGGAGACCGCAGAACCGAACGGAGGTTCCGCGAGCTTTGCGAACGGGACAAGCCCGGAGAGAACCGCAATTTGTGCACCGCCGCCGCCTGGATTGAAGGCCGGCGGATGCTCGGAGCGATGTCGGGCAGCCGGAACACGAACGGACAGATGCACCCGGCGACCATCCACTGGATGAATGCCCGGGGGGAGAAATGCTACCTGCGGCTGCTCCGCAGGGAGAAGGGCAAAGGCTGGAACACCCACCTGCGGGGGGTGATCTTCGAGGCCGGTGTGGAAAAGGATCTGCTGGCCGTTGATGTCCGGCTGGATACGGATGTGGACATAGAGGTTTATTTTGAAATCAGCGGACCCGGACTGTCCTCCGCGGAGATTGCTCCTGAACGCTGGCTGCTGCCGAATCTAAGCTGCACGGTGTCTGCCGCCGCTCCGGACCCGGCGGTTTACTGGGACCGGGAAGGAAAGCTGCTGGAGATTATTTATTTGCACCGCCCCCAGGACGGGAAGGCGCGCATGAGCTTTACTCTGCGGCTGGACCCGCTCCATCCATAACCCTATCAGGCTGGACCTCAAGCCGGGCGGGAGGTCTGTCTTTTGCCAATAACCTATGAAGAAGGAAGAATGCAACTTGGAGAATACGGCGATAATACCTGTGCAAGCCAAAATGGAGCTGATGAAGCTCCGTTTGGTATATCTGTTTTCAGGCCTCGCGGGCGGATTGTTTAATCCCTATTTGACAACCCTGTTTGTTCATCAGGGACTGGGGGCCGATGCAGCCGGGGTGTTGATGTCGGTGGGGACGTTATTATCCATTCTGGTGCAGCCCGTCTGGGGCCTGCTGGTGGACCGCTACCGCCAGACGAAGCTTGTGCTGATTCTAAGTATATCTGTCCCCGCCTGCCTTTCTTTCTTTTATGGCTATAAGTATTTCATAGTGATCGTAATGGCATATATCCTGTCGATTGTCTTTCAGGCCACACAAAGCCCAATTGCCGATTCCTATGCCGTCTCGGCAGCGAAGAAGGCGTTCACCTCCTACGGAACAATCCGCATGCTGGGCAGCCTGGGCACAGCTCTGGGCGGCTATGCGGGCGGACTCTATTTGTCTAACTTCGGAATTACACAGCTGTGGATGCCATTTCTGGCCCTCAGCCTTGCAAGTGCCGTTACTGTGCTGAGCCTGTCACGCAGTACGGAGAACAATGCCGCTGCGATTTCGTTGTCCCAAGGTCTCAAAGAACTGCTGGGGAACCGGCTGTTTGTAATGTTTCTGGCCGCCTGTTTTTTTGTGAACCAGACACTTACCGCCTACAACTCCTTTTTCGTGCTGGCCTTTCAGGATGCCGGGGGCAGCTATTCTTTGGTAGGCACCGCATTGCTGCTGGCTTCCCTGACCAATATTCCCTCCATGCTGCTGGCCGCCAGGATTCTCCGCAGGCTTGGGCATGAACGCACATTGCTGCTGGCCGCTTTTTTCTATGCCTTGCGGTGGGCGATTCAATGGCTGTTCCCGGTTCCCGCAGTAATGGTCGGCATTCAGGTGCTGCACGGCTTGTCCTTCGGCCTGTTCTACGTCGCTGCGGTTGAGCATGTAGCAAACGCTGCGGGAAGAAAAATGCAGGCTACCGGCCAAAGCGTATTTAATATGGTATTTTCAGGACTTGGGGGCATTGCGGGCAACCTGCTGAACGGTTACTTGTATCAAGCGGGCGGAGCACAGGCGATGTATCTGGCCTGCACTGTCAGTGCACTAATCGGAGCAGGCATGTTATATTGGATTAACAGAATGGCGGGAATGTCACCCAACCTGTAATTCTCAGGCCCCCGGCGGCAGATCCCGCTTATTCAAGTTATGAGGAGCGGGGGGTTCAAAATGAAGCGAAATTGGTCCAGCCGAATGATGTTCTCCTACTTTCCTATATTTCTGCTGACCGTATCGATTCTCATCTTTCTCTCCTTTCTCATAGTAGGCGAGCTTTCGCGCAATGAGACCAATAAGGCCAACCGCATCTCTACAGGCTACGTCGTGGATTCCGTGCAGAATGCCTTGAGCGAAGTGGAGCTGGCTGTGCTGCAGGAGATGGAGACCAATCACGATTACAGCGATTATCTGAACGGGGTGAGCGATCAGGATGACCGGACCCGCCTCTACAATACCGTGAAGGATATGCGTGACATGATATACCGCAATCAGCTGATCGACTCCATCTACATATACCGGGAGCTCGACAGCAAGGTGCTGACCCTGAACGGGCTGATGGACAGCGAGGTTTTTGCCGACCGGGATTACCTGAACCAGGCGCTGAGCCGCACGGATACAGGCGGGTGGAGCGGTGTCCGCAATCTTCAGATGTTCAGCTCCGATCCTAATGCACGCGTGATCAGCATGTATAAGCGGCTGCCGCTTCCGTTCGGCTCCGAAGGTGTAATAGTCTTCAATCTCAGCATGTACCGGATTGAACGGATGATTGACGATATGACGAACAGCCAGGTCTCCTTCATGCGTGTTGTTAATGATCAAGGCGAGCTGGTCTATACGGCCCACGGAGACAAAGAAATACCCAAGGGAAGTGTACTGACCCGGATTGCTCTGGACAATGCGGGCTGGACCTTTGAGAGCGGCATCCTGGCCGGAGAACTGTTCGCCTGGATGTCCGTGGTCTCGTATATCTGGATTATTATCGGCATCCTGACTGTGGTTATGGGAACCCTGTACGTCCTGTATATTACCCGCAAGAATTACCGGCCGATCAAGGCGATGATGAACCGGATACAGGCCCTTCAGTTCCGTGAAGAGGGCATGGATACCACCTCAAGGAACGAGCTGGTCATGATTGACCAGGCGCTCGAAGCCCTGATTCACCAAACGATGGATTATCAAAAGCAGCATGATGAGAATCTGCTGGTCCGGCGGCGCCAGCTGTTCCTGGATTTGCTGGAGGGAGAACGCATTGCTTCCCTGGCGGACCATCTGGAGCGCTTCACTCCGTTCGCCGGTGAGACGGGGCAGTTCGCTTACATAGCAGCTGAAATTAACCATTACGACGATTTCCGGCGGAAATATCCGGCTAAGGACCAGAATTTGCTCAAGCTCACGCTCATGAATCTGTTCCAGGAGCTGGCGGGTGAAGAGGGGCTGCAGGGCTGGGCCGAATGGGTGAGCGGCAACCGGATTGGACTGATCGCCAGCTCCGGGGAGGATTCCGGAATGGACCAGGAGATCTTGCGGATACTCGCCGAGCGCTGCCTGCGCTGGGTCAGCGACAATCTGGGGCTGTCATTGGCCATCGGCGTGGGGCCGGTCGTTGCCGGATTGGAATCTGTACCGGGGTCCTGCACAGCGGCAGACATGGCCTTGCAGCACAAGCTGTCGCTTGGCAGGGATATGGTCGTGCTGAGCGGCAGCCTGCCGGACAGATCGGCACTGCAGTCGTACAAATATCTGCAAATGCTCGGCGGAATTGTCCGGGAATTCCGTATTGCGGACGAGGGCTGGCGGCACAGGCTCGATGAGCTGTTCGTCTGGTTCAGCGAGGATCAGGTGAAGGATGAAGAGATTCACCTTATGCTCCACACTCTGATTCAGATGCTGGACCGTGAGCTGGGCCAGCTGTCGGACAGCCTGAAAAGAATATTCAGCGCACCGAGCCTGCAAGGCTATTACAGCGAAATTGAAGCGGAAACGACATTGGCTCAGGTTCACGCCGTGCTGCTGAAATGGCTTGCCGAGATCTACCGGATCTATGTATCCGTCAATGAGTCCAAAAGCTACCGGGCGATGATCAGCGAGATGAAGGTATATATAGAAGAGAATTTTGACAACCCGGACCTGTCGCTCAAGCATCTGAGCGACAGGTTCCAAATTTCGGGCAAATACGCCAGTCATCTGTTCAAAGAGGAATTTGACATGAAATTTGTGGATTTTCTGACTCAGCTGCGGATGCAGCGGGCCGAGTATCTGCTGGCTACAACCAGCGACAATCTCCAGGATATTGCCCAGAAGCTGGGCTACGCCAATTCCATTACCTTCGGGCGGGTGTTCAAGCGGATTGTCGGCGTCACTCCGGGTGACTACCGCAAGCTGAAGATGGGGCCCGGCAGGCAGGGGGAGGACAGCAGGTAGAAGGACCGGGATGCTGCGCTCGATCGCTACCGGGGCCTGGGAGTGAGGTGGAATTAGTGAACTTCATTGGACTGAAAAGCTTGTGGTAGAGGTAGCGTCAAGAAGTTTGTGTAATTATCTTTAAAGGTTGTAGGATATCCATTGGGACAATGGATAGGAATGGTTTTCAAGGGTCAGGGGGGATCCCCCCTGCGAAAATTTCCTTTCATATCCAG
>NZ_JACBYI010000004.1 GCF_019352175.1 Paenibacillus sp. S150
CGGCAGTGATGGTAGCGCCGAGCACGCTGGTAATCGTGCCGTCGAGCAGGTTGGTTACAGTACCGGCGGACGTTAATGTCCCGGCAGTAATGGTAGCGCCGAGCACGCTGGTAATCGTGCCGTCGAGCAGGTTGGTTACAGTACCGGCGGACGTTAATGTCCCGGCAGTAATGGTAGCGCCGAGCACGCTGGTAATCGTGCCGTCGAGCAGGTTGGTTACAGTACCGGCGGACGTTAATGTCCCGGCAGTAATGGTAGCGCCGAGCACGCTGGTAATCGTGCCGTCGAGAATGACGGTAGTCAGATTTCCGCTGGAATCGGTGGTCAGGGGACGGTCGATCAGTGTAGAAGGGTCCCGCCCAAAGATCAGCGTTCTCAGATTGTCCGGGTTCGCCTGAAACGAACTGAAGTTTGGCAAAAGGATTCATCCTCTCTTAATAGAATAGGCAGAACAGCCTGCTCAAAGTAAAAATCCCAAACCGTCGTCTGGGGGCATGATCCATATGCAGCAATAGCCTGTACGGCATAATAAGACCATTCGAATGGTGTGATATTACTATATGGGGCAGCCTTGAGAATGATTGGGCAGCAAAATCAAAAATACGCTAATTTTCAAACAACCTGTCTAACAAAGCTGCATACTATAATAATATCCCATTAATTACTATTAATAGTATATTGTGTCCTGCTGATCCTATTTCTCTCGAAAAATACTTTCTATAAAATAGGAGGAATTGTAATCATATGCCAAATGATGCTATATTCAACCAGAGTACACAGCCGCTGTATACCGAGCAGGTCAATACTTATCTGGCACCCGGTATAGACACATTGCCCGAGGCCGGAGCAGCCCAGTCGGGCTTGCTGTTTGCCGTTCCATTTACTTCAACCGTAACTGCTTCAGCGCCGCTTGTGCTGCAAATCTCCAATCCGGCGGGCAGTGGACGGACGGTTTATATCTCCCGGGTTACTGCGAGTTCGGCAGCTGCCGGGGTGACGCTGGCCTTGCTGAGGAATGCGACGGTCAGCGGATCAACAGTGACACCGGTCAACTTCAATTTCAGCAGCTCTGTAACCAGTGTCATGACTGCCCGTTCCTCAACGGCAGCTCCAACCGGGAGCCCGGGAACTCTGATGTCTCTTTTGCTGAGCACAGGACCGGTAATTATTAATTTAAATGGAAGGATTATTGTTCCGCCGGGAAATTCGTTAACGCTCAGCTTAACTGTTGCTTCAGGAAGTATAGCGGGTACGGGCGGGATCAGCTGGTGGGAATACTGACAAGGGGGATGAGGGAGAAGTGCCTAATCAATATGTGTTCAACGACAACGATCAGCCGGTCTATGTGGAAATCACCAATACTTTTCAGGCTCCCGTAATTGCCGCACCGCCCGAGATGAATGCCTCCCAGCAAACCGTTTTATTCTCGGCTGCTGCATCCAACTCAGCGGTATCTATACTCGGTACTACTGTCAACATTTCGGTCCGCATCAATAATACTGCAGGCAGCGGCAGGACCTTGTATGTATCCCGCATGAGCAGCAGCATCGGCGGCACCGCCCTGTTAACCAATATCACCGGAACTTTTACGATTGTAAAAGGCGGCACCCTAACCAGCCCTTCCAGCATAACTCCGGTAAATAACAATCTGGCAAGCCCGGCAGTCAGTGTGATGACGGTACAATCATCCGCATCAGCGATTAGCGGGGGGACGATTCTCTATAATTATCAGCTGGAGCCGGGCATGTTCGCTCAGGACTTCACCGGCAGCCTCATTGTTCCTCCGGGCAATGCCCTCAGCATCAATGCGAGCTGTACGACTACTGTCGCCGGAACGATTGTGTCCGCAGTGAATGTGGCCTGGTGGGAAAGCTAGAAGCTTGTGCTGCGTCTGTATTGCCATGAACCTTGACGAGATTGCCGTTTATGCAAGCTGAACTTAGGAACTGCCTGCACAAATCCGGCTCCGCCCCAGTGAAGGACATGGGGGGATTTCAGCGTCTGGTGCGGGAGAGCTTTAACATCTATAAGCAGATTGAGACACCCGCCTTGATCGTTCAGGGCCGGAGGGATCATCTGGTGAGAGCCAAAAGCGCAGCCCTATCTGGAACGCCCCATCCCTTCGGAATGCAAACAGGTATGATTAGTGGAGCGAAGCGGCCATATGCTGTGCCATTGCAGCGAGAGCGGGCAGCTGATGAATGAGGTGCTGCAGTTTATGGGCAGCTCCGGCACTGCCCCAATAAACAGCTGAGGCAGGTACAGCTTACATTTTTGACAAAACCTCCTCCACGCTTGCCGTGAAGGAGGTTTTGTCAAATTTAAGAAAGTATGGGTTTCCCGCTATCGTATCAGCTTGTATAAGCAGCACATGCCATATTCCGTTGACATCCCGTTGCAGGTATGATATTTTCTAGTTAGGGAAACCGGTTTCCTTGAATTGATTTTCTACAGCTTTTTTGTTCTGAAGGTTGACTCCCGCGGAATTAATTCCGGTTCCAGCAGCAATCCCTGCCCCCGTTCGTTTCTGTCAATGATCCGTTCCATTAACAGCTGTCCGGCGGATACGCCCAGATGAAAGGTATCCAGATTAAGCGAGGTTAGCGGCGGTGTGGTATAGCGGGACAAGGGATACTCATCAAAGGTTGCAATTCCAAGCTCTGCCGGCACTTGAACCCCGAGCTCCTTTGCGGCCTGCAGCACCCCAAAAGCAGTGAAATTGCTCATGCAGATCATGGAATCCGGGGGCGCTTCGCCCAGCAGCAGCTCTTTTGCCGCCCGGCAGCCTTCTGCTTCTTCTGCTTCACCGTGTATAATCCGTTCCTTGAGGAGCGGCAGTCCAGCCTGCTGAAGCACCTGCCGGCAGCCATTCAGACGCCGGATGAAAAGGGGATCGCCCTCTTGTCCGCCAATAAAAGCAACCGCGGAATAGCCTTCCTCCAGCAGATGCCGGGTGAGCATTCGGCCGCCGGCTTCGTTATCGAAATCGACCCAGCACCCGGCAGCGGCAACTTCTCCCAGCGAAATATACGGGAACTGGAGACGGTTAAGCTCCATGCACAGCTCCTCTGTCAGCACTGAGGTGTTGGCGATAAGGCCATCCACTCTTTTGCTCATTACCAGCCTATGCAGGAAATGTCCTTCCGGATAATTATGCTGGACATTGGCGATGGTCAACTCATATTTCAGGGAGCCGATGATGCTCTCAATCCCGCCGATAATGCTGTAGAAGAACTGGTTCAGGAATTCACTTGATTTGGACATATCGATTAACAGCCCGATGTTGCTGCTGCTCTGCCGGGCTAAGCCAGTTGCGATGCTGCTGGGTGTGTAATTCATCCGCTTCATAATTTCTCTGACTCTGAGCTTGGTTTCTTGTGAAATTTTCGGTGAATCATTCAGCACCTTGGATACAGTGGATTTGGCTACACCCGCTGCGGCGGCAATATCCGTAATCGTAACCTTCATAGTTTCACCTCACGGTCCTGACGGTATTTTAAAAGATTAAAAGATAGACTTATCATACAATAAAAGGAGCTTGTACAATATGCCATCCCGCTGGTTTCTGTATCATACTGTTGAAGATCCCTTTGCTTATCCTGTTGGCCCCGGCACCTTGAAGCTGCGTCTTTTTGTGCAAAATGGCCAGCAGCTGTCCTGCACCGTGATTCATTCCGACCGCTACGATTCACCGGGAAGTGAGATTCCGCTTCCGATGGAGCGGATTGGCTCTGCCGGAGGTTACGAAATCCATGAGGCTGTCCTCCAGACCGCAACCGGCAAATGCAGATACCTGTTTCATGCCGAGAACCCCGCCGGTGAATATCTTTGGTATGGAGAGAGAGGCCTGTCGGAGATCAGGGAGCACGCCGGCTCCTTTCAGTATGCTTACTTGCATCGTTCGGAGGCCGTCAAGCTTCCTAAGTGGACTTCGGATACGGTTGTCTATCAGATTTATCCCAGCAGCTTTAACGGAGGAACCCTGAAGGGAGTAGCGGACAAAATCCCCTATCTGCAGCAGCTGGGCATTACAGCCATATACATGACGCCGGTTTTTGAATCTCCCTCCGAGCACAAATACAACACCTCGGATTATTATAAGATCGATCCCGGGTTTGGCAGCACTGCGGACTTGAAGGCATTGGTGGATCTGGCTCACAGCCACGGAATCAAGGTTCTGCTGGATGCCGTATTCAATCATGCCGGGGATGCATTTTTTGCCTTTAAGGATGTGCTTGAGCATGGGGAGAATTCCCGTTACAAGGACTGGTTCGTGATCCGCTCGTTCCCCTTAGTGCAGAGCCCCTCTCCGAATTATGAGACCTTTGGCAAGGCGGAGGCGCATATGCCGAAGCTGAATATGGAGAACCCTGAAGTGGCCGATTATATGCTGGAGGTATCCAGGCATTGGGTACGCGAGGCGGGGATCGACGGCTGGCGCCTGGATGTGGCCAATGAGGTCACACCCCGGTTTTGGACGCGGTTCCGCCGGGAGCTGAAGGAGGAATTTCCCGAGCTGCTGCTGATCGGCGAGGTTATGCATGCCTCCGGTCCATGGCTGAGAGGCGATCAATTCGATGGCGGGATGAATTATGTGCTGCGCGATGCAGTGCTGGAGTTTTTTGCGGAGCAATCCGCAGGGCCGGTTCGCTTCTTGGAACAGGTGCTTCACCAGGAAGCGTTCTGTAATGATCAGGCCAATGCCGCCATGTTCCAGCTGCTTGGCAGCCATGACACGCTGAGGTTTTTGACGGCTTGCAGAGAAGGGGGCCGGGGCTGGAACCATGAGAACACAGCCATACAGCGGATGCGGCTGGCCGTGTTTTTTCAAATGACCTATATTGGGCTGCCGATGATTTATTACGGGGATGAAGTCGGCATGGAAGGAGCGACCGATCCGCATTGCCGGAAGCCGATGGTGTGGCAGGAGCAGCATCAGAACATGGAGCTTCATGCCTGGTATACCTTATTGATCTCACTCAGACGGCAGTATGAGGTGCTGCGGACAGGCGCTTTCCGGCTCTGGTTCACGGATGAAGCCCGCAATGTTCTGGGGTATATCCGGCGCAGCGGGCAGGACTCCATGGGGCTGGTCATCAACAATTCCCCGAACAGCTACCAGCTGGAGCCGGACAGCTTCCGTCCTGATCTCCATGAGCTGACCGATCTGCTGACCGGAGCAACTGTCCGCAGCGCTGAACGTCTTTTTGTGGATGTTGAACCCTTTGGCTGTCTAATGCTTCATTAATTGGAACTGGAGTCCGATAAAAATGCGCGGGTGCTTCTACTTCCGCTTCTTCAAGGCTCTGTATTCCCGGTTTTCCCACTGCTTCAGCAAAGGATAGGGATCGAACGCCCATTCCGTGATTCCCCGGTCGCGATAAATCCCGTAATGCAGGTGAGGCGGAAACTTGCCCTGAGTGCCGGGATTTCCATAGCCGGAGCTGCCTACCCAGCCGATCGTCTGGCCGGGAGTCACAATATCTCCACGGGAGACGGACTTTTCATATCCCGCCAGGTGGGCGTAATAATGGTAGCGGTTCTCAATATCACGGATGCCGATCCGCCAGCCGCCATAGCGGTTCCAGCCCTTGGTTTCAACGATGCCGAAGCAGGTGCTGCGGACAGTCATGCCATGGGGAGTGAACAGATCTGTCCCTTCATGGATGCGCGCTCCTCCCCAGCTCCTGCCGGTACCCCACGTGCTGCGGTAGGAATATGTCGTTCCGACTGGGAGAGGAAAAGCACTGCCCGACAAATCAAGCCGTCCGAAATGCTCGTACAGCTTGGCAAATTGCGCGACCCGCTGCGCCGCCCGGCCGTTATGGTAATATTCCCAGACCCCGATGCTGAAGTCACTGGCAGAGTCCCCGTATTTCATCAGATGTCTTGCCATACTGTAGAGCACATCGGCACCATTCTCGGGATCGGCCAAACCATCGCCTGAGCCGTCCTTTCCGAAGCCTCCAAAAAAGCTGATGGACCGCGGTGACTGGTCCTCCTGATCCGGATTGAGCGGCCCGCACCATACCGGTGCGGGGATGCTGATTCCGGTAAGGCGCGGCTTTGTCTGCACCTCGGAGCCGCTTTTCTTTTTGGCGATCGTGCGCTCATACTGGTCGATAGCGGCGAAACGAAACCACGCAATCCCGGTAGCAGCACTCATTTGATCATAAAGCTCCTTGCGGCTGGCGGAGATATTCTCCTTGCTGGAAGCAGCTTCACCGCTGACTGGAGGCAGGCTGTGACCTGCGGCGGCGGCAGGACTGCTATCGCCCCACAGTATGGCGGCGGCCGACAGGCAGAGCACTGTTTTCCGTATTGTAGCGATTCTGAATAGGGCCAGCATGTTAACAACCTCCTAGGTCCGGGCGCTTAATTTGTTTATAAATTCTCAGCGGATGGCACCCGGGCGGGTGCTTTTCTTTAGGTTGAAGCAAAGGGGCTTTTTTTATCCGTTCTTGCCCAAAGGTTCACAAAAACAGGCAATTGCCGCTTGCACATGCTATAATATGAGGCAGCAAACTTTTAAGCATAGCAAATTCATATTCAGGCGAAAGCGGGGTTCTCCACTTGACTAATCGAACAGCCAAACAACCCAAGCCAGACTGGATCAAGATCAAGTTAACAACCGGCGATAATTATCAGGAAATTAAAGGCATGATGCGTTCCAAAACCCTACATACCGTATGTGAGGAAGCGCGCTGCCCGAATATTTATGAATGCTGGGCGAACCGCACGGCGACTTTCATGATTCTCGGCGACATTTGTACCCGTGCCTGCCGGTTCTGCGCTGTCAATACAGGCCAGCCGACCGAGCTGGATCTTCTGGAGCCGGAGCGTGTGGCGGAAGCAGCGGAAGGCATGAAGCTCAAGCATTGTGTAGTGACCAGCGTGGCCCGTGATGATCTGAAGGATGGGGGCGCAAGGATTTTTGCCGAGACGGTGGCCGCAATCCGTAAGCGTCTCCCTCTGTGCAGTGTAGAGGTGCTGATACCGGATTTCCTTGGCAGCCGGGAGAGTCTGGAGATTGTAATGAACAGCCGGCCGGATATTCTGAACCATAACATCGAGACGGTGGAGCGGATGTCTGACCGCGTGCGCGCCCGGGCCAAATACCGCCGTTCCCTTGAGTTGCTGGGCAGAGCCAAGGAGATCAAGCCGGACATTCCGACCAAATCCAGCATTATGCTTGGGGTAGGCGAGGAGTGGAACGAAATTTTGCAGGCCATGGATGATTTGCGGGCGGTGGATTGTGATATATTGACAATAGGCCAATATCTGCAGCCTTCCCCCAAGCATCTGAATGTGGAGAAATATTATACACCTGAGGAATTCGCCCTGCTCAAGGAGGAGGGGCTGAAGCGCGGCTTCAGCCATGTGGAGTCCGGTCCGCTGGTGCGAAGCTCCTATCATGCGCATGAGCAGGTGAAGTCTGCCACCGCTGCGCGCGAGGAGCGTTCGGTTTCCATGTAATTATCATCATACTGAAAGGCAGGCGACAAACGCTTGATCGTTATAGGTGGAAAGGGCTACGAGCTCATGCTGGATTACAAGGACGGCTGGAACCCGGAAGCGTTTCGCGGAAGATACAGCGAAGTGCTGGACCGTTACGATTACATTATCGGTGACTGGGGCTACAGCCAATTGCGCCTGAAAGGCTTTTACCGGGATAATCACCCCAAGGTGAACCGCGATACGGCGATTTCAGGCATGGTGGATTACATCAATGAGTACTGTAATTTTGGCTGCGCCTATTTTGTGCTGCACAAGCTGAAGGAACTCCCCAAAGAAGGCACCTTCAAGGATATTCTGATCAAAGAAGTTCCGGAGCCCGTCACCGAGGAGGAACTTGAGCCGGCTTCCGTGGTGCCGGCTGCAACGTCAAAGGTGCAGCGGGAGCATGTATCCAAGTCATCCTCCAACTCGCCCCGTGAGAAGAGCTTGGGGGGCGCGTCCAAAGAGCATGGGGCAAAAGACAGGCCCGTTCGTGAGCATCAGAGCCGGAATCATCGCAGCAAAGAGAACCAGGGGAAGCGGAATAACAAGGATTCCCAAGGCAGGCCGCCGCAGAACCAACCGCAAAATCCTTCTTCCAACTAATGACCGGACGTCACAAGGCCGGCAGCAAAAAAGGTGTCTCCGAAGCCGATAGCTTCCGGGACACCTTTTTTTAAAAGATAGGTTTACACTATAAATGATCCTCCGCTTTTCCGCTGAAACGGATGCCGCCTCTTTCAAGGACGGCGAAGCCGTTTCCAATTGAAAGATCAGAATTTATAGGTTTTGGGGGAAGCGAAGCTTATCCGTTATTTCACGGTTGCGCTGTAAATGAACGAATGGATCGGGACTTCGGCCAAGCAAACTGCGCGAATGCGTTGGCCGCAGCGGGGAGGTAGAGGGGATCAAAGGCAGAAGTACCTTTAATTTCGCCCGGAGCCGGCAGGACGGTGAAATCAGCGCGAAATGATTCTTCTCCTCCCCACTGTTGGCGGGTTACCGAATGTAAAAAGGACCTGAAGGAGCTTCAG
The DNA here is from genome assembly GCF_019352175.1 of Paenibacillus sp. S150. Lineage (GTDB taxonomy): Bacteria > Bacillota > Bacilli > Paenibacillales > Paenibacillaceae > Paenibacillus_AQ. The sequence continues at coordinate 8,532 of NZ_JACBYI010000004.1, forward strand.
GTTTTTCTTACGTAGGATAGACGTAGGCTTTTGGAGTGGACGCTCCGCGAACGGAGCGTTGTCCGGGTCGCTGTGCTCTCCAGATTTATTTCATTCCCTTAGCGGTGAAAATCCGGAGACCCAGGCGTCCGCTGCCGCTGTTCCGCGGGTCCGTCCGCTCCGCTGTTTAAGCGGGAGGCGGTTCTGTTATCTTTATAAAACACAATAAAGAAACTTAATTTATCCTGAAATGGAACCGGCGAATCTGAACAAGCTGATGGAACGCAAGGAGGTTCATGGGGAATGGAAGCGAAGTGGAAAAAGTAACACTAATGGGCTGGAATTCTGGATTTAACAGGCTTTAGTGGGATTTTGTACACTTATTGGAGGCCATCTCCCCTCATACACCTGATTTCAGCCGGATTAGTTGTACTTTTTCCCACTAGGGATGATCCAGGAGCCGAATGCGGTGGATTAGTTATCCTTTTTACCGCTAAGATGGCTGCCCTTTGGATGAATGTTTCAAGTTTATCTTAATTGAGACTTATACCTCTACCTGCGGGTTCCATATCTGGCAGGAGGAAGCGCGATATTATGGGGGCTAACCGGGATGCGGGGGCGGGGAAATGCGTACAATGAAGTGACTTGGAATTAGGTAACTTAACTGGAGTGAAGAGCTTGAGGTAGAAGGAACAGCGGGAAAAAGTAGAGTTAATTTCAGCGTATTCCCCTACCCTGTAAGCGGGAGAAACGGATGATTTAGGTATCTTTTTCCGCTAAAGCTGGCGAACAAGGAGAATGGGGAGAGTTAAGTTCACTTTTTCCACTTGGGCCTCCCGCCGGGTTTCGGCAGGCAACTGGCAATCCTAGACCTGACAAGCAGAAACGGCTACGCCGTCCTTGTATAGGACGGCATAGCCGTTTTGTTCTAAAATGAACCTGAAGCCGCAGCATGTATGTCCATTAACCAAAGGGGATTTGTGGTATGGCTGTACTCTGTGCAACAGAAAAGCTCAGTGTTCATAAACGAATCGATTCTGCTGCATAAAGTGCAGCAGAATCCCCTCCCCGAAACCCTTCTTAAGTTAGTCGGATGGATTATTTTACAGATAATTTCAACTGGTTCAGAGTGCTGTTGTAGCTCCAGGTAAAGGCCGGGAACTTCTTCTTAAAGGCATTTAGTTCAATGTAAGTCTCATCGTCAGAAATAACCGCATCTTTGGAGGCGAGGGTAAACCCTGAAAGCGTACCGTCCCCGGCAGTTATAAGCACCTTCTTATTCTTGGAATCCCAAGTAAGTTCGCTCTCTGTAAGTGCAGCCAGCACCTTTGCTGAAGCGTAAATCTTGTCCCCTTGCTTCAAGAGGCCGACATTTCCGGCGAAAGGAACTCCGTTAATATCCAGAATATGATTATCCCCGGCAGCAGAAATACCGTTTAGCCCGGCAATCTGCAATGCGGTAATCAGCTGTGCGGTATAGCCTTGAACTGTAATGTCGGGAGTAAGTCCAATATGGTTGAAGTCTTCTTTGTTGGGGGTCAGGTACTTTTGTGTTGTAAGCTTCAGCATATCCCCGTTTGACATAGGCAGCAGGCTTTGAATCCTCGCCTTGCCGTAAGTCCGCGTGCCGACAATGGTAGCCAGCTTGTTGTCCCGCAGTGCGCCAGTCAAGGCTTCTGATGCGCTGGCTGTGTATTCGTTTGTCAAAACGACAACAGGAACGCCGATTTTACTGCCATCGGTAATGGCTATGGGTGTCAGTGTCCCGCTTTGATCAGATGTGTACATCATAATCCCCGAAGCAATGAATTTGGCGGCGATATTGTAAGCCGATTCCATATACCCGCCTGTATTGTCGCGCAGGTCCAGAACCATGGATTTCATTCCGGCTGTACGCAGCTTGTCCAATACGGCCGTGAATTCCTCGTCAGCGGTTTGTGTGAAGCCGTTGATGGAAATATAGGCAATGCTGCTTCCGACAATCTTGCCCGTAACTGAAGCCGAAGCTATCTCATTGCGGGTAACACTGTAAGTTTTATTGACACCGTTCCGGGAAATCAGCAGCGTTACTTTGGTTCCTGCCGTACCGCTCAGTTCATCGCCCTCTGTATCCTCAATGGCAACGCCATTGATTTTGAGAATGACATCCCCGCGTTTAAGGCCGGCCTGCTCTGCCGGAGATGCCGGGATCACCTCTTCGATGTAGAGCTCTTTGGAGGTGTACATAAGCTTGATGCCGATCCCGACATATTCAAGGTCAACCTGATGTTCAAATTCAGCCGCTTCTTCACTGTCAAAATACATGCTGTATGGATCATCGAGAGTGTTCACCATGCCGTCGATTGCGCCGCGGATTAACGTATCCTGGTCCACTCCTGTCAGGTTATACGTCTCCAGATAGTTCATAACCTCATTGATAAGGTCAAGCCTTGAAGCTGCTTCATTCTGAGCGGTGGTTTCTGCGGAAGCCGCCGGTGCAAACACTATGGATAATGCCAGGCATCCGCTAAGAACAGTGCCGATTATTTTACCTGTTTTCATGAGTGCATACGTCCTTTGTTATATTTTTGCATGCCAATCCGGAAGCTGCCGGCTATCCCTTTAGTTCCTCAGTACTGATTTCAAAGCTGTTGTCTATGGTCCAAGTGCCATTGTCCGCTTTAGACATAATATATATTTTGGTTTGTTTGTAGCTGTTGCCTGAAGCCGCCTCTTTAATCGTTGTTTCGGTATAAACGGCCGCTTCATCGGAAGTGAAATAATAGATATTGGAATTATCCAGCGTGTATCGCAGGTCCAGGGAATTGAACAAGCTTTGCAGGGCGGTTTTGCCGTCAGCATCAGTATCGCTATTGAAAACGGACAGCATGCTGAGCGTACCCTCCACATTCTCTGTACTTAAAAACTCATGGTATTTGCTGAGCTGATCTTTAATATTCGAAGCATCGCCTTGGGGAACATTGGCGGCAGCCGTCATTCCTTGCTCCCTTGTTAAAAGGATGGTCTGCTTCTGCAGCTGCACATCGGAAATTTTCCACTTACCGTCTGTGCGGACAAGGCTGTAGAGATATTCGTTTTTCTCGTCAGGGTAGTAGTATCCGCCTTTCCATATGGAGGTTTCCAGGGTATAGGCAGTTGCTTCATCGCCTTGGATGTTTAGAACCTTGAGCGTGTTGATGGTATCGCTGAAATCGTAAGCCTGGAAAAAGCTGTTCAGATTGGATACGGCATCTGCATTGTCACTTTCCGAACTCATGAGGGAGTAAAAGCTTATTGCTCTCTCCTCATTGCAATACTGCATCGCCAGGGCAATGACTGCCGCGATTTCAGCTTCATCGCTGGCAGAAGGCTCCGGTGTGTTGATCTCTACACTTCTGGTGTCCGCAGCCCAGACAGTTGTTCCGCCGGTTGCTTCAGCGATGAAGCGTAAAGGTATGTATGTGGTTCCGCCCGTGGATACCGGAGCGGCAGTCAGTTTCTTGACCGTCCCATTGACCGTTGCACGGGTGCTGCCGATTTTCAGGCTAATGGAGAGATCCGCGCTTGTTCCTGTTACGGTGCCTGTATTGGCGTCCCAGAGCACTTCCAGACCCAGTTCCTCGAAAATCACCCGAAAAGGCACCATTACAGAGTTGTTCTTTATATAAGGAGAACCGGCCGGAAATGAGACCTCACTTCCGTTAATATAGACTTCAATCGGTTTGTCTGCGGCAAAAGCGGGGACAGCCAGCACCAGGGCGAGCAGGCTAATGCCAAATAGGGTTAATAGTTTCTTCAACAGTCTCTCTCCTTTAAATAACAACTCTTTGTAAAATAGGTTCATTATACCATCGGAATTTTCTTGCTGTCTATTCATTCGTGTAAGCTTAAATAGAGAGAAGTATTAATATCTGCAGACGCAGCATAAAGCCGGAGACGCAGCGTCATCTCCGGCTCTACTGCTATTGGTAAAGCTGCTCTCCAGGGAGCAAGCTTAATCCATGTATATCTTGCTGATTCCTGTTAGATCAGGAAAGCTTCACGGACCCGGTTCCAGAACGGAAACGGGCGGTATCTGGCAAAGCTGATTTTTTTGTCGGATACCTGGCAGCGCACGGAGATCAGGTCATCAACGGATATGTTGTTATGGTCTACCGTCAGCAGCAGGCGCTGTTCCTTGCGTGAAAAAATATCGCAGTGGTGATGCTTGGGCAGCAGCAGAGGCGACCCCATCGTGCGGAAGACACGATTGTTGATGGAAGCAATCTCTGCAATCTGCAGGGCTTCGATGCTCGGATGCACCATTGCCCCGCCGAGGCTCTTATTATAGGCCGTGCTGCCTGACGGCGTGGACACGCACAGGCCGTCTCCACGGAACATCTCGAAGGTCACATCATTGATGTCCACCTGAATAACTACGGTTCCGTCCACGCCCTTCAGCGTGAACTCATTCAGGGCAATATGCGAGGTGGAGCCGGATTTCTTGTGGATCTCCAATTCGAGCAGCGGATATTCGACCAAGCGCGGCTTGTGCGGCTCGGAGCTGCTGTTCCCGCACATATAATCAGCCAGAGCAGGCAGCTCGTCTGCCTTCCAATCCGCATAGAATCCCAAGTGACCGGTGTGGACGCCCACAAAGGCCAGATTGGGGATCTGATCGATAAAGGTGTGAAAAGCGTGCAGCATCGTGCCGTCTCCGCCAATCGAAATGACGATTTCCGGAGATTTGGCATCCAGCTCCAGGTTCCGCTCCGCTGCCAGCTTGTGAAATTGCTCCGCAAGTTTGATGGACAGTTCGTCACCGCGGTCCAGAACATAATATCTCAAGATGTATAGGCTCCTTTGTATGATTCAGTCATACACCGATCATAATCAATCCGGACCCGGAACACAATATTCGAAGTGTTAAAATTCACGGCCGCCGTCCCGGACGCGGGATGCGGCGGAGCAGGAGCATCAGCAGGGAGAGCAGCAAGGCTGAGCCGAGCAGTATGCCAAGCCAGCTAATACCGGCGGCAAAGCCGGACAGAGGGGAAGCGAAGCCGGCAGCGGCAGGAACCGTGCTGTAGTCGACGCGGAGCCCCGAACCAACCACAGGGTTCCAGAGCAGCATTACAAGTCCTGCGGACAGGAACGCGTGCACCAGCCGGGCGGCCAAAAAGGGCAGATAGCGCAATCCGGTCCCGTTCAGGATGCTCGCTACCTGGGCGTGTACAGACAGGCCGCCCCAGGAGAGGACACAAGCGGCTGCGGCGACCTTGAATTGCAGCGGCACGGAAGCGGCAGCCGCTCCGGCTGAACGGGCGCCTAGCGTCACTTCGAAGAGGCCGCTGACGAGAGCTGAGGACAGCTCCGCAGGGAAGCCTGCCAGGGTAAGCAGCTCCCCTGTAAAGCTGAAGAGCGCGGACATGATTCCGGCGCGGTCCATCAGCTCCATCAGCACATTGAAGAATACCACCAGCCCGCCTACGACAATAATCAGCTGCAGTGAAGACTGAACTGCTCCCTTCAGCAGCTCTCCCAGGCTTCGTCCGTCCCGCCGTCTTGCTTCCGCCATTGAGCGAAGCGCCATACGGAGCCTCCCGCTGCCGCCGGTGTCTGGGGCGGCCTGAGGGGCTTCTGCGGCGGCCTGCACATGCGATCCGGAGGCTGAATCCTCCCGCCGGCCGTAAAATGACAGCATTAGTCCTACAATGAGGCCTCCGCCGTAATGGGCAAGCGCCAGGATCAGACCCAGGGAGGCGTCATGAAAGAAGCCTACCGAGACCGCGCCCAGCAGGAAGATAGGATCGGAGGAGGTGGTGAAGGCCACCAGCCGCTCCCCTTCCACACGGCTCAGCAGTTCCTGCTCCCGCAGCTTTGCGGTTAATTTGGCGCCGACTGGGTATCCTGAGACATAGCCCATAGCCGCCACAAAGCCGCCGCTGCCGGGAATATTGAAGACCGGACGCATCAGCGGATCAAGCAGGGCGCCGAACAGATGAACTACCCCGAAGCCCAGCATCATCTCGGAAATCACGAAGAAGGGGAACAGCGAGGGAAACAGCACGTCCCACCAGACGGCAAGCCCGCGAAGGGCTGCATCCAGGGAGCTTGCCGGATGCAGCAGCAGCAGCAGCATGCATCCCGCAAGGAGGGCACCCAGCAGCAGGCTGCAGTTTTTTTTCAGAATCATCATCAACGCCTCCCGGTATATGGATAGATGTATGCAAAAAAAGGGACAAACAGCACAAAAAAATTAAGAAAGCGGTTACAAATGACTGTGCTTTTTGACTGAAATTATGGTATTATAAAATTAATTAATGCACACCTTATAAGGGATGGAGTGATGGTGATGAGTGTAGTTGCCGGAGTTCTGGTTTGTGCTTTTGTATATGTTATCCGGGTCTCTCTCGTCCCTCCTGGTGATGAGGAATTTAGGACCTATTAAATACTCAAGGCGCTAAACATGGTTTAGCGCCTTTTTTCTGCGGACAGGCCCTGGAATATGATACTTAAGGCAGGATAACCGAGCTGCGCAAATTTTGGTATAATAACAATGACGTTACATTCATCATTAATTTAATGGAAGAAAGCTGGTAGCCTCCAATGAATTCAAATGACAGCATATATGACAACCTGGGAGGCGCGGAGGGACTGCACCGGCTGGTTGAGGCTTTTTATGCCAAGGTGCAGCTTCATCCGCAGCTCGGTCCCTTGTTCCCGGCAGATATTGCTCCTGTCCTGGAGAAGCAGTATCAATTCTTAAGTCAATTTTTTGGCGGACCCACGCTCTATTCACAGCAGCATGGCAATCCGATGATGAGGGCAAGACATCTGCACATCCCCATTACACCCGAGCGCGCGGAAGAATGGCTGGATTGTATGAAAGAGGCGTTGGAGGAAACGGGTGTGGAGGAGCCGCTGCGGTCATTTGTGTTAAGCCGTCTTGCGGGTCCTGCGCATCATTTTGTCAACTTGCCCAAGGAGTAACGCGTAGCTGACCGTGAAAGGATGAGGGCATTGCCGGAATTAATACCGCTTTACACTATTAAGGTGATTTGCTGCAATTGTGAAAGGGAGTTTACAACCTCAAGAGTGCGTCCCAGCCTCAAAAAAGCTATTCGGCGCGATGCCGACTTCTGCTCCTATTACAAGGATGAGAATCCGGATTATTACGTTGTGCGGGTCTGTCCGAGCTGCGGCTTCGCCTCCACCGAAAATTCGGCGGACAAGCTGGCCGACTGGCAGCGCAAATCCTTCCGCGAGCAGGTGGGGGGCCGCTGGATTGTCCGCGATTTCGGAGATAAGCGCAGCTGGGAGGTTGCGCTGGAGACCTACAAGCTTGCGTTGATCTGTGCCCAAAGCATTAAGGACAAGGACCGCATTATCGCCAGTCTTCTGCATCATATTGCCTGGATGTACCGGTATCAAGGGGATACCGCCCAGGAGCAGCGGTTCTTGCGTTATTCGCTTGACATGTATATCAAGGTCTACGAAAATGACGGCATTGGCGGAAATGATGCCCGTCTGATGTACCTGATCGGCGAGCTGAACCGCCGCATCGGCGAATTCTCAAGTGCAGTGAAATGGTTCTCGCGTCTGATCAATGACCAGAAGATCATGGATGCCGCGATGATCCGGGCTGCCCGGGAACAGTGGGCGCTTCTGCGTGAACAGATGAACGGGGGCGAACTGGGGACGGACGGCCTGCCTTCAGGTACATAAGAATCAGCCGGGTGAGACGGAAGCACGGGGGGAAAAGAACGGACCCGTTTCGTTCCGTCAACCCTGTTGCGCCAAAAACGCACCAGGAAAGTTATCCTGGTGCGTCTTTGAGACAGGTGAAACGGTCTGAACCGCCGATCAGCGGACATCGCGGTCAAACAGCAGATAGTCGGCATCCGTGTCGATTACCGTGAGGCTGGCTTTGCAGCAGGGGAAGACCAGCAGCTTTTTTTTGCCTTCATGGACGAGCCGAAGCTCCTTCGGCTTCATGGGCAGCAGAACGTTCTCCTTGTCGCAGAACGGACAGTACTGCACATACATGTCTCCCGATATGATGTCATAAGGCCAGGTGTGGCTGAACGGAATCATTGCTCGCCCTTCTCGGGCGGCAGTGGCGCTGCTTCGCTCCCTGAAGTGCTTTCGTTCTGCTTCTTGGATAATTCCGCAATCTTTTGCAGCAGGATATGTTGTGGCATATGCATCAGGTGTTCCAGGGGAACGCCGAGTTGTTTGGATAAAGCAATCGCCGTTTCCGGTGAAATTTGCAGTGGCTTCATGGCCTGCCCTCCTTGAAAAAGTAGCTCTTTTGTAATTCACTTTACCATGGCTGCAGGCCAAACACAAAGAAAACCAAATGCAGGCAATTGAAAGGGGCAAGAAGATGAAACAACCGATATCATTGACCTGGGAATTGGATTCTATATTTCCCGGCGGGTCAGCTTCACCGCAATTCGAGAATTTCTTGCGGAAGCTGGAGACAGACATCGAAGCTCTGGGCCGGCAGGTAGCAGACGCTGCTCCACCTTCAGACCTGGAGTCAACCCGCAAGCTGGATGAGGTAATCGCGCTGCTGCAGAGCTGCTCCGGCCGTCTGGTGGAGGCTGCTGAATTTGCCGGATGCCTGGGTGCCCAGAATCAGCAGGATAAGGGTGCCGTGCGGCTGTCCTCCAAGGTTACGGGTCTGAGAGCAGGCTTCAAGGGGGTAAGCTCAACATTCGACAATTTGCTGCGCCAAACTACGGATGAAGTATGGAGCCAGTGGATGGCCCGTCCGGAGATTGCCCCGCTGGAATTTGTCCTCGGCGAGAGCCGGGATTTAGCCCGCGAAAAGATGAGTCCGGAGCTGGAGAGCCTTGCCCTTACGCTGGCCGTTGACGGCTACCATGGCTGGAGCGAGCATTACGAAACGATCGTAGGTTCCATACAGATCCCTTATGAGGAGGGGGAGGAAACCAGGCTGCTGTCTGTCGGACAAGCCTTCAACAAGCTGGATGATCCGGACCCCAAGGTACGGGCAGCCATGTTCCGCAAATGGGAAGTGGCCTGGGGCGGTGCTGAGGACTACTGTGCCGACACCCTCAATCATTTGGCCGGTTTCCGCTTGAATCTGTATAATGGAAGAGGCTGGGAGGATGTGCTGAAGGAGCCGCTGGGCATCAACCGCATGTCGCATGCATCGCTGGATATGATGTGGGATGTCATTACTAAGTCCAAGCCGGCGCTGGTCTCCTACTTGAACCGCAAAGCCAAGCTGCTTGGGCTGGAATCGCTGGCCTGGGTGGATGTGGAAGCTCCTGTGGGGAAGTCATCAGGCAAGATCCCTTATGATCAGGCGGCAAATGACATTGTGGCGCAGTTCCGCAAATTCAGCCCGAAGCTGGCAGACTTCGCCGAGCGTGCGTTCGACAGCAGCTGGATTGAGGTCGAGGACCGCCCGGCCAAACGTCCCGGCGGTTTCTGCGTATCTTTTCCTGAGAGCAGGGAATCCCGTATTTTCATGACCTACAGCGGTACCCCGTCCAATGTTTCCACGCTGGCTCATGAGCTCGGACATGCCTATCACTCTTATCTGCTGGAGGATCTTCCGCTGCTCAATCAGAATTATGCCATGAATGTGGCGGAGACCGCGTCAACCTTCGCAGAGGTTATTGTGGCCGATGCCCAAGTGAAGGCAGCAGCCAGTGCTGAGGAGAAGATTGCCCTGCTGGAAGCAAAGATCCAGAACAGTGTGGCCTTCTTCATGAATATCCACGCCCGCTTTTTGTTCGAAACCCGTTTTTATGAAAAGCGCAAGCATGGCCTTGTGAATGCCGGGGAGTTGTCGGCACTCATGGTAGAAGCGCAGAAGGAAGCCTTCTGCGGGGTTCTCTCCGGATATCATCCCCATTTCTGGGCCTCCAAGCTGCATTTTTATATATCGGAGGTGCCGTTTTATAACTTCCCGTATACTGTCGGTTACATGTTCAGCACAGGATTGTACCGGCTTGCACTCCAGGAAGGCGCATCCTTCGCCGATAAATACGACAGCCTGCTGCGGGATACAGGCATCATGACCCTGGAGGATCTCGTATCGAAGCATCTGGGCGCGGACCTGACTCAGCCGGAGTTCTGGCAGGGCGCAGCAGATCTGATTATTGAGGATATTAACGAATTTTTGAGAATGACGGAGCATTCCGGCTGAAAAGTTTGTCAGAACTAAGGCGTTTCATGTTTTGGCAAGCAAGAGCAGAGGCTTGACAAGCTGTATTAACGCGCAAAGACCCCTGTTAAGGGGTCTTTTTGTGCTGGGATATTGTCGAAATAAGACGATTGTAAGAGAGTAATATACAATAAAATAACGAAATGTGCGCATTTATAGGGATAAACACCCATTTATGTTGAATAATGTTGAACGCTATTACTGGGTGGCCTATAATGAGTCTAAAGCCTTATATAAGGGCTGCCAGGCAGCACATGCTTACGAAGCGAGTTCTGTAGGAAGGCTATTCAGGGAAGCCAGCTCACAAAACATTTAGGGGGAGACACATGCTGAGAACAGAACAACTATCACTCGCAAGACAGATTGATTTGGTGTTTAAGGAACTGCAGGAGGAATTGTCAGGATTGTCTTCCGGCACGGTGTTTGTACAAATCAGAAATAACGTTATTGGAAAGTTCGGAATCCGCCATAATCCGCTGGCCGGACGGAGCGGGACCTTTGCGGCAGAGCAGGAAGGGTTAACCTTGGAACAGCAATCCTCCTTCCGGCTTATGGCTCTGGAGAGCCTGAAATACAAGCGCCGCTGGACTCACGGTGAAATCAGCTATGAATTTGCATTGCGTCAGGGAATGGTGGTGGTCGATGCCACACTGGAATCCAATTATAATATGGCCAACCTGATGATCCGCTACCCCCGAAATGTCCAAGCCGACAACGATAAATTCTACGGCTGAGCTATTATACATAGGAAACCGCATATGCAAAAGCCCCCCTGCGCCAGAGGCGAAGGAGGGCTGTAAATCTGGTCCGCTTCAGGCGTCTAGCCTGGCGGGATACTTATGATAAGGCTGTTACTACGAACGACCGGACAGTTGTTGCTCTGCCAGTTGCACCAGACGTTTGGTGATGTATCCTCCCAAAGAACCGGTTTCGCGGGAAGTGTAGTTCCCATAATAACCGTCAGCTGGGATGGTTACTCCAAGCTCCTGTGCTGCTTCATATTTCAACTGCTGCAGCGCTGCAGTCGCTTGAGGAACGACCAGGTTATTGGAACGGCTACCACGACCTTGTTGACCTGCTTGACCCATGTTTGTTCACCTCCTTCGCCCGTTGTGAAGATAGTATGAGCGCTGGGAGAGGAATTCATGCACGGTTTCGGAAGGTTTTAAGGATGGTAATTATATGAAATTTAGAGCTCGGGATAGATCACTTCAAGATTGCTTGAAATCTCAAGGGTTTGGCCGGGCTTAAGCGTAATTAAGCCGGTAAAGGAAGCCTCTTTATCAAGATTGGGCGCATCCGGCAGCCAGGTATAGGGCTCGATGCACAGGAACTGGTCTGCCGTACCTTTAGTATATATCACCCAGTGCCGAAAGAATTCCTTGTCAGCGGTATAGCGCAGGCCGTAGCCGTCATCCCGGGTCAGGACAGCCTCTGCAGGCTGCTGATCTCCAATGCGCAGCACGGTATCCAGATTCGCTCCTTCCAGGCCAAAGCCCTGCTTCAGGGCTTCAAGCCCGTTAAGCGGAAGAAGATTGCCGCTTGTCAGCAGCTCATCATTCAATTCATAGACATTTTCGACGGGCAGCTGAAGCTTCCAGCGGCCAGGCTCGCCATCAATCAGGAACCAGGTATGATAGCCGATTCCAAAAGGAATTTGCCTGTCTCCCAGATGCGTGACCCTCAAGGTTTGCTTGAGACGGGCATCCTGCAAGCGGAAGGTCATCTCAAGCTTCAGTGGAGCCGGAAGCTGCTCCATCCAGCGGGGATCATCCACAGTGTTGAATTCAGTGGTCACCGCGCAGCCTTCCTCATCCTCTTCAATATCGCTGACACACCAGGCTTGCGTTCTGTGCAGGCCATGAATGTGGCTGCCTCCTGGTGAATTTGGTTCGAACTGATAGCTTATGCCGTCGAACTGGAATTGCCCCCGGCCGATTCGCCCAGGCGGAATAAGGAGCGGCATGCCGAAATGATAAGGCTTTTGCAGATAATAGGATAGCTCGCTCTCCTCGGGCCTGCGCAGAATTTCACGGCTTTCCTTACGGTCCCACAATGAAATAACGTTGTTACCCAGCCGCGGCAAAAGCGTGACTTCCAGCTCGCGGCTATGCAAAATATATGTATCATAACCGCCCCACTGCCCTTTGGTCACCTGTTTCATGAGATGTATGCTCCTTTGATAAATCTGTAATCGGATAGACACGGATACCCTTATCATACCAGATTTATATGCCTGTGGTTAAGTCATTTGACAACTTCTCCGCTTCGCACTATGATGAATGCATTCAGAAAGATGACAATGCGATGACAGGAACAAGTAGGCGGGAGAAGCACCTTCAGAAAGCCGGTGGTTGATGCGAACCGGCGGGGCACTCCAGGCTGAATGGACCCTTGAGCGCCGCGCTCGAACAGGCAGAAAGGCCTAAGTAGACCGGCCGGCTCTTCCCCGTTAACGGAAGTCAAGGCTGCCCTGGCACAGATCTCTCCAACAAGAGTCTGCAGGCGGCGAATAAGGGTGGCACCACGGTCTCACGTCCCTTGCGGATGTGGGGCTTTTTTGCGTACCGAGGCAAATGAAAATATGGAATCGGAGGGAATATCATGACTAAAAAAGTATTGTCGGGCATTCAGCCGAGCGGTTCACTGACTCTGGGAAATTACATCGGAGCGATCAAAAATTTCGTCAAACTGCAGGAGGAGCATGAATGCTACTTTATGGTGGTGGATCTGCATGCCATCACGGTCTCCCAGGACCCTGCCGCACTTCGCGAAAATTCAGAATCTGTGGCGGCGTTGTATCTTGCCGCTGGGATTGACCCGGCAGTCTCCAACGTCTATATGCAGTCCCATGTACAGCAGCATGCGGAGCTGGGCTGGATTATGACTACGCTCACAGCGATGGGCGAGCTGGAACGGATGACACAGTTCAAGGATAAGTCCTCCGGCAAGGATTCTGTAGGTGCAGGCTTATTCGTATATCCTTCATTGATGGCTGCCGATATTCTGATTTACAATGCCGATCTCGTGCCGGTTGGAGAAGACCAGAAGCAGCACCTGGAGCTGACACGCGATTTGGCGGGCCGCTTCAACCGCCGCTTTGGCGAATTCTTCACCGTACCGGAGCCATATATTCCCGAAGTAGGCGCACGTATTATGGCTCTGGATGACGGAACCAAGAAGATGAGCAAAAGCAATCCGAACCCGGGCAGCTATATCGCCCTGCTCGATCCGCCGGATGTCATCCGCAAAAAAATCAGCCGCGCTACGACAGATTCGGGGCGTGAGGTTGTCTTTGATCCGGCGAACAAGCCGGAGATCAGCAACCTGATGAGCATCTATGCCGAATGTTCGGGAATGACCCTGCAGCAGATTGCCGACCGGTATGAGGGCCAAATGTACGGCGGTTTCAAAAAGGATCTGGGCGAGGTTCTGGTAGCCACCCTTGAGCCTCTCCAGCAGAAATACCGGGAGATCCGCAGCTCCGGCGCCCTGAGCGGCATTCTTGCCGAAGGAGCGGAGCGCGCGCGCGGAGCTGCCGCCCTGACACTGGCGGGCGTCAAAGAACGGATGGGTTTCCTGCCGCTGCGCTAGGAAGGCTGCTGTGCTCTGGCTTCAGCCTTGCGTCTCAGCCTGGCCTTGAGGATGAAGCCCCAGCCAATGTTCAAAATGCATAAAATTCCCAGCAGCAGCGCCAGCCAGATGTTATAGCTGATGGAAATGGATGCTGCGGTGAGGATCAGGATGGAAGAGCATGCGAACCAGAGGGACAGACCTTTACCCATAACGAGCCAGCCTTCTTTCATTTGTAGGATTTGAAGTAACAGCAAGCCACTTGGATGCATCCCGCTGCGCTTTTCCGCACAGCGGGATTTTTATATTTCCGGACCTGGGTGAAAACGCTTTATGGTGATTGTGCCCTATGTGCTGCCAGGCGTCAAGAGGTGAATGGTGCAGGACAAGCCGGTCCCCGCACCGTGCGGGCCTGGCAAGAGCTGCTTCCCCGGTGAAAAAAAGGCGTCCGCAGAAACGGACGCCTTGCCTGCTGAGGCTACAGCTTCATGGAACCCGGATCAATGGCGAACCGCTCATCCAGTTTTTCATTGCTGAGCCAGCCCACATAGGTGTTTAGCGGATGGTACTCATTGTCCATGACCAGCACCGCAACGAACGGGAATTGCTTGCGGTGTAAATAACGCACATCTCCCCAGCGTACAATATAACCAGAGGGTACTTCCTCGACCTCGGCTACCGCATAGGATGTGAAGTACAGAAAGGCCTGAATATCGGGATGGCTTTTGGAATGCTCAACTGCGGGGTGGGCGGAGCACACCGCATGCTTGAACCATTCAAGCCTTCCGCTGTTCAGCAGCCCGATAATATAGCTGCCGTCCGGCTTGGCCTTGACCACATTCCAGCGTGTTGGCGAAATGGTTGGAATCACAAAATAACGTTCGCCGGCGTTATGATGGATGTCTTTGTCCTTAAGATTCCTTGTCAGCCGCGCATGGACCAGTGTCCGCCAGATATAATAAAGCGCGATGCTGGCATACAGCGTAATAAATAAAGGGGCCGGAGGAACGATTCCGCTGATCCAGAGTATTATGGCCGCCGCATGGCTGCCAAATATAAACGGATCAAAGATATGGATAATGTTCCAGGCGATCCACTTCTCCGTGAAAGGACGCGCGGCCTGGGTTCCATAGGTATTGAACAGGTCGCTGAATATATGAACCGCCACCCCGACGAAGCTCCACAGCGCAATATGGCTCAAGGAATCAAGATCAGTGAATCCGAAGGCCGGGCCTATAACCAGTGTAATCAAAGCGGGCCACAGCAGTAAAAACGGCAGTGAATGAGTAATTCCCCGGTGGTTGCGGATATACAGCGCATTATCCTTCAGGCGAAGCGCGGTATCGGCATCCGGCGCTTGAGAGGCCAGTACGGCGGCGATCATGACTGCCCCGGCCAATGTCGGCTGGGAAGCAACTGCGGGATCGACGAAGGACAGTCCGGCGAGTCCCAGGCCCATAACGAAATGTGTAGCGGTATCCATTGGTCAGATCTCCTTTGTACGGAAGTTCTCTATTAATATCTACCCAATTTGACGTCCAGTTATTTAGGGGGGATAAAATAAATAATGTCACGTAATTGTCAAATTGATGAACATCTTGGTCGATGATTGTCAAACTCTTTCATGGTTTGTTATGATAAAGTTAACAGCAAAGTGATTTATATTCTCAACTTGGAGCGTTGATTCCAAAGAATCCGCTCCTGCGGAACGCAGAAGTCCCTTAGAAGGAGGAACACCCGACGTGGACAATCAATTGAGATATCAAGCTTCTTCCGATTCCGCAGCCGTGTCTGCCAAATCGCCCAAGGAAGGTGCCAGCTGGCGCGATTTCATTGCGGTGACGAAGCCCGGCATTATCCGCTCCAATCTTATTGCCGCATTTGCGGGTTACTGGGTCGCCTCGGGCTGGGATGTGCAGTATGGCCGGCTTATTCTGACCTTGCTTGGCACTATGCTGGTCATGGCCTCGGCCTGTGTATTCAATAACTATTTTGACCGCGATCTGGATATGAAAATGGAAAGAACACGCGAGCGCGGTCTGCCGACGGGAAGACTGAAGCCAAATACCGTGCTGGTCTATGCCACAGGGCTTGGCATCGCCGGTCTGGCGGTGCTGTTTGCCTTTTGCGGTGTGCTTGCCGGAATATTCGGCATCGTCGGCATGTTTGTTTATGTAGTAGTTTACACCCTTTGGCTCAAAAGAACATCTACATGGAGTACATCAGTGGGCGCGATTTCCGGGGCAATGCCTCCGGTAATCGGTTATGTAGCCGTTACCGGCACCGTGGATCTGGGGGCGTGGCTGCTGTTCGCCATGCTGTTTCTGTGGCAGCCGCCGCATTTCTGGGCGCTTGGCATCCGGCGCAAGGAAGAATACAGAGCGGCCGGATTTCCTTTGCTGCCGGTAGTCAAGGGCACGCGGCGCACGAAGCTCCAGATGATTCCCTATGTGGCGCTGCTGCTGCCGATCCCGGTGCTGATGTATGTATACGACTATGCCGGAATCTTTTACCTTGTCATCTCTGCGGGGTTGTCGCTGGCCTGGCTGTATCTCACTCTGAAGGGCTTCAGGGCGAAGGATGACGATGCCTGGGCGAAGCAGAACTTCTTTTTCTCCATTAATTATCTGACGGTCAGCATGATTGTGCTTGTGCTGAACACGATCCACGGCTAAGGGGGAATATGTCCTGTGCAGACCTTGAAACGCTACAAATGGACCTGGCTGCTGCTGCTGCTGGCCTTGGGCATGGCCGTTTACCTGGCAGCCAATTCTTTGAGCTCCGGCAGTCACAAGCTGCCGGTACTCGGGGAGGTGCAGGACTTCTCGCTTGAAAATGTGGACGGCCGGCAAATTGCGCTGGCGGATACGGAAGGGAAGCCGAGGCTGGTCTATTTCTTCTTCACGGAATGTCCGGATGTGTGTCCCATCACTACCTATATGCTGTCGCAGACACAGGACTTGCTGATCAGGGACGGCAGCTTCGGCAAGGATGTGGAGTTTGTATCCATCTCCTTTGATCCCGGGAATGACACCCGCGAAGCGATCAAGACGTTCGCTGACCGCTTTCACGCCGATTACAACGGCTGGTATTTCCTTCGCGGCGACCAGGAGCAGGTGCGCACACTGGCTGCCGATTCCTTCAAGGTGCTGATTTATGGAAACAACAAGGATAACTTTGCCCATGCGAATCTGATCGGTCTGGTGGACCGGGATAACCGGCTCCGGGGATTGTATGATGCGGGGGACACGGAGAATGTGACGCCGGAATTTTTGGCGGGCAGCCTAAAAAAACTGGTCCGGGAATAACAGAACATAGACAGGACAAACGCCTTATTCAGTTTCTTGCGTGTGATGCGTGAAACGAACAAGGCGTTTTTGTGTTCAGGCGGCTGGTTAGCCAAGTACAAGAGGCATTTTGTAAATTAAGGAATTATATAGATTGAACTTGTAATTTTTCTATTTAGGACTGGTCGTAATTCCAGAGAATGCTTGGACTTCCCGCCGCTGCCCGTCTGCAGATTTCTTGATGTATACCACTGTTCGCGGTGAAAATCCGCAGACAAAGGCAGACGCTCCGCTCCTGCAGTCTCCAAATTTTCTTCCGCCGCTTTTTCGCCAGCCGTAATTAGTGGTAAAAAGGACCCCTAAGGTAGCGCATGCGGATCCTGGATCATCCCTAGTGGGAAAAAGTACAACTGATTCGCCTGAAATCAGGTGTATGGGGGGAGATGGCCTCCAATAAGTGTACAAAATCCCACTAAATCCTGTTAAATCCAGAATTCCAGCCCATTAGTGTTACTTTTTCCACTTCGCTTTAGTTCTCTATGAACCTCCTTGCGTCCCATCAGCTAGTTCAGGTTCTCCGGTTCATTTCATATAGTGGAAAAAAGGCAACCTGATTCTCGGTTTTTTTGGCCGAATGAGGGAGTATACAATTCAATTACCATTTAGCCGCAACAAAATTTGTCCTGCGTCATAGGCTGGGATAACAGGCCCTTATGAGATTGAGTGCTGCCGGCTGCAGTTTGGAGTGAGGATATCTGCATTGACAGCCCGTGGAACAAGGCATGTGGCGGCTGAAACAGCCGGTACAGCCTTTGCGGCACCGGAAATCCGCCATTTCCGCCTGTTCTGCAAAGCTACGGCTCCATATGAGGCAAGGGCTGCGGATAGATGATGAATTCCTCAAGCCCGGCTTTTTCGAGCTGGGTGATGCTGTATTCATCCGGTGTGCCTTCTACGCCGGCATAACCCTTTCTGGTATAAATATGAACCGCATCCGGAAAGGCATCGCGCAGAATGCCGCGGATTTTTTTGCCGGAGCTGTCATTGTCCATGTACAGGTATACTTCCCCGTCTCCAACTTTGCGCCGAAGTGCTTCCAGCTTCAGCGTATTGAGAGTCCCGAAGGTGCACTGGATGTCGATCTCCGGTGCGAGCAGCCGGCGTAATCTGCTGCGGTCGTTTTTGCCTTCGACAATAATGGTTATGGACATCTTCTGTCAGCCTCCTCCGTTGTTGATATGTCTATGTCGATATTTTACCTGAGAGCCGCCTTTTTTAAAAATAGAAGCGGTTTATATGTTTCACACCGCAATCTTTCCTTATATTTCCCGCTGAAACGATATCGTTCTTAAAAAGGACGGCAGAGCCGTTTCCGCTGTTGGGGTCCCCGCAAAGTACCTGAGTCATCATCGAAGCCAAGGCCCCGCTTTGTGGGGTTATTTTGAAAGATAAGAATTTATATATTTCGGGGGAAGCGAAGCTTATCCGTTATTTCACGGCTGCGGCTGTATATGAAAAAATGGATCGGGATTTCGGCCAGGCAAACTGCGCGATTGCGTTGTCCGCAGCGGGCAGGTGGAGGGAACCAAAGGCAGAAGTACCTTTGAATTCGCCCGAAGCCGGCTGGACGGTGAAATCAGCGCGAAATGATTCTTCTCCTCCCCACTGAAATGACAGCATTCTTATTATAGGACGCCGATAGGCGTCTTTCTTGTGGCACGAAGGACATTATGTATTCATTCCCCGGGAAATGTCGTAAAAAGAAACAATCACCCTGCGGCACAAGCGCCGGGGTGATTGCAGTTTGTCGATACGGCATCTGCAGGGAAAATTAGAATATTCCGGCGCTCATACAGCAACGCGCCCTAAGCTGCCGGGTTGCTCCATTCCGCACGGTAAGCCTGGAGCTTCCCTGAGCCTCTGGGCGGGAGCAGCAGAATGGCGGTCATCAGCAGCACGAAGGCTATGAAATAGGGAGAGACGAAGCCCCGCAGCTGACCGGCGGCAACCGGACCGGCAAAGGCGCCGAGCGACATGGCAATCGACTGCAGTGAGAAGGTGCGGCCCATTCGCCCCGCGCCGCCAAGGCTGATGAAGAGCGAGGCCATTGCGGGGAACAGGACACCCTTGGCGGCGCCAAGCAGAAAGAGAATTACTCCGGCAGGTATGCTGCGGAAGGCAGCCAGAGCGAAGAAGCAGAGCGCCATGGCGAGCAGCGCTGCGGCGATTCTCATTCCCGGTGCAAGCCGGTTCAGGAAGAACAGGCTGAGCGTTGCCAGCGCCCCCAGGCTAAGCAGCGACAGAAGAATGCCTGTTGAGACCATTCCATCGCTGCCCTGTGACAGAGGCAGCTCGAAGAACAGCACGCCTTGCGAGCAGGAAACGAAGAAGGGCAGCAGGTAATAGCGCCGGGATACGGGGAATTCTTCCCGGACCGCCGCTTTTGAGGGTGCATCTGCCGGCAGAGGCGGTTTGGCGGCCGATATGCTCCGGACATGCTTCGGCACGCTGAACAAGGCCATCACACCTGTGAAGATCAGCAGCCAGCCAAGTGTGCTGAAGGTTCCGGAGTACCCGGCCTTCGCTACAATGAAGGCTCCGGCGGCCGGAGAGACGACGGACGCCAGTGTATGCACGATGCCATGGCCGGACATGTATTTGCCCTGCGTCGCGGGGTCGGAAGAGAGCGAGGCCAGCAGGGTCATGCAGGCCGGAGAGAGGAAGGCCAGCGCGAACCCGCTGGCTGCCCGCAGCAGCAGCAGGTGCCAGGGCAGCTGCGCGTGGGCCTGCAGCAGCAGGATGACCCCGGCCGCGGTGAGCGCGAACACAATGTAGCGGCGGCTGCCGTTGCGGTCGACCAGCACACCGGCCAGCAGATTGCCGGGGAGATGAGTCAGCGAATACATGCCCATCATCCAGCCGATGAAAGCCGGGCCTGCGCCCAGAGAGATGGCAAACGGCGTCAGAATAGGATACTGGGCATGCAAATCGAAGAAGGCCAGAAACAGAAACAAATACAGCCACAGCGCGGTTTTCAAGGAAAACACCTCCACGGGGCCCGTCTTACGCACCTAGGGTGCAGGCAGGCGCTTTTTTCACAACATAAGGATTTAAAGGTTCATGCTGTTAACAATCTCGGGAATGACCTACTTGTACTTTACGTGCGGCCCGGGGGGCTTATACCATTTTATTAAGCCGCCTTGCAGGAGAAAGGCTAAGACCATGAATTATAAAGGTCGTTCATGTATAATAATTAATAATAATGAAATGTCCCGGGGACATGCTCCCTGATGTGACGAAATTTGGCGATAGGGGTGTTGTGAAATTGATGGATCCGGCAGTGTGGTCACAATTTATAAGAGAGAACTGGCTGGTCATCGTAATTGCGCTGGTCCTGCTGTTTGCGGTAATTAACCTGGTTAAAACAGTCCTGAAATGGGCGATTGTTATTGCTATCGTAGCGGGCTTGTTTATTTACAGCGGGGTTACGCTTGATCAGATTGGCAACGCTGTGAATAAGGTTGCGGACGGAACGGTAAGCACGCTGAAGAGTGAAGCGCAGGAAATGATGCTGAAGGATGCCAAGGATGCCACATACACCTCCGGTGGCGACGGCACCTTTACAATCACAACACCGAATCTTGAAGTGAAGGGTGCGGCGGGAGAGGATAAGGTGGAAGTGATCTTCCGCGGAGTAAGCCTTGGGAAATGGAGTGTTACGGACACGACCAAGACCTTTATTGACGAAGCCCGGAAGAATCAGTAGCACAGGCAGAAATCTATAGAAAAGAAAGGTGGGACAAACATGGTTAAAGGATGGGCCGACAGCCTTAGCGATGCCAACATCATTTCCATCCTGCTGCTGCTGATTGTCCTTTTTTCACTGCTTCAGGGCTGGAGCAGGGGCTTCGCAAGAGCAGCGGGAGGCTTGTTCGGCCTGCTGGGGAACGGCTTGCTTACCATTCTGGCACTCGCTATGGCAGTTCCTGCTGCGGTCTATCTGTCGCCCGTCGCAGGAACCTGGGCGTCCGGAATTGTACTGCCGGATGCTCAGCTCAGCAGCTGGCAGCAATTGTATTATACTGCTGTATCCGTTCTGTCGGGATCGCCTGTTGTCCGCTTTCTGCTGGTTCTGCTGGTCTCTTACAGTCTGATCCGGCTTCTGCTCGGGCTGCTCTTCATGCTGCTGCCTTTCCGGCTGCCCCGTTTCCGGCCCGGGGGCACGGACCGGAGGCTTACGCCAACCAGCCGTTTGAGCGGCGCATGCATCGGCGCTGTAATCGGGCTTGCGCGGGGACTGATCCTGGTGCTTGCCCTGTACATTGGCGTAGGCCTGAATCCGGACAGCGGCTTCAGCCGCTATGTAGAGTCCTCCCCGATTTACAGCCGCAGCGCTGCGGCTGTGTTCGAGCCGCTCGCGGGTGAGGATGTGCGCAGCAAACTGCCGGTATTGACGAAAGCAGTCGCAGCAGAGATGAATGATATCCTGCGGCGGAAATATGAAGTAATCGACCGTGAGATTTCACCCGATATTACGGGAGCCGCCGCCGATATCGCCGGACAAGCCGGTGGGGATGAGCGCAAGGCCAGACTGCTGTATGACTGGGTAGGCACGCGGATTGCCTATGACTACGGCAAAGCGGAGAATTACGAGCAGAACCGCATCTGGCATGAGCAGACGCCGCAGGATACCTTCGATACCCGGCTTGGTGTCTGCATTGATTACGCCCGCCTGTACGCCGTGATGGCCCGTTCGCAGGGGCTCCAGGTGCGCGTAGTCACGGGACAGGGCTACGATGGCCAGGGCGGATACGGGCCGCATGCCTGGAATGAAGTCTATATAGCGGATAGACAGGCTTGGATACCGCTGGATTCCACCTGGGCGCGCAGCGGGGATTGGTTTGACAGCAAGGATTTTGATAAAACCCATATTAAAGAAAGTGCGCTTTGAGAAAGAAGCGGCAGCCTTGGGATGTATGTTACAATAAAAGGGCATCCCGGCAGTCCTGCCGGCTTCGGCTTGAGAAGGATTTTCCATTCCAGCAAACTGCAACAAACTGCAACAAATAAGGAGAGAAAACGCCGTGAAATGGTTTCGTCACCCGGAAGCACGCCCGGATGGGGCTCATGGCCGAAGTACACCCGGTTTCCGCATACATTTATTTTTCTTCGGCACGTTTATTATTTTTTGTATCCTTATTGTCCGTCTTGCTTCACTGCAGTTCGCCGAGGCTGCGGCCTTGACCGAAATCGAGGAGAACCAGGAGACCAAGACCGTTCCGCTCTCCGCGATCCGGGGGATTATTCATGCTGCCGGCGGAGAAGACATTGCGTACAGCACTCCTGTTCAGTCCCTCTACGTCACATTAACCAAAGACTACACTGAAACCTATAGGAACAAGGAAACCGGCAATTACGATTTCACGGAAAAAGCCAAGGCAAACACCGCTTCGCTGGCAGCCAGACTGGAATCTGTCTTCAATGAATATGGCGATCCGGCCGCAGGTAAGCTTGCCCAAGAGGATATTACCGCACTTCTCGATCTTAATTTCAAAAAAGCGCTGGGCTATTATCCGCGTAAAATTAAAACAGGCCTTACGCCTGAGGAAGTCGCCTATTTCCTGGAGCAAAAGGATCTATATCCCGGACTGTCGATTGTGGAAGAGGCCGCACGCCATTATGACAAGGATACGGTGGCTGTGCAGACGGTGGGTTACATCAGGCCTTACAAATCCTTGGACAGCCTGGATATCTATAAGAACATCCGCAGTGCGATG
This sequence comes from Paenibacillus sp. S150, assembly GCF_019352175.1. Lineage (GTDB taxonomy): Bacteria > Bacillota > Bacilli > Paenibacillales > Paenibacillaceae > Paenibacillus_AQ. Next base: position 31,313 of record NZ_JACBYI010000004.1, read on the forward strand.
AAGAAAAATAATGCCGATCCCGGCTTAGCTTATAAAGAGGAAGAATTCGCAGGCGCTTATGGCTTGGAGCAGCAATACCAAAGGGAGCTGCGCGGAAAAAACGGCTACCAGACCATTTCCGTAAATCCGCAGAATATGGCTGAGGAGGTCATTGAATCTGTCCCCCCTGTGAAGGGAAATGACATCTGGATGACGATCAACAAGAACATCCAGATGAAGACCGAGCAGGCAATTATGGACCAGCTCAGCTGGCTGCACAGCAATCCGGTGCAGGGAAAGCTCCATCCCGATGCCCTGACAGGCTATGCCGTAGCGATGGAAGTGGATACCGGCAACATAGTGGCGATGGCCAGCATGCCGGACTATGACACGAATGTATGGACAGCGGAAAAGGTTAAGCCAGAGGTGTTCGGGGCAATTGAAGACAACTATCTGAATGGCACAATCAACGATACTACCTCCGGCATCTCAGGCAACGGCCTGAAGTCAATCCTATATCTGGGCTCCACCATCAAACCTTTAAGTGTGTTAATTGGTTTGAATGAAAGGCTGTTCTCCACAACCGACACTTACAATGACAAGGGGATTGCCTATTTCGGCAAAAACGACAATGCCCGCGTAAGCAATTCCTCAGGCCATGTTCTGGGACCGATCAGACCGGCAAAAGCGATTCAGGAATCCTCCAACGCTTTTATGGTCGATAGGGTCGGTAATCCGCTGTACAAAAAATATCAGGGCAAGGCGCCGGAGGTCTGGGATCAGTATTTGAAGGCTTTTGGCCTGGGCGTATCCACACAAAGCGGCCTGCCGGGTGAAAGTGCCGGCGTCAACGATTATATGAATATTGAGGCGGCCGGAAGCACCCAGGCCGCCATGGTCTACGCCTCCTTCGGCCAGAAAGGCAAATATACAGCACTTCAGCTGGCGCAGTATACTGCAACACTTGCCAATGAGGGAGAGCGCATCAAGCCGCAGCTGGTCAGCCGGATCACGGATGCGGATGGCGATACCGTCAAGGAGTTTCACCGTGAAGTGCTGGACAAGATTACGCTGGCTCCTTCGTATTGGAGGGAGATCAGGCAGGGGATGAATACAGCGGTTAAGGCTTTTGACGGATTTCCGTACGACTTTGCCCGCAAGACAGGCACCTCCGAAATGGAGGCGTACGGCAAGGTACGGGACAACGGCGTATTTATCGCATATGCCCCGCGTGAGCATCCCAAGCTGGCTGTGGCTGTAGTGATTCCTGAGGGAGGCTTCGGCTCGAACAGTGCCGCCCCGGTAGCGCGTGAAATTTTTGATGCCTACGATTGGGAGTACGGACTGGATGGAATTCCCAAAAAGAACGGATCAACCGTCACGGAGTCAACACCGCAATAAAAGGTTATTTTAAGATGCAGAGGAGTGAAAAACTGTGAGTGTTTTCCGTAAGCAGGCCTCTCCCCAGGATGAGAAGGACAGCAAGAGCTCGCTTGGCCTGCGCCTCAACGTGTTTTTCTTCAGCACGTTTGTTATTTTTTGTGTCATTATCATCCGTCTTGCCGTCGTTCAATTTGTGGAAGGCCCCACCTTAACGGAAGTGGAGACGAGCCGTGATACCAAAAATGTTCCGCTTGCAGCAATCAGGGGGTCCATCCGTGCCGCCGGCGGCGAGGAAATCGCTTACTCCACCTCTGTCCAATCGCTGTATATTACGCTGACAAGCGATTATACCAAAAAAGAAAAGGACGGAACCCTTTCGTCGACTTCGAGGGAGAATGCCTACGCGCTGGCGGACAAGCTGGTGGAATATTTCAATAAATACGGTGATCCCAATGGCGATAAGCTGACGGTCAACGAGATCATCAATTCCCTGGATTTGAATTTCAAGAAATATTCCGGCTTTATGGCGCGGCGGATCAAAGCCGGCCTTACCTCGGAGGAGGTGGCTTATTTCATGGAGCATAAAGCGGAATATCCTGGTCTTGAAGTGGTCGAGGAGAGCAGCCGCCACTATGATAAGGATACGGTCGCGGTGCAGACGGTTGGATACATCAAGCCCTTCAAGTCCTCAAGCAGCCTGGATATTTACAAAAATATTCAAAATGCAATGAAAAAGATTGACGCCGACCCGGGTCTGAACTACAAGGATGATGAATTTGTCGGGTTCGATGGTCTGGAGCTGCAATATCAGCGTGAGCTGCGCGGCAAAAACGGGTATCAGGTCATTTCGGTGAATCCGCAGAATATGGCCGAAAAGGTTGAAGAAGTCGTTCCGCCAGTGAAAGGGAATGACCTGTGGATGACAATCAATAAAGATATACAGATGAAGACGGAGGAGGCCATCACTGAGCAGATCAGCTGGCTGCACACCCATGCGGTGCAGGGCAAAACACATCCGAATGCCATTACAGGCTACGCTGTGGCCATGGAAGTGGATACCGGCAATGTCGTAGCCATGGCGAGCATGCCGGACTATGATACCAATGTGTGGACGTCCGGCTCGCTGCCTACCGATGTCTGGAACAGCATTATCGATAACTACCAGAACGGGACGATCAACCCGATCTCTTCCGGAATTTCGGGCAATGGACTCCGCTCTGTACTGTTAATGGGCTCAACCATTAAGCCATTGAGCGTGCTTATCGGACTGAACGAGGGCTTCTTCTCGACTTCGTATACTTACCAGGATAAGGGGATTGCTTATTTCGGCAAAAACGATAATTCCTCCGTCCGCAATGCTTCCGGGCATGTGTACGGTTCTATGGACCCGGCAAAAGCGATTGAGAAATCCTCCAACGTCTTCATGGTCGACATGGTCGGCAAAAAGCTGTATGAGAAATATGGAAGCAAAGGCATCGAGGTCTGGGATAAATATATGAAGGAATTCGGGCTTGGCGTATCGACGCAAAGCGGCCTTCCCAGAGAGTTTCTGGGACAAATCAACTATACCGATACAAAAGCGGCGGGAAGCGCCCAGGCGGCGCTGGTCTATGCATCCTTCGGCCAGCAGGGCAGCTACACTACGCTGCAGCTCGCACAGTATGCTTCGACCCTTGCCAATGAAGGGGTCCGCATCAAACCCCAGCTGGTCAGCAAAATCACCGATTCGGACGGCAAGGTAGTCAAGACCTTTGGCCGTGAGGTGCTTGATGAAGTCACGACCTTTGACAAGTCCTTCTGGAAGGAAATCAAAAAGGGCATGAACAGTGATGTATCCGCCTTTTCCGATTTCCCGTATGACTTTGCCCGCAAGACAGGAACCTCACAGCAGCAGGCCAAAGGAGATTTGCGCGATAACGGGGTCTTCATTGCCTTCGCTCCGCGTGACAATCCCAAGCTGGCTGTAGCTGTAGTCATTCCCGAAGGGGGATTTGGCTCGAACAGTGCGGCCCCGGTTGCCCGCAAAATTTTTGACGCTTACGATTGGGAGTACGGACTTGACGGTGTACCCAAGAAAAGCCTGAAGACCGAGGACGCCACAGGCGGCAATGCCGCCGAGACGTCGGCAGAAAACACTGCGGAGACAAACAACTGATATAATAGTTGAGTATAATAGTTGAGACGACGGAGCTGGAGAAGCACTCAAAAACACAAAATACAATGCTGCTCTGATACAGAGGGCATACAAGAATGGAGGGGTGGCAAATGATTGCCAAATACCGCCTGCTTGCACTGGATATGGATGGAACCCTGCTGAATGATGAACAACAGATTACCCCCAAAACGGTGGAATGGATTAAAAAAGCGATGGATGCAGGCGTTCATGTCTGCCTGTCCACCGGACGCTCGGCCAGAACCGCTCTGCCCTACGCAGAGCAGCTGGGGCTTGAAACCCCGATGATTATGGTGAACGGCAGTGAAGTGTGGCGTGCGCCGCATGAGCTGTACCGCCGCTCCCTGATGGACATGACGCTGGTCAAACGGATGCACGAAATCGCCGAAGAGTACGGCATCTGGTTCTGGGCCTATTCGGTGGATGAGGTCTATAACCGCGACAATTGGGACGGAGATATCGAGGGCCGGGAATGGCTCAAATTCGGTTATTCCACGGAGGACGATGAAATCCGCCACAAGCTGCTGATGCAGCTTCAGGATATGGGCGGCCTGGAAATTACCAATTCCACACCGTATAACCTGGAGATTAACCCGCTGGGTGTGAACAAGGCTTCCGGCATCCGCGAGGTCTGCAAGCTGCTTGGCATAGACATGTCCCAGGTGGTTGCCGTCGGCGACAGCCTGAATGACCTGGCTGCCATTCAGCAGTCCGGCTTCGGGGTGGCGATGGGCAATGCGCAGGAGGTTGTGAAGCAGGAAGCGGATGCTGTGGTTGCGTCGAACAATAATGATGGGATTGCGGAAGTGATCCAGAAATACATTCTGGCCGAAGCCCCGGCTTCGGCATTCTCACCTCAAAACTTTTAGGAGTTGAAGGAATTGACGATTCTGGGATGGGTTTTGATTATTGCTTTATTCGCCGTAGGGCTGGCCGGAGCGGTATTTCCGATACTGCCCGGCGCGCTGGCGATTTACCTGGCCTTTTTCGTATACGGCTGGTTCTTTTCTTTCGATCCCTTTGGCCCGCTGTTCTGGATCATCCAGACGCTGATTGTGGTTGTGCTGTTTGTGGCCGATTATGCGGTCGGAGCCTGGGGCGTCAAGAAGTTCGGCGGCTCCCGCGCCTCCGTCATCGGCAGCACCGTCGGGCTCATTCTGGGGCCCTTCCTCATTCCGGCTTTTGGCCTGCTGATCGGCCCGTTTGTCGGCGCATTCGCCGGTGAACTGATCGCCGGCTCAAAGCCCGGCAAGGCCGTGAAGGTCAGCTTCGGTTCATTGCTTGGCCTATTCAGCAGCACGGTCGTCAAAATTGTGCTGCAAATTGCCATGGTCGTCCTCTTTTTTATCTGGATCGGCCGATATTAATTTAACAGCGAAGAAGGGGAAACAGTTTGTCCACCAAGAAAGAGTCCTTTGTCAAAGGCACGCTTATTCTGGCTGCGGCGGCGCTCGTGGCCCGCGTGCTTGGCCTGGCCCAGCGGGTGCCGCTGGAGCATTTATTCAATGATATCGGCAATGCTTCATTTACGCAGGCGAACAATGTGTATCTGATGCTGCTGCCGCTGGCGACAGCCGGCATTCCAAGCACGCTCAGCAAAATGGTATCTGAGCGCTACGCGCTGAACCGGCCGCAGGAGGCGCAGCAGGTATACCGTGCGGCATTGATTTTTGCCGCAGTTGTCGGTGTGCTGATGAGTACAATTCTGTACATAGCCGCTCCGTATTATGCGGAGTATACCAAGGTTCCCGAGAGTACGCTGGCGATCCGGGCGATCGCACCGGCGCTGCTGCTGTTCCCTGCAATCGCCATGATGCGCGGGTATTTCCAGGGACGCAACAATATGATGGCAGGCGGGATCTCACAGATTATTGAGCAGATTGCCCGCGTGTCCACTGCAATACTGCTGGCCTTTATCCTGCTGCGCCAGGGCTACAGCAATACCTGGATGGCGGCGGGAGCTTCCTTTGGCAGCGTGATCGGCAGCATCGGGGCGTTTGGCGTCATGCTGTATTACGCAATGAAGCTGCGGCGCAGCGAGGGGCAAAAAGCCTTGTATGATTCAAGTGAGGCACGCATTCCGCTGCTGAAGATCTATAAGAATATCTTTAAGCTGTCGATTCCGATTGTGCTCTCATCCGTTACCGTTCCGGTAGTGAATTTCATTGATACCTCGTTCATCGTTCCGCTGCTCAGCGGGCAGATCGGCGTGGATGCGGCAACCCAGGCCCTGGGGATCTTCGGCAGCCGGGCGCAGAGTGTGGCCGGCATTCCGCCGGTCCTGTCCATCGCGCTCAGCACCTCGCTGATTCCAATCATATCCGCTGCCTACGCAAGACGCGACGATGCGCATCTGAAGCGGCAGGTGACGCTGGCGCTGCGGATTTCGATTCTAACGGGAACACCGATTGTCCTGTCGCTTGTTGTAGCGGCCTACTCAGTCAACGGACTGCTGTTCAGCAGCCTGGACGGCAGCGGCATCGTGGCGATGCTGACACTCGGGACAATTTTCCAGATCACGATGATGACGACCAACTCCATTCTGCTCGGAATGGGCAAAGCGCGGATTTCCATGTACTATGTGCTGGCCGGCTTGCTGGTCAAGTTTGGTTCTAACTTCCTGCTCAGCCGCCTGTTCGGGATTTACGGCATTATTGCCGCTACGGCGCTGTGCTTCATTGTTATTACACTGCTTAACCTGAGAATGCTGAAAAAGATTGTCCCGTTTGAAATTCTCGGCAAACGCTGGGGCGGCTTCGCTGTGGCCGTATTGGCCTCGGGCGGGATCGGATACGGACTTAATGAGGCGGGCCTGATCCTTACACATATGATGCCTGCCCGCCTGGCTTTTCTGATTACCTGCCTCGTTGTGGGTTCAGCGGTGATAGTCGTCTATCTGGTGCTGCTGATTGTTCTGGGAGTGCTGAGCCGCCAGGAGATCGCCGGTTATCCGCGTCCGCTGCAGAAGCTGCTGAACCCGCTTATGAAGCTGCAGCCCGAACGAGTTCGTTCTGAACAATAATTCTGTGATAATTGTTTTATTCTTCCTTTTTTATTTGACTTATTCCGTACAATTTGCTTCACTTAAAGAAAATATAACAGAGGTTCACTCTAGCTTAAGAAGGGACTGTTCACTTCATGGATAAAATTACTTCTCCTGCGGAATTTCAGGTGGCCATCCAGCCGCCGCGTCTGACTGTGGCCGTATTCAAAGCCGACTGGTGCTCGGACTGCAAGTTCATTGATCCGTTCATGCCTGAAGTGGAGCAGAAATACACGGACCGTCTTACACTGGTTGAAGTGGATGTTGATGCTGTAGGCGATGTCAGCCAGGAGCAGAACATTCTGGGCATTCCGAGCTTCGTTGCTTATACGGATGGCCGCGAGCTGGTGAGATTCGTCAACAAGCTGCGTAAATCCCGTGAGGAGATTGAGAGCTTTCTGAACACGGCGCTGGAGGTTTATCTGACCATACACAAGTAATACCGTTGCACCGCTTTCGCCCTACCCGAGCAGAAGCGGTGTTTTTTCTAACACTGGCCTTACATAGATTCTGGCAAGCACTTTTTCCCATTCATTCCTAATAAAAGATGCGGGTGATCTCATTGACGGTGAATCAATTGAAATGGCTCAGCTATGTCACTTGCCTTGTCATGTTTCTAGCCCTGTTCGGAGGCGCCGTAGTCACCAAAACAGGCTCGGGGCTGGAATGCGGCAACGAATGGCCGCTCTGTCACGGAAAGCTGGTCCCTGCCTACACGATAGGTTCTCTGATCGAATATACCCACCGTTTGTCCAGCGGCCTTGCGGGCCTGCTGTCCCTGGCTTCGGCGTTTGCATTTTGGCGTTATGCGCATAAGCGGAGAGATCTGCTGGTGTATGCGCTGCTGACGCTTTTATTTGTGGTGGTGCAGGGAGGAATGGGAGCGCTTGCGGTAATTAAACCGCAGTCGGCTGCGGTGATGGCGCTCCATATGGGCTTCTCCCTGATCGCTTTTTCCAGCTCGCTGATGCTGGCGCTCGGAGCGAAACGGAGCCATGCGCTGGGGGATGAACTGCCTGCGGCAGGGCAGCGTGTCGGGAGAGGCTTCCGCAACTTAACGTGGGCAGCGGCGTTATACTCTTATATGGTGGTTTATCTTGGGGCATATGTCAGCCATACCGACTCTCAGGGAGGCTGCACGGGATGGCCGCTCTGCAATGGGGAGTGGGTTCCGGAGCTGTCGGGCGGTGTGGCGGTTGTTTTTATACACAGGATTGCGGCAGCGCTGCTGTTGCTGCTGGTAGCAGGTCTTGGACATATCGCGTTCTGGAAGCATAAAGCACTGCCTGAGCTGAGAGCGCTTGGCGTTGCCGCCGTAGTGCTGTGTCTGCTTCAGGTGTTCAGCGGCGCTGCTGTTGTCCATACCCTGTACAATGAACGGCTGTACCTGTTTGCCGCGCTGGCGCATATTCTGCTGGTTGCCGGACTTTTCGGTGTACTGTGCTACATGAGCGTGCGCGTATGGCAGCTGGAAAGAGCGAATAAATAAGCTACGCTCATCAAACTTATGTGGGATAGCGCCCTGTTTGAGGAGGAACGATATAGTGGGATACAGCAATTTGCGTCAATGGATTGAACAGCTCCGCCGGGATGAGGACCTTGCCGTTATTGATGCTCCGGTGGACCCTTATTTGGAGCTGGCGGAGATTCATCGGCGTATTGTAAGGGAAGAAGGGCCGGCTCTGCTCTTCACGAATGTAACCGGGACCCCTTTTCCGGTTGCGACAAATCTGTTCGGGACGGTCCGCAGAGCCAACCAGGCCTTCGGAACCCGTCCCGAGCAGCTGATGAAGACGCTGGCAGGGGCAATCGAATCCTTTCTCCCGCCTACAGCATCCGGGATGTGGAAGGAAAAAAGACTGCTGCTGGACCTGCTTAAGGTCGGGACCCGAAATGTGCCGCAGGGCGAAGCACCGGTACTCGGAGTCTGCCGCAGCACAGATCCGCTGAAGGAGCTGCCGCACATCACCAGCTGGCACGGGGATGGAGGTCCTTCCATTATCCTGCCGATTGTCTATACGGAGAGCATCACCCGGCCGCAAGACCATAACCTCGGGATCTACCGCGTCCAGATTTATGACGAGAGCAAGGCGGGAGTACACTGGCAGAATCATAAGGGAGGCAGCTTCCATCACAGGGAAGCTGAGCTTCTCGGGGAGACGCTGCCGATATCAATTTTTCTGGGGGGACCTCCGGCATTGATTGCCGCCGCCGCTGCTCCCGTGCAGGAGCGGTTGCCCGAACTGATGCTGGCATCCCTCGTGCTGGGAGGCAAGCTGCAGATGGTTAAAGATCCGATGGGCGGGCATTCTATTCCGGCCGAAGCGGAATTTGCCATCCGGGGACTGGTTGCACCGCAGGAACGGCGAACGGAGGGCCCTTTCGGTGACCACTACGGGTATTATTCTTTTCCGAGGGATTTTCCGGTAATGCATGTGCAGCGTATCTGGCACCGCAAGGATGCCATCTTTCCCGCAACCGTTGTCGGACAGCCGCGGCAGGAGGATTATTATCTCAGGGAGTACATACAGCGGCTGCTGGCCCCCGTTTACCCGCTGCTGATGCCTTCAGTCAAAGCGCTGTGGGAGTATTCGGAGGCTGGCCCGCATTCATTGGTGTCTGCCGTCGTGCGGGCAGGCTATCCGGGAGAAGCGCTGGTATCAGCTTCCCGCATTCTGGGTGAGGGCCAGCTGTCCCTGACCAAATTTCTGCTGCTGACCGATGAACCGGTGGAGCTAACGGATTTCCCGAAGCTGCTGGAAAGCGTGCTGGAGCGTTTCAATCCGGCCTCAGATCTCCTGGTGTACGGAAATACTGCCCAGGATGAGCAGGACCAGGGGGTTAATCCCGTGAATCGTGGCAGCAAGGCCATTATGCTGGGCGCTGGGCGTGCCGTCCGTGAATTGCCTTATGCTTACACAGAAGGTCTGATTCCGGGCATTGCAGAGGCAATTCCTTACTGCCGGGGATGTCTGGCCGTTTCCGGTGCATCCTATGAAGAGGACCCTAAGCTGGCCTCCCGCTTGCTTGCTTTTCTGCGTGGGCAGGCCACGGCCTGGCCGCTGGTGATTGTGGTGGACAACGCCTCTGAAGCGGTGCGCACACAAACTTCATTCCTGTGGACGTTGTTCACATGGTTCGATCCGGCAAGCGACATCTATGCGGAATATGAGATCAAACGCCATCATATCGGCTACAAGCTGCCGCTTGTGATCGATGCCCGGATGAAGCAGGGCTATCCGGAGGAGCTGGTTCCGCGCGAGGATATTGTCCGGCGGGTTGACCGCAACTGGAGGAGCTATTTTCCAAACTGAGGAGGATGCAGGATGCTGCGGATATTACTGGGTGAACCGCCCCGCGAGAACAGCGGGGTGCTGGCTGAAGCCATGGAAAATATGGCTAAGGCCGCATCCCTGCTGCGCAAGGAAATGAACACGCATGAAGACCGCGACCACGAATCCCGCAAGCTGGAAATCTGGACGCGCGGGCTGATCTCCTCTCTGGATGAGCTGGAGCAAAGCTGGTTCGCGGCCGCTTTTTTCCGCAAATCAGTGGTTGCCGGTTATATGGATGATATGTCGCCTATGGAGCAGGGCGAATATGCGCGTTATGTTTACTTTTATAAAAATGGCTTCATTCGTGTATTCTCTTTGCTGGACAAGCTGGGTACGGTGCTCAACAGTCTGTATGGCCTGAATACCGGCAAAGTCAAAGCCCATTTCTCCTATTTCACGGTGCTCCGCCAGTTTCAGCTGCAGAATGAGCATACAGCGCTCGCGGGTGAACTGGAAAAGATCAAGAACTCCTACCGCGACCCGATCGAGAACCTCCGCAAGCGCCGCAACGCCGAGATTCACTATATGAACGCTGAAATGCAGGATGATCTGTGGCAGCGGCATCAGGGCCTCCATGACAAAATTCATCTGGAGGATCTGGACAGCCATCTGGAGGATCTGAAGCAGAGCCTGGAGATGGTCTGCAAATCCTTGGCAGCCGCATTCAGGTACAGCGTTGAGCAGTGGCATAAGGGTGAAATTGCTGCAAATATGAAGACCGGACCAGCTTCTTCCTTTAAAAGTTCCCTTTGACAAAAAAACTGAAACTTACTATACTTGAATTTGTGTTAACATCTAACATGCTACGGCAACTAATTGCATAATTCACTCTTATCGAGAGCGGCGGAGGGACAGGCCCGATGAAGCCCGGCAACCGATTCGTACGGAAGGCGCAATGCGTTCTGTACAAATGTCATGGTGCTAATTCCTACAATGCCGCGTGGTTTGCGGTCGTTGGCAGATGAGAAGGCATGATTAACTTAATCACAGGGCCTCTTGCGATCTGCAATCAATCGGAAGAGGCCTTTTTGTTTTTTTATAAGGGATACTTGGGGGAGGACACATAGTTTTGATAGAGCTGAAAGGTTTGACCAAGGTTTACGGAAAAGGCAGCAAAGCTGCAACGGCGCTCTCCGGACTGGATCTGTCCATTCGAAAAGGTGAAATCTTCGGGGTCATCGGCCACTCCGGGGCGGGCAAAAGCACGCTGATCCGCTGCATTAACCTGCTGGAACGCCCGACAAACGGCGAGGTTTGGGTCGATGGAGTGGAATTAACGGCTCTCAGCCAGGGGCAGCTTCAGGAGCAGCGGCGCAAGATCGGCATGATATTTCAGCACTTTAATCTCTTGTCTTCCGCCACGGTGTATGACAACATCGCTTTTCCGCTGCGGCTGGCGGGGACCTCCAAAGCACAGATTGACAGCAAAGTGCTTGAGCTGTTGGCGCTTGTGGGTCTTGAAGAGCATCGCCGCAAATATCCTTCCCAGCTGTCCGGCGGCCAAAAGCAGCGCGTCGGCGTAGCCCGGGCTCTGGCCAGCGATCCGGATGTGCTGCTCTGTGATGAAGCAACCTCGGCGCTTGACCCGCAGACGACCGACTCCATCCTGCGCCTGCTGCTGGACATTAACCGGAGGTTTCACCTGACCATTGTGCTGATTACCCACGAAATGCATGTCATTCAGAGCATTTGCGACCGGGTTGCGGTAATCCATGGCGGCGGGATTGTCGAGCAGGGCGAGGTGGCCAAGGTGTTCCTGAAGCCGAAGCATGAAGTGACGAAGGATTTCATCCGCAGCGAAAGCCAGCAGGACGGGCCGCTCCGCGCAGCGCTGGATACCGTGCATCGACAATACAGCAAAGCGGTCAAGATCACCTTCCTTGGACAAAAGACTTATGAATCTACTCTCTCCCATGTGGTCCGGGGGACAGGCGTGGATTTTGCCATTCTCCAGGGAACCATCTCGACGCTCAAGGATGTGCCTTACGGCCAGCTCATTGTGCGCTTTGAGGGAACCTTCGAGGCTGTTGAGGCGACCCTTGCCGAACTGGCGGCCCAAGGTCTTGATGTGGAGGTGTTCGCCTGATGGGCGGTTTGAACTTTAACGTGATTAATTGGAAAGAAATGCTTGATGCAGGTATAGCTACGCTTCGAATGCTGGCTTATTCCGGAATTTTCACAATTATCCTTGGTTTACCACTGGGAATTGTGTTATATTTATGGAGCAGATCTAATAACTCATTTATGAGGGCGGTATACTCGGCATTATCGTTCGTCGTGAATATCCTGCGTTCGGTGCCTTTTATCATCCTTATGGTTGCTTTGATTCCTTTGAGCAAATCGATTATGGGGACATCGATTGGTGTATTGGGAACCATTCCGGCGCTGGTGATCGGGGCAGCTCCGTTTTTTGCCCGGCTGGTAGAGACGGCCCTGCGGGAGGTTGACCGTGGAGTGATCGAAGCGGCGCAAGGGATGGGAGCATCCACGGGGCAAATCGTCTGGCGTGTGCTTTTGCCTGAGGCTCGTCCGGGTCTGCTGGCCGGTGTGACGATTACCATCGTTACATTGGTCTCGTACACGGCGATGTCGGGAATGATCGGAGGCGGAGGTTTGGGGGACCTGGCTATCCGTTATGGCTATTACCGCTATCAGAAGGAGGTCATGATTATATCCGTAGCGCTGATGGTTATCCTGGTTCAGCTGCTGCAAATGGCCGGCGACAGGCTGGTTCAACATTTTACCCGGAAATAAGGTACAGCCATATAGAACCTTATTCATACACACATAATTATTTGAGGGGGATTTACAGATGAAAAAAGTATTGCTCACATTCTTCAGCTTGACCTTGGTATTGGTGCTTGCAGCCTGCGGCAACAATAATAATACCAATAATGCAGCGGACTCTGCGGCCACGAATGCTCCGGCAGCGGATGCTTCGGCCGAACCGGCTGCAGAGCCGGTAACCCTTGTGATTGGCGCATCGCCAGTGCCTCATGCCGAAATTCTGAAGGCTATTGCTCCACTTCTTGAGGCACAGGGGATCAAGCTGGAAATCAAGGAATTCACGGACTATATCCTGCCTAACACACAGCTTGCCGAGAAAGAATTGGATGCCAACTTCTTTCAGCACAAGCCGTACCTGGATGACCAGAACCAGCAGAACGGCACGGACCTGGTATCCGTAACGGCGGTTCACGTAGAACCTTTCGGAGCCTACTCCAAAAAAATCAAATCGGTCGACGAGCTGGCTGACGGTGCAAAAGTAGCAATTCCGAATGATGCCACCAATGGCGGACGCGCACTGATCCTGCTGGCCAAGAACGGCCTGATTACGCTCAAGGACGATACGAATATCACCTCCACCACAGCAGACATTACCGAGAACCCGAAGAATCTTAAAATCGTTGAGCTGGAAGCCGCTATGCTGCCGCGCCAGCTGGATGAAGTGGATCTTGCCCTGATCAACACCAACTTTGCGCTGGAAGCGGATCTGGTTCCGACCAAGGATGCTCTGTTCATCGAAGGAACCGATTCTCCTTACGCCAACCTGCTGGTAGCCCGTCCGGATAACAAGGATTCGGATGCCATTCAGAAGCTTGCAGCCGCATTGACTTCCCCGGAAGCCAAAGCCTTCATTGAAGAGGAATACCAAGGCTCGATTATTCCTGCATTCTAAGCTGATATCTTAGCTGAACATGTACAAACTACAGACCAGAGGTTGCCCGGAAGCCAGAAATGGCGGCTGGAGCAGCCTCGGGTCTTTAATCCGTTCATTCCCGATAACTTATTTTGGGGTAGGTTCTAAGGTTGAAGCCAAATGTGAAATCCACTATAATTAAAAAAATCCCGGCCTCTTCATCGGAGGCCGGGATCGTTATGAAACGGGATTAGAATACTTGAATAACTTCTTCCACGCCTTCTACTTCTTCAAGGAGGGCGCGTTCGATCCCGGCTTTAAGCGTGATCGTGGAGCTGGGGCAACTGCCGCAGGCACCCATAAGCTTCAGCTTCACAATGCCGTCTTCGACATCGATCAGTTCGACGTCGCCGCCATCGCGCTGCAGGAACGGACGAAGCTTATCGAGCACTTCCAATACTTCATCATACATGGTTGTGCTTTGTGCATTCTCACTCATTTCTCAATCACTCCTTTCGTATGTTTATTATAGTACAAAAAGTTAAAAAATAAAATGGTTCACACAGAATAAGGAGAACATCATGAGACCACTTATTGAATTTTGTGCCAGCAATATCGGACACGGCACGGAACCGCTTAAGCGCAAGCTGGAACAAAATCCCGAATATGATGTCATCGAATACGGCTGCCTGAACAATTGCGGGCAATGCTACCTGCAGCCGTTCGCCATGCTTGAAGGGGAGATTATTGAAGCGGAGACTCCGGCAGAGCTTGAAGAAGCCATTGAGGCTGCCATTAAGGAACAGGAAGCCTGGGACAGCCTTGAGATCGATTAGTCCGGCGCCGCCTGTTCTAGCCGAAATGCCGCTTGGACATCCAGAGCACACCGCTTTTCAACAGGCGGGGAACCCGTCCCATCACAGAGCGGCGGCCCATCAGGCCAAAGCCGGCATTTTTACCAAGGGAGCCAAGAGTGCCCTTCAGCTTAATTTTGTGCAGCTTCGGCGTTTCGTCGCGCCACAGGGCCTGAATAATCTGGGCCACCTGTTCACCCTGTGCTCCGGCAGCCTGAGCGCTGGGGGCAAAGGGAAGACTGGCGCAGTCGCCTATCACATAGACCTCGGGATAATCAGCCACATTGTAATATTCTCCTACAATAACCCGTCCGCCCCTGTCCTTTGGCAGCTCCAGCTGCTGCACCACCTTCACCGGCTGGATGCCTCCGGTCCATACGGTAACATCAGCAGGAATAGCCTGGGTGCCATTGAATATGGCATCCCTTTCGACGTGGGAGACCGAAATCCGCGCCAGGGTCTCGACGTGATGCTCGCTGAACCATTCTTCCACATACTGCGACAGCTTTGCGGGAAAAGAGGACAGCACGCGTTCCCCGCGGTCCAGAATGGAGATGTTCAGATCCGGACGGCTCTCCCGAAGCTCTGCTGCGATTTCCACTCCGCTGAGTCCCCCGCCCACAATGTTAACGGTTCCGTAAGGCTTCACATCGTTCAGGCGGCGATACGTTTCGCGCGTACCCGAGAAGCTCTGGATACTGCAGGTATACTGCTGCGCTCCGGGAATATTATGATAGTTGTCCGTGCAGCCCAGCGCGATGGCCAGGATGTCATAGGATACGGGTTCCCCGGTCTCAAGGAATATCATCCGGCTCTCCAGATCAATGGAGCCTACTTCGCCGTAACGTACCGTGAGACGGGGATGAACCGGAAACTGGATGCGCAGATGATAATCGTTAACGGTACCCGCAGCCAGTGCGTAATATTCCGTCTTTATTCCCTGATAAGGCATCCGGTCAATCAGTACAATTTCAACATCATGGGGGAGATGGTTGTCGAGTAATCCTTGAATGAGGGCCAGGCCGCCGTAGCCGCCGCCCAAGACGAGTAATGTTCTCATGACATCTTCCTTTCGGATGATCATTGCAGCAGCTGTCGCAGTTATTCGTATACCTTAATTTCGTTATAGAATGTGTCACGTTCAACCGGAATCCGTCCGGCGCCCTTCACCAGCCAGATCAATTCCTCGCGGGTCAGTCCTTCCGGAGTCAAAGCCCCGGCCGCATGACTGATGCGCTCCTTGAGAATCGTGCCGTGCACATCAGAGGCTCCGAAGCTGAGGGCAACCTGGG
Organism: Paenibacillus sp. S150; assembly: GCF_019352175.1. GTDB lineage: Bacteria > Bacillota > Bacilli > Paenibacillales > Paenibacillaceae > Paenibacillus_AQ. The sequence goes on from NZ_JACBYI010000004.1 coordinate 47,012, forward strand.
TGAGCTGTGGCCCAATATTAATGAAGTAAGCCTTAATATGATCGAAATTGTCCAGCATCAGCCGGCTGATCGCAATCGTTTTGAGATCCTCGTAAGCCGAGTTGCGGCGCATGATTCCGGCGTTCTTGTTCTTGGGCTGCATGGACAGAGGGATGAACACCATGAAGCCGTTCGTTTCATCCTGCAGATCGCGGATTTGAAGCATATGGCGCACACGGTCCTCGTGGGATTCAATCGATCCATACAGCATGGTGGTATGTGTTTTCATCCCAAGCTGGTGTGCGGTCCGGTGCACCTCCAGGTATTCCTCTACATTGGCTTTGTTGACACGCATTTTTTTGCGGTATTGGTCGGACAGAATTTCCGCGCCGCCGCCTGTCAGAGACTGTAGTCCGGCTGCACGCAGTTCCTCCAGCACTTCACGGATGCTGAGTCCGCTGATTCGCGTGAAGAAATCAATCTCCGCCGCTGTGTATGCTTTGAGAGTAACCTCCGGGAACGCTTCATTCAAAGCCTTGAGTGAATCAACGTAATACTGGAAGGGCATCTTATCATTATGGCCGCCGACAATATGGAACTCCCGTACCCCGGGATGGATATGCTGTTCGACATATTGCACCATTTCCTGACCTGAAAGGGTATATGCGCCCTCCTCACCGTCATCCTTGCGGAAATTGCAGAATGCGCAGTGCGCTTCGCAGACATTGGTGAAATACAGGCTCATGTTTTCGATAAAATACACCTTATTTCCGTTCTTGCGCTGATTGGCTTCGTTGGCCAACTGGCCAATGGTCAGCAAATCGTTGCTTCCATATAAATAAACGCCATCTTCCAAGCTTAATCGTTCTCCGCCGCGAACCTTCTCAATAATGTTCGCCATTCTGGCGTCGGTGTGGGGTGTTATAAGAGTAGACATATAATTTCCTCCTGAAGGTTTTGGCGAGGCAAATGCATCGCAGAATGATCCCCGAAACAAACATCGGGAGTGGCCGTCCATTACAAATAACTGCGATGTCAGGTGCCTGCGTGACAATTTTCCGAATTTTACGCATATTGCTTTTCCTATTATAAACCTCTCACAGAGGGCGAGCAACCGCTGAGAAGAGATGGAATTTGCAGAATGCAATGATCCGGGCCGGTGCAGTTTTGACTTGAGAGCATGGAAATAGTGGAGTATACTTGATTTTATATAGATAATTATTTTTTGGCCGGACGGCCGTCTGATACAGAATACTTCATTAGGAGGTTAGAAACCATGATTACAATCAGTGAAACTGCAGCAGGACAGCTCAAGACGATGCTGGCCGGGCAGGAGATTCCGAACATGTTCCTTCGCCTTGGCGTAACGGAGGGCGGCTGCAGCGGCTTCTCCTATGCAATGGGCTTCGATGACAATGAGACCGACCAGGATGTATACTTGGATGTTCAAGGCATGAAGGTAGTTGTCAGCAAAGACGATATCCGCTATCTCAACGGCCTGGAGATCGACTTTGAAGAGTCCGGCATGACCGGCGGCTTCACCATCAGCAACCCGAACGCTATCGCCACCTGCGGCTGCGGATCGTCTTTCCGCACGAAGGATGATGCGGGCAAGCCTGCGGCGGAGCCTTGCTAACGTTCTAATACATTTGATACGAAGCCTTCAGGTGCTGTACCTGGAGGTTTTTTGTTGTTCAGGATATTATGGAATTAGGCAGCCTAAAAGGAATTGAAATTCCAATTAATACCAGAGAATTCAATAGCTTATCTTATGGGGGAGATTCTTATAATGAAGTATTCCGCAGTAATACTGGATTTGGATGGGACGCTGTTGAATTCGGATAAAAAAATTTCCGCGCGCAGTTACAACAGTGTAATGGCTTGCCATGAACAAGGGATGAAGCTGATTTTTGCCACTGCGCGGCCGCCCCGGGCCGTTAAGGAGTTTTTGCCCCGAGAATGGTTGGATATCGGTTCGTTTGTGTATTACAATGGCGCGATGACCGCTTGCCGGCAGCTGGGGATCAACGTTCATGAGCCAATTCATTCCAGCATCACGGCGGCGGTATTCGATCATTGTGTCAGCAGCCATCCCGATCTTGAGATTGGAATTGAAGTTCAGGATGAGTGGTTCAGCCTCAAGGAAGTCGATTATTCCACGGTTATGAATGTAAAAGGGAATCCGGTTGTGAAGTCCCTGGAAGAGCTTAAGGCATATGATGCCACAAAAATTCTGATCACAGGAACAATGAACGTGGAAGCGCTCCGGGAAAAATTCCATACCGAGCTCAATATTCTGGTCACGGACAACGGAACACTTATCCAAATCATGTCCAAGAAAGCCTCCAAGGAATCGGCGGTGTTGAATGTTCTTGCGAAGCTGGGGCTGCCCAAAGAAGCGGCGGTGGTTTTTGGCGATGATCATAACGATATCGGGTTGTTCAGGGCTTGCGGCAGGTCGTATGCCATGGGCAATGCCATCCAGGAGCTGAAGGATATCGCAAGCAGGGTTACAGAAACCAATGATAATGACGGAGTTGCTGCCGGATTGGAACAAATTCTGAATGCTGAAAGGAAACGTAACGCACTAACTAAGTGGAAAAAGTAAAACTAATTCGCTGGAATCGTGGCTGCAAAGCGGCTTTAATGGGATTTTGTACACCTAATTTCAGCCCCGCTCCCCCATAGGGCTGCTTTCAGCAGAATTAGTGTTATTTTTTCCCGCTACGAGTCCTCCACGAGCCCAATGGGTTCAATTAGTGGTACTTTTTCCCGCTAAGATGGTAATATAACCGCACTGGAATCCGTTAGCATGGTGAAACCAGGGCTTTCGCCCGAAATAAGAGCGGCTCAGTCCGTCGCAGGGCGGGGGAACTTTTCCATCACAAAAAAGCCGGACCGGATTGCAGGACTTTACTGCACCGCCGGGGCTTGAAGTTCGCCGGCAGATTTCCGCCCTTAAACCAGGAATATCAGCGAATCAAGCTGTCCATTTGCACAAGCCGCCGGCGAGCTTTTTCATAGATTATAGTAAAGAGGGCAGTGGCAGGAGGATCACAAAAAATACCCTGCACAGAATGCTCTGTAGCAGGGCAGCAGGCAGGCAAAACTCACACTCTTTCAATCATGCGGGAATAATAAATTTGATATTAATCATAAAGATGATCAGTGCGGCGGCACCCAGAGAAAAGGCGATGCAGCCCGTGCCAAGGACCCGGCGGCGGTCTTTGATGAATTTGAAGCCCAGTGCGCACACCAGCGCCGTAATACCCGCCAGGACAGCCGTCATGGCAACCATAGCGAACCAGTACAGCACCTCAAACAGCTCTGCCATGAAGTGGCCTCCCCTCCAGGCCATAATACAATGGATTTTTAGGATTTTCCAGCAAAAAGTATCCGGGCCCGCCAAAGGAAGCAAGCCGTCCAATCCCCACCAGCCGCAACAATTAATCCTGATAAAATCAGCCGCGGTATATATAACTTCATTAAATGTTCAAAATGCTGATGCCAGCCAGAAAATTCGTCATCCTCCGCACCTGTTTCCGCTCCTGGCGGTTGCTGTCGATTCCCGTCAGCCGGGTTGCCGGAGCCTGCAGCATCTCCGCCGCCCTCAAGAATATACCGGGACATAAGGCCCTGCGGCTATATGCCCTTTTTTGCTGTGCGCACTGCTTACACGGACAATCATACAGGAGGGCGGGACCTTTTCTGAGTAAAGTATAGGGTAGGCTGGAATGCGAAAGGAGTGGGAAAACAATGGCGGGAAGACAACTGGCCAGCAAGTGGCTGAAAACCGAGGCGCTGCTCAGCGATCCGCGGGTTGCCGGTTACATTCCGAGAACGATGGAATATAGCGCTGCTGGGTTGTTAGGAATGCTGGGGAAATACGGTGCTGCCGTAATAAAACCTGTGGTGGGCGGCGGCGGCTACGGGGTGATCAAGGTGTTCCGGAGCGGCCGGGGGTATGGCTTCACGTATATGCACAGCACAAGAATGTTTCGGGACTTCTCAGCGATGAGACGCGCACTCGACACGTTCAAGGTCAAACGGAGATATTTAATGCAGCAATGCATCTCGCTGGCCCGGATTAATGGACGTCCTATTGATTATCGGGTCAAGGTGGTGAAGAACGGAGAGCATTGGGAATTTCGCTCCATGGTGGGAAGATTGGCCCGCCCGGGGCTGTTCGTGACTAATCTTTGCAAGGGCGGCACGATGTTGAGCTGCCGCGAAGGCCTGAGAAGATCGTTGCCCCGGGTCAAGACTTCTGCCAAAAAAGCGGAGATGCGGCGTCTGACTCTAACCTGCATAGAACTCTTGGAAGGGCACTTTCCGGGGATAGGTGAGCTTGGATTTGATTATGCCGTGGATCAAAGAGGGAAAATATGGATTTTGGAAGTGAACACACGTCCAAAGTGATTAACAAATATTTTTGAATTGACGATAAATACAGTAATAAGTTAAAATTGCGTTTAGTTGTGTGGTAGACGAGGTAATATAACATAAAAAAAATCCACAGGATTATGAACATTGTAAAAATATTTCTGGGCAAAGCTGCTGTGGATGAAGCCTGTGTATAACTGTTATCCCCACAGTCCACTGTGCAGTGAATGACTTCTTAACCCTTACTAACATATTATGCACAGGATTTCCACAGTTGCTTGTGGATAGTGGGAACGCTTGTTCGAGAAATGATAGTTTGCTATGATAGATTCAGATTCAAATAAAGGAAAGGTAGGTGAACGTTATGGTTGAATTGTCGGATGAGATGCTCTTGGACTCCTACCATAGAGCTATAGAACTGCAATTAGAGCATGATTTCATCGCTCTGCTGCTCGCTGAAATTCGCAAACGGAACTTACACTCTCCAGTTCATGCGGTTCTTCACTAAAGCTCAGGGCATACCTTTGCAGCAAATCTATCAATTTAACCGCAAGCAGCACAAAATAGGGTATCTTTTCAAGTTGAAGTGCAATCAACCTGAAAGGATACCCTTTTATTTAAGTATAAGAATTTATATGCTGCCCGCTATAAATTATCCTTCTATTTCTTGCAGAAACGGTGCCGTCCTTAGAAGAGGACGGCACCGTTTCTGCTTGGTACAATATCAGAGAAGAACGTGAAGCTACAGCTTAAGATTGCTGCTGTGCCCCGGAGAGAGCTTGGCGTCCGGATCGAGATAGACCTTGGCGTTATTGACTGCGGTAGGCGCTTCTCCAAATCCGACAGCGATCAGCTTCAGCTTGCCCGGATATGTGGTAATATCGCCGGCGGCGAAGATGCCGGGAATGCTGGTCTCCATGCGGGAGTCCACCACGATGGAATTGCTGTCAATATCTATACCCCATTCGGCAATCGGCCCCAGCGAGGAGACAAAGCCGAAATTGACGATGACGCTGTCTACTTCAAGCTCCTGTGTTTCTTTGGTTTTGATATGGGACAAGGTTACCTTGGTAATGAATTCTTCGCCGTGCAGCTCAGTGATCTCCGTAGGCGTAATTACATTGACCTTGGATGCCATCAGGTTCTCCACACTGTGCTCATGTGCGCGGAATTTATCACGGCGGTGAATCAGGGTTACCTGCTCAGCGATTGGTTCCAGCATCAGTGCCCAGTCCACAGCAGAGTCGCCGCCGCCGCTGATCAGCACTTTTTTGTCCTTGAATGCATTCAGATCGCTTACAAAATAATGCAGATTGGCTTTCTCGAAACGCGCTGCTTCCGGAAGCTCCAGACGGCGCGGTTCAAAAGCACCTACGCCCGCGGTGATAATCACTGCTTTGCTGTGATATTCCGCTTTATCGGTGGTCACGACGAAATGGCGCTCGTCCTGCTTTTTAAGCGAAACAACCTTTTCCTCCAGCCGGATATCGGACTGAAACAGGTCCATCTGCCGGGATAGGTTCTCCACCAGCTCCTGACCGGTGATCTTTGGGAATCCGGCTACGTCGTAAATATATTTTTCAGGATAAAGAGCAGCGAGCTGCCCCCCCAGCTGGGGCATACTTTCAATAAGGGTTACCGATGCCTGGCGCATCCCGCCGTAAAAAGCGGCAAACATCCCGGCTGGACCGCCTCCTATGATCAGCAGATCGCTCATAGGAACGGATTGCTCAAGTGTCACGTAGTATTACACCTCCGAGTTGATAGTTTCAAATCGCCATATTGGCCTATCTAACATTATAAACATTGTGGCACCTGCCTGCAAAGGCTTGATTTCCACAGAAGTTTGTGACATTTTATTGTATGATTGTATTTGATTAAAACGATACTAAGGTTTACAATAGATATGGTTATTTTAGAAATCCTTTAAGTTTAATTGGAAATTCTTCTGAATTTAAGTGTATAAATTCACAAAAGAAACCGAATTTTTTTACAAAAAATAACACATAGACAGATTCACCTGTTGGAAGGAGCCGGAACATGAGCAGTATTCCCAAAATCGTTATCCTAGGCGCGGGATATGGAGGTATTCTGACCGCGCAGCGGCTGCAGAAAGCTTTGAATTATAACGAAGCGGACGTGACACTGGTGAACCGCCATGAGTATCACTATTTCACGACCCATCTGCATATGCCTGCTGCGGGTACAGACAGCATCGAGCATACCCGCGTATCTATTTCCAAACTAATTGATGAATTCAAAATCGATCTCGTAAAATCTTCCGTGCAGGAAATTCGCACCCAGCAAAAAAAGGTGATTCTGGAAGACGGAACGCTGTCCTATGACTATCTTGTGATCGCCCTGGGCGGGGAGCCGGAAACGTTTGGCATTCCGGGGCTGGACAAATACGCGCTGACCATCCGCAGCATTAATTCCGTGCGTCTGATCCGTGAGCATATCGAGTATCAATTCGCCAAATACAAGAATGAGAATAATGCACAGGAGCATATTAATTTCGTTGTGGGCGGCGCCGGCTTCAGCGGCATTGAGTTTGTGGCGGAGCTGGCAGACCGCATTCCGGCGCTGTGCAAGGAATATGATGTAGATCCGAGCATGGTTAATATCTACAATGTAGAGGCTGCTCCGACGGCACTGCCGGGCTTTGCGCCTGAATTGGTAGAGCATGCGATGACTGTACTGACGAAGAAGGGCGTGACCTTCAAGATTGGCGTGGCGATCAAGGAATGTCTGCCGGGCGGCGTTATTCTCGCAACCGGTGAGGAGATCAAAGCCTCTACCATTGTCTGGACCGGAGGTATCCGCGGCAACCGTCTGATCGAAGCGGCGGGCTTTGAAGCCATGCGCGGACGGGTGAAGGTGGATGAATATTTGCGCGCTCCGGGACATGAGAATATCTTTATTATCGGCGACGGCTCGCTGATGATTAATCCGGAAGGACGCCCGTATCCGCCAACGGCACAAATTGCCATGCAGCAGGGCGAATGCTGCGCGCATAATCTCGTGGCCGCAATCCGCAGCCAGCAGCCCAAGAAGTTTGCCTTCAGCAACAAGGGAACCGTAGCTTCACTGGGCAAGGGCCAAGGCATTGCCGTGGTCGGCGAGAAGAAATATAAGGGCTGGACAGCGGCTCAGCTGAAAAAGGTTGTAGACATGCGCTACCTGTTCATCATCGGCGGCATTCCGCTGGTGCTCAAGAAAGGAAGATTCTTTTAAGATGCGCCATTGCAGCGTGCAAGTCCGCGGACTGCTGACGCGTGAGGAGCTGGACCGGTACAACGGTCTGATTGAGGCGGGCTCTTATCTGGAGGATCAGGGCCGCTACGATCTGGCCTACATTGTTCAGAAGGAAATCGACATCCTGATTCTCCCGGCGATCGAGCGCCTGAAGGACAAGGGCCGGGCCCGCGACCGGGCGACGGCGGAATACCTGGAGGGCCTGCGGGAAGGGAAAGAGGTTGACGGCGAAGACCCGTCGGCATGAAGCTTTAAATTTGTATATACTTATTTATTAGACCGCATTCCTTGCTTGGAGGGCGGTCTATTTGCGTTTACTGATTACCAGAAACTCAAATAAAGGGAAGGATCGCCTATCTGGCACCCTTCCCTTTATGAATTATCTTTTCCTGCTATAGCTTCAGCATTTCCTCTAAGCTTTCCGGGGTCAGCAGATTGCCGACATAAAACGGGCCGAATTCGCCGTAGCGGGCGCTGACCTCGTCAAAGCGCATCTCATAGACCAGCTTTTTGAATTGCAGCGCATCTTCGGCAAACAAGGTAACGCCCCATTCCCAGTCATCAAAGCCCACAGAGCCGGTGATAATCTGCTTCACCTTGCCGGCATACCCGCGGCCGATCAGTCCATGCGAATACATCAGCTCGCGGCGCTTCTCCATATCGAGCATATACCAGTTGTCGGCCAGCTCGCGTTTCTTGTTCATCGGATAGAAGCAGATATGCTTCATTTGCGGCAGAATTGGCTTCAAGCGGGCGGCTACATGCGGATTCTGCATAGGATCACTGCCGTCTCCGGCGTTTCCGCCTGCCGCATAATTGCTAAGCTCCACAATACTGACATAGGAATAGGACTTGCTGGTGTATTGGGCAAAGGCGATTTTGTTAAAAGCGGTCTCAAGCGCATTCAGCGCTTCCAGGCTTTCCCGCAGAAACATCATCACGAAATCAGCCTTCTGGCCGACAATGGAGTACACTGCGGTGCTTCCTTCCCCGGCTTCCTCCACGGGTCCCCATTCCTGCATAAAGGCATGCAGCTCTTCGAGGGCAACGGCGCGTTCTTCATCATCGGCGGCCGTCCAGGCCGTCCAGTTCAGCGAGCGGAAGTCATGCAGGGCATACCAGCCTTCCAGTGTCAACGCGGCTTCGTTCATGTGTCTCACTCCTTAAAAGTTTTACGAAGCATAGGCTCCGTCAGAAATTACTTCGCGTAAAACTGGCTTCGGAAGCATGCGCTTAGTTTCGAAGCATAGGCTTATATGTACAATCCGTTTGATTCTATTTGCATTGTATCGCATGCGGGCGGGCAAGAGCAAACGCCTCCCTTCTGAATTTGCCGCACTGACACTTGGAGTGAGGATAATGTTCATTGCTTCGCTACATTTTTTCTAGTAAACTTACTATTAATTAAGGTTTGCTGTGCGGTTCTTTATAGAGAGAGGGGATGACGGTACAATGGGGTTTATTCCTGTATTTGTTCTGGCCGTTTTGTTCTTTGTCATGATGTTTGGCATTGGCTTTATCCTTAACATGTTAATGAAGACTACCTGGTTCCCGGCCTACCTGTTCGTAATTGTGATTCTGCCTGTGGTTGTCTACTCCATCTGGGACCGGAGCGCCATGACCCTCTGGGAGCATCTGTCGACCTTTCATGTTGTGGATTATCTCACCGGGATTGCCGGACTCGCCGGGGCGGTGCTCAGCGGCTGGACCATTCAGAAGCTGCGGCTGGGCGGCTACAAAATGTTCTGATGAAGCTTTTACAACACACAAACGGCTGCTGTCCTTGTCCGGGGCTGGCGAGGCCGTTTTTTCTTAAAAGATAAGAATTGTAACTACTTTAGGTACAACATTTTGATTTTAAAGGCTACTTAAATACTTTATGTTGTGTTTTTTATCTACTTAAATTTGAGTTTGCACCTATGTTCAAGGCAACACGACCAGATAAACATCTACATGTAGTGTTTCAAATCCCAATTGGTACAAAATGCACTATATGGGTACCTAAGTAGTAACTAAGAATTTATAAGTTTTGGGGGAAGCGAAGCTTATCCGTTATTTCACGGCTGCGCTGTAGTATGAACAAATGGATCGGGACTTCGGCCAGGCAAACTGCGCGATTGCGTTGGCCGCAGCGGGCAGGTAGAGGGAATCAAAGGCAGAAGTACCTTTGAATTCGCCCGAAGCCGGCTGGACGGTGGAATCAAAGGCAGAAGTACCTTTGAATTCGCCCGAAGCCGGCTGGACGAGGGAATCAGCTCTTCTCCTCCCACTGAAATGGCAGCATTCTTATATAGGACGCCGACAGGTGTCTTTCTTGGCTTGGTTGATATATTTTTGTATTTTCCGCTAGCGCCAGCAAGGGGCAACAAGCTGTCGATATCCGGGGGATAAACGCTGAAATTGGACTTTTTTTTACATTTCCGGGCGGAGCTTTTGTGATAGAATAGAAATCTGAATGGATTCGTGCAGAAAAAGAGGGAGGTAATCCGCAGATGCGCATGAGTCACCTGCATCATTTCACCGAACATCATCGGTACTGCGTTTCCCGCGAATTCGGTCTAAGCAGTGTGGATGGACGTATGCTCAGCTCGGTATACCAGCCGATGGTAGGCGCTTTTGCCATCAGTCTGTACCGGCTCCTGTTCGAGCATATTCCGGCAGAAGCTATCGGCTACTCTCCGGTGGAGCAGCAGCGGCGCCTGTTCATGACGCTGGGTGTTGAGCCGAATGAGAAAGGCCGCAAATATATCGTGGATCAGGCATCCCGGCTGGAGGCGGTGGGACTGCTGCAGACCTGCCGTATCTTTGTCGCGGAAACCGATGATTATATGTACGAATACGAACTGCTGCCGCCGCTGTCGCCTGCTGATTTTTTTGCCACCCAGCATTTGACGCTGCTGCTGCGTGACAAGATCGGCAAATTTGCCGTGTTGGCGCTGCGCGAGCAGTTCTGGAACCGGGAACCGGAGGAATGGAGCCGCCGGTCAGTCGGCAAGGAGAATATTTCCCTGCCCTTTTATGATATTTTTCAGCTTAATACCCATGTGATCGATTATGAGCTGGAGCAGGCTCTGGCTGAGGTCGCGACGGTCAAGCAGCCCGGCATGCATGAAACCGGGGAACCGGCTATCGGCTACAGTGATATTATTCTGCGGTTTCCGCGTGAATCCGTTAACCGGGTCCATGTTGAGAAGCTGCGCTTTGACCATACCCAGATGGGGATGATCAATTATGTGGCCCACAAATATGAGCTGGGCCCACAGGATCTGTCCCGCCTGCTGGATGAGGACGGGGTATTCACGCCGGATGGCGAAGTGATTATGGACGCGCTCCAGTACAAGGCGAGCCAGCATTTCCGCCAGGACATGAAACGCCAGGAGAAGCGGGAGATTGCCGCAGCCAAAGTGGTGGCCCTGCGTTCAGCGTCCGCTGCGGAAGGCGATGATGCGAGCCCTCCGCTGGAGCAGCCGGTTGAAATGGAATATTATGTGGAGGTGCCTCCGCAATTTTTATCCAAATGCGATATTCACCAATATAATATGATGCTGCGCAACGAGCCTTATACACGGCTGCTGCAGACTTTTTTTCCGGGCGCGGTGCCTACGCAGCTGATGGATACCTTTGAGAAGATTGATCTCAATTATAAGCTGGGCGGCGAAGTCATCAATGTGCTGATTCATTATCTGATGACGATGGTGGCTTCCGGAGGCGACCAGCGGATGAACCGCAACTTTGTGGAGGCGATTGCCTCGAACATGCTGGTGAAGCAGGTGAACACGTACGAGAAGGCGGTGCGCTATATCCGTGACCAGACCAAGGTCAAAGGCAAGGGTGCGGCAGCGGGAACTTCAGGCCCGGCCGGTACCCGCCAGCGGAGTTACAGCAAACCCGGCGGGCGTTCCGGGAAGCCGGAGATCCCGATTGTGCTGGATGACGGCAGCGCCGGAACCGTGTCAGAAGAAGAGTTCGCAGCGCTCATGAAGAAAGCGGCTGAAATCAAGGCCAGCAAGAAAAAAGGCGTATCCAAGACGCCGTAAAGAAAGCGAGGTGCGGCTATGGAGTCTATGGGCGAAGTGCTGCGTTCAATGAACAATTCCGCGCTGCGCCAGCGCTCCCGCGATCTTGAGCAGAACCTGCTGAACCATCCCTTGGTGAAGCAGCTTCAGGATGAGCATCCCGAGCTGGACGAATCGCGGCTGAGGCTTCACCTGAGCCGCCTGTATCAATATGTGGAGGAAAGCCGCCACTGCGCAAATTGCCCGGGCCTGGAGAACTGTCCGAACGACTTCCAGGGGCACTACAGCAAGCTTACCGTAGAGACAGTCGGCGGCACGGCAGATCTGTATGAGCGCAAGACGGCCTGTGAGCTTAAGGTTGCCCAGGATAATCAGGACAGCATCCGCAAGCGTATCCGCAGCTTTTATGTGGATGAGCGTGTGCTGAACGGCGGTTACGACGAGATCGATATCTCAGGCAAGGACCCCCGCCGGGTATCGGCAGTGAACAAATTATTCGATTATATTGCCAGTGCCAGGGACAATGGCCTGACATCGCGGGGGATTTATTTGCATGGAGGCTTTGGAACAGGGAAAACCTTCTTGATGTGTTATCTGCTTCATGAGCTTGCAGTTACCGGATACAGCGGAGTTATTGTGTACATGCCCGATTTTATTGAGGAGCTGAAGTCGATTATGCTGGACGGTCAGCAGCTCAAGGAAACTGTCGATACAATGAAAAATTGTGATCTGCTGATCTTTGATGATATCGGGGCGGAGAATCTGAATCCATGGGCCCGCGATCATGTGCTTGGTGCGATTTTGAATTACCGCATGGACCGCAAGCCGACCTTCTACACCTCCAACTATCCGCTGGAGGGTCTGGAGAAGCATCTGAGCTTCACCAGCAAGGACGGCGAAGAAATTTACAAAGGCCAGCGGCTGATGGACCGGATTGCCCCGTTCGTAGATGTGATTCCGCTGCACGGGGAGAATCAGCGGGGAACGAACAGATAGAATATTGCGGCCGGGGGTTATTCATTCGGACAAAAACTTGATAATCACCATGCCAAAGAAAACAACGGTCATAAATCCCGTCATTCCAAAAAAACCGGCCATCAAATCGCCGAGGTCATTGCGGGGCTCCTCGTTGACATGCTCCCGCGGGTCGCGTGCTTGCACGTTGACATCCATCTTTTTTCCTCCTTGCAGTTGCATGACTGCAATTAGTGGGTTACAGTTAGACATGTGAGAGAAGTCATTGACAATTAATGCGCTTTCCTCAAGTATACGAAGTCCCTGGAACGTTGTAAAGAAGATTGCGCGGCGGAATATTATATTTTATACAATTAAATTTTATGAAATCTTACACAAACTCATTGTAAATATGTTATACTGGGGATGTGTCGGTAAATGGTAATCTGGTTATCATATTACATGAAACAATCCATCCCGTTATAAATTCGGAGTAAACCCGCCACACTAGGCTTAAGGTTATAGAAGCGGATATTGCTTCGTACAACTTAAAGGAGGAACAATATCATGGCTATCGTTAACGTGTCTGACCAATCCTTTGTAGGTGAAGTTGAAGGTCAAGGTACTGTAGTAGTAGATTTTTGGGCACCTTGGTGCGGCCCCTGCAAAATGCTTGCCCCTATTCTGGAAGAACTGTCCACCGAACTGGGAGACGATGTCAAAATTGCGAAGCTGAACGTCGATGAAAATCCGGAAACGGCTTCCCGTTTTGGAGTCATGAGCATTCCAACCCTGATCTTCTTCAAAGACGGTCAGCCTGTTGATAAAGTAGTAGGACTGAACTCCAAGGATTCCCTTAAAAATATCGTTGCCAAACATCAATAAGCATTGCTGATGCTGTTGTGCGGGGCGTTCACGCCCCACCGCCAAAGCGCCTCCGGTTCATCCGGAGGCGCTTTGTGTGTCGAATTGAAGGAGCTGCGCCGTATGGGGTTGAACCCATCCAGACTTTTATTTTAAACTTAACTTATTACGGTGCAGTATAGGTGGGGGAGAAATCATGGATTATATGGATAATATCCGCAACAAGCTGGCGCTGCTGCCCGATCTGCCCGGGTGCTATCTGATGAAGAATGATGAGGGCACCATTATTTATGTGGGCAAGGCCAAGGTCTTGAAGAATCGGGTCCGCTCGTATTTTACGGGCAGCCACAACGGCAAAACCCAGCGGCTTGTCGCCAATATTGCCGATTTTGAGTATATCGTTACGTCCAGCAATATGGAAGCGCTCATTCTGGAGTGCAACCTGATCAAGAAGCATATGCCGCGTTATAATGTGCTTTTGAAGGATGATAAGACCTTTCCTTATTTGAAAATCACGAATGAAGCTCATCCGCGCCTGGAGGTTACGCGCCGGGTGATTAAAGATAAAGCCAAATATTTCGGTCCGTATCCGAATGCATACGCGGCCCATCAGACCAAGAAGCTGCTCGACCGGATGTATCCGCTGCGCAAATGCGGCGTGATGCCCAAGGAGGTCTGCCTGTATTATCACATGGGCCAGTGTCTGGCGCCCTGCGAGAAGGAGGTGCAGAGGTCCGCTTACGAGGAAATTACGCAGAGCATCGCCGGTTTTCTCGGAGGCGGCCATGAGGCGGTCAAGAAGGATCTGCAGAAGAAAATGCAGGAGGCCGCAGAGGAGCTGTATTTCGAGCGGGCGAAGGAGCTGCGGGACCAGATCATCCACATCGATGCGGTGATGGAGAAGCAGAAGATCAACACGGCCGATACGAAAGACCGCGATGTATTCGGCTATGCCGTGGACAAAGGCTGGATGTGCGTGCAGATTCTGTATATGCGCCAGGGGAAAATGATTCAGCGGCACTCCTCCGTGTTCCCGTTCTACGGGGAGGCATACAGCGATTTCATCTCCTATGTGACGCAATATTACAGCGACAATCCGGCGCTTCCGCAGGAAATCCTGCTGCCGGATACGGTGCTTGAGGGCACGGACAAATCCGGCAGGCCGCAACTGGCCGCTTACGGCGAAGCTGAGGGGGCCGGTGCGGAAGGGGCGCCGGATGCTGCTCCGGAGAACGCCGGGGCAGCGGATGGGGCGAATGCACCGTTATTGGCCCCTGTAGAGCAGGCGGATGCAACATTGAATGCTGCAGCGCGTGAAGCTGCGGAGGCTGAGGCTGCCGCAGAAGGGACCGTGGACGCGGCCGGCGGCGCGGCTGCCCTGCAGGAATGGCTGGGCGTCAAGGTGCTGGTGCCGCAGCGCGGGCTGAAGAAGCAGATGGTCGGGATGGCCTGCCAGAACGGCCGGGTTGCACTGGACGAGAAGTTCCGCCTCATTGAGCGGGACGAGGAACGCACCTCCGGCGCAGCCGCCAGCCTGGGCCAGAGCCTGGGCCTGGAGTCGGTTAGCCGGATTGAGGCTTTTGACAACTCGAATATCCAGGGGACGAATCCGGTATCCGCGATGGTTGTCTTCATAGACGGCAAACCGGCGCGGAAGGAATACCGCAAATACAAGGTCCGCTCCGTACAGGGGCCGGATGATTACGAAACGATGCGCGAGGTGATCCGCCGCCGTTATGAGCGCGTGCTGAAGGAGAACCTGCCGCAGCCGGATCTGATTGTGGTCGATGGAGGGAAGGGGCAGATCTCTTCCGCCATTGATATTCTGCAGAATGAGCTGGGGCTGTACATCCCGGTCTGCGGTCTGGTGAAGGACGATAAGCACAGGACGGCGCAGCTGCTGGTGGGCGATTCCGCCGAGCCGGTGCGCCTGGAGCGGGACAGCCAGGAATTCTACCTGCTGCAGCGCATCCAGGATGAGGTTCACCGGTTTGCGGTTACATTCCACCGCGAGCAGCGCGGCAAATCGATGGTGGCCTCGAAGCTCGACTCCATTCCGGGCATCGGCGAGAAACGCCGGAAGCTGCTCTTGAAGCATTTTGGCTCGCTCAAAAAAATTAAGGAAGCCGCCATCGAGGATTTCCGTCCGCTGTCCATCGGCGACAAGCTGGCTGCACAGATTCTGGAAGCCTTGAAGGACGAGGAGCCGTCATTATAAAGAATAATATGCTGATCCCGGCTGTTTTTGTCAGGCGAAAAAAGAGTTGAAAATTGCGTGTTGACCGTGCCTGCACCGGATAAGTACGATAAGGACACTTCAGAGAAGCCGGAATCCGATTCCGTCAGTGGACGCTCTGGGGATTATCCGGATGCATAAGGAGAGGCGCAATGAACATTTCCGATTGGAGTTTGGAAAAAAAGGTTGGACAGCTTGTGGTGGGCGGCTTCAGCGGCCGGGAGATTACTGAAGAGGTTCGCTCTCTGGTACAGGAGCATCACGCCGGAGGTGTTATTTTATTCAGCCGCAGCATCGGTTCTCTGGAGCAATTATCCGGGCTGACGACGGAGCTTCAGGAGCTGGCCGGTGCCGGCGGCGGCGCCCCCCTCTTGATCGCCATTGACCAGGAGGGCGGCCAAAATATCCATGTGCGTGAAGGGGTGACATTGACGCCGGGAAACATGGCGCTTGGTGCTGCCGGAGACGAAGAAGGCGTCTATCAAGCGGCCCGGATCAGCGGGCAGGAGCTGCGCGCCTTGGGCATCAATGTAAACTATGCACCGGATGTGGATGTGAATAATAATCCGCTTAATCCTGTTATTGGTATCCGTTCTTACGGTGAAGACCCGCAGCTGGTCGGGCGGTTTGGCGCCGCGGCTGTCCGCGGCTTTCAGGATGAGGGAATTACGGCGACCGCCAAGCATTTTCCGGGGCACGGGGATACAAGCATGGATTCCCATATCGACCTGCCTACAATCCGCCACTCCATGGAGCGCCTGGAATCGCTTGAGCTGGTGCCGTTTCAACGGGCGATTGAAGCCGGAGTCGATATGATTATGACGGCGCATATTGTATTCTCCGAGCTTGAACCTGAAGGGGTTCCCGCGACGCTGTCCCATCGGGTGGTGACCGGGCTGTTGAGGGAACGCCTGCAATTTGCCGGGGTGATTACAACCGACTGTCTGGAAATGAAGGCGATAGCCGACAGGTACGGTCCGGCGGAAGGGGCGGTCAGGGCGCTGGAGGCCGGTGTGGACCTCGTGCTGGTCAGCCATACCTATGCCGAGCAGGTCAATGTGATCACCGCCATTCTGGAAGCTCTGAAGACCGGACGTCTTACTGAAGAGCGCATCGAGCTTTCGGTCCGCCGGATACTGGCAATGAAGGAGCGGCGGCGGATGGGAGAACCGCAGGGGGGCTGGCCGCAGATTGCCGGCTCTATAGGCCTTCCCGCCTCCCGGGCCGTGGTCCGTGAGCTTGCAGAGCGCAGTGTGACGCTGGTCAAGGATGAAGGGGTTCTGCCGCTTGATCCGGGTTTGCCGACGCTGGTCGTCCGTGTGCGGCACAGGCTGCATATGGGGAGCGATGACACGGCTGAGCCGGCGGTGACGCTGGCCTCTGAGCTTGCAGCGAGCTTCCCTGATGTTCAAGAGGTGGTTGTCGGAGCAGCGTCGGATGCCGAAGAGCGCAGCGCTGTGACGGCGAGGGCCGGAGCAGCCGGACAAGTCGTGGTTCTGACCTCGAATGCATTGTACTTTCCGGAGCAGGCTGAGCTGGTTGCACAGCTCGGATCACTTCCTGCTGTACTAGTGGCAGCTTCAATGCGCAGCCCGTACGATCTGGCCGCTTTTCCCGATGTGCCCGCGTATCTGGCCTGCTATGAGGATCTCCCGAATACACTGCGGGCCTTGGCGGGTATCCTGGCCGGGCGGACGACAGCAAGGGGCAGGCTGCCGGTTACTCTGTGAGCAGGCCGGGAATAGATGGAAAGAAGGCAAAAAGCAGCAGGCCGGGAATTTTCCCTGGCCTGCTGCTTTTTTAAAAGCGTGGTGAAAAAGTGGCCGGAGAGCCGGTAGGGAGCTGGAACAGCGATAGCGGTCGCCTTTGTAGCGGGATTTCCCCCTATGGGGGGGCAAAATCCAAATAATCTGGCTACAACAGCGACACCCCGTCCTTATAAGGACGGCGTAGCCGTTTCCACTTGTTGTTTAGGAAATTATGAATTACTTTTTTTGCTGGGGATAAGGTGTACATAAAGTTGGGGATATGTTGGAGTATATGGGCATCGTGCTGAATCTGCGGGTTGCGCTTTGCAGGAGGAACAGCGGAATTTGAGGGGCTAACCGGAGTTGCGGGGTGGGGAAGTGAAGTCCAATGAAGTGAAGTGGAATTAGTGAACTTAAATGGACAGAAAAGCTGGCGGCAGAGGGAATAGCGGGAAAAAGTAAAATTAATTTCAGTGTATTTCCTTGAAAAGGGGAGAATCGGATGAATCAGGTATCCTTTTTCCCACTAATGCATGCGAAAAAGGGGATGTGTGGAGAATTAAGTTCACTTTTTCCACTTGGGCTAGCCGCCGGCCGCTCCCGGCAGCCAGCCTTAAATTTGAAATCTCAAACGGCTACGCTGTCCGGTGAAGGACGGCATAGCCGTTTTGTTCAGAAATAGCTGTGCAGGAGCCGGGCTAAGCCATTGCCCGCTTAATCTTGAAGGAAGGGGCGAAGACCGCTTCTTCCCCGCGGGGCAGCTCAATTACCGCGCCTTCATTGGAACGGCTCCATGTGAGAGGCTGCCCGGACCCGAGCAGTTCCACGGACTCGATCTGATGCGGAAACAGGTTGTTGTCTTCCGCAAGGGCGGTGAGAACGGCTCTCCCGTTCTCTGCGCGGCCGAGAAGCGTAGCATAGAGGATGTCTCCGCGTGTGGTATAGCGGATATCCCGGCCGGTAAAGGGAGGGCGCTTCGTATCGTTGAAGGTTCCGGTGACGATCCGGGTGGGACCTTCCCCATACAGCGTCCAGGGCCGTGTGCCATAAACGGCTTCTCCGTTACGCTTGAGCCAGGCGCCTATCTCCAGCAGGAGGCGCTGCTCCTCGTCCGGAATGGTTCCATCCGGCTTCGGTCCGATATTCAGCAGCATAATTCCGTTCTTGCTGACAATATCGACCAGGTCGCCGATCAGAGTCTCGGAGGTCTTATAGGTGTGGTCCTTAATATAGCACCAGGCGGTTTCGGCTACGGAGGTGCAGGTCTGCCACAGCTGGGGGTGAATATGATCCAGTTGGCCGCGTTCCATATCATAGACGGCGCTTCCCTCTGCAAAAGCGTCGAATTTATAATTGATGGCCACGCCCTGATCCCACTCTGCGGCTTTATTGTAATAATAAGCCGCGAGCCGCTGCAGGTAAGGCTTGAAGGCGGGCTGCTCGATCCACCAGTCAAAGTACAGCAGCTGCGGCCCGTAACGGTCGATCAGGTCACAGGTCCGCACCAGCCAGTCATCCAGAAATTCTTGATTGGGCTGGAGATAAGGCAGGGGGTAGGCCAGATCGCCGTAACAGGGCTGGGCTGCCCCATACAGCCCGGCATAGGCCGGATCGGACACATCGGAATCAATTTCACGCCCGCCATTATAGAACCACCAATTCTCCGCACGGTGGCTGGATACGCCAAAGGTCAAATATTGCCTTCTCACCGCATCGGCGAGTTCTCCGATAATATCGCGTTTGGGTCCCATCTTGAGGGAGTTCCACCCGGTATAGGGACAATCGTACATCGGGAAGCCGTCATGATGCTCGGCCACCGGCACAACGAAGCCTGCTCCCGATTTGCGGAACAGTGCGGCCCACTCCTCCGCGTCAAAATGCTCCGCCGTGAACATCGGAATGAAATCCTTATATCCGAAGCTGCCTTGCGGCCCATAGGTTTCGAGATGATGCTGATAAGCTTTGGAGCCTTTGATATACATATTGCGGGCGTACCATTCGCTGTCATAACCGGGAACGGAATAGACGCCCCAATGAATGAAAATTCCGAGCTTGGCATCCTGATACCAGGCGGGTGCCTTATAGCGCTGCAATGAGCTCCAGTCAGCCGAGAACGGTCCGGCGGCGACCGCCTCCCTGATCTCCCTTTTTTTTGCAGCGCGTCCTTGCAATATTGTTGACATTCCAGCACCCCATTCAATTAGTTTTAAGACCGCAGCATGGCCATCCGGGCGGCTCCGGTCACACCGGCATTATTGCCGAGCGCGGCCGGCAGAAGCGGAGGAGAAGCGGGCATGGCCTGTGAGAGGAAATTCAGCATTTCCTCCCACCACTGCCCGCGGGAGTCGGCCAGACCTCCCCCGATCAGCACAGCCTCGGGATCGAACATCTGGACCACGTTGATAATTGCGGTTGCCAGATCATTTGCGAATTGAGTAATGACGGGAGCTGCCCGCTTATCCCGCGCTGCGTGCGCGTTCATAAGAAGGCGGCTGTCCCATTCCGGTGTGACGGCCCGGGCACTGCGGGTAAGCGCCGTTCCCGATACATATTGCTCCAGACAGCCCTGCCGCCCGCAGTTGCAGGGGCGTCCGCCCGGATGAAGGATCATATGTCCGAACTCCGCGGCACCGCCTGAAGCTCCGCCGAGAATCTGGTGATTATGCACAAGGGCCCCTCCGACGCCTGTACCCAGTGCCAGCAGTGCGAATGAAGGGATGTCCGCAGCGGCTCCGACCCAGCCTTCACCGACAGCGGCGGCGTTCACGTCGTTGTCCGCACAGACCGGGAGCTGGAGCGCTTCCTCAAAAGCCCCGGCAAGCTTAACGCCTGTCCAGCCCGGCAAGTTCTCCGTCGCATACCGTACGGTGCCGTTTATGGAATCAATCCGTCCGGCAGAACCGATTCCGACCCCGGCAACGAGCGGCTCGGCTGCAAGCAGCTCCCTGGCCAGTGCGAGTGCCGCGTCCAGAATGGCCTGGCGGCCCAGAGCCGCAGGAGTCGGCTGTGAAGCGTGTCTCAGCAGGGAGCCGCCTTCATCGACAATACCGGCCTTGATCGCAGTGCCGCCAATATCGATGCCAAGCCAGCGCTTCATTTCCCTGCCCCGTTGATGGCCCGGACATAGTCTGCAGCGATCTGCTGCGGGCGGGTGATCGCCCCGCCTACGACTACAAAGCTTGCGCCGCGCCGCAGCGCCTCGGCCGCCTGCTCCGGATGCTTAATGCCTCCTTCGGCGACCACAGGCAGCTCCAGGTCAACAGACAAGCGGCCCAGCAGCTCCAGATCCGGCAGCATTCTGGAGGAGGTTGCTTCGGTATATCCGCACAGAGTGGTTGAAATATAATCCGCGCCAAGCGCCGCGGCCCGGACACCCTCCTCATAGGTGGAGATATCGGCCATCACCGGGATGCCCTCCTTGTTGAGGGCGGAAATGACCTCGCCCAGGGTTCGGCCATCCGGCCTTTTGCGGTCCGTAGCATCTATCGCTACGATATCCGCGCCTGCCCGGCGGATGGCCAGCGCATCCTCAAGGGTCGGTGTGATGTATACGTCATATCCGGGATGCGTTATTTTGACCAGCCCGATAACCGGCAGGGGCACCGCCCGTTTGATGGCGGCGATATCCGCTGCTCCGCCCGCGCGTATTCCGCCCGCGCCCGCCATATAAGCTGCGCGGGCCATGGCCGCCATGATGGCACTGCCGTACAACGGCTCGTCCTCCAGTGCCTGGCAGGATACAACAAGGCTGTGCAATGGAATCAACATGAGTACCTACAGCTCCTTTTTGCGACAGATTTTTGAAAAGATAAGAATTATATGCCCCGCGCAATAAATGAACCTTTTCTTTCTCGCTGAAACGGATACCTGAAAGCGATGCGCAGTATCGCTGCTTCGGAAGCCTCTGCTCCCTTAGGACGGCGTAGCCGTTTCTGCCTGCCTTCATAATCGTATAGTCAGGAAAGCCGCAGCGACAACAGGCCTTTTTCGACGCTATCCAATTTTCGTATCCGCATTATTATCGCGGTAAAAGATGCTATTCTAACAAGAACAACAGATGTGAGGATAGCTGCTCAGGAAATGCTGATTATATGGTAATCAAATGAAAATGTTTCAAATTTGTTTATCATAAACCGCATCAATGTTATTATTAATGACATGAATAAAAGCT
This sequence comes from Paenibacillus sp. S150, assembly GCF_019352175.1. Classification (GTDB taxonomy): domain Bacteria; phylum Bacillota; class Bacilli; order Paenibacillales; family Paenibacillaceae; genus Paenibacillus_AQ. Next base: position 68,618 of record NZ_JACBYI010000004.1, read on the forward strand.
TGCGGGTGATATAGGGGGGATTCTATGGGCTACAACTGGTTTCGCAGAATGCTGTTGGCCTATACGCCGGTGTTCTTTGTTGTAGTGTCTTTTTTGGTGTTTGCATTCTATCAGACCATGAGCGAGCAGAGCCGCCGGGAGGCGTTGAAAAGCAACCAATCCCTGGCGGGACAGGCATTAAGATATACTGAACAAACGCTCCGGGATATCGACCGCCGGGTGCTGCGGGAATCCATGGTGAATGAAAACCTGCAGGTATTTCTTAATGAAGGGGATTCCTCCAATGTTTATGTGAATGTGGAGGCAATCAAAGTGCTGCAGGATTTGAAGATCAATTTTCCGGTGATAGATTCCATTTATCTCGTAAGGGCGAGTGACAGCTTTGTGCTCAGCCTAAGAACATCGGGAAGCCTGGAGAATTATAATGACAAGGAATTTATTGATAATTATATCGAGAACGGCCGGTCTGCCTCGTGGTCGGACACCCGGCCATTCGGTGAATTTGCCTCGCAGGCGGTCAAAAACGTGGTTACACTTGCCAGGCCTATGCCGTTTTATTACGGGAGCAAGGGGATTATCGTAGTCAACGTCGATACGGGCAAGCTCGCGCAGGCGGTGCAGGAGATGTATGATCCCGAAGTAAGCTTCATCCGTCTTTTGGACAACAGCGGGGCGTCTCTATTGCAGTCCGGCGGAGAACGGAGCGGGGAGGCTGCCGGGAGCGATGTCCTGTCCCGTTACACTTCCGGTTATACCGGCTGGACCATAGAAAGCGGTCTGCTGCTGAGCGGCGCTTCCTTGCTGCTTCAGTCGATAAACAGTGTCTGGCTTGCACTCGGCATCGTCTCCATTGCAGGAGGGGTGCTGTGGATTGTGCTGGTAACCCGGAGAGCTTATAAGCCGCTTGAACAGCTGGTAAGCCAGATTCAGGTCTATGCCAGCAAGCAGGAGCCGGAGGATTCGCCAAGACCCTACAAGAATGAGTTCAGCTTCATCGGCCAAACCTTTGAGCATATGATCGAGCAGAGCGATCTGCACCGCCAGGAGCGGAAAAAGTATCTCGCTGTCCAGAAAAAATATGTGTTTGAGAAGCTGCTTAAAGGAACTGGCGCACTTCCCGTATGGGAGCAGGAAATGCTGCGGACGGGGATGCCGGCCGCTTTCAAGCCTGCGCTTGTCCTGCTGCTGGAGATTGACGGCTACAGCGATGCTGTCCGTGAAGCGGAGCAGGGGGAGGTTGTTGCAATCAAGGCGTCGCTGGAGGCGGCTGTGCAGGAAATGGCCTCGCGGGAGGGCTGCCAGCTGTGGTGCGGATGGCTGCAGGACAGGCAGCTTGGCGGGATTCTGCACGTTCCCGAGGGGCTGCTGACCTCCAGCCAGGCATATTTTGTCTTTTTTGACCGCTGGCGGGAGGAGATTTCCGAACGCTTCACATTAACGGTCACCATAGCCCTGAGTGAGCCGGTGGCTATTCCGGAGGAGCTCCGGCGGGCTTTTCGGGAAGCGGAGGATGCCCTGCAGTATAAAGCATCCACAGGCGCCAACCGCGTGATCCGCTACGGGGAGACCGCCGGGAGCGAATCGGAGGTGTACGGCCATCTCAAAAATATCCGCCAAATTGTCGGGGCCTTCCGCCTGGCCGACGCCTCCTGGCAAGAGCATTACCGGGGGTTGTTCGAGCAGATCCGGATGACAATGCTGCGCAAGGATGAACTGACGAGTCTGGTGTATTTTCTGATCTATCAGCTTGACAAGGAGACGGAGATGCTGCCGCAGGATATCCGGAAATGGTGGCAGGAGCATACGCTGCCTTTAATGCATGAGGCGCTGGCCGACTATGATACGATCGACACGATTGAACGGGACTTTCTTATACTGCTGGGCAGTCTCTCCGAACGGATGTCGGCGGTCCGCGATTCCCGCAACTATCACAGCCTGATGCTGGAGGTCCGTGCTTATATCGAAGCGCATTATGCCAACCCGAACCTTTCGCTGGATCATTTGAGTGATCTGTTTGAGCTTAACGGCAAGTATCTGAGCAAGCTTTTTAAAGAGGAGTTCGGCGAGAAATTTGTCGATTTTCTGATCGGTTTAAGAATGGCTGCGGCCAAATCGGCATTGGAGAATTCGGACTGGCCCATCATTGAAATCAGCGAACGCGTCGGGTATACAAGCGCCAATTCTTTTACACGCGTATTCCGCAAGGTCTACGGAATCTCTCCGGGCGAATACCGTAAAGAGGAGCGAAAAAAGGCGTAACGCGAAAATTGAATAGTCTGGGGCGGGGCATGGCATGAATATTTTGGATTTCTCAAAATATTTCATGTTGTGTCCTTTTATTTTACTTCAAGTGTCAGATGCATACCGGGAACGTCCCGGGCGAAAAGGGGTAAGGAGTGGAATTGTGGCGATTGAAGAAGGGATGTGAGTAAAAGTATCATGTGAATATCGTTAGCAGCGGTTTTGTACCGCAAGCGGAAAGACGCTGGACATACAAGTATACAGAAAGGTGGCAATATCATGGCATCAGGCAAGGCGACTTTGGGGTCCGGCATCCATGCACCCGGTGGAAGGAGAGCGGAAGGGGTGAAGAAAAGAAGCAGGCTTGGTGTAAGTCTCAGGAAGCATTGGCAGCTGTATCTGCTGGTCATTCCGCCTCTCCTCTATTTAATTATATTTAAATACATTCCCATGGCCGGAGCACAGATCGCCTTCAAAAATTATAACGTCGTCAAGGGCATCTGGGGCAGCGAATGGATCGGAATGACCCACTTTATCCGCTTTTTCGAACTGCCGAATTTCTGGATGTATATTCAGAATACGCTGGGCATCAGCCTCTTCAATCTGTTGATTAATTTCCCGGCTCCCATTATATTGGCGCTTGCGCTGAATGAAGTCCGCAACGGCTGGTTCAGAAAAACCGTGCAGATGGTAACCTATGCCCCTTATTTTATTTCAACGGTGGTTATGGTCTCCATTCTTATTGTATCCCTTAACCCGAACTTTGGGGTTGTCAACCATCTGCTTAACCTGCTTGGTTTTCAATCGGTTAATTTTATGGGTATACCGAAGCTTTTCAAAAGCCTGTATGTCTTCTCGGACACCTGGCAGCTTACGGGGTACTCGGCTATTATCTATATCGCCGCGCTTGCCGGAATCAATCCTGATCTCTATGAGGCGGCAAAGGTGGACGGCGCGACCCGGTGGCGGAAGATTTGGCATATCGATCTGCCGGGCATTATGCCGATAACGGTGGTTCTTCTTATCCTTAATGTGGGCAATATGATGAAGATCGGGTTTGAAAAAATATTCCTGATGCAAAATCCGCTTAACGTCATGACCTCTGAAGTCATTTCCACCTATGTATACAAAGTGGGGCTGATCGGTGCCAATTTCAGCTTTTCCGCAGCGGTTGGCCTGTTTAATTCCATTATTAATCTGATTCTTTTGCTCCTGGTGAATTATATGGCCCGGAGGCTGGCCAAGACCAGCTTGTGGTAGAAAGGAGGGGGGAACCCAATGGCAACCCGAGTGCTGAAAGCCAATAAATTAAAAGAAACGCCCGGTGAACGGATGTTTATGGGCCTGATCTACACCTTTTTGAGTATTGTACTGATTATCGTGCTGTTTCCTTTGCTTAATATCCTGAGTTCTTCCTTCAGCTCCCCGCAGGCGGTGATCTCCGGGCAGGTCGGATTGCTGCCGGTGGATTTCTCGCTGGAGGGCTACAAGGCGGTCTTCCGGAACCAAAATATTGTCAGCGGGTTTATGAATTCCATGTATTACACAGTAGCCGGAACCTTCATCAATGTGCTTCTGACCATCATGCTGGCCTATCCGCTATCCCGCAAAAGCTTTGCCGGCCGCGGCTTCATTATGGGAATGCTGCTGGTGACCATGCTGTTTGACGGAGGACTGATTCCTTACTACCTGGTGGTAAAGGATCTGAATCTGCTGGATACGAGATGGGCGATGATTCTGCCTACGGCCGTTGCCGTCTTCCAGGTTATTGTCGCCCGGACGTTCTTCCAGTCCACCATTCCGGATGAGATCTGTGAAGCGGCAGAGCTGGACGGAAGCAGTGATTTCCGTTTTATCTGGAGTGTGGTGCTGCCGCTGTCCAAGCCGATTATTGCGGTGATGACGCTGATGTATGCGGTGGGGCATTGGAATGCCTACTTCGATGCCATGATCTTCCTGAAGAATCAAGACCTGGTTCCCCTTCAGATTGTTCTAAGGAACATTCTGATTACGAATACAATCGACCCTTCCATGCTCTCCAATGTGGATATGATGACGGCACAGTCGGGCCTCAAGGATCAATTGAAATATGCCCTGATTGTCGTGGCTATCGTGCCGATTCTTATTCTGTACCCGTTTGTCCAGAAGCATTTTGTGAAGGGGGTCATGATCGGTTCTCTGAAAGGCTGATGCCCGGGAAGCAGAGCCGTTCCAAGTCGAAAGGAGGATAATCCGAACCTGCCGTTACGGAACAAGCGTGAGGGGCGCGGCGCTCCGGTGACAGTGCAGTCGGCATCACGGGTTCGTCCCAGAGGTCAGGACAACATTACTTTATAGGAGGAGTTATCTTGAAAAAAAGATTTTTGGAAAGTACGCTGCTGCTCATGATATTGTCGCTTGTCTTGTCCGCCTGCTCCGGGGCCAACAATGCCTCGAACCCGAATTCGGAGGATAGCGGGGATGGCGCTGTGATCAGCGCGGTCGGCAAGCTGCCGATTGCCGATCAGACGATTACGCTGAAGATGTTCGCTCCGCAGAAGCCGACCATTGAAAATATGGAGACAAACACCTATACCAAATGGCTGGAGGAGCAGACCAACATTCATATTGATTGGGATTTGGCGGCCGAAGATGCACTCAATGAGCGCAAGCAGCTGATGCTGGCGAGCGGAGATTATCCTGAAGTGATCCTGCACGGCAATCTGACGAAGGACGAGCAAATGAGATACGGCTCGCAAGGGGTGCTGCTGCCGCTGAACGGGCTGATTGACCAATATGCTCCCAATGTAAAGGCGGCTATGGCGGATATTGATTATCTCAGCAGTTCAATGACTGCCCCGGATGGAAATATTTATTCAATCCCGATGGTCAATGAATGCTTCCACTGCACCTATCCGCAGAAATACTGGATCAACCAGGCTTGGCTGGACAAGCTGGGACTTGAGGTTCCCACGACTACCGATGAGCTGTACACGGTATTGAAGGCCTTCAAGGAACAGGATCCCAACGGCAATGGCAAGGCGGATGAAATTCCGCTGACCGGGACTGTGAAATCAGATATCGACAAAGGGAATTTCGACGGCTATTTAATGAATGCCTTCATCTATAATGATTCTGACACCTATCTGACCGTGGACAACGGCACAGTGGATTTCGCAGCCAACAAGGAAGAGTGGAAGCAAGGTCTGCAGTTCATGAACAAGCTCTACTCCGAAGGCTTGATCGATCAGGGGGCTTTTACCCAAAATGAAGATGCTGTCAATCAGCTGGCCAACCGCGAGCCGGATAACATCATGGGCTCCATCACGACCATGCTGATCAGCTTTGCACTGTCCCCGGATGATGCGCATCCCCGCCATAAGGATTATGTAGCGGTACCGCCGCTAATTGGCCCAAGCGGGGTACAGCAGGCCGGAATTGTGAACGGCATTGCCAACGGACAATTCGCCTTGACCAATAAGGCAACCGAACAGCAGCAGATCGCCGCCATTCGTCTGGTGGACTTCCTGTTCACGGAAGAATCCGTTTTGCTGCAGGAAAAAGGGCCGGAAGGCGAACGCTGGCGGCTTGCAGAGACAGGTGAACTGGACTTTAATGGCGAGCAGGCCAAATATACGGATGTTCCCTTCACGTATACCCAGACCCATAATATTGCCTGGGAGCAGATTGGCCCTTCGCTGAGAACCAAGGAATATCTGGCCTCCTTCACCGCTCCGCAGGACCCGCTCGCAGAGGGCGGCTATGGTACACGCTTATATAAAGAAACACAAGAAAAATATGAGCCTTATGCGACTGAGTCGGCCTACCCTCAGGGGATATTCCTTGCTTCCGAGGATTCTGACGAGGCCGCCCAGCTGAAGACGACCATTTCGGACTATGTGAATGCCAACATGGCCCAGTTCATTACAGGCAGCAAAGATATCGAGAAGGAATGGGACGCTTATGTGAGCGGATTTGAAGGCTTGCAGCTTAGCCGTTATCTGGAGATTTATCAAAACGCTTTGAACCGTTAATGTAGACCCGTCCGGTTGAACCTTTCCTTTATGTTCTGGCCCCTTCGCTGTTTTCAGCCGGCGCAAGGGGTCTTTGCTATGAGACAAGACAGGATAGAGGGGATTGGCCGGAGGGCCGGCACCGGCCGGTGCCGGTGGCAGTGAAGTGCAATGAAGTATCGTGAAGTGGGATTAGTGGGAATTAGTACACTTAAATGGACTGAAAAGCTTGCGGTAAAAGAGATAGTGGGAAAAAGTAAACTTATTTCGAGTGTATTTCCCAGAGAAGGGGCCAAAGGGGTTAAATAGGTATCCTTTTTCCTACTAACGCTGGCGGAAACGGCTATGGGGCAGATTTAAGTTTACTTTTTCCACTTGGGGTTCCCGTCTGTCTGGTTTCAGCAGGAAGCCCAGATTGGACTGGAGGAATTGTACAAAGTACCTTCGAGCATGATGAAGCCGAAATGAGAAATGAGTTAAAGCGCTTTCGATTTCGCCGCAAGCGGGGGATGTGAATGAACTGAGCAGTGGTATAAGTGCTTCTGATTTCGGAGGCGGGCCGGATGGCCGAATAAGTATCAATAGCACTGGACCAACATCATGGGAGCAAGCCGAACCGCCCCGTTGGGGCGGATTTGTTCAAAGATAAGAATTCATCCTGAATTTCGAAAGTGAATTGAACCCATCCAGATCGGACAAGGGATAAACCCTCTTTTTCCTTCACCCCTTTGGTGCAAGCTGTTTTTAGCAAGAAACCCCTTCGTGTAGAGCTTTTTAGATGATTTGTGGATACTTACTTTCGAAATTCAGGTTTATATGTTTCACGCTATAAATTAGCCTTCTCTTTTTCGCTGAAGGGGCTGATCCAAGCAGCTATTTCATGGATTTTGAGACAGCCGTTTCCACTTCTGTGCAGCAAGCAGCGTATCCTCCAGGCACCTGCATCGGGGGAGAAGCTGAGATCCGGCGGGTTCTGCACTGCAAAAATAAGGAAGTCCGTTTATTCTGCATAAAATCGTTGATTTGTGTAATTGTATCTCCTTTAACAAAAAGGTAGTCTGAAATTGTCATCTTGTAAGCGCTTATATTCACAATTTTTCGCTTATTTTTACAACAAATGTAAAGGGGATGGTGGATGCCGGGGAGATTTTGGAGAGCTGAAAACATCAGAGACGGCAGATGAAGGTGTTTGGACTGTTAATATTCAGGGCGAGATATCCAAGTTTTAGTTTTTTAGAGGGAGGACTTCAAGGTTTGGTTTTATGGTGAAGGGTTTTATGGTGAAGGTTTTTATGGTTTAGAGCTGAAACGCCGCATTTCATATTTTAAGGAGGATACATGCCGATGGGCTATTCAAAAAGGAGTAAAGGCAATAAAGGCACAAGGGGGGTTGCCGCAGTCTTAAGTGTAATTATGCTGCTGAGCGTCGTACTGACCGCCCCGCCGGGCCGCGCGCATGCCGCAGGCTCTTATCTGCTCTCCGCCGACCGTCCGGCCTATGCGTCGGGTACGGAGGGCAACAATAGTCCGGATCTGGCGGTGGACAGCAATACAGCTACCCGCTGGAGCAGTGCCTGGGGAGCGGACCCGAACTGGATCTATATCGATCTTGGGGCAACAGCCGCTGTGGACCGGGTGGTGCTGCGGTGGGAGAACGCGTATGCCAAGTCCTACAAGATCCAGATGTCCTCCGACGAACTGACCTGGAATGATGTCTATACGGCTGCAGCAGGAGACGGAGGCGTGGATGATTTCACGCTCAGCGGTTCGGGACGTTATATCCGGCTGTATGCCACTGAACGGAGCCTGCCGGCTTACGGCATCTCGCTGTTCGAGTTTGAAGTATACGGAACCGGCGGAGTAAATCCGCCTCCAGCAGTACTGGGCGCAAATGTTGCGCTTAACAAGCAGGTAACGGCTTCCTCCTACGAGCAATCCGATTATTTGCCGGTTGGCTCCACGCTGCCGCAGCTTGCCGTTGACGGCAGCCTGACGACGCGATGGTCCTCCAATCCCACGGACAATGAGTGGATCAGCGTCGACCTGGGGAGCGTGCATACGCTGGGCCGGGTTATCCTGAACTGGGAGGCGGCAGCCGGACGGATCTATGATATTCAGGTTTCCAGCAACGGTACGAACTGGACGACCGTCTACCGTGAGCTTCACGGCTCCGGAGGGACGCTGAATCTGCCGATATATGCTACGGGACGCTACCTGCGGATGAACGGAATCAGCAGAGCGACAACTTTTGGCTACTCGCTGTTTGAGATTCAGGCCTATGACTATGTGACGGGCGATCCCCAGCCGACCTATACCATCCCGGCGATTCCGGCAGTCTCCACAGTGGCTGTTGGCCAGGGCAGCCACGCCAAGAATGACCTGTCCATTGCCCAGCCGAAGTATCCGGAGTACAAAGCGGATTCCCTTACGGCGCCGCTGCCTTCCAATGACTGGTGGCAGTCGATCATGATCAACCAGCTGGGCAATGGCATTATCACGCTGCCGCTGAAATCGAAATACACCAAGCAGGGACTGGGTGTGTTCAATCCCGGAGCAGGGTATTTAAGTGCTGACGGCAAGGCGCAGGAGGGCGGAGGCAACCCCGACCTGTTCCTGATGGCCAGCAATATCAACACCTCAGGCATGTCCAACCGCATTACCGGCTACGGTGACTGGTCGGCTACTGCGGTGTTAAGCGACGGAACAACCGAGAAGATGAAGACGACCTTCGTCAAAGGCTCGCCGTATCTCTATTCGCAATTCAGCGATCCGGCCAGTCCCGAAATCTACCTTCCGGCCAGCACCAGATTCTTCGATGACAGCAACGCTACCATCCTTGCCGCCGATGGAGCCAGCGTCACTGCCGACCATATCGGCATTGAGGTTACCAATTCCAACGGCGCGCCGGCACCTGCGATGGTGACCAGAACCTATGGCATCTATGCTCCGGCCGGCACGACCTTCAGGAAGGTGGGGGCCAAGCTCAAAATCCAGCTCGGAGGCGGGGCCGATTACCTCTCGCTGTCCGCTCTGCCTGCGGCCTCTGACCTGAACTATTTCTACCAGCATGGCTACGCTTATATTACTGGAACGAATGTAGCCTATACCTTCAATGAAACTACAGCGGATATTACCACCACGTTCAATGTGACGACCGAGCTTAAGCGCCCGGGCTTCCCGAATACGGCGCTGATTACCCAGCTGCCGCATCAATGGAAGGTAACCACGGCGCAGCTCACGGCGCGTTCCTTTGCTTCCGTGCGCGGCACTCTGAAGGTAATGGAGGGCAATTCTTTTGCCACAGTGGATAAATTCTACGGCATCGTGCCCCAGTTTACGGAGCCTGGAGATTCCTCCTATTCCCGCCAGGACCTGACCGGCTATCTGGCGAAGCTCGATACCGATACCGCCACAGACCTGATGAAGGCCGATGCCTACTGGCAGGGCAAGAAGCTGCATCCGCTGGCCATGGGCGTACTGATTGCCGACCAGATCGGCAATGAGAATTACAAGAATCTGTTCCTGGCGAGAATGAAGACCATTCTCTCGGACTGGTATACGTACACCTCAGGGGAACCGGATTATTATTTTGACTACAACACCGATTGGGGAACCCTGATCTACAAGGCCAGCGAATTCGGGGCCAATTCGGGAATCACCGACCACCATTTCACCTACGGCTATTATGTATTTGCTTCGGCGGTGCTCGCCACCTACGACGCCGACTTCAAGAACAAGTACAGCGGCATGGTGGAGCAGCTGATCCGCGATTATGCCAACCCGTCCAAGACGGACCCGCTGTATCCGTTCCTGCGCAACTATGACCCGTATGAAGGCCATTCCTGGGCCGGAGGCTATGCCGACAATGACAGCGGCAACAACCAGGAGGCTGCAGGCGAGTCGCTCTTCGGCTGGGTCGGGCAATATATGTGGGCCACACTCACCGGAAACCAGTCCTACCGCGATACAGCGATAATGGGCTTCACCACCGAGCTTCGGGCGGTTAAGCAGTACTGGTTCAATTTTGACCAGGACAACTGGCTGCCGGGCTATACGCATAAAACGGTCGGACAGATTTACGGCAGCTCGAATTTCTTCGGAACCTTCTTCAACGGGGACCCGGTGTATGTCTATGGCATTCATTGGCTGCCGACAGCGGAATATCTGACGAGCTACGGTTTTGACCCAGCCAAGGCGGCCGGCCTGTACAATGGCTTCGTGGCCGACAATGGCGGACCGGAAACCGACTGGTACCATATCGTCTGGCCGATTCAGTCGCTGAGTGATCCGCAGGCCGTCCTGAATAAATGGAATGCGGCGCTGCCGCAGCAGAACGAGCTGTTCAACACCTATTGGTTCGTGCACAGCATGGCTACACTCGGCCAGCGCAGCACGGATATCTGGGCGACGAACGGCAGCAGCGCGACAGTGTATAAAAAAGGCGCTGTTTACAGCGCGCTCGTCTGGAATCCAACGGATGCGCAGATTACTGTGACCTTCCGGGGCGCTTCCGGAGTTACCGGCTCGGCGGTGGTCGGCGCCAAAAAGCTGATCAAGGTTGATCCGACGAAGGTGACGGCCGGTACGCTGGCTCCGCCGGCTCTGACGGCCGATTCCACGCTGAATACCGTAGGCCAGCCCATTGAGCTGACGTTCACGGACAATGCAGCCTGGAGAGGGGCAATCAGTGCAGTGAAGGTGGACGGCGCAGCCGCTGCGGCCGCTGATTACACGGTGGCCGCCGGGAAAATCACGCTGAACGCAGCCCTGTTCCCTACAGCCAAAACCTACACTGTAACGGTGTCCGCAGCAGGGTACAGCGATGCCAGCCTGCAGCAGACAATCACCGGAGGGACCTCTTCCGCCAATCTGGCGCTGAACAAAACAGTTACTGCTTCGGCGAATCCTGCACAGCCGGCGGCGGGAGCAGTCGATGGCGATCCGGGGACCCGCTGGGAGTCCGCCTTCAGTGATCCGCAGTGGATACAGGTGGATCTGGGTTCCAGCCAGACGGTCAGCCGCGTCCTGCTGAACTGGGAGGGGGCATATGCCAAGTCGTACAGCATTGAGGTTTCCACGAACGGGACGCAATGGACAACCGTGTATTCGACGACCACCGGAGACGGGGGAGTGGATGACCTGGGCTTCACGCCTGTCAGCGCCCGTTATGTGAAGCTGAACGGCACAGAGCGCGGCACACAGTATGGCTACTCGTTATGGGAGTTTGAAGTGTACGGCAATGGAACAGCGGCTCCGCTGTCCCCTCCTGCGCTTGCCGCAGACTCCACGCAAAATACCGTAGGCCAGCCCATTGAGCTGACGTTCACGGACAATGCCGCCTGGAGAGGCGCAATCAGTGCGGTGAAGGTGGACGGCATCACGGCGGCCGCGGCCGATTATACGGTGGCCGCCGGAAAAATCACGCTGAACACCGCCCTGTTCCCGACGGCAAAAGCCTACACGGTTACGGTTACGGCCGCAGGCTATAATGATGCTTCCGTGCAGCAGACGATCACCGGAGGGACCTCTTCCGTCAATCTGGCACTGAACAAGGCCGTAACCGCTTCGGCGAATCCGGTACAGCCCGCTGCAGGCGCTGTGGACGGCGACCCCGGCACCCGCTGGGAGTCGGCCTTCAGCGATCCGCAGTGGATACAGGTGGATCTGGGCGCAAACCAGACGGTCAGCCGCATCCTGCTGGACTGGGAAGGGGCATATGCCAAGTCGTACAGCATTGAGGTATCCACGAACGGCACGCAATGGACAGCCGTGTATTCGACAACCGCCGGAGACGGGGGAGTGGATGATCTGAGCATTACCCCGGTCAGCACGCGTTATGTGAAGCTGACCGGAACGGAGCGCGGCACGCAGTACGGCTATTCGTTATGGGAATTATCCGTGTATTAAGCGGAGCATAAAGCCCGTTGATTTTGTAAATGAATCGTTAATCACTCTCGTAGAGCGGGCCATCTCTTTGAAGATAAGATAGATTTATCAAATCAAAGAAATGGTGATGCTATGAAAAAAGAAACAGTGCCCGGGGTTCTGCCGCCCAAAGCTTATCGTCCGCTCGGCGGCAGGATTCAGGGAAACGGGGTGTGGAGCCGCTTCGCCAGGCAATGGGACTATCAGCTGATGATTCTCCCCTCTATTATTTTTCTGCTGATATTCAGCTACATACCGATGTGGGGCGTCATGATGGCCTTCAAGGAATACAATCTGTTCGAAGGCTTCAGCGCGAGCCCTTGGGTGGGGACCCTGCATTTCCGCATGTTTTTTGAATCGCCGGAGTTCTGGAGCATTGTCAGGAACACGCTGTGCATCAGCCTGCTGAAGCTGGCCGCCGGTTTCCCGGCTCCCATCATTCTGGCGCTGCTGCTCAATGAAGTGAAGAATATGATGTTCAAGCGCGTCGTGCAGACGATCACATACATCCCGCATTTCATCTCCTGGGTTGTTGTCTCGGGTCTGGTCTTCTCGATGCTGGCTGTGGACAATGGCGCAGTGAATGATGTCCTGATGAAAACCTCGCTGATCGACGAGCCGATCAACTGGCTGTCCGTTCCGCACTACTTCTGGGGCATTCTGGTCTCTGTAGGCGTCTGGAAGGAAATCGGCTTTGGTTCCATCGTGTACCTGGCAGCCATAGCCGGCATTGATCCGGCGCTGTATGAGGCTGCTTCCATCGACGGGGCGAGCCGGTTCAAGCAAATCTTCAAGATTACGCTGCCGAGCATGTCTGCGGTCATTACGATTTTCCTGCTGCTTGGGGTAGGGAATATTCTCAACGCAGGCTTCGAGGATATTCTGCTGCTGACGAAGAATCTGAATAACGGCATTCTGATGCCCTATGCGCAGACGGTGGACACATACGTCTACCAGATGGGGATTCTGAACCAGCGTTACTCTTACGCCACCGCGGCCGGACTGCTCAAGTCGGTGCTCAGCGTACTCCTGCTGTATATTGCCAACACCATCTCCCGCCGGCTCGGCAAAGCCAGCCTATGGTAAGCCCGGCGGCCACAACCCTGAGAGGAGGCCTGTGCCTTGCAAGCCAGCCGTTCTGACAAATTCATGCAGGCCGTGATCTACGCGGTGCTTGCGCTGCTTGCCTTCATTACTTTTTATCCCTTCTGGAATTCGCTTGTTATTTCTTTTAACACAGGCAGTGATACGGCACTTGGAGGGATCACCTTCTGGATGCGCGACTTCACACTGGAGAATTACAGGATTGTGTTCAAGGAGGACGATATATTTCACGCGTATTTGATCACCATTCTGCGGACGGTGTTCGGTACGGCGCTTTCGATGTTTTTTACGGCGCTGTTCGCTTATGGCCTGTCCAAAAAGGGCATTGTGTTCAAGAAATTTTATATGATAATGTGCATTGTTACAATGTATTTCAGCGGCGGGCTGATTCCGTATTTTATTCTGATCTATCAGATGCATCTGTATAATACGTTTACTTTTCTGCTTATCAACGGCATGGTCAGCGTGTATAACATGATCATCTTCCGGACTTTTTTCGCCGAGCTTCCAGACGGTCTGGAGGAATCCGCAAGAATTGACGGCTGCTCGAACTTCGGGGTGTTTTTCCGGATCGTCCTTCCGGTTTCCGGCCCTGTGCTGGCGACGCTTGGATTATTCACGGCGGTGGGGCTGTGGAACGACTGGTTCACACCGGCGATCTTCATCAGCGACCAGGGGCTTATCCCCTTGCAGACACTGCTGGTGCAAATTATCAACGCCGGGGCAACAGCCAGCCTGATGACCAATCTGAATACCTATGCGCAGAGCATGGTCCAGAACACGGTTACGGTAAAAGCGCTGCAAATGGCGACGATGATGATTGCCACGCTGCCGATCCTGATGATTTATCCCTTCCTGCAAAAGTATTTTGTCAAGGGTGCACTTGTGGGCTCGCTCAAGGAATAGCTTCAAGGTTATCGGCGGCGGCGGCTGGAGGCTGCCGTCCGCTTATAGCATATTAAGTGAAAGTGAGAGGGGTTAGGATATGAACAGAAATAGAGCACTGCAGCTGCTGCTTGCCGGTATGCTGGCTTCAAGTCTTCTGGCGGCTTGCTCAAATAACAAGAGCGAACCGGCCAATGCGCCGGCGGATGCGGCGGAAGCCCCGGCGGATGCGGCTGCCGCGACCGCACCGGGCAGCAGCCCGGCTGTGGCCGGCAGCAGCGACCTTGCGGCCAAAGTCAAGCCGGTCAATTTCACCACATTTGTCAACTATGACTGGTATACTGCACCGACCTGGGAAGAACGTCCGCAGAGCAAGTGGATCACCGACAATCTGCAGGTAACCCTGACTCCGGTCCAGTCCAACGGCGCAGCCGCCCAGAAGCTGAACGCGATGATTGTCTCGGGCCAGCTGCCGGATGTGCTGGTAATGGACCGGGGGAAGGACGTGGAACGGCTGCAGAAAGCGGGCAAGCTGGCAGCGATTGATCCTTATCTGGAGAAATATCCCGAATTCGTGGAGGCTGTAGGCGAAGACACGCTGAACATGCTGCGCAGCGAGGACGGCAAGCTCTATCAGATCCCGAACTGGTATATAAACGGCGACAACGGCAACGGAAATGCCGGCTTCCTCGTAGAGAAGAAGATTTACAAAGCGCTCGGTTCTCCGGCGCTGGAAACCTGGGAGGATCTCGAAGCTTATCTGAAGCAGGTTAAGGAGAAATACCCGGATATCGTGCCGATTGATTTCGGCGAGACCCGTGACGGTGCAGATGTGCAAATGATCGGGATGCTCTACAGCGGTGCGGCGGATGACCGCACACCGGGCTTCATCTCTCCCGGATCGGGCCAGATCTTCGGTGTGCCTGCCGGCAACGGGCTGACCTCGGTCTATCAGGACCAGGCGTTCAAGGATACGGCCCTGCTGGCCAGCCGTCTGTTCCGTGAAGGCCTGACCTCCCAGGATCTGCTGACCCAGACCCGCGATCAGGTGCTGGAGAAGCTGAAGACCGGCAAGATTGCCGTATTCGGCGCGTATGACGCCGTCGTTGAAGGCATCGGACGCGAAGCGAACAATCTGCTGTCGGCCAAGGACCCGGAGGACGGCTATGATGTCGTCTGGCCGTTCCGCAAGACCGGCGTTGACAAAAACAGGGTGTACCCTTCCGGCTTCAACACGCTGGGCTGGAATGTAAATGTAATCTCAACGAATGCCAAGGACCCTGAAGCCATCTTTTCCTATATGAACTGGGCGACAAGTCCGGAAGGGCAGCGGATTATTTTCTTCGGACCGGAGGGATTGTTTTATGATAAAGTGGAGGATGGGGTACCGATTCCAAACGATGCTTATATCAACCGTGACTTGAAGAAATACGACGAGCTGAAGATCGGCGAATTCAACTGGTACGGCAATACTTCCTATATTGATTCCACCAAGGCCAAACGCGAGAAGCTGCTGCCGGCGGAAGCCCAGGACTGGACGACACTTGGCCAGGCGAACGTAACCTTCAAGACCTCGAAGAACGTCACCGAATTCTCCAATCTCGATCCGGCGCCGAACTCCGAAGAGGGCATTATCCTGCAAAGACTGAAGGACCAGTATGCGCAAGTAGTGCCGAAGATCATCTTCGCGAAGAGTGATGATGAGGTGATCAAGCTGATTGAGGACGCGGATAAGGAAGCCGCCAAGCTGGGCTATGACAAGGTGCTGAAATGGAAGACCGAGGCCTGGCAGAAGAATTTGGAGAAGATTAAAGGCCGGTAAGTCTAATCCGTAAAAACCAAATAGGCGAGCAGGAACAAGAGGGATACGCCATGTACCCTCTTTTCCTAATGAAGGAGTGCTGATTCCGATGTATAGAGCTGTTCTGGTGGATGATGAAAATTACGATCTGGAAGGCCTTCGCTGCCTGATTCCCTGGAATGAGCTGGGGATTGAGGTCGTCTGCAGCGAGAACAAGCCACTGGCCGCACTTCAGTATATTGAGAATCATGAGATTGATCTGCTGATCACCGACATCAAGATGCCGGTGATTTCCGGCATTGAGCTGTCGCGCAAGGCGATAGAGCTGAACCCGGAGCTGAAGACGGTATTCATCAGCGGCTACCAGGACTTTCAATATGCCAAGCAGGCATTGGATCTGAAAGCCCACGGCTATATTCTCAAGCCGGTTGACGATGAGGAGATTGTCGGTGTGCTCCGCAGCGCCGTTGCCGAGCTGGATAATGAGCGGATGAGGAAAGCGGAGGACAGCAGCCTGATCACTTCCTTCGATTTCATTCAAAATGATGTGCTGCAGCATTTGCTGGAAGGCAGCATCGACCGGGAGACATTGGACGCTTTTCTGGCCTGTTACCCTATGGATATTGTGTTCTCCAGCGCCTATGCGGTATTGATTGAAGCGGATGATGTGCTGCTGCGGCTGCGGGAAAATCCGGAGACGGTAAATGCGGAACTGGACGGGCTGTTTCACTATATCGGCGGAGAAATCGAGGCGGCGGGCACGGGCAAATGGTGCAGGGTGAACCGGTCGCAGATCGGTATGGTCTACACTGCGGAGCCTGAGCTTCTGGAGCAGTGGCTGGAGAAGCTGGTAGAGACAGTACGTGAACAGACCTCCTACACAATCACTGTCAGCTACGGAGCCGAGGTGCCAGATTTGGAAGCGTTGTCTGTATCTTTTTCCCAGGCCAAAACCTATATGAACGGCAAAATGTTCATCGGCAAGAACAGGGTTATTCCCCCCTCTCTCAGCAAGCCGGGGATGAACAAGGACATCAAGGATATGAGTGTGGTGCTGGATGTCATGTTCGGGGCAATGGCCAATTACAGGCTGATTCAGATCTGTGACGGCATTGACGAGCTGTTCGAGGTGGCGGCGCTTTTTGAGCATCCCGTCAAGGTCTACCATTTCTCGGTTCATATTGCGTCCCGGCTGGAGGCTTATCTCGGCACCCTGAATGAAAACTATGAAAGTCTGCTCGGCTGGGGGATTCAGCAGATGGATGTGATTCATCATCTGGATACGGTGGAGGATATCAAGCGCTGGCTGCGCAACACCCTGTTCCAGATTTCGGAGATCCTGTTCATGAAAAAGCAGCACAAGAACCGCCGTCTGATGGAGCATATCGAGGCCTATATTCAGGAGAGGCTGGCGGAGAATCTTACCCTGCGGCTGGTTGCCGACCATTTTGCCTACTCTCCCAATCATCTGGGGGTCTTGTTCAAGGAGCATACCGGTGAGAGCTTCAACGAGTATCTGGTAAGAATCCGCATGGAAAAAGCCATTCTGCTGCTCGGGCAGCATCAATACAAGATCTATGAAGTGGCGGACCGGGTGGGCTACAGGAATATCGCCTATTTCAGCAGACAGTTCCGGGAATATTTCAATATTACCGCCGCCGATTACAGAAAGCAGAGCTGATCACGTGCGCATACCTACAACCTCCGGCTATTTGCCGCTGGGCTACAAGCTGCTCATTTCCTATCTGCTGCTGGTGCTGACACCGGTCATCGGCATCGGCAGCTACACGTATGTGTCTTCCGTACGTTCCACCGAGGAGCATACCCGGAGCAACCTGGAGGTGACCGTCAAGCAGATTGCCAGCAACGTGGACTACCGGCTGAAGGATATTGTCCGCAGCTCCGACGAGATTTACACCGACCAGACGCTGTCGCGCTATCTGACGGGCTATCATTCCGGCTGGGAAAAATACAACATTATGACGCAGTACATCCTGCCGAGGCTGGAGAGTGCCGCCAATCAGCCCAACCAGGAGGTTAAGCTTGCAGTATACGTGGATAATTCCAGTGTGAGCGAATTCTATTATAATGAAGGCGAGAATGGGAGCGGCACCCGCAGCCGCCAGTATTCACTCTTCCATTCAAGCCGCCTCCAGAACCAGAGCTGGTATAAATCGCTTAACCTCCATTATGGCTCCTACGAATGGCGGCAGGTGGACAACGACAAGGAAGCCGGCAATATCTCATACCTGCGGCCGCTGATCAATTACGATACGCTGCAGCTGAACGGCCTGATCAAAATGACGGTCAGCATGAAGTTTATTTTCTCCGATGTCGACTCCGGGCAGCTTGGCGAGGACAGTGTGCTGTTCATCGTGGACAACAACAACCGCCTGCTGTTCTCCAGCTCCCTGAATGCGGAGCATCCGGACTTTCTGTCGGATGCCGCCTCGGACTATATCCGGCAGCCTGCCTCCTATATGCAGATCAAGCAGCCGGTTACCCACATGCCCGCGAGTGTGGTGGCGTGGGTGCCGTATTCCTCGCTGCAGAAGAATTCCGAGCAGGTGCGCAATGTAACGATTGGCGTCTGTCTCGCCATACTGGTCGTATTGTTTCTGATCAGCCTCGTGATGTCGCAGTATTTCCTGCGGCGCTTCCAGAAGCTGATTGCTTCGCTTAAATCCTTCAAGGAAGGCAACTTTCATAAACGGATGCCCGTCCAGGGCAATGATGAATTCTCGGAGATCGGCAGCGCGTTCAATGATATGGCGTCCACCATCCAGCGGCTGATCGACGAGGTCTACGTCAGCAATCTGGAGAAGAAAGAGACCGAGCTGCAGGTGCTGCATTCCCAGATGAACCCGCATTTCCTGTACAACACCTTCTCTTCCATCAGCCGGATGGCGAAGCTGGGGGAGATCGACAAGCTGCACGAGGTGATCCGCTCACTCGCCCGGTTCTACCGCCTGACCCTGCACCGGGGGGAAATGATCATTCCGGTGGAGCAGGAGCTGCAGATCGTGGAATCCTATCTCGATATCCAGCGGATCAAGAACGCGGACCGCATCCATGTAAGCTATGAAATCCAGCCTGCGGTGCTGGACAGCGACACGGTGAAATTCATCCTGCAGCCTTTTGTGGAGAATGCCCTGGAGCATGCCTGGTACGACGATGAAATATCACTGACCATCCGGGCATATCCGGAGGGGGAGAATGTCACTTTCGAGGTGGAGGACAACGGGCTGGGCATGAAGGATGAGGTGACCGCCCAGGTGCTCGATCCGTCGGACAAGGGCATCGGCTACGGCATCCGCAATGTGGACCAGCGCATCAAGCTGCAATACGGCAAGGAATACGGTGTGACCATCCGCAGCTCGCTGGGGGAAGGCACGCTGATCCGGATTGACTTCCCTTACCGCAAGCATCCTCTGATGCAGGGAGAGGACTGAAGGAGCGGGAGCTGACCAAATAAAAAACGGCTGGGCATCCTTATATACAAGGAGCTCAGCCGTTTCTGCGTCTTGCTGCGGTTGAAGTTAAATTACAGGACTTACCGGCTCCGCCTGCTCTGTTTTGCGCGGGGGGTTGAACCGGTACACGATATAGCCTACGATGAACGGCAGCACGATGGTGACAATCCCTGCACCGGCATTCACGGATTCTTTCATGAAAATCAGGGTGGCGCCCATCAGAATGCTGTCAAACACCACATGGCTGAACATGGCGGCGATAAAGCCGTAGCGCAGGAAAATGTAGCTGAACAGCAGTCCGATTACCGTCAGCTCAATCGGACGCGAGCTGACGGGATAGATCGGATACAGGGTATGCCCGAACGCCCAGACCAGCGTGGTGATCAGCGCGGCAAGAAAGGTGCTCCGCACGATTTTTTTGACCATCCGGATGCCGAACAGCCGGTAGACGGCTTCCTCGGACAATCCGGCAAGCCAGGCCACAATGGGCAGCAGCCAGGCATATCTCATGTTATACGGAGACTGGCTGGCATCGGTGGTGGACCAGTTGTGCAGCGTGTACGACAGGATGATGAACATAACGGTCTGCACACCGAGCAGGATAAAGGCCCAGATATATCCGGCGCGCATGCTGTCCAGCACATATCTGCCATAGCCCGGCTCCTTGGCGCGCGGCCAGGGGTTCAGACCCTCCTCCTTGCGCCACAGGCCGTTGCCTCCGACCAGCGAGAAGTAGAGCATCGAAGACATCAGCAGACTGTAGAAGATATAGAAGATGAACATTACAATGCCCGTAATGCGGCTCTCCAGGCTGTCTCCGCCGGCTTCGGGCAGCATGTTGTAGGTGCTGGCCATCATGATTGCAAAATGGACGGTGCTGAGAAAGATGCCCCGCTTGAACGAGGTGTGGCCTCTGCGCAGAATGCTGTAAATCAGCGCCAGAATGCCCAGCGCCAGCGTAGGCAGGCCGTAGCCGAGCAGCGTCAGGCTTTTGGCGAGAGAGGTCTGGTCCTCGACATAGCTGACATGCCAGGCGGGAGCGGAGAAGCCGGCCCGGAAATACGAGACCTCCGCCTGCCGGAATTTGAAGCTGTATTGCAGTGGCGACTCCCCGACCTTGACGGAGCTGTCAGTATAGACAAGATCGTAATCATCCGTGTTCGCCTGAATTTGCAGCCTGGAGGGATTGGCTCCCCATGACTGAAGCCAGGGGCGGGCAAGCTTCTCCTTCTGCTCCAGCGAAAGCTCCGGCTCGCTGGCTGCCGGGTCCACATTGGCCAGGGCCGCTGTACCGGTGGAATCTGTCCCAGAGCCTGCATCTTCTCCGCGTCCGAAGCCTACCACCCTGCCGGTGTACATGTTCAGGTCAACCGACAGGACAGGGACAGCCTCGCCGGAAGCATACAGCACGGCATGAAAGACATCGAACGGATAACGCTGATCCAGCTTGTCTTTGGAATATTGGTCCAGGAGCTTCTCCCTGGACATATAGCCGTAGAAGGAGGAGTCTGTCCGGTAGCTTACGGTCCACTCCTCCCCTGCGGCTTCCGGATGGCCAAGCTGCTGTGCTGCGAATACGGCGGCTTGCTCCCGGGCCTCGCTCTTGCTGATGGTTGCAGTAGCGGCCTCACCCGAGCCCGTAAGGAGCTGGGGAGCGATCTGGAACATAATGAACACAATGAGACCGATAATACCCGCAAGAATGAGCCTGGCAGAAAGGGGCCGCTGCTGTAAGGGCTGGCCGACGGAATTCATGAAACGCCTCCTTGTAATGAAATAATCCTGTTATTTTCCATTATAATATTACTGGCAGGCCAGTTACAAAAAAATGCCGTATTATCTTTTTACGTGAAGACGGCCGGGCTTATGCTTATTTTGTCTTCCTGATCAACGGCGGCAGAGGGGAAATGTGCTTTTTTGAAAATGCCCCTTTGTGAAGTCAGGGAATAACGATTATAATTTGTATGTTTCTAACGCAACCTGCGAGAGGATGAGAAAGTTGGCTTCGCCGTTCCCCAAGATTAATAATTTCAGATTTCTGAAGCTGTCTCCGCCGCAGATTCTGGTGCTCGGCTTTGCCGCCGTCATCCTGGCCGGAACCCTGCTTCTCATGCTTCCCGTATCAAGCAGGACAGGTGAACCGCTCGAATTTATTGATGCTTTGTTTACTGCAACCTCGGCAACCTGTGTAACGGGGCTTGCGGTGGTTGATACAGGAACATATTTTACCCTGTTCGGACAGATAGTAATTATGGTTCTTATTCAAATCGGCGGACTGGGGTTCATGACGATGGCGACCCTGTTCGCGCTTGTGCTCAAGCGCAGAATCTCCCTGCGCGACCGGCTGATTCTTCAGGAAGCCATGAATCAGAGCTCGATGGAAGGCATCGTGCGGCTGATCCGCAAGGTGCTGATTTATTCGCTTGTCATCGAGGCTGCGGCTGCAGCTGTGCTCGCGCTGCGCTGGGCGTTCGATATGCCCGCGGGACGCGCGCTTTACTTTGGCATTTTTCATGCGGTATCGATGTTCAACAACGCGGGATTTGATATCTTCGGAGATTACCGCAGCCTGACCGGATATGCCAGCGATCCTGTTGTCAACCTTGTGGTCATATTCCTGATCGTTTCCGGGGGCATCGGCTTTATCGTGATGTCGGACCTCGCGGAATACCGCCGCAAGCGGCGGCTGTCGCTGCACAGCAAGGTCGTCCTGTGGACGACTGCAGCGCTGATTCTAACCGGAACAGCCGTCTTTTTGGTGTTTGAATTCACCAATTCACATACGCTCGGCCCGCTGGGCTTCGGAGGCAAGCTCTGGGCTGCTTTCTTTCAGTCCGTCACTCCCCGCACAGCCGGAGCGAACACTCTGGATATTGCCGGAATGCGCCAGGCCTCACAGTTTTTCATGGTCATTCTGATGTTCATCGGAGCTTCTCCGGGATCAACGGGCGGCGGGATCAAAACCACCACCTTCACCCTGATGGTCGGTGCGGTAATCTCGATGCTCCGGGGGCGCGAGGATATCGTTCTTTTCCGTTACCGGCTTGCACAGGAGCGTGTGTTCAAGGCGCTGACCATTACCCTGCTGGCGCTGCTGCTGATTGTGTCCGTGTCCATGGTGCTGTCCACCACGGAGGAACGGCCATTTCTGATGATCCTGTTCGAGACCACCTCGGCCTTCTCCACCGTAGGCCTCAGCATGGGGCTGACGCCCGAGCTGACGCAGGCGGGTAAAATCCTCATCTGCCTGACCATGTTCGCCGGACGGCTTGGTGTGCTGACGCTGGCGTATGCGCTGGGCCCGAAACAGGGTAAACCATTATATAAATATCCCGAAGGCAAAATGATAATTGGATAAGGAGTTACTGACATTATGAAAGCACAGCAGTTTGTTGTAATCGGCCTCGGCCGCTTCGGTTCAAGCCTTGCGCTTGAGCTGATGGCCATGGGCTATGAAGTGCTCGGCATTGACCATTTTGAGGAACGGGTAGATGAAATGAGCGGCCAGCTGACGCATGCGGTGATGGCGGATGCCACGGATGAGGGGATTATGCGCTCGCTGGGTGTACGCAACTTCGACTGCGGCATTGTAGCGATCGGCGACAACATGGAGCGCAGCATCCTGGCGGCCATTCTTCTGAAGGAGCTGGGTGTGAAGCAGGTCGTGGCCAAGGCGATTTCCATCCTTCACGGACGGGCGCTTTCCAGGCTGGGCGTGGACCGGGTAATTTTTCCTGAACGGGATATGGGCATCCGGGTGGCTCATCAGCTGACGACGCCAAATCTGCTGGATTATATTGAGCTGTCGAAGAATTACAAGGTAGTGGAGCTGACCGTGCCCGCCTGTATGGACGGCAAAAGCCTCTCGGAGCTTAACACGCGGGCCAAATACGGGTGCAGCATTATTGCCCTGAACCGCGAAGACGGAGTGATTGTCGCTCCCACGGCGCATGACCATGTGCATCAGGGCGATATTATGGTGGTCATCGGCTCGAATGAGAGCATTGTGGAGTTTGAGGATGAAGCGGTGAACGCGGAGTAGCCTTTATGCGATTTGTTAAAATATCAAGTGGAACGGCTTCGCCGTCCTTATAAGGACGGTATCCGTTTCGGCGAGAAAGATAAGGCTAATCTATAGCGTGAAACATGGGGAAGGAGGCGATGGCGGTGAATCTGCGGGAGCAGGCACTTTTGATATTATATAGATTGAACTTGAAATATTGCTAATTTGGTTTTTGGCGTAGCTGCGGTGAATATGCCGACTTCCGGTTGCTGTGAGGTTTGGTAATCTGATGCAACCACACGAATAGCGGCAGAAATCCAAACGTTAAGGTGAATGTGCCGCTCCTATATCGTGGAAATTCGTAAGGGAAGCTAAGTGGAAAAAGCTGAACATAGGAGTGAAACTCCGCCGACAGTTTGTGCTTTCGGTGCGGGCTTTCCTTCGGTAAACTTTCAGGCGGTCTCTATCGCTCCGTAAGTATTCAAACCTCATCCCCTCCGCATACCTACCTTTGAAATGACAGAAAGTTATCTCCTTCTTTTAATACATTCAGGATTATTCCTTGTCATTACAGCAGCGCTGGTCCTGTCCATTACCACGCGCCTTCAGCCGGTAGCGGGTCGGAGCTTCTCCAAGCCGTTTCTTAAACGCCTTGGAGAAGGAAAACAGATCGGGATAACCCACAGATTGAGCGATTTCGGACAGCGTATATGCCGTTTGCTCCAGCAGCAGCATGGCTTCTTTCATTTTGAGCTCCTGAATAAACTGGATGGGGGTGATTCCGTAGGTCTTGCGGAACTGTTTGGTGAAATAGCTGCGGTCCATGCCGACATAGGCGCATACTTTTTCGACGGTAATGCCTTCGGCGTAGTGAATCTCCATATATTCATGCCCTTTCTGGAGCCAGGAGACATTCCTGCGGCGGTCGCTGGCAGCAGGATCTTGCACAGCAGCGGATAATTGGTCAAAGATGCGGTGGAACAGGATCAGCCGTCCAAGGTCTGTATCTTTGTCTGATCTCACCATACTGAAGAAGTCCCACATGAGCTGGATTGCTTCAGGAGTCAATATTCCTGGGGCGTAAGGGTGATACAAGCTTAACCCGAGCCTCTCCAGCAGGCGCAGAGCCTGCTTCCCGTCGAAAGCCAGGAACACTTTGTGCAGCAGGGCATCTGGCTGTGTGAAGTATTCATGGATGACCTGGGGGAACAGGCAGAACACATCATTTTTAGAGAGCCGGTAGGTCTGCTGATTCTGTTGAAACCAACCTTCTCCCTCAAGGACAAAGATCAAATAGTAGTAGGGCGTCGTCCGGGGGCCGATATGATAGCTCGGCTTGGCAATATTATGCCCCAGGCGGATGGGCCAGGCAGCCCCGCACTTCTCGTACACAGAGGGTGTGAAAAGGCAAAGCTCCAAAAATTCCTGATTGTCCTCAATCATTCTATTGTCCATGTAAAGACCTCTTTTTACCATCTGATTGGATGTAAGGAATATGAAAAAGCCAACGTTTTATACATCATATAAGACTTCAACCCGCATCACCTAACGTTTAGATCACACCCTCTTTCATCCCCCTTCCGGAACCTTCCCTGAAATAGACGCAAATTGATAAATGAAGTTTACCGCGAATTGACATTCCCCAATATGTAATGACTTGTTACAATCTCAATATTAACTTATCCTATAAGTTTTATTGGAAATCAACCGGTTCACCGGAGATATATATTCAAATTTGCAGCACAAATGCTCAAATCGATAATTCAAGGAGGCCGTTTCATTGAACAACAATCTGTTCCGCTTCATGCTTTGGACTGCTGCTCTAGCTGTGCTGATTCTTGGGTCAGCCTGCAGCAACAATCCCTCATCCGCCTCTGACAATCAGCAAAACGATTCCGTGCAGGCGGCGAATTCCGCACCGGAGGAGAGCGCACAGCCTGAAGTTACACTTAGCTTCCTGCATTGGCGCGGGGAAGATGCAGAATCCTTCAATGGCATTATCAGTAAATTTCAGGAGGTGTACCCAAACATTACAGTGGAGATGCAGACCCTCCCTTCCGATCAATACCAGACCTCAGCGCTGGTGAAGATTGCCGACGGGTCTGCAGGCGATCTCTTTGCTTCCTTCCCAGGGGCACAGTTCGAGGCTGTAGCTAAAGCCGGGTTGTATGCGGATCTGTCGGCAGAGCCATTCCTGGCCAGTTTCAACGAAGCCTTAATCGGGGCAGGTGTGAAAGATAACAAGCAATTGGCTGTTCCATATCAGCTTGTCTATAACGATCCTATCTACAATGTGAAGCTGTTCCAGCAGCTCGGACTCACACCTCCGGCGGATTGGGACGGGTTCCTGGAAATGTGTGCCGAGCTGAAGGAGAACGGTCTGATTCCGATTGCTTTTGCCGGAGCGGATATAGGACCGGGACAATTCATGAATACGATGGTCATGAACAATCTGCCCAGTGACGATGCCTTCACCAAGGTGGAAGCGGGGGAGGCTAAACTGACGGATGACTGGTGGATAAAGACGCTGAGCCAGATCAGGGAACTGAATGACAAGGGGTATTTCCAGCCTAATGCCCTGGGCACGAAGGATGCGGCGGCAGGCGCTTTGTTTATCCAGGAGAAGGCAGCCATCCTCGCCAGCGGCTCCTATCAACTGGCCCAGAACAAAGCGCAGAATCCGAATCTGGAGCAAGCCTTGCTGGCACCCATCACGGTTGCTGCTGATCAGGCCAAATACGAGGGCATCCACACCAGCACATTCCTGCTGGGTGTGAATAGCAAATCGAAACATCCAGAGGAAGCCAAGAAATTTCTTGAATTCTTGAGCCGCCGGGAGATTGCTGGCCAATATGCAAATGAAACCGGGCAGAATGTCACCGTGAAGGATGTGGAGTATAACACGCAGGAGCTTAAGCTTGTCAGTGAATGGGCTAAGAAGAAAACTTTATTCCAGCCCCGCTTCACGATTACGAACGGTGAGAATCAAAAAGCGGTGACCAATTCCATTCAAGCCGTGCTGGGCGGTTCATCACCTGAGGCTGCCGCCAAGGAAGCCCAGGCAATCATTGATCAGCAGCTATCCAGATAGCGATGAGGAGCCGGGGTATATTATGGATTTTTGTCCTGCCGGGCCTGCTGCTGTATGCAGGATTTTTTCTTTATCCGACGTTATCCGGCCTGTTCTATTCCTTTACAAACTGGGACGGAATCTCTTCCTCCTTCCGGATGGTGGGCTGGAAGAATTACAACAGTATTCTGGACAGTATCGTCTTCCGGAAAGCCTTCTGGAATAATGTGAAGTTCATGGCGGCAGTAGTCACGGCCCAGACTGTAATTTCCCTGATTTTGGCGCTGCTGCTGGTCCGGAACCGGAAAAGTCATGTGTTTCTGCGGGCGCTGTTCTTTTTCCCGGCTATTCTGTCCTCCGTTTCCGTCGGGCTGATCTGGTCATTTGTCTACGATCCGGCCATTGGAATGATCAATGCACTGGCGCAGCATACGGGATTAGGCTCCTTGGCGCTGAACTGGACCGGTGACCGGCGGATTGCCATCTATTCGATAGCGGCGGTACAGGTGTGGGCGCATGCCGGGCAAATGATGATTGTCTTCATTGCCGGGCTGCACAGCATCCCGCCTGAATTGAACGAGGCAGCGGCTATCGATGGCGGAGGAAGATGGCGTGTGTTCAGAAGCATCACCTGGCCGCTGCTGGCCCCTTCCGCGACGATTGTGCTGGCGTATACAACGATACAGTCTTTCAAAGCATTCGATCTTATCTTTACGATGACGGACGGGGGGCCGAATTTCTCCACAGAAATCTTGACCACCTATATTTATCATCTGGCTTTCTCCAGCTATGCTTTCGGTGAAGCTTCGGCTGGCTCAGCCCTGCTTCTGGTGCTGTTGTCAGTGCTGACGTTTTTGCAATACAAGGCGCTTCGCGCTGGCCGCATTTCATACTGAGGAAGAGGGGAATTCTGCAAATGGTGTATGTGCGCCGAACGGTTATACTGCTGTATTCACTGATCATCGTGGCTCCCCTCTATTTTGTGATTGTTACGGTGTTCAAATCTACGCAGGAATTCTATGCCAGTCCGCTCGGCTGGCCGGCAGCACCATCGTTTCGTAATGTGCAGGCCTTATTCGCCGGTCAACCGATCTGGAGGTATTTCTGGAACAGTGCGCAGGTAACTGCAGGCACAGTGCTGCTGGTGCTGCTGCTGGGCAGCCTGATTTCTTTTGCCATTGTCCGTTTTGCCAGCCGGGCCGGGGCAGTTCTGTTTGCTTTGTTTGCGGCCGGACTGATTGTGCCATCGCAAGTGAACATGTTGACGATCTACACTCTCGTACAGAAGCTGTACCTGTCGGACCGCCTGCTGGGCCTGATTCTGATCTCCACGGCCCTGCTGCTGCCGCTGACAGTGTTCATGCTCACGGGCTTTATGAAACTTCTGAGCCGGGAAATGATCGAAGCGGGCAGTCTGGAGGGTTGCGGGGAGTGGGGTCTGTATTGGCGGATTGCCATACCGCTGGCCGCTCCGTCACTGGCGACTGCCGCCACATTTCTGCTGGTGATGGTGTGGAACGATTTGCTGATTCCGATGCTGCTGCTGAACGGCAAGTCGAACCTGACGCTGCCACTGGCTATGCTCCAGTTCAGAGGCGAATATGTTACTAATTATCCGCTGCTGCTTACGGGCGTTGCCGTCACGGCGCTTCCATTGGTGCTGTTGTTCCTGTTCCTTCAGCGCTATTTTGTGGCGGGACTGACCGAAGGCGCATTGAAAGGGTAGCGAATTGTTGTTAGTGGCTGTTCTAAAAATAGAAATTGAAAGCTGAGGTGGACGCGGATGTGTGCAGTTACGGCTCACGCTTCTGGGAAAACAAAAGAATTGACGCTGCGGGAGGTTATCGCGAAATACAAGGATGTATCGCCTTTTGTCATTATTAAATCGGATGTTACGCGCAGGTCTTTTACTTACACGGACCGGGCGTTGAAGGCGCTGGATAGAAGCAAACACCAATATCAGCAGCGGGTGCTGATCGGCTCCAACGGGGATATGAACGCAGCCGTACCGGTTTCGCTCCTGCTTAGGGACGGCACCTCCATTATTGCCATGCCATCACAGACGGCCAAAAATCCCTATGTCGTGGATCAGATCGATGGAAGGCTGTACATTACGGACCATGGAGAAATTGTGGAAGAGGTCGAATATTGGTATAAGCCGGATTACTATGACCAGTTCACCAGCTCCGGCACCCCGATGTGGCAGGTTGCCTCCTCCAGGCCGCAAAGACTGGACATCGATCCCAACAGCCACTGCCACTTCTGGAACAAGGGGAACGGTTGCAAATTTTGCAATATTAACGCCAATTCCACCCGCAGCTACCAGGACAGAAATATGGCGAAGCATTTGCAGGCGCAGGATGTATATGAAACGGTCAGAGAGGCATTGAAGCAGCCGGGGGCCTTTACCAATCTGAAAATGAGCTCCGGCTCTATCCTCAGCGGCGCAGAAATCTTCGACGATGAGGTTGAGATGTACATCGAAATGCTGCAGGCGGCCGGTGATAATTTTAAGGAAAAGAAATTCCCCAGCACAATCGTTGCTTCAGCCTTTAACGAACGCCAGTTAGCAAAAATCTACGAAAATACCGGCCTGATGACCTACACCTCCGATATTGAAATTCCAAATGAGGCATTGTTCGCCTGGATCTGCAAGGGCAAGCATAAAGAGGTCGGCTATCAGGAGTGGAAACGGAGAATTATCGCTGCGGTAGACATCTTTGGAGCGGGCAACGTCAGCAGCGGGATTGTCGGCGGCTGTGAAATGGCTGCGCCCCATGGCTTCACGGATGAGACAGAGGCGCTGAAGGCGGTGCTGGAGGAGGCGGAGGATTTTGCAAGTCAAGGCGTGAGTGTTGTTCACTGTGTCTGGGTACCGCTCCATGGATCGGCATTCCATAATCAGCGTACGCCGTCACTGGAATATTATGTTCAGCTCGCCAAGGGGCTGAGTGATATCAGAGCGGAATACCGGCTTAACATTGATATGGACAATTACCGGAAATGCGGCAATCATCCGGATACGGACCTGGATAGAGGCAGAGGAGGTGCAGCGGTCCAGTGACTGTTATAACGGGAAAAGTACAGGCGCTGCTTCAGGATTCAGAGGCGGTGAAGGCTCTGGCAACAGTGGATCAGCAGGGGTGGCCGCATGTTATTATGGATCATAGCCTGACAGCTAACGACAAGGGGCAGCTAATCTATCTTGAACTGATTGAAACTTCGCAGACAAATCTTAATCTGGTCAACAGTATCTGGTTCAAGCGCAAGGTGGCCGTTCGGCTCTCCAGGGGGGAAGAAGCTTATCTGATCAAAGGCTATCCTGTTTATTCGATCATCTGCGGCCCTGTGTTCGAGCACTACTACACCCTGGCCAGGAAGATCCACCCGGATTTTGATTTGTCCACCGTATGGGTTATTGAGCCGGATGAGATCATTGAGGATACCTATGTCGCCCGCAAAAGCAAAGAACGTGCCGAGCATCCGCTTGTCATGCATCTGGACCGTCTGGCAAAATAATCACCGCACCTGTAAACAACCTCCGGGAGGATACGAAACGCATGAAAGCAAAAGGCACAGGATGAAAAGTTCATTCATTAATCGGCAAGGTGTATCACCGAACAAACTTGGAATTGGCATGGGAATATGTGAGAGCAAACGAGGCAGCGGAGGAATCGACAACGTTACCATTCCGGCGTTTCAAGCCGTCACTCGGCACCCGGCTATCCGGGACAGGGTATGTCAGCAGGCGCTGAAAAACAGGCTGGAACCGATCTTCGAACCCCTGAGGGCTAAGTTTCCTGTGTCTTCTCCTGGCCTCCTACTAGTTAGACAGGGGATTCTTCCATTCCCGGTTCAATCGAACGGATTTACAGGATGGATGCCTTTAAATTTTGATCTGCCAAGTATTTTATCCATGGCTGCCTCGATTACATAAACATTGCCAGAGTAGCCGTTAATAAGAACGGCGCTGCGTGGAACCTCGGCATGATGATAAGGGTTGGCCACTGAGAGAAACACGGTGGGCAGCTCTTGCGCAAACCAGGGAAGGTCGGTTCCCATAGGAGGGCTCCAGTGAATCCGGAGCGACGGCATCGTACAGTCGGTCTCCAAATTTACGAAATACAATGCCCAGTCAAAGCGCTCCTGCAGCTCGGCAATGGATAGCTTCTGTTTATTAGGCCAGCTCTCCTGTTCCTTCAGCAGCGTCACCAGAAAATGCTCGCGCTCCAGCTTGTCGACCAGCAGCTTGTAACGGTCCGGCAGTGTCTGACGGCGGCCTTCATCCCCGATCACTACAAGAAGTACCCGTTTTTGACGGACAGGATCAATGGGCAAAAGCTTGTTTGTGTCTCTGACCAAGGTGACCGACAGGTCGGCGCATTCTCGCGCCCATTCTGTATGCTGTTTCAAGCCGATAACGGCCAGCGCGGCCGGTTCGGGAACAAGTGTGCCGGTCTGATGACGCCTGTGCAGTCCAAGTGAAGCCTTCAGGGCAAGGATACGGGTGACAGCCTCCTCCACTCGCTCCAGCGAGAGTCTGCCATCTCTGACAGCCTCCCGCAGATAGCTGAAATCTTCCTCAATGTTGTGGCTGAACAGCAGAATATCACATCCTGCGGCGATGGTGCCCGGAACTGCGACCGAGCGCTTCTCGGCGATCATGAAGCCGGCCATCGTTGAGGCATCGGTCAGCACCAGACCGTTAAAGCCGAGGCGTTCGCGCAACAAGGGACCCAGCAGTTCCGGAGCCAGTGTAGCCGGCATAATATGCTCATCGGCTAGGCCGGGGCGAAGATGACGAGAATAGGCAGGCAGCTTGATATGACCAACCATAATGGTCTCCGCTCCGGCTTCTATAAGCTTCCGGTAGACCTGTCCATAGGAGCCTTCCCATTCCTCCACGGGAAGAGAATTAATGCTCTCTCCCAAATGCTGATCACGGTCATCCACGCCGTCTCCTGGAAAGTGCTTGACGGAGACCGCCAATCCCGATTCCCAGATGCCTCTGGCATAGCCAAGAGCCATTCGCGCTACCCGCTCTGGATCTGAACCGAAAGTACGCGTATTGGTAATCGGATTTCGCGGATTGTAGTCAATATCGACAATCGGGGCGAAGGTCCAGTTCACTCCAACACCCGCCCCTTCACGGCCAGCAGTCAGACCGAGCCGGTAGGCCTGTTGGCCGTCATCGGTTGCTGCGACCTGCATGGGTTTGGCGAAAAAGGTGCCTTCTTTGGCTATGCCATTGCCGCCAAATTCAAGGTTGGCAGCCAGCAACAGCGGGAGCTCCGAACGTTCCTGAAGAAAGCGGTGTAATTCCTGCCGCTCTGCGGCGGGTCCTGCAGGAAACATGAAGCCTGAAGGCTTGATTCCGTTCAGCAGGCCGACCAGCTCAGTCCGATCTGTGGTGCTGCCAACCGGAAAGAGCAGTTGGCCAAGCTTGCTGTCCAGATCCATGGAGGCGAGCGTAGAATGGACCCAGCGGATATCTTCAGGGGACAGATGAAAAGGCTTGGACTGCAAATCAACCATATATTTTAATCCTCCTAATTCTATAGCCATAATCGGCTTCCCGCTTGGTTCAAATGAGGCGGAAATTCTCAGCCTTTAACAGAACCGGCAAGACCATCTACGAAATATTTCTGGAAAAAGAGGAAAACAATCAGCACGGGCAGCAGAGCAATGGTTGCTCCGGCCAGCAGACCGGTAAAATCGACTGAATACTCGCCTGTGAAGGCATACATGCCCACAGATAAAGTTCGCAGCTCCGGCTTGTTTAGTGTAAAGATAAGCGGGACAAAAAATGAATTCCAGGTGAAGATAAACTGCATGATTGCCGTCGTGGCGATAATGGGCCTTGACAGAGGCAGCATGACCTGAATGAAGGTGCGGATAAATCCGGCGCCGTCAATTTGTGCAGCATCCTCCAGGTCTTTGGGAAGGCCTTGAAAGAAAGACATAAACAATAGAATAAAAAGCACATGCGCATTTGACGATTCTGCCAAAATGACTCCCGGCAGCGTATTAAGCAGATTCAGCTTCTTGATAATCTGATAGATAGGAATGATGGTATAGCCCTTCGGAATGAACAAACTTGATGTAAGTATAAGAAGCAGCCATCGATGTCCAGGAAAACGGACCCGTCCTAGCGCATATCCAGCCAGGGTAGTCAGGAATAGAACAATCAGTACAGTGGACAGTGTAACAATTACGGAATTCCTGAAATATACCGAGAATTTCGCCGTAATCCAGGCGCGGATATAATTATCCCAATGAAAGGTTTTCGGCAGCAAATTTGCGCTGGAGGAGATAAATTCCGTATTTGTCTTGAAAGAAGAGAACAGCATCCAGAGAAACGGGTATATCCACAGGATTGCACAAGCAACGAGCAGAATGTAAACGGCGGCTTGGGCATAACGGTTGATCTTCACGAACGTTCACACTCCTTTGCTGCTTGCATGGGTTTCGGCCAGCCTGACGAGTCCAGCCAGCAAGAGGGTGATTATAAATACCGTTAACCCAAAGACAATACCTGCTGCGGAGGCAAAACCCATTTGCGGAATTCCGTTGTTTCCATAAGAGAAACGGTAGATATACAAATCCACTAAATCTGTAGCGAAATAAGGGCCGCTGTCGGTCAACGTTTTGGCCAAATCGAATACATGCATGCCGTTGATTACGGCGAGCAGAATAATTACTGCACTTGCAGGTTTCAGCAGCGGAAGGGTCAGATAGCGCAGGGAGGTCCAGAATCCGCTTCCGTCCAGCTTGGCTGCTTCATACATATCGGCCGGCAGCGATTGCAGGCTGGCCAGCCAGTAAATCATAATCATGCCGAATATCTTCCAGATGCCTGTTCCGATCAGCACGACCATAGCTGTCGCAGCTCCTCCCAGCCAGGATACGGAGCGGTCAATAATGCCGAGCCCCAGCAATAAGTTGTTAAAGGGGGCGTTCTGATTTCCGAAGATCAGGCGCATCATCAGGCCGACGACCGAAGCAGTGGCGACTACAGGGAGGAAGTAGGCAGTGCGAAACACGATGGTCCCCTTTAACCAAACGGCGTTAAGAGCAATTGCAGCGAACAGGCCAAGCGGAACCACAATAATCGTTTGGGAGACGAGGTAGACCAAATTATTCTTATAGGCGTTCCAGAAGGCTTCATCGGCGATAACTGTTCTGTAATTGTCCCAGCCGACAAAATCATCCAAAGGGCCGATTCCGCTCCATTCGTATAGCGAGTAGACATAACTCATGATAATGGGATAGACAGTAAATATGAAGAAAAGAATTAGCTGGGGCAGAAGGAACAAATAAGCCCATAGATAAAGCTTGCGTTTATTAGCTTTCATACCGGACCCTTTCTCGTTAAACTGGCTGGGGAACCCCGTTCGGAGACTCCCCAGGGCGGCCTGCAGGCAAGCTGAAGGCCTGACACAGAGTTATTGTCCTGTATAGGGCTGGAGCGGTACCCAGTCTGAAAATTGATAATCCTCCAGGCTGACTGCAACACCTTCAGCCGCAAGCTTCTTGATTGCGCTATCACGCACCTTGTTTGCCTCTTCGTTAATCGCGGTCAGCTCGGCGCTTATATCTTGAATCTGCCCGCTTAAATATCCTTCTATAACGTTAAGCAGCGTGGTTTTCGGCAGCTTTCCGCTTGTCTCCTTGGCAACATCAATCGTTGCGCTGTTCTTGACATAAGGACGGGGCACGAGAATCACGGTTTCGTTCTGAAGAGCGAGTCCTTTTTTGGCAATCAGATGCGTAACTTCGGTTTCTTCGTTCTGCGCGGTAACGGGCGAATATTCAACGCCGTCACGTACCAGCTTCGGATACAAATGATCCATTAAATACTGCAGGAAAAGCTTTGTTTCCTCATAATGTTTGGTTGTCTTGGCCACAAACAGCGCGGCAGTTGCAGCTCCTCCGTTATAGGCGAAGTATTGCTTCTTGCCATCTTTGGTCGGCAATGGGGCTACCCCGAAATTATCGAGCTGGTCTGCAGGCAGCTTGGTTGCTTCGTATGCGCCGTCGAAGAGAAGAGCCGCCTGACCGGAAATCATAAGTGCCGCACCTTCGGTCATATTCATCACAAGGCTGTTCGGATGCAGCAATTCCTGGTCATATAACAACTTGAAGTATTCGAGCGTCTCTACGATGCTCGGCGAGTTAATTTCATACAGACCCGTTTTATAATTAATTGGAATTGATGTGGAGGGAACAACCTCGGGTTTGATGGCGGTAGCCATCTGCTGAACAATGGAAGCCGCCAAGCTTGAGGCTTTAATGCCCATGACCACACCGTAGGCTTCCCCGTTTGTTCCTTCTTTGACCTTCCGGCTGAATGTGACCAGCTCATCCCATGTTTTTGGGATATCTGCTTCTGTCAACCCGGCTTTCGTGAGAACTGATTTATTATAGAAGAGCTCCATGGCGGCGCGTTTCGGATTGAAGAGCGGTATGGAGTAGACATTGCCATCCAGAGTGGTTTCGCCTTCGGACCAGGTGCCCTCAAAAAATTCAGACTGCACTTCATCCGTAATCAGATCGTCGATAGGATGGATAATGTCCAATTGCGACAGCTGGTAAGTGGGCAGGCTGGGATGGCTGCCGAATATATCGGGCAAATCGCCGCCGCTGATTGCAGTCTGCAATTGTGCAACATATTGGGCGAAAGGAATGGTGGAGTAATTGACCTTGATTCCCGGATGTTCGGCCTGGAATTCAGCAATGGTTTCGGCAATTTGCGGATTGGCCTCCTCCCATCTTCCCCAAAATTCAAGAGTCACAGGCTCTGAGACTGCTGCGGAGGTAGGTGCCGTTGCTTCAGAGAATTCTTCATTGGCCGCGCCGGAGCAACCGGAGAGAGCCGGTGCCGCAGTAAGCAGCAGCGCGGTGAGGAACGACAACGCTTTTCGATTCATTTTGCCACACACGTCCCTTCATAGGTTAAGCTTGTCTTTAATACATTAATCCTATAGAATAAGGTGGTTTAATGTAAGCAAGATATGGCTTTCACCCAGTATAGAGAATTCGTGCAGGGCAAACAACGGGAATAATTTAGTAGAAGGTGTGAAAAATTTAGCCTTGGCGAATCTGTCTGGCCTCCCGGTAAGCTCCAGGTGTCAAGCCGAATTCTTTTTTGAACAAACGGCTGAAATGCCGGGTATCAGCATAACCGACAAGAAGGGCGATCTCACTGATGTTTCTTCCTCCGCTCAGCAGCATGTCCCTGGCGATACGCATTCTGTAGGAAATCAGCTGTTGAACAAAAGGCCTGCCGGTATGCTGCTTGAACATGCGGCTTAAGGTGACCGGATGGACTCCGGCATAGGCGGCAGCGGACTCAAGCGTGAGACCCGGCTCCTCCGACTGCTCCAGCAGCCGGAGGAGCCGCTCCAGCCAACCGACATTGTCCAGGCAACGCTCCTTCTGATTCCGCCGTTCGGCCAGCTCTTCCTGAATTTTTCCGCTGAGGCCCAGCCTCAATTCGAACCAGGTTCCGTATGCCTCCACCCGGAATCTGAGAGCTTCCTCCGTGCCTGCGTGGAATTCAGACTGCCCTCCGAAGGCCTGTTCCGCGAACCGGGCGCATTCACTCCGCAGAAGGGGGAGAGTCAGGTGCTCAAGCTGTCCGAACCAGTGCTTCAGCAAGGAATCTGCGGCTTCGGCATCCCCAACTGAGAGCGCTGCGAGCAGAAGTTCAAGCTGATCCTGGGTCTCCTGCGGAATGCGGTCCAGCTTCCTGGAGACCATGCCGGTAACACCGAAGAATTGTTCCTCTTCGTGCAGTACACGGGCAGCGGCATAAGCCTTCAGAAACTCTCCAGAAGCCCAGAAGACCGGAAGCGCCCCATGACCTGAAGCCTTGACAACCTGCAGGCTGTTTCCGTCGGCCAGCTCATAATTTGCAATGGCTTCCATGCCTTCTTCGAAGATAGAAGAGTCCGTGTTCTTTCCGCTCCTCATGAACTGCACTTGCTTGGCCTGCCGGTCATCGAACCAGATACTCGCATTGTCATGGACCCTGACCTTTAAAACAGCGTCTCCGGATCTTTCCAACAGTGAACAAAGATCATGGTGCAGCCTGGCTTTTATATCGCTGTGCACATTCCTGACAATATTCTGCAGCTGGGTCCGGTTTACGGGCTTAAGCAGATAATCCATAGCTCCCAGACGCAGAGCCCGTTGGGTATACTCGAAATCGCTGAATCCGGTAACAATGACCACCCGAAATAAATGACCGGTCTGCTTGAGCTGCTGCAGAATTTCCAGACCGTCCAGCTCTGGCATCCGAATATCGATAAAGACCAGATCGGGGCGCACCAGAACGATATTTTGCAGCGCCTCCCGGCCGAATCCGGCATCAAATACATGGGCATAAGGAATGTCCGCCTTGATCTTGCTGATTATGCTCTCACGGATCTTCTGTTCATCATCTGCTACACAAATTTTCATTGTTTGGCCCACTCCTCTCATGCTCGATGATCCTTTAATAAGGAAGGGAAGAATATGAAGCACCTGCTTACAAAAATGAATTCGTCACTAAAATATAAACTGCTCGGTGTGCTGCTGCTTATGTCCTTCATACCCATTACGCTGGCCAGCTTCAGCTGGTATCACAGCATGACCCGTTCCGCGATAAGCCAATCCTCCGAAATTGCTGACCAGTACACCCGGTTTATGGCCGAAGAGCTTTCGAGTTATCTCACGGAGCTGAACCAGGCGCTTAACCCGCTGTTGCTGCAGCCGGAATTTCAAAGCTATCTCACGCTCTCCCGGGATAACATTCGCAGCCAGGCCGTACTGGCTGCGGCATTCCGTCCGCAGCTGCAAACGATACTGCAATCGTACCAGGAAGTGGCGGGTATTCTATATTTGGATCGCCAGGGAAAGATCATGTATGATTCCTATCAGAATAACATGAATTACGGCTATGATTTCAACCGGGATTCTTTTTTTTCTGAGGTCCAGGAAGTTCAGAGCGTTGTGCTGGGCCTTTCCCATCCTGCTTCCTACCTGCTGGAAGCAGACCAGATAAGCGTTCCCCTGATCAGGCCTGTTGTCAATCTGCGAACCGGAAAGGTTGATTCCTGGCTGGTGGTGGAAATTCGTGAATCTTTCTTCACCCGGTTGGCTGGCGCGGAAGAACATACGGACAAGGGAGAGATTTTGCTCTATCATCCCGAGAGCGGCCGCTTTCTGGCCGGCACCCATATCGAGCCGGAATTTCAAGAGTATATTATTGAAGCCTTCAGGAAGGAGGGACTGCGTGGCGGCATTCGTTGGTCTTGGAACAATGGGGAATACGAGGCGATTTCCCGGGATATTATTTTTGGCGGCTGGAAGCTGGTATGGATTTATTCGCTCGATCCGATGCTGCAGGGTGTGAGATATTCCCTCCTTTTGACTATTGTGATTGCGGTGGGAACGCTGCTGCTGGCCTTGATCCTCGCCTTTCCGGCGATGGATGTGGTGCTGCAGCCTCTGTATAGACTGATAAACGGAATCAATGAGCTCTCCCGAGGGATTTATCAGCCGATCAGACATGAAACGCCGGGCGAAATCGGTTTTGTTATTGATCATTTCAACCGATTGCTGATTGATCTGAAAGATGCCGATAAGCAGGCCTACGACGCAATAATGCGCGAGAAGGAGCGTGAACTGCTGCAGCTCCAGGCCCAGACCAATCCGCATTTGTTCTTTAACACGCTGGAGGCCATTTCTTCTTATGCACGCATTAACCAACCGGCTGTGGTCGAGGATATGATTGACAAAATATCCAGCATGATGCGTTACAGCATCCGCAACGACGGAGGCTGGGTCCCACTGTCCGAAGAGATTTCTTACATCCACGATTTCATACGTATCCATGATTACAGAAACGGAGCGAGCATTGACGTGATTCTGAATATTCCTTCCTGCGGGAAAGAGCTGGAGATTATGAAACTCAGCATTCAGCCATTCGTAGAAAATGCCTTGAAATACGGCTGGAGCTCAAGATTTAAGGAAAATGAGTTCCAGCTGTGCATCAGCGTTCACAAGCAGGACGGCAGGCTTGTCGTCACTGTTGAGAACACTGGAGTTCCCATAGACGGAGAGGTAATGGAGCAGTTGCAGGAACTGCTTGTAAGCGAAAGAGGCGGAAAATCATCCTTCTTCGCCAGGCATACCGGCATTGCGAATGTTTACCGGCGCCTTAGGCTGTGGTATGGAAAGGATTTGGAATTTACAATAGAGAGCACGAATACGTTCACGCGCTTCCGCTATTCGGCACCTCTTGCTGACATGTCGGA
This sequence comes from Paenibacillus sp. S150, assembly GCF_019352175.1. Lineage (GTDB taxonomy): Bacteria > Bacillota > Bacilli > Paenibacillales > Paenibacillaceae > Paenibacillus_AQ. The sequence continues at coordinate 107,414 of NZ_JACBYI010000004.1, forward strand.
AGAACCGCCATCAGCATAGCCGCGGACGAATTGTTACCCGTATCTATCACCGTACGGGCTTGCACAGAACCACCATTGCTTTTATTCCACAAGCAATGGTGGACTATGCCGGTATGCCGTAAAGGTATATTGTTTCTGCAGGTATTTCTGGCTGAGTTCAGGAATCTGAAGGCATCACTTGCCCGGTCTTCCGCGGTGGATTGAACAGGTACACGAGGTAGCCCACGATAAACGGCAGCACGTACGCCCTGGTCTCCGCGGAAAACCTTGCTGACACGGCTTAGCAGAGATCCGCCTCAGGCAGAACTGCCGCCGCTTCAAGTTTCTTCCCCGTGCTCATCACTGCTTCTCATTCCCCTTGCGGATCATTTCGGACAGCTGCTCCGTTGTTATGCCCAGCTTCCCGGCTTCGCAGATCCTCGCAACCACATATTGCTCGTAGAACTGCTGTCTGCGCTTATTCGTCAATTCCGTGCGTGCACCCGCCTTGGCAAACATCCGATCCCCCGCTTCTTGTATAAGATTTCCTGCTCCACAAGCAGATTCATACCTTTGGCCGCCGTTGCCGGATTAATGCCGTAGAACAAGGCGAACTGGTTCGTGTATGGCATCTGTGATTCTTCAGGCAGAGTTCCGCTGAGAATGTCGTTTGCAATCAGCTCAGATGTCAAGGGGCATACGCTTGGTTGGGCTGTCTGCAAATTACTAAGATTAGTTTGAATAAATTTCCTATGCATATATATAAAATGTATTCTGTAATGTTAAAATAAAAATAATTGAGTTGAACTCGTTCGATTGTCCTGCAGCCCCTTGTTAAATTTAAATGTAAACGGAATCAGTAAGTGCTGCCACAGCGGTTATGAATACCGGACAGCATTGTTCCATGTATGTAACTATAGAGATCATAGGGGGAGCTATAATGAAAAGAACACCGATGATGCTGCAGCTGGCGCTAATTCTATTCTGTATCATGGCAATTCCTACAGCCGTCCTGACGTGGTACAGCGGGGCACAGATTATAGAGAACTCAGAGGCAGCCATCGGGGAATCTACGCTTGCCGGGCTGAATGCCAACCGCCAGTTAAATGAGAACGCTCTCGCCAATCTGGCACAGGATACATCACGTCTGGCTGCAACCAATGTTTTTGACCGCATCCGCAGCTTCGGGACGTACGACGAAATTAACGCAGGCTATAATAATGTGAGCCGGGCGCTGGCAGTGACCAAAGAACTGCTGAACTTGAACCGCCGTGTAGACGGTGTGTACTCCTCATACTTTTATCTGAATGATTCCGATTATGTGATTTCTACAGACAAAGGTGTCTCGAAGCTGGAGCGTTATGAGCCGGTCGGCTGGACAACAGACGCTCTTGCCGGGCAGAGGGGGATCAGCGGCGTGTGGGTACCCCGCAAGCTGAATTCGGGCGTCAATGTCGTTTCCTATGTATACCCCCTCAACCGCCTGTCTTCCACTACCCGGGGATTAATCGTAGTGAATATGAGGGAGAGCCAGATCGGCAAATATCTGCATGCCACAGAGATCGGCGACAGCAATTACCTGCTCCTGGACCCGGGCGGCAAGGTGATTTCCTTCAATGACAAGTCGCTGCTGCTCTCCGACGGCTTCGCCCTGCCCTTTCTCTCAGAGTTGCTGAATCAGGATTCGAGTGAAGGGTATGCATTCCGTGAGCTGAACGGCAAACGTATGGTTTACGCATGGAGCCGCTCGGCATTGTCCGGATGGTGGAATGTCAGCTGGAGCTCCATGGATGAGCTCATGGCCAAATCGCGCGATATGCAGGGGAACATCATTTTGCTAACCGGCGCCATTATTTTGCTGGGGACTGTGATGGCTGTCTTTCTCGCGACATGGCTGTCCAGACCGCTCAGGCAGCTGGTCCGGACGATTCGCTTAAAAAGCGATCTGGGTGTAGTAAATAAGAATGAGCTTGCCTTCCTGGATATGGCGTTCAGGCGGATGCAGGAGGAAGAGGAAAGTCTGTTCCGGCTGCTGCAGGAGCGCGAAAAGGATACCCGCAGCCTCGCCGTTCACCGTCTTCTGCGCGGAGAAATTCCGCCCCGGATCACGGAGGTTTTTCCGGAAGCGTGTTACAGAATCGCCGTAGTCTCCATCGACCAGTATAGACGGTATGCGGGCAATACCAATGTGGAGACACGCAGCTACCACCGGTATCTGCTGGGTACGAAGTATGAAGGCCTCTTTCCGGAGGGAATACTGGCCCGGTCTGTCTATCATAACGACGGCTGTATTGTGATTGTGCTGAACTTTGCTCCGGATGAGCATGAGCGAAGCGGCGTTCTGATTCATCAGGCACTGGAAACGATCCGGGATCAGTCGCTAACGCTGCTGGGGCATTCGGTCACAATCGGAGTAAGTGATTTGGCAGATGCACCGGAAATGATAGCCCAGAGGCTGTTCGAAGCGATGGAATTGATTAAGCAGCGGATGATTAATGGTGCCGGAAGCATCACTTACTGGCAGGAGAAAGAGGCGAAGAGCCGCAAATATATCGATTCCGAAAGCAGTGAGCGGCGCATTCTGAATTTCCTGGATGCCGGCAATCTGGACGGGATATTTAAAGAGCTTCAGAGCATCCGCAGCCAGATCAGCCGGGAAGAAAATATTTCCTATGACAATATCATGTTCATTTATCACCAGCTGATGGGTGCGACCATCAAGCATCTCCGCGAGAATCATATCGGTACCGGAAGAATGATTATGGGTAAAGGCAACATCTATACTGTTCTGGCTGCGATGGATACGCTTGATGAGCTTGAGGAGTACTTGCATGAACTTTTCCGTGAAATCGTGCAGAGCCTGGACCGCAGTACCAGGGATACCAATCATGGAGAACGGATTATTCAATATTTGAGGGACAATTACCGTAAGGAAATTGTATTTGAGGATATGGCCAAGGAAATCAGCATCAGCTACTCTTATATGCGCAAGATCGTATATGAGCAGACCGGGAAAAGCATGATAGATCTTCTTAATCAGCTGCGAATAGAGCAGGCTAAGGAGCTGCTGCTGGATACCGACCTGACGATCAAGCAGATAGCAGCAGAGGTAGGCTATTATAATGTCCAAAGCTTCAACCGCTTTTTCCGTAAGTATGAAGGGATGCCGCCGAGCAGCTACAAGTTGGCCAAGAGCAAGAGCTCCTAGGAGCTTCTCCCGGCCGGCGGCGGCTTTTTTTAAAAGTTAAGAATTTATAGGTTTCAGGCTATAAATTAGCCTTATCTTTCCCGCTGAAACGATACCGTCCTTATAAGGACGGCGAAGCCGTTTCCACTTGAAAATTCAGAATTTATATGTTTGGGGGGAAGCTTATCCGTTAATTCACGGCTGCGCTGTAAATGAAAGAATGGATCGGGACTTTGGCCAATCAAACTGCGCGATTGCGTTGTCCGCAGCGGGCAGGCAGAGCGAATCAGAGGCAGAAGTGCCTTTGATTTCGCCCGAAGCCGGCTGGACGGTGGAATCAGAGGCAGAAGTACCTTTGAATTCACCCGAAGCCGGCTGGACGGTGAAATCAAAGGCAGAAGTACCTTTGAATTCACCCGAAGCCGGCTGGACGAGGGAATCAAAGGCAGAAGTACCTTTGAATTCGCCCGAAGCCGGCTGGACGAGGGAATCAGCGCGAAATGATTCTTCTCCTCCCCAATGAATTGGCAGCATTCTTATTATAGACGCCGATAGGCGTCTTTCTTGAAATATATAGAATTTATATGTTTCACGCTATCCATTATCCTTCTATTTTTGGAGAAACGGATACCGCCTCTTTCAGAGGGCGGCGAAGCCGTTTATTCTTATTGAAAGCGCTTTAATTTTGGGAATGCCTATCACATTTGATAATAACGGGGCTGCCGGGGCTTTAAAACCGCGCTCCTATCAAATTTGATGGGGAGCATCAATACTCATGATTTTCAAAAACGGGCAATGAAGATAGCATGGAACTTGAGCCGGAGGAAGCAACCGGCGGGGAGATAATTGGGCGCGGGAGGTGAAAATTTGAAAATTGAAAGCGCTTCACAGGTAAATCAAGTCGCTCGATTAGGTAAGAATCAGGGATTCGGGCATTTTTTTAAGCGTGACTGGCAGCTTTACCTGCTAGTAATGATTCCGCTGGCTTTTGTAATCGTGTTTAAATATTTACCGATGACAGGACTTGTAATCGCTTTTAAAGACTACAAGATAGCAAGGGGCTTCTGGGGCAGTGAATGGGCCGGGTTTGAAGTATTCCGGGATATTTTCTCCAAGCCTGACTTTGTCCGTGCCGTCCGCAATACGCTGATGCTCAATATTCTTGATCTCGTATTCAGCTTCACAATGCCGATCGTACTGGCTCTGATGCTGAATGAAGTCAAAAGCGTAAGATTCAAACGTGTAAACCAAACCATGCTGTACTTACCGCACTTCCTGTCCTGGGTTATTATCGGAGCAATCGCGTACCAGCTCCTTAGCCAAGGAAGCGGGGTCATCAATAATTTAATTGAACTTATGGGCGGGAACCGTGTTCCGTTCCTCCAGGAAGATACGCATTGGCTGGTCAGCTATCTGGCCATCGGTGTGTGGCAGAGCATGGGATGGGGAACCATTATCTACCTGGCGGCCATTAGCGGCATCAATCCGGAGATGTATGAAGCGGCTACCGTGGATGGGGCGGGACGCTGGAGAAAGGTATGGAATATTACCGTTCCTTCAATCCGTGCGACCATCGTAACTTTGCTGATTATGAATCTGGGAAAGGTAATGGAGGGTTCGTTCGAGCGTATCTTCGCTCTGCAAAACAAGGCCACCACAGAGTACACAACGACCATACCGGTTCTGGTGTACCGTTGGGGGATTGAAAGCGGTAATTTCAGCCGGGCGACAGCGCTTGGATTATTCCAATCCGTCATCGGTATTATTCTTGTAATAACGGCAGACCGCGTCGCCAAGAAGCTTGGCGAGGATGGAATATTATAGAAAGGAGAGAAACCATGACAGCATCAACCGGCAACCCTGCCGCATCGCGCAAAGGGCGTATGGACATCTGGGAACTGCTGATCCGCCTCGTTCTGATTATTGCTTCACTGGTGTGTTTGCTGCCGTTTCTTCATGTTGTGTCGAAATCCCTGAGCTCGGACTCTTTTGTCATAGCCAATAAGGTCTTTCTGTGGCCGCAGGGCTTCACCATTGAAGCGTACAAAAAAATCTTCGCGGATGCCAGTATACTCCGTTCCCTGTACATCTCGGTTATAGTGACCGTGCTGTTCACTGTTCTGGGGATGATCCTGACCATCTGCGCAGCCTACCCGCTGTCGAGACCGCAGATGAAGGGCCGCAGGGTAATCACCTTCATTTTCCTGTTCACGATGTACTTTAGTGGAGGAATCATCCCGGACTATATGAACATTAACAATCTGGGGCTGATGGATACGATATGGTCACTGATTCTGCCGTTATCATTCAGCGTCTTCAATCTGCTGATTATGAAGACCTCGCTAACGAGCAGCATTCCCGTAAGCCTGGAAGAATCTGCGCGGATCGACGGTGCCGGACATTTCCGAATCCTGCTCAGCATTGTCATTCCGTTGTCCAAACCGATTATCGCGACCCTCTCTCTCTTCTACGCGGTTGGCCGCTGGAATGCTTACCAGGATGCATTGTTCTATATTAAGCATGAGACCTCGCTGCGGCCTCTGCAGCTCAAGCTGTATTATCTGGTTATTCAAGCCAGCGAAAGCTTTCAGCTGGAAGCAACCCAGGTATCGCTCAGTAATCCGGAAGTGCTAAAAGCATCAGTTGTTGTGTTTGCAACGCTGCCTATACTTTGCATCTATCCCTTTGTGCAGAAGTACTTCGTTCAGGGCGTTATGCTCGGAGCGGTCAAAGAATAAGCTTATGTTCCGCAACAGTAATTCTACAGTCCGAAAATTAAAAAATTGGGGGAATTGCGATGAACAAAAAAGGTTTTGTTTCGTTAATGACGGCAACTGTCCTGACGGCCGGCATGCTGGCCGGATGCTCCGGGGGAAATAACAACAACCGCAGTGCCGAACCCAGCAGCCCTGCCGAGACGGCAGGAGCCAATAACCAGAGCGAAGGCTTTACGGATTATTCCAAAGGCTTCGAAAAGAAGGTTGCGATCGATATACCGGTCTATGAGCGCGCGTTCGAGGGCTGGAATGTAACCGACAACTATTACACCCGCTGGGTTCAGGCGGAATTCGGCGACAAATACAATATCGAAGTCAACTATGTGCCGATTACGCGCAGCAGCGAGGTGACCGATTATGAGCAGCTGCTGGCGTCGCATAAGGCTCCGGATATCATTTTTCACTACGATATGCCGCAAGCGCTTACGTATTATGGCGAGGATGTTATGCAGCCGCTGAACTATGCTGAAATCGAAAATTATGCACCGACTTACTGGAAGAATATGAGCGAGACTATCCAGCAGTATGGTACCGTGGATGACCAGAATATTTTCTTCTTTGCCGCCCGTCCTGAAGCCGACAACTTCGTTAACATCATCCGTAAGGACTGGGTTGAGCAGGTTGGAATGAAGGTTGAAGATTTGACTTCGCTGGAACGGTACAATGAGATGCTGAAGAAATGGAAGGAGAACGGACTCGGTGTGACCGGCGGCGCCCTGGTTCAAAACAGCTTCAACTACAACTACGCTTTCCGCGATTGGCCGGTCGATGCCGCATACCGCGCGCTGTATTCCGATCTCAGCGTAGCCGATCTGCCTTCCGTTGATACGGAGCGCTACCTGCGTAACTTGAACTATCAGTATAATAACGGTCTTATCGATAAAGAGTTCTATCTGCGCAATGACGACAACAAAATCAAGTCTGAATTCGTTGCCGGCAAGACAGGTACCTACGGGTTCTATCTTACCAACAATACTGACGTCTTTGCCGCTACTCTGGCGAACAATCCGGATGCTGAATTTACGGTAGTGCCTCCTTATGCAGGTGTTCCGGAAGGCTATAAGCCTCAAGGACGCGCATACTGGCCGTTTGGCTTCATCATGGGGATCAACTATGAAACTACGGATGAAGAACGCGCTGCTGTCTGGATGTATCTCGAATGGCTCAGCCAGCCGGATAACCTGTTCAAGTTCCAGAACGGTGTTGAAGGCGAGAACTATACGCTTGACGCAGAAGGCATCGCTGTGAAGAATCCTGACTACAAAGGCGAAGCTGTTCTGGCACAGAACAATAATAAAGACTACTGGGGCCTCGTAACTGAAATCGCGCAGTATGAGGATGCTGACAAGACGCTTACATCGAACCTCCGCAACTGGTCACCTGCCGGCTACGAAGATCTCGCTAACGACATGGTGAAGTACTATAACGAGGTTGCAGAATTCCGCACACCGGATGCAATGTTCACCGTCGTGCTTGAGAAGGTTAACGAGTACAAAGCGGATCTGAACTCCCTGTTCCAGGATCTGTATGTGAAGACCGCGCTGGCTCCGGAAGCTGAATTCGACGCCACCTATGAAGCAGCCAAGAAAACTTATCTGGAGGCGGGCTACCAGGAAATCCTTGATGAGAAGCAAGAAGCGATCGCTGCGGGCAAGTTCCGTTAATTCCATGGCGCTCAGCATAACTGATAAGCCGCACGAATGAAATAATCCCCGGCGGGCCGGTCCATAGCGATATGGAAGCCCGCCGGGGATTTTGCGCAAATATAAGATTTATCCTGAATTTCGAAAGTGAATTGAACCAATCCAAGATAGGACAAGGGATAAACCCTCTTTTTGCTTCACCCATTGGGTGCAGGCTGTTTGTAGCAAGACATCCCTTCGTGTAGAGCTTTTTAGATGATTTGTGGATACTTACTTTCGAAATTCAGGTTTATGGGGAAGCGAAGCTTATCCGTTATTTCTGCGGTGTATATGAACGAATGGATCGGGACTTCGGCCAAGCAAACTGCGCGATTGCGTTGGCCGCAGCGGGCAGGGAGAGGGAATCAGAGGCAGAAGTACCTTTAATTTCGCCCGAAGTCGGCTGGACGCTGAAATCAGAGGCAGAAGTACCTTTGAATTCGCCTGAAGCCGGCTGGACGAGGGAATCAGCGCGAAATGGTTCTTCTCCTCCCCACTGAAATGGCGGGTTACCGAATGTAAAAAGGACCTGGAGCAGAGCTTCAGGTTTTTCTTAAAAGATAAGTTATATGTTTCACGCTAAAAAATTAGCCTTATCCTTCTTGCTGAAACGGCTGCGCCGTCCTGATAAGGACGGCGCAGCCGTTTCCACTTGCGTAGGTTATATAGGCTATTAGAGTGGACGCTCCGCGAACGGAGCGTTGTCCGGGTCGCAGTGCTCTCCAGATTTATTTCATTCCCCTTAGGAGCTGCGAGGAAATGAGTACCCGCTTTTGTTGACAAAATCTCCACGGTTTTGTCAACAATGTAGCGGTACTTTATTTCGTCGCAGTCTCTTGGCGGTGAAAATCCGGAGACCCACGCGGCCGCTGCCGCTGTTCCGCGGGTCCGTCCGCTCCGCTGTTTAAGCGGGAGACGGTTCTGTAATCTTTAAAAAACACAACAAAGAAACTGGACAGTGAAAAGTTCTTTTCGAAAAATCGACGCAAAGAAAAATAACCCAATTGAGCGAAATTATGGTATCCTTTAGTTTTCACACGAAAGGAATAATCGCCAAATGGGTTACAAGAAGCAGTTTACCCTATTTGCAGGCGATTGAACATACCTATGCTCAAATATATGAACACCCTTTTACAGCCTTTCCGTTCCTGCTTTTCCAGACAAGCGACGTTCGAGTGGTTTGTCGTTATCGTTGTGGGTTTTATGCTGCGCTCCGACCACCTGGGCGTAACTTCTGTGATTCGGGATCTCTCGCTGAACAGCCGCTGCTACGAGACGCTGATTCACTTCTTCCGTTCGTCCGGCTGGTCCACTCAGGCGCTAAGGCAGAAATGGCTTCAGGTCGTGCGCCAGCATGCGCCACTCTTGGTGATTCAGGGTCGCGTGGTCCTCGTCGGCGACGGTATGAAACAGGCCAAGGAGGGTCGCCGAATGCCGGGGGTCAAGAAGCTTCATCAGGAATCCGAAAATGTCTCCAAGGATGACTACATCTTTGGTCATTTGTTCGGCGCCAGCGGCATTCTGGTCTGCGATTCAAGGAAGTGGTTCTGCTTGCCCTTGTTCATAAATCTAAAAGACGGTATCCAAACCATTCGGGGCTGGAAGAAGTCCAGGGGCGAAGGAGAGACGCATTCCCATGTCGTTCAGATGATTGAATAAGGCTTCGAGGCCGCGAAAGGCTCCGGTCAAGCACTGCTGCTTTTGGATCGGTACTTCTTGTCGGTTCCGGCCTTGGAGCGGCTGAATGCATGCCACCTCGCTTCTGAAACCCGCATGCACCTGGTGACGAAAGCGAAATCGAACGTGGTGGCCTAAGAACCCCCTCCTGCCAAGAAACCCGGACGGGGCCGGCCTCCCCAAAAAGACCAATCGGTCAAACTGAAGGAGCTGTTCACGACTCGCGCTGCTGATTTTCAAACTACAACTCTTCCCCTGTACGGCAAAGAAGAGACGGTTCAATGGCTGTGCCTGGATCTGCTTTGGGGCCAAGGCATGTATCAGGAACTGCGCTTTGTGCTGGTGATGCATCAGGGCCGCTGCTCCATTTTTGGTCAGTACGGATTTGAGCCTGGCAGCCCCAGATATCATCCGCTTGTACGGTTAACGCTTCAAGATTGAGTGCACGTTTCGGGAAATGAAGCAAGTCACCCACGCCTTCGGCTACCGCTTCTGGAGCAAGTCGATGCTGAAGCTGAACCGGTTTTTGAGAAAAGAGGAAGCTCATCCGCTCGAAGCCGTAACGAACGAGCAAGCCCGGCAGCGCATCCAGAAAGCGATCCAGGCCATCGAAGGATTCGTGATGTGCCAGTGCTATGCGATGGGACTGTTACAACTAATCGCCTTGCAGTTTTCAGGCCGGACTTCAGGGCTATGTTTCCGCTATCTGCGAACGCCCTCCCGTGCTGTGGTCTCTGAAGCCAGCGCAGCCGTTTATTTACGCAAGTCTATTTTTCGCCTGTTTGCTCAAAGTCCCCACTTATCCATAACGAAAATAATTATATCCAAGCAAGAAAACACGGATGTGGAGCGCGATTCGCTGGTTTCTTAGCACTGTAGAACTTTTGACTGGAAACTTAATGTAATTGAACCGGCTTATATTAAATGAACCGGCGAACCTGAACAAGCTGATGGAACGCAAGGAAATTTATTGGAACGGAAGCGAAGTGGAAAAAGTAACACTAATGGGCTTGGAATCCTGGCTATAACGGGCTTTAGTGGGATTTTGTACACTTAATGGAGGCCTGCTCACCTCATATGGGGGGAAACGGATGGATTAGGTATCCTTTTTCCCACTAACGCCGGCGGAAAAGGGGATAAGGTGAGATTAAGTTTACTTTTTCCACTTGGCTTACCGCCGGGTCCCTTTAAAAGCACTTTAACCTGAAATGTCCGACGGCCGCGCTGTCCTGTGAAGGCCGGCGCAGCGTTCTACGCTATTCAAGCCCCGGCAGGAACACCTCCTCGGTCACCTGCACGAGGCAGCGTGCCGCTGTGCTGAGTCCGCCGCTGACCGGATAGATCAGGCAGGTCGTCCGCTGGGTCTGCTCCAGCTCCTTGATATGCAATGAGACCAGCCCCCCTCCGTTCAGCAGCTCGGAGCGGAGATAGGATTTCGGCAGCAAGGCTGCGGCTTTGATGGTCGGCAGCAGCCGGACGATCGCCTCGAACGAGTCGATCTCCATACGCACGTCGGGATCAACGCCGCTGCGCTGGAACAGCTCGTCGGTCATGCGGCGGTACCAGGTTCCCTTGGAGAAGAGAATCATCGGCAGCCGGGCGAGATCGCCCATGGCCAGCTTCCCAGAGTGGGCCAGCGGATGATGCTCGGAGACGACCAGCCTTAGCTGGTCCTCGAACAGCGGGATGCAGCGCAGGCCGGGCTCCTGAATGGCGGAGGCGATAATGCCGAGATCGGATCTGCCCTCGCTGACCGAGGAGACGATCTCATGCGTCTTGCCGGTGATCAGCTTCAGCTCGGCGGCCGGATACTTCTCCATGTAGGCGTTCACAAGCGGAGGAAGTGTCGTCTGCAGCGTGGTCAGGCTGGCTCCGAGCGTTACAAGCTGCGGCTCCCCTTCCTTGAATTTCGACAGCGCTTCCAGAAATTTGGAGCGCTGCTGCCGCTGCTCCAGTGCGTAGGTGTAAGTAAGCCGGCCCACCTCGGTCAGCTCCAGCCGCTTGCCGAACCGGTTGAACAGGGCAACGCCCAGCCGCTCCTCCAGCTTGGAGATTTTGCGGGAGAGGGCCGGCTGGGACAAGTTGAGCTGGCGCGAAGCCCGGTTCAGGCTGGAATGCTCTACTACGGCGGCAAAAATGTCCAAATCATCAAACATAAGCCATCCTCCTAAAAGTTTTATGGAGCAGCACTTCTCCGGATATGCACCGCAATAAAACCCGCTCCGGAAGCATACGCCAAGTTTTATGGAGCAGCACTTCTCCGGATATGCACCGCAATAAAACCCGCTCCGGAAGCATACGCCAAGTTTTATGGAGCAGCACTTCTCCGGATATGCACCGCAATAAAACCCGCTCCGATAGTTTAGACATGAATCATCCGCAGGGTACACCGTATTATTTACTTCTGCCCGTTATCAAGAAAGTGATATATGGCATAGACGCCATAATAATATATCCTTTACCGGCAAGGACTAGCAGCGTTTGCGCTGCAATTATTCCGTTCCAAATGAGAATTATTATCATATTAAAAATATTCTTATGCATTTATTGTATAACGTTTAATAATTAGATTGCAATTCCCTTATAAGAGAAAAAGGAGTAACATGAAAAGTGACACAAGATATTCACATATTGTGAATAATACAGCATAGTCCGGGAAAACAATGAATAGCGGTGAAAATAGACATTTTGCAGGCTTCGCTAAGTTCCCTGCCCCCTGTTTCAACTGTGCTCCCGGCGGTGTATGCTCATTAATGAAAACGCTGTTTTATATCGGAAAGGGGACACTTTGCATGAGAGGATTTTATTCCAGAAAGATTCATTCCTTGCTTGGCGTTATCCCGCTCGGGTTCTTTTTCCTGGAGCACATGCTGACGAATTTCTCGGCAGTAGAGGGAGGCGCTTCCGGTTTTGCGGACAGCGTGCTGTGGCTGAACAGCCTGCCGCTTGTCTTCTTCCTGGAATTGTTCGGCATATGGCTTCCGCTGCTGTACCACGGAGTCTATGGGCTGTACATTGCCTATCAGTCCAAGCCAAACCTGAACCGCTTCAATCTCGAACGGAACTGGCGGTATACGCTGCAGCGGATCAGCGGAGTGATCACCTTCATCTTCATCGTCTGGCATCTGTACGATACCCGCATTCAGGTGGCGCTCGGCAATGTGGAGCATGAGGAGCTGGGCGGCGTCATGCATAATATCGTGACCCAGCCGCTGCTGCTGACCGTCTATGTAATCGGCATTGTTGCCGCCTGCTTCCACTTCTCCAACGGCCTATGGTCGTTCCTGATCAGCTGGGGGATTACGGTGGGGCCGCGTTCGCAAAGAGTGTCCTCTGTTCTGTGTCTCGGTATTTTTGTGGTGGTTACCTTCATGTTCCTGCTGTCCCTGGTCACCTTCCGCGACAACGAATTCCAGGCTTCGGCTTCGGCTGTGCAGTCGCTGCGCAGTTTGATCTAGGAACTTGAGAAAGCGTGTCCATCTACGAACGGACATTATACTTCAATATACAAGATACGGGTTGAAATTCCGCATAACAATTTAGGAGGGAACAATCATGGCATCAGCCGATATCATTATCGTGGGCGGAGGGCTGGCCGGCCTGATGGCTACCATCAAGGCGGCGGAATCCGGCGCGCATGTGCATTTATTCTCCCTTGTTCCTGTCAAAAGATCGCACTCGGTCTGTGCGCAAGGCGGCATTAACGGGGCGGTGAACACCAAAGGCGAGGGTGACTCGCCCTGGGAGCATTTCGACGACACCGTGTACGGCGGCGATTTTCTGGCCAACCAGCCTCCGGTCAAGGCGATGTGCGAAGCGGCACCGGGTATCATCCATCTGATGGACCGGATGGGCGTCATGTTCAACCGCACGCCGGAGGGGCTGCTCGACTTCCGCCGGTTCGGGGGCACGAAGCGCCACCGGACGGCTTTTGCAGGCGCGACGACCGGCCAGCAGCTCTTGTATGCACTGGATGAGCAGGTGCGCCGCTGGGAAGCCGAAGGCATGGTTACCAAAAGCGAGAACTGGGAATTCCTCTCGGTGATTCTTGACGACGAGCGGGTGTGCCGGGGCATCAGCGCCCAGAATCTCAAAACGATGGAGATTCAGACCTTCCCGGCGGATGCGGTGATTCTGGCGAGCGGCGGCCCGGGGATTATTTTCGGCAAAACGACCAACTCGGTCATCAACACCGGAACGGCTGCCAGCGCGGTATACCAGCAGGGTGTGCATTACGCCAACGGCGAATTCATCCAGATTCACCCGACCGCGATTCCCGGCGACGACAAGCTGCGGCTGATGTCTGAATCGGCTCGCGGCGAAGGCGGACGCATCTGGACCTACAAGGACGGCAAGCCGTGGTACTTCCTGGAGGAGAAATATCCTTCTTATGGCAACCTGGTGCCGCGCGATATTGCCACCCGGGAGATTTTCAGTGTGTGTGTGGACCAGGGGCTTGGCGTGGGCGGCGAGAACATGGTGTACCTCGATCTGTCCCACAAGGACCCGAAGGAGCTGGACGTCAAGCTCGGCGGCATTATTGAAATATATGAGAAATTTATGGGCGATGATCCCCGCAAAATCCCGATGAAAATCTTCCCGGCCGTACATTACTCCATGGGCGGCATGTGGGTCGACTATAACCAGATGACCAATATCCCCGGACTGTTTGCGGCAGGGGAATGCGAATACCAGTATCACGGAGCGAACCGGCTCGGAGCGAACTCGCTTGTATCGGCGATCTACGGCGGCATGGTCTCGGGTCCGAAGGCTGTCGAATATATTAAAGGGCTGAAGAAATCGGTACAGGATATTTCCTCCGCCGTCTTCGACAGCTTCCATAAGACGCAGACCGGCAAATATGAATCCCTGCTGGCGATGTCCGGCACGGAGAACGCCTATGTGATCCACAAGGAGCTGGGCGAATGGATGACCGCCAACATGACGGTTGTGCGCGATAACATGAAGCTTACGGCCACCATCGGCAAAATCAAAGAGCTGAAGGAGCGGTACCGCAGCATCAATATGGACGATACGTCGCGCTGGAACAACCAGGGGGTGGCATTCACCCGCCAGCTGTGGAACATGCTGGAGCTGTCCGAGGCTATGACTCTCGGTGCGCTGCTGCGCAATGAGAGCCGCGGGGCGCACTATAAGCCGGAGTTCCCGAAGCGCAACGATGAAGAGTTCCTGAAGACCACCAAGGCCACCTGGACCGCAGACGGTCCGCAAATCTCTTACGAGGAAGTGGATGTCTCGCTGATTCCTCCGCGGGTTCGGGATTATTCGAAGGATTAAGATAGATAAAAACGATACTCCGGGTGCCTGCCGGATGGCGGATTTTGTACGGAGTGTAAGCTCAGGAAGCATCGCTCACAAAACTTTTAGGAGGTAACAGATATGGCGGAAACTGCTGCAGCTCCCAAAAACGTAAGGTTTATCATTACCCGCCAGGATGAACCGGAAGCGGCCCCCTATACGGAGGAATTCGAGCTTGCGTACCGTCCGGGGATGAATGTGATCAGCGCCCTGATGGAAATTCAGCGCAATCCGGTCAATGCCAAGGGCGACAGCACGGTTCCCGTCTGCTGGGAATCCAACTGCCTGGAGGAGGTGTGCGGCGCCTGCTCGATGGTGATCAACGGCAAGCCGCGCCAGGCCTGCGCCGCCCTGATCGATAATCTGGAGCAGCCGGTCCGCATTGAGCCGATGAAGACCTTCCCTGTGGTCCGTGACCTGGTGATTGACCGCAGCCGGATGTTCAATGCGCTCAAACGGGTCAAGGCGTGGATTCCCATCGACGGCACCTACGATCTGGGGCCGGGCCCGCGCATGGCGGAGAAGAAGCGCCAATGGGCGTATGAGCTGTCCAAGTGCATGACCTGCGGCGTCTGCCTGGAGGCCTGCCCGAATGTCAATGAGAAGACCGACTTCATCGGTCCGGCGGCCATTTCCCAGGTGCGCCTGTTCAACGCCCATCCTACGGGCGAGATGAATGCCGATGAGCGGCTGGAAGCGCTGATGGAGGATGGGGGCATCGACGGCTGCGGCAACTCGCAGAACTGCGTGCGCGCCTGCCCGAAAGGCATTCCGCTCACCACCTCCATAGCGGAGATCAACAAGCAGACTACGAAGCATATGTTCAAGCGCTGGCTGGGTGTGTAGCCATACCTCCAACAACCAGCTGATGGAACAGGAAGGCTGTTCCCCGGAGTGCATTTCGGCCGCATAAGACCGCCTTGCAGCATTCAAAAACACACAAAAGTCAGCCAAGCAGCGATTCTTCCGTTACCGGAGAATCGTTGCTTGGCGTTTTTGCCCCATATGAAAGTAACAGCAGGTGTCTTTGGAAATCAGGCCTTGCCGCCTGCGGGCATGCCCGCACCGGAATTTCATATACTTGCCTGCCTGCAGCCTGTTTCTTTCATGCTGTCAAACGGGTACATTTTTAGACAGTCCTTTACAGTAATGCACCGGCCTGCATAAATGGCCCAGGCAGTCTGTATTCCAACATATATAGGCGTATATGTTATAATCTCCATAATCGCTGCAACATTCAGGCAATGATAAACCAGGGAGGAATAACATTGATTTGTCGCGAACAGGACGGATATTGGGTGATGCTGAAGCAGCATGAGCATGGACTGCTGGCTGGTAAATTTGCAGAGTTTTTCAAGGAAGAGCATGTTCCGGAGGAAGGCAGGCGCGCGGAGGTGCTGCGGGCGATCGGCAATCATGACCGGGGCTGGATTGATCTTGACGAGACTCCCTTCTGGAATGATGCGGAGGGCTCGCCGTACACTTTTATGGATTTTCCGCTTGTGCCGAAGCTGACCTTCTACAGGCGGGGATTGGATGAGATTGAGGCGGATACGCCTTATGGCGCACTGCTGTGCAGCTCGCATTATGAGCGTCTGATCGAGGTGTCGGGGGAGGAAGGTCCCGAGCTTACCGCCTATCTGAAGCATGAGGAGGCCCGCCGGGCCCGCATCCACCGTCATCTGGAGAACAGCAAGCCGCTTGTCGAGGGCGAACTCTATTATGATGCCAGATTGCTGCAGTTCTGCGATGACCTCTCGCTCTACTTGGGGTTGAGCGAGCCGGGAAGCCCGAAGTCGGAAGAGCATCCATGGTTCCGTGACGGCTTCTCCGGCAGCGAGGATTTCAGCTTCACCGCCGGACGCCTGATTACAGCGGAATGGCAGGATCAATCTACGCTGCTGCTTGACCCTTTTCCATTCACAGAGAACGTCGAGGTAAGCTTCAAGCTGCGCCGGGTATCTATGAAGGACGCGGAGAGCAAAGGCATCGCCCGTGCCTACAGCGGCACTGCGGAAGAAGAGTGCCGGATTACCGTGGCCAGCCGGCCGGAATAAGCTGTGCGCAGCTGAAGGGTATCCGTGAACAGGAGTGTAATGCCCATGGCTTGGTGGATGTGGCCCCTCAATATAGCTGTAATTGTACTGTTTTTATTATGGTTGAACCGGATGAAGCTGAGCTGGATGGGAAAAGGAGTGCTGCTCGCTCCCATACTGATCTATGCGCTGATTTCGGTGGAAGACCTGCTGAGCTGGATTGACCTCGGCAGCATTGTTCCGGGGGACCGGGGCCTCCGCGGCCTTATTCTGATCTTTGCCCTGGCGTCCATGCTGTTCTATGTGCTGTTTATTTTCCATGAGATCAAGGAGTCGAACAGCAAGGAGGTCAGGCTGCAGCAGACGCTGGTGCGCATCAGCATTGCCGCATTCACCTGCATTATTTTTTTCACTGTCGTATATACATCCATATATAAGCTGTTTGGACAGTCCTCCTTCGAGGGAAAAGGGCTCGGCGAGGATCTGCTCAGCCAGCTGATTACCTTCCTCTACTTCAGTGTAGCCACCTTCACCACGGTCGGGTACGGGGATGTGGCTCCGGTGGACAATACCTCGCGCCTTGTCGTCGTTATGCAGATCAGCTTCAGCTTCATCACCGTCGCTTATGCGTTGTCCATGCTGGGCTTGTTCCGCAAGATCCTGGGCCCCGGCTCGGAAGCGGAAATTGAGGCTGAGATTGATGTCAATATCGATACAGCCGCCGGACACAAGGTGCAGGAAGCCAAGGAAGAGCTGGAGACAGAGGAGGATGCAGAAAAGGCTCATTCCGCCCGTTCATCCAAGCCAACGGGCAAATGACCCATCATTACCCCGCAAGAGAGGAGAATCTCCCTATGAAGCACAAATCGTCCGGGGCTTCTCCCGACCTTTCCGCCGCACCTGCTGAAATCGGCAGCAGGTATAGTGCTCCGCCGCCTCCTGGCGGCGGCCGCCGAATCACCCGCCGCCAGTTTCTCGCCCGGGGGGCCGCCGCCGTATTTGGCGCAGGAGTGCTTACCGGCGGCTATGCCTGGCAGGGGGAGCCGAACTGGCTTGACATTACCCGGCTGGAGCTGTCCTTCACCGACCTTCCGTCCGCATTTGCCGGCACCCGCCTGGTTCATTTCAGCGATGTGCACCTAGGCTTCAACAAGGATGCCCGTGATTTGAAGCGGCTGGCTGGACATATCCGGGAGGCCAAGCCCGACATCATCTGCTTCACCGGAGATATGGTGGACAGCTATGCCGAGGATTTGACGGAAGCCGTGCCGATTCTGGCGGAGCTGAGCGCACCGCTGGGCAAATATGCGGTCCTCGGCAACCATGACTACAAGAACACGGAGCTGCTCGCCCGTCTGCTGAACGATGCCGGTTTCGGCGTGCTGCGGAACCAGTCTTATCTGATTAAGCAGGGCGGGGCAGCCATTGCGGTTACCGGACTTGACGACATGCTGCACGGCAAGCCCGATCCCCAGGCGGCCCTAAAGGGTGTCCCTGAGGGAATGTTCAATCTGCTGCTGATGCATGAGCCGGATTACGCGGATATGGTTGAGGCTTATCCCTTCCATCTGCAGCTGTCCGGGCATAGCCATGGCGGGCAGATCCGGCTGCCCTTTGTAGGAGCGGCATACACTCCTTACGGATCGGATAAATACATAAGCGGCTTGTATTATACGGACAAGAAGGGGATGCCGGTGTATGTCAACAGAGGCTTCGGTGAAACCTATATGCCATTCCGGCTAATGTGCAGACCGGAACTGACCATTATCACCCTGCGCCGGAGGGAATAACCGCGCGGCTCCGGTATAGCGGCAAACGGATCAGCCGGGGCTCACGGCAGCGGCAAGCCGCAACAGAAAAGGAGACGCGCATGAGCACCTACGATACGTTATTATCCATGGCACGGCAAGGAGAAATAGTTGAACTAAGGACGATGCCATCCGCCGAGGCCGCTGTGCTCAAGGCGCTGCTTGCCCATCCGGAAGTGAAGCCGCATATTCTGCTGCGCCAGGGAGAAGGCTCACCGCAGGCGCATCTGGATAAGCTGGTAGCCCGCATGCTGCATGCCTGCGATCCATGCGCTCTGCATGCGGGAATTTATGCCAAGGGACGCCAGGAGCTGATTGGAACGGTCTCCCTGCAGAACTGGAGCCGCCGTGAGGGCAAGGCGGTGCTTGGGTACATGCTGAATCCGCTATGGTGGGGGCAGGGGATGGCCACTGAAGCTGTCGGCCTGCTGCTGGATTACGCCATTCAGGAGCTGGGACTTATCAAGGCCGAGGGACGCTGCCGCAGTGACAACCCAAGGTCTGAGCGAGTCATGATCAAAAACGGTCTGACGCTGGAGCGCATTCTTCCGATGCCTGGCAGCCCGGGTACTGCAATGAAAGTCTTCACATTGTTACACAAATGAAATAATGCCGTTACGAAACTCTAACAGAGTCCGGTTAAACTAAGTACATGACCCCCTTTTGAAAATATAAATGCTGTTGGGACCCGATGCTTCGGGTCCATTTTTTTGCGGCCAGGACTGGCGGCTTCCCGGAGAGTTAGGATATGATGGTTGTAATACAACGGCAACAGACAAGGAGGTCATCATTCTTTGAACGAAGTGATCAGAACATTAACCAGCCACCGCTCCTTCCGGCAATACCGTAAGCAGGCTGTGGAGCCTGAGATGCTGAGGCTGATTATTGAAGCCGCCCAGGCCGCTCCCTCCTGGGCTAACGGGCAGCAGGTATCCATCATTGCCGTGCGCAGTGAAGAGCGCAGGCAGCAGCTCTCGGAGCTGAGCGGAAATCAGAAGCATGTGGCTGCTGCGCCGGTATTTTTGGTGTTCTGCATGGACTTTTACCGGGCCCAGGCGGCAAGCAGGCTGGAAGGATTGCCTTTTGAAGCCGCCAAGGATGTGGACGCGCTGCTTGTCGGTGCTACGGATGTGGGGATTGCCCTATCCAATGCCGTTGCGGCTGCGGAGTCGCTGGGGCTGGGCGTCATTCCGATAGGGGGAGTGCGCCGCCATACGGCGGAGGTGATTGAGCTCCTGCAGCTGCCGGAGTATGTCTTCCCGATAGCCGGCCTGTGTGTCGGGTATCCCGCCGAGGAGCTGCCGAAGAAGCCAAGGCTTCCCATGGAGGCCGTTCTTCATGAGGAACAGTACAATCCGGAGGTGAAGGGCCTGATTGAAGAATACAATCTGGCACACCGCGCCTCATTGAAGGCTCAGGGCTTGACGGAAAGGGACTGGAGCAGCACGATTGCCCGTTTCTATTCACTCAATCCCCAGTATGGGGATGCGCAGCATACGCTGAAGCGGCAAGGCTTCACCTGCGACAATCTGAATAAATAGCAAAATGCACCGCAGCGTTCACGGCGGACGGAAGCAACCGTCCAATGCGTGAGGCTGGGGTGCATTTTTAAATATCCGGGTGAAGGATTTCCTGCTTCCTTTATTCAACCGGCACGGAAATTTTGGCTGTCCGCTTGAAGTATACCCAATGGGTGAAGCCGATGTCCCTCAGCCGTGCCGCCACAGCCTCCCGCTGATCCGCGATCCGGGAAGGGCGGTGGGCATCAGAGCCGAAGGTGACCTGGACGCCGTAATGCAGCGCCCGCTCCAGAATGTCATCCGAAGGATACCATCCTCCGCACAGCTTTGTCCCCCCGGAGGTGTTGATCTCGATAGCGAGGCCGTATTCTCCGATAACGCGCAGACACTCGTCGACCACAGCCGCGGCGGGGATATCCGAGAATTGCGGGTAATTGCCCTTCATCGCATCGATGTGGCCGAGAATCTGGAACATCCCGCTCCGTGCTGAAGCGGCAATCAAGCGGTAATACTCGGCTTTGCCGGCGATCTTATCTTGAAGTCCGAGCCCCTTCCAGCGGCCTTTGTTGAAGATGCTCACACCGTCCACATTATGCACAGAGCCGATGATGTAATCAAACGGATACGCCGATAATGTACGGCGGTACAGCTCCGCATGTTCGGGAAAGTAGTCCGATTCGATGCCGAGCAGAACATCAATCCTGCCTGTGTATTCCTTTTGCAGCGCCAGCACTTCCTCCACATAATGGGCAAGCTCGGATTTGGCCATGGCTATACGGGGAAAAGCCTGCTCGGAAGGACTTCCGAAGTAAGGCGTATGATCCGAAATTCCGATCACTTGCAGGCCGGCGGCAATGCCTGCTTCAATATAATCCCTGATCGTCCCGTCAGCATGGCCGCAGCGGAAATGATGGGTATGCAGGTCGAATTTCATGAATTGAACATCTCCTTAGGACAAAAGTAGCAGAATCAGTGGTTTCAAAAGCGCCAGAGCATAATTTTCTCTTTGCAAATCTGTTACTCTGAGCCGATGAAATGGGTCTCGGGCATGCCCTTGAGGTCGCTCAGAAACTGCCGCATGGCAGAGTTGACGTATTTGCCTGACTTTGTAATAACGCCTACGGGGTGGGTGACTTCAAGCTCGATGATCGGGACGATCTTAAGGGTGCCGCTCCGCACCTCGGCGGTTACAGACTGCTTGGAAATCACGGCGGCGCCCAGGTCCAGCTCCACCATCCGTTTGACCTCCTCGCTGCTGGTCAGCTCCATAATCACCTGCGGCTGGATGCCGTGCTTCGCGAACACATCATCGGCGAATCTGCGGCCGACGGTATCTGGAGAGAGCAGGATAAGCGGGGTTTTGCCCAGCGCCTCAATCCCTGCAGATTTGACCTGCGCGAGGGGATGGCGCGGAGAAACGACCAGTTCAAAGGTGTCATAATACAGCACAGAGGTTGTCATTCCCGGACTGCGCCCGATTAAGTAGCCAATGCCGACGTCGACCAGCCCATTCTCCACATGCTGGTATATCTGTGAAGAGGACATGGAGGAAATGGAAGTTTTGATATGCGGGAACTGGTCCTGAAAATAAGAAAGGATACGCGGCAGAATCTGAATGGCGATCGAGGTGGTCGTACCGAGTATAATGTGCCCCTGGGGATTCTCTTCCAAATCCGCAAGACGCTGCTTAAGCTCTTCGACGATGCTCACAATCTGTTCCGCGTGTGTGAGAAACACCTGTCCCCTGTCCGTCAATGTCACCGGCTGGTTCCGGTCGACGAGCTGGGTTTTGAATTCTTCCTCAAGGCTTTTGATCTGCGCCGAAACAGCCGGCTGGGTCAGGTTGAGCAGCTCGCCCGCCTTGCGGAAGCTCATGGTTTTGGAGATGGTAATCAGCGTCTCAAGCTGGCTGATATTCATGGACTTACCCCCTTTTGGCCTGCTGATGGATGCCGCCGTTTGTTTGTATGATGCTGAAACGCGCGTTTTTTTCCAGGACTCGGGAGTCCCTTCTGATTGGAGCTGGAGATTGGCTCAGGTGATTGCAGAGTCTTCGGGATAAGCCGTGAAGTAACGCTCCGCGATGTGGGGCCGGAAAAATAACAAGGATTTATGGGGTGTTCGGGGTTCGTTCTCTGCTAGGGATGACGCCGCCGTTTCTACATGTATCTTACGCCGGATGTTGGCATTTGATTAAATTATAGGAGATAACATCCGGCAGGGCAATGTCGCCGCCGAAACTATCTTGATAATTCCTTCGAAAAGACCATTAATTTTTGGTGAATAATGCCGATATATGAAGTATAATAAATCATTATTGCTTGGGACTTTTGGTATATGACTAAAGCCTGGTAGAGGGGGGACAGCACTTTCATGAAAGCAGAAGTAATCAATCCGTTTTTAGAATCTGCAAGAATTGTAATTGAGCAGGTGATACAGGTCTCGCCATCCACCGGTAATCTGGGGATAAAGGATATCGAACTGATCGATAATCATATATGGATACAAGTGGGGATGACCGGTCAGTTGACCGGGGATATTATTTTTGGGATCACCGAACAGGTAGCGCTCAAGATCGTGTCGGCCATGATGGGCGGCTATGTGATCACGGAGATGGATGAGATGGGCCAGAGTGCAATTTCCGAGCTGGGCAACATGATCAGCGGCAACGCCAGCACGATCCTGTCCAATCAGGGGGTATCGGTGGATATTACGCCGCCGAAGCTGATGAAGACCGAGGGCATGTCGGTAATGCCGCGTAAAGCGCTGAGCATTCCGTTATTGATGGAAGGCATTGGAGAGCTGGATATTCAGGTAATGATCTCTTAGGCGGACAACTGGGAGCTGAAACATATTTCATGGCACTGGTGGACAAGGTGGTTGTAATTACAGGAGCTTCGAGCGGGATAGGGGCGCTGACGGCGCAGATGCTCAGCAAGCGTGGGGCTGTTCCCGTTCTGCTGGCCCGTTCGGAGGACAAGCTGAAAGAAACGGCGGCCGGTATTCCGGGCGTTTTTGGACTGTATGCCTGCGATGTTACCGACGGGGCGCAGGTTGCCGGGACCTTTGCGGAGATACTCCGCGTATACGGCAGAATTGACATTCTTGTGAATAATGCCGGATATGGCAAATTCGCCGCTTTTACCGAGATGGAGCCCCGGGAATTCGATGACATGATGAATGTGAACTACATGGGCATTGTCCGGTGTACTAAGGCTGTAGTCCCGCATATGCTGGAGCGCGGAAGCGGGCAGATTGTCAATGTGGCGTCCATGGCGGGCAAAATCGGCACGTCGCGGGCCGTTGCCTACACCGCAACCAAGCACGCGGTGCTGGGCTTCACGAATGCGCTCCGCCAGGAGCTGCGCACAAATGGGATTATTGTCTCGGCAGTGAACCCGGGACCGATTGCCACCGATTTCTTCCGCACAGCCGATCCTTCCGGCAATTATGAGAAAAGCGTATCCCGGATCATGATGACTCCTGAGCATGTGTCCTCAAAGATCGTTAAGCTGATCGAGAAGGGCAAGGAGGAGATCGACCTCCCCGTTTTTGCGGCCCTGGGCATCCGCCTTTATGGCCTGTTCCCCCGGCTCGCGGACAAGCTTACCTATAATCTGATGAACCGGAAATAGACAGGAAACAAGCAGCACATTACCGTTCAGCTGGCTTAGAATGGACTCAAGCGGCCTTCCATTTGGTGGAGAGGCCTTTTTGGCATATAATGAACATATTATCTTAAGCGAAAAGGATGAATTACTACTATGAATAAAGCTTCTTTTGCGGCCATCGGCATCCAGGAAGACCTCGTTGCCAGGTTGTCGGAATTCGGCATTACTGATCCATCCCCTGTGCAGGAGCAGACGATTCCGCTGCTGCTGGAGGGAAGAGATGTGCTTGCCGCTTCCCAGACAGGCACCGGCAAGACGCTGGCGTACCTGCTGCCGCTGCTCCAGGGCATTCATCCCGAGCAGAGAGTGGTGCAGAAGCTGGTGCTGGCGCCCACCCAGGAGCTGGCGATGCAGATTCTCCGTGAAGCGGAGCGCTATGGCGCAGAACGCGGCATTAAGGTAATGGGCCTGATCGGCGGCGCGGCGATCAAGCGCCAGATTGACAAGCTGCGCGAGCATCCGCAGCTTGTTGTAGGCACTCCCGGCCGCATCCGGGAGCTGATCGGGCTGCGCAAGCTGAAGATGCATGAGGTAACCACGATTGTCATCGATGAAGCCGACCAGATGTTCCAGCTCAGCGGAGCGGGCGAGGTGGCGAAGATCGTCAGCAGCGCACTTCGCACCCGTCAATTGGTTATGCTGTCGGCGACCATCGGACCGGAGACGAAGGCGCTTGCGTCGCGGGAGATGAAGAATCCGGCTGAGATCGGCATCGATCCGGGTGTCATGACGGCGCAGAGCCTGGAACACCATTACGTGGTGACCGAGGAACGGGGGAAGATCGATATGCTGCGCCGGGTAATCCGCCATTACAACCCGGAGCGGGCGATTGTGTTCGTTAATGCCACCGACGATATTGCCGAGGTGACCGCCAAGCTGAACCATCTTGGACTTACGGCGGCGGCGCTCTACGGCGATGCCGACAAGGTGACGCGCAGCAATGTGCTGTCCCGCTTCCGTGACGGCAGGTTCCGCGTGCTGGTGGCCAGTGACGTGGCCGCCCGGGGTCTGGATATTGAGAAGCTGACGCTGGTTGTCAGCTTCGATCCGGCCTTCGACTCGGAGCACTATGTGCACCGGGCCGGGCGAACGGGCCGCATGGGACGGCGCGGCCTGTCCGTGACGATCGTCACGGAGCAGCAGACGTTCATCATGCGCAAGTTCGCCAAGGAGCTGGACATCCGGCTGGAGGAGAAGGAAATGGTCGGCGGCAAGGTGCTGGCCGCCGACGAGGACCGCAGCGAATACCGCGGCGGGACGGGTTCCGGCCGCCGCGAAGGCAGCGGACCGCGCACGGGCGGCCCTGCGGCGCGCAGCGGCAAGCCGCAGGTGCGGACGGCGGCGGCGGGCGGCGGCGCCGCAGCCTCCGCCCCGCCGCCGGGAACGGCAGCGGGCGGGGAAGTCCGGCGCGAGCAGCAGCGCCGCAGTCCGGGTCCCGCCGCAGGAACGCGCGGCGGTGCGGCTCCCGCAGGCAAGGCGCGCGGCAGCAGCGCGGAGCGCGAGAAGAACCGCAAGAACAAGGGAGCGCCGAAATGGTTGAAAGACAAAACCCCGAGAGGTGACGGTCAATGAATACTGCCCCCGTATTGCAAATTACGGGCTTAAGCGGAGGTTACAGCCTGAACAAGCCGGTGCTCCATGATATCGGCCTTCAGGTACAGCCCGGAGAGATGGTCGGGCTGATCGGTTTGAACGGAGCGGGCAAAAGCACGACAATGAAGCATATTCTGGGCCTGATGTCGCCGCATAAAGGCGAGATTGCCGTTCAGGGCAAGACAAGGAGCAGCGATCCGGAGTCGTATCACGGCGCGCTGTCTTTTGTCCCGGAATCGCCGCTCCTCTATGAGGAAATGACGGTCCGCGAGCATGTGGAATTTACCGCCAGGGCTTACGGCGTGGAGCGCAGTGATTATGAATCCCGCAGCAGCCAGCTGGCCGCACTCTTTAATATGGAGGACAAGATGGATACGCTGTCCTCGCATTTATCCAAGGGCATGAAGCAGAAGGTCATGATTATGTGCGCATTCGTCGCGCGTCCGGCGCTGTATGTGATCGATGAGCCTTTCCTGGGCCTGGACCCGCTGGGGATTCGCTCCCTGCTCGATTTCATGCTGGAGCTGAAGAAATCAGGGGCTTCCATTCTGCTTAGCTCCCATATTCTCTCCACCATTGAGAATTACTGTGACCGCTTCATTGTCCTGCACCGCGGCAAGGTAATCGCGGAAGGCACGCTTGCCGAGATGTCCGCGGCTGCCGGGCTGCAGGGACTGAACCTGGAGCAGCTGTTCTATGAACTGGTGCAAGGAGGGAAATGATATGGATTTGAAGGAGCTGCGCCGGCAGCGGCGCAGCCGGTTCACCGGAAGCCTGATCCCTTATATGGGCTATATCATTCAGAGCGGTGTAGCCATGCTGTTCCTGCTGGTGCTGATTATCTTCTCGGCCTGGTACACCTCACTTCTCCGCGATATTCCGGCAGGCATCCCGATCCGCTGGATTATGCTGGTTATCCTGCTGCCTGCGGTCGCGCACAGCAGCTTCCGGACCTATCTGCAGAGTCCGGACACCATCTTTCTGCTGCCGCAGGGCCACCGGATGAAGGAATATT
This sequence comes from Paenibacillus sp. S150, assembly GCF_019352175.1. Classification (GTDB taxonomy): domain Bacteria; phylum Bacillota; class Bacilli; order Paenibacillales; family Paenibacillaceae; genus Paenibacillus_AQ. The sequence goes on from NZ_JACBYI010000004.1 coordinate 133,678, forward strand.
TCGCCCCGGCCTGGGTCGCCGGGAATGTCTGGAAGATTCTGCGGCTGGCCTTCGTGCTGATTACGCTTTGGCCCCTCTACATACGCACGGATGATTCCCATAAGATGCTGCTGGCCACGCTTGCCGTGCTGATCCTGGCGAAGCTGCTGGCAAGCTACGGCCTGTGGCGGGAGCTTACCATGCTGTCCCGTCCGGCGGCCTCCGGTTATACCCTGCTGCGGTGGGCGGCCGCAGGGCTGATGATTGCCGCATGGCTGTGGCAGCCCTCTCTCCGGGCACTGATCTTCATCGTGATACTGGCGGCAGCCTATGTGGCTGCGCTGGCCGTTCCCGGACGCCATTCCGTCCCCTGGGAACGCCTTATTGCCACCGAGCGCAATCAGGGCACGAGGGCGCTGATGATTCTCGGCTGGTTCGTGGACGTGCCGGGCAGGGAGCAGCGGGTCAATGCCCGGCGCTACTTGTCCAAATGGGGCGGCGGCATCGCCTGGCGGCGCAGCACCGCCTACCGCTTCCTGCTGACCAAAAGCTTCGCCAGGGGCGATATCTTCGGGATTGTGATGCGGATAGCGGTTCTGGCGCTGCTGCTGGTTTGGTGGAACCGGGACAGCTACTTCGGCAGCGGCATTTATCTGTTCTTCCTGCTGATGACGGGCGTGCAGCTGTCTGCGCTCCGCAAGCTGCACAGCGAGTCCTTCTGGCTGACTGTCTACCCGCTGCCGCCAGGCAGCCGGGCCGGGAGTACGGTGGACTTTGTACTCCGGGTGCATCTGGTGTTAATGCTGGTCCTGGCCGTACCGCTGCTGACAGCCGGCGGGGGAAGCCTGCCGCGGGTGCTCGGCACGCTGGCCGCCGGAGCCGCCATCGTGGCTGTGACCCGGATCCGTCTGCTACGGAAACTGCAAAGCGGAGAAGAATCGGAGCTGCAGCAATAAGCGCACCTGTCCTCGCCAACGCCAATCAACCCGTTCTCCACAATATCGTGGGCAACGGGTTGATTGCATGTCTGCATATCCTGAATTCAGGCGCCGGCCGCCCATTGCTGTGCTAGATGATGCCGCCGTTCAGATTGATATTTTGATACAGCCGCAGCTTGGCGTCCTCGAGATGTCCCGTGACCACGCGCTGCAGATCATCGTAGGCTCCCGCTTGCAGGGCGGCGATAATCTGCCCGTGCTGGTCCAGCGAGTGCATAACCATTTCCTTGGTAATCAAATACGATTTCATTGCCAGCCAGCGGTAGTTCATCGTGTTCAGATAAATATTGGAGATGTTCCGGTTGCCGCCCAGCTTCAGAAATTCCATGTGGAAGTGCAGATTATAATCCCCTTCATGGTAATTTTCCAGCTTGGAGCTATTGACAATGTAGACGGCGGTTTCATGGATTTTCTGCAGATTTGCGGCAATTTCCGGAGTAAAAGAGGCCGTCCCGTCCTCCAGCCGCTTGACCACCCACAGCTCGATCATCAGGCGTGTCTCCATGATTTCAAGCACATTCCCGGCCGTAATGCCGGTGACAAAGGTGCCGACCTTCGGCACGGTCTTGATCAAGCCATCCATTTCCAGCCGGGCCAGCGCTTCGCGAATCGGGGTGCGGCTGACACCGAGCTTGGCAGCAAGGTCGGGGATCGCCAGCTTGTGATCCGGAGGATATTCTCTTTTGATGATTAATTCTTTCAAAATACTGTAGGTTTTTTCCGGTAGATTAGCGTTGTCAATACGGCTCAGATTGGGCACGAAATCATTCCTTATCCCTTAAAATTCCAAAATAATGTTATATATATCATACTTATTTATTGCATAGTGAAAATACTTCTGTCAAGCGGTTTATCCAAAAAACAAAGTAAAAAACAAGGATTGACAGGGAAAATATGCTGATGATATGATAATCGGCAAGCAGAAACAAAGCCGACTAAACCAATGAGGTATATATATTTGTAACTGTGAGGAATGCAAAAACTCTTAATTTAGAATGTTGTATACAACATATATTAAGCTGTTGACCGTACTAACGGAGACCTGCTTGAGGCTGTAGAAGGCCAAAGCGGGTTTTTTGCGTTCATAATCCACCCGGTCAGGAGGAATGAGAGATGAAAAGCATGGCTGATCGTCTTGCCGGCGCGCTTACCGTTCTGGCTGGCTGCCTGGCTCTGCGTGAAGCTTGGAAGCTGTATCCCTACCATGTCAGCCTGCTGGGCGGGGACCATGTATTCCCGGCCTTTATTGGAGCGGGCCTGCTCCTATGCGGCTTATGGTTGCTGGCGGCATCAAGAGGACAGGCCCATAAAGCGCTTGTGGGACGTAACCCGGAAGAAGTGTTGGCCCGCAAGGCGGCAATGGATGAGCCTGAAGTGCGGGCTGCGCCGCCGCTGCTGCGGCGTTCCTGGCCCAAGGCAGGCTTAATTCCGCCGCTGCTGCTGATTTATACCGTTCTGCTGCAATCAGTGGGTTATGCGCTGAGCACTTTTGTGGCCTCGCTGCTGCTGCTGCGCTTACTCGGCGGCGGCTGGCGGCGCAGCGGCTTGTACGCTTTGGTGCTGACATCGGGGCTGTTTCTGGTATTTATCGAATGGCTGCATACGCCGTTTCCCGCTGGAACGGTCTGGCATGCGCTGAGGAGGCAATGAAATGGATAATGTGCTTATGCTGCTGGATGGCTTCGCTCAGGCCCTCACTCCGCTGAATCTGCTGATGGCGGCCATCGGGGTGCTGGTGGGCACCTTTGTGGGCGTGCTGCCGGGGCTTGGCCCCACCTCCTCGATCGCCATTTTGCTGCCCGTCACCGGGGTGCTGGAGCCGACGCAGGCGATCATTATGCTGGCGGGGATTTATTACGGTGCGATGTATGGCGGCTCGACTACGGCCATCCTGCTGAATATTCCCGGTGAAGCCTCGTCTGTTCCCACCTGCCTGGACGGATTTCCGCTGGCCCAGCAGGGACGGGGCGGCCCGGCGCTGGGAATCGCGGCGATTGCTTCCTTTATTGCCGGAATTCTGGGTGTGGTCGGTCTGGTCCTGTTCGCTCCGCTGCTGGCCAACCAGGCGCTGCGCTTTGGCCCGCCGGAGATGTTCTCGGTGCTGCTGCTGACCTTGGTCATTATGATGGGCATGACCGGGGCACGCTTTGTCAAAGCCGCAATCATGGCTCTCGCCGGTCTTGCACTGTCACTGATCGGACTGGGGGCGAATTCCGGGATGTACCGCTTTACGCTGGGCTGGGGACCGCTGGAGGGCGGGCTGGATATGGTGAGCATTCTCATCGGCTTCTTCTCCATCAGTGAGGTGATGAGGGGTGTGGCAGAGAAGAAGCAGGCGATTTCCGGCGGCCGGATCGGCAGCGTTTATCCGAGCCGTAAAGATCTGAAGCAGAGTGCTGTGGCTATAGGCGCAGGGGGAGGGATCGGTTTTTTTATGGGTCTGCTGCCGGGCTGTTCGGCCGCTGTAACGTCTTTTATGTCCTATGATTTTGTCAAAAAAATCTCCCGCCGCCGCCATCTGTTCGGCAAAGGGGCGATTGAAGGGGTTGCCGCACCGGAGGCTGCCAACAATGCCACCAGCTCCGCGGGCTTTGTCCCGCTGTTCGCACTGGGCATTCCTTCTTCGCCGCCGCTGGCGGTGCTGCTGGCCGGGCTGATGATCTACGGGCTGACGCCGGGGCCGATGCTGTTCGAGCAGAAAGGCAGCTTTGTCTGGACCGTCATCGCCAGCATGTTTATAGGAAACGTGCTGCTGCTGGTGTTGAATCTGCCGCTGGTCGGCATCTGGGCCAAGCTGACGCGGGTGCCGTTCGCGATTCTTGGTCCGATCATCCTGCTGCTCAGCATGATCGGCGCCTATACGGTGCGCAACAGCCTGTTCGATGTCCAGGTTGCCGTGGTCTTCGGCATTGCCGGATATTACCTGCAAAAGCATGATTGGCCGACCATGCCCTTTATTCTCTGCTTTATTCTCGGCCCGATGGTGGAGCAGGCATTTCTGCAATCAATGGCGATCTCCGGTGGGAGCCTGGCCATTTTTGTGCAAAGGGGCCTGTCGCTGTTCTTCATTGGCGCCGCCGCTGTAATGCTGCTTCTATCCCTGTATATGGTCCGCCGCACCCGGCAGAGACTCCGCGAGGAGCGGGGGGAAGCGCTCAGCATCCTGAACAGCGAGGCTTGACATTGGCTCCGGCAATTATTCCATATAGAAACAGGAGAGTGGATTGGATGAACAAATGGATTGTACGCAAGGCCCGGCGTTTGCCGGCATCTCTGGCACTGCTGGTACTGCTCGCCGGCTGCGCCGCGGAACCCGCGCAGCCGGAAACGGCGGCAACCTCTGAAGCGTCGCCGTCCGGCGCTGCGGCGACGGCGTCGCCGGGCCCATACGCCGACTATCCGAACAGAAGGATAGAGTATGTGGTGCCGTTCTCGGCCGGCGGAGGGGTAGATCTTGTGGCCCGGACGGTAGCGGAGGCGCTGGGCAAGGAATGGGGGCAGCCGATTGAAATTGTGAACAAGCCCGGTGCGGGCGGGGCTACCGGGGCGCAGTACGCACTCAAGCAGGCGGCAAACGACGGCTACACGGTGCTGGCCGACAATGTGGCCAGCACGACGATGCTGCAGGCCGGATCGGCCAAGGCACCGGTGCTGCTCAGCGACCATGAGTTCGCGGCGCGGGTAGTGACGGATGCGCCTGTGTTCGTAGTGGCGGCGGATGCCCCGTGGGAGGATTTTACCGAGTTCTCCGCCTGGGTCAAGGCGAACCCCGATCAGCTGACCTGGACGAGTGTCGGTCCGGCGGGCTTCACCACCTTCGTTGTTGCGGAATGGCTGAAAGAAATCGGGGCGGACTTTTCCAAGACACGGATGGTGGCGACCAAGGGCGCGTCCGAATCACTTCCGCTGGTGGCCGGAGGCAATGCGGTCCTGGCGGTGCACACCGTCAATGAGACCTCAACCCTGGTCAAAGCGGGCAAGCTGAAGGTGCTGGCGGTTCTGGCGCCTGAACGCAGCCCGTATTACCCTGACGTGCCTACAACCGGTGAGCAAGGTGTTGATAATCTGACGGTTTCGTGGTGGACAGGCTTCAGCTTTCCAAAGGGAACGCCGCAGGAGATTATTGACAAATGGCAGGAGGGAATCGGCAAGCTGGCACAGGACCCGGACTTTATCGCGAAGCTGAAGACGCTGCAGCTTGAACCCGATGTTCTGACCGGCCCGGCGTTTAAGGACTGGATTGACCAGCAGGCGGAATATTATACGGGGCTGGCTGCCGAAACGGGAATTCGCAAATAGGCATGCCCGCCCACATTGAAATGGAGGAAAGGAATATGCATCATTTTCTGATTCACAAGCAGGGAGATCAGGTCGGTGTAGCCACAACGGATATCCCGGCGGGACAGGAGGCCGTCGGCATCTACATGGATGATGATTCGCGCATTACCCTGACCAGCCTGCAGGACATTCCGCTCGGGCATAAAATTTCACTGGCTCCGCTTGAACGGGGCGGCCGGGTGCTGGAATACGGCATTTCCATAGGAATTGCCCCCGGGGGACTGGCAAGCGGCGAGTACGTGCATACGCACAACATTAAATCGGCGAGGTGGTAACAATGGGACAATTATATGGGTACCGTCGGGAAAACGGGGCGGTGGGCATCCGCAATCATGTCATTCTGTTGCCTGTGGACGATATTTCGAACGCGGCCTGCGAAGCGGTGGCCAAGGTCATCTCCGGCACACTGGCGCTCCCGCATGCTTACGGGCGCTTGCAGTATGGGGCGGATCTGGATTTGCATTTCCGCACATTGATTGGAACGGGGCGCAATCCGAATGTGGCAGCAGTCATTGTAATCGGCATTGAGCCGAACTGGACGAACATTGTCGTCGACGGCATCGCCGGCACCGGCAAGCCGGTCGCGGGCTTCTCCATTGAGGGGCTGGGCGATCTTGAGGTTATCCGCCGCGCCTCCTGGAAGGCCAAGGAATTTGTGCAGTCGGCTTCCGAGCTGCGCCGTGAGCCGGTGACGCTCGGCGAATTAACGGTCAGCATCAAGTGCGGCGAGTCGGATACGACCACCGGGCTGGGATCATGTCCCACCGTTGGCAGCACGGTCGATTATTTGCTGGAGCAGGGCGCAACCGTCTTCTTCGGCGAAACGTCGGAGCTTACGGGCGGCGAGCATCTGATCGCCGGGCGTATGGCGACGGAGGAGCTGCGGGACAAGTTCCTGCGGACGTATGAGCGCTATGTGTCCGGTTTTGCCTCCCAGGGAGTGGATCTGCTCGGCTCGCAGCCGACACAGGGCAATATTGCAGGCGGCTTGTCAACCATCGAAGAGAAGGCGCTCGGCAATATTGAGAAAACCGGGAGCAAGCCGGTCATCGGGGTGCTGGAGCCGGCGGAGGAGCCGCAGAACGGGCCGGGACTGTATTTCATGGACAGCTCCTCCGCTGCGGCGGAATGCATTACGTTGATGGCGGCCGCCGGAGCGGTCGTACATTTCTTCCCGACGGGACAGGGGAATATTATCGGCCATCCGATTGAGCCGGTGATCAAATTATCGGCCAACCCGCGCACGGTCTCGCAGATGGCAGAGCATATCGATGTCGATGTCAGTCCGCTGCTGGAGCGCTCGATTACGCTCCCGGAAGCCGGCGAGCGCCTGCTCGAAGCGCTGGAGCGGACGGCCAACGGCCGCTTGACGGCGGCGGAGGCGCTTGGCCACCGGGAATTCGTAATGACCAAGCTGTATCCGAGCGCCTGACTTTTAGGCAGTCCGGACTGTGAGGATGCAGCCGTTCGGCGGCAGATCGGCGCCGCCGGCAGCTGATGGCACCGGGCCTGTTGCTCAATACCTCTCCGCTATCGAAAACAAGGATGTTTTTCGGCCGTGGCATGGCTTGGAAACATCCTTGTTTTTTATGGACTCGTCTTCGGTTGGATATGCTTTTTTTGCCGGGAATATTACTCCATAGGGAATGGCTAAACGCGGGTAAGTATGGGAGAGAGCCGTGGCTCCCTCCCGGGATAGTCATTCCCGGTTAGACAAAAAGTGAACGGCTGATGATAACCAGCAGGATAAAGAGAACCAGAATCGCGCCAGTGCTTGTGAATGCACCGTATCCATATCCGCCTCTAACTTCTTCGCTCATGTTCATTCCCCTTTCGAGTGTGAGTTGTTGTACTTGAGTACACCGTATTGTATGTGCGGAGGGAACAACGTGTATAGGCCAATGCATAACCGCCTGCAAAAAAATCAGCCCCGGCTTGGCCGGGGCTGATTGCTACCCGGCAGGCCTGTATCCTCAGGCTTTTTCGAGATCGCGGATTCCCGCATAGACCATATCGAACAGGTCCTCAAGCTGATCCTCTTCGATACAGGAGAAGGCAATGCGCAGATCGGTTTCACCCAGGGCTATCGTGCCCAGACCGTAGTTATGAATCAGATGCAGGCGCAGGGCGTCAGCGGAAACGGTGTGCAGCTTCAGGCACATGAAGTACCCGGAGTTGAACGGATAATAGGTCCAGACCTCATCGCCGTATTTGCCGCTGTCGAGCAGCGCCTTCACTTTGTTGGCACGGCCCTTCATAATCTGGAACTTCTCTTCCTTCTGTTCCGCGAATTCGGGCGATTTCAGCGCATCAAGCACAAAGGTCTGCGAAGGATGGGGTCCGCTGGAAATGGTGGCGCGGATAATGCCCATTGTCTTCTGCTCCAGGGCAGCAAGCACTTCCCTGCTGTCCGAGGCATAGGTGATGAAGCCGACGCGGAAGCCCCAGACGAATTCCTCCTTGGTGGCTCCGTCAATCTTCACGGCGAGCACGCGCGGATGCAGATTGGCCAGACGGCCAAAGAGGGATTCCTTCAAGGAATCCTCAAAAAAGAGCCCGAAATAAGCATCGTCGCTGACTACAACTACATTGATGCCTTCTTCCGCTGCGCGCAGAATGGAGGAAACGATTGCTTCTCCTTCCTTGACGCCAGGGGTATAGCCGGTAGGATTGTTCGGGAAGTTGAGCAGTACAATCGCTTTGCCGCGGTCCTTCTGGGCCAGCAGGGCATCCAGCAGCCCTTCGCTGTTGAAGCTCATATCTTCAGTGAAAAGCGGATAGTTGACGATATCGCTGAGACGGCGGACGCCGAAGGTCAGCTCGTAGTTCTCCCAGTTTTTGTCCGGATAGATGATGGCATCGCCCTGATCGGCGAACAGGTCGGCAACGATGCTGAGCCCGTGGGTCAGCGCATTGGTAGCGATAGGGTTGCCGAAGGATTTGCCTTCAAGCGACGGAGTCTCGCGCAGCATCTTCTCGCGCCATACGTTGCGCAGCTCCGGCTTGCCTGCCGGTGGAGCGTAGCCGTACAGGTCCTTTGGACTGTAGGCGGAGAGCTTATCCTGAATAACGGCGAGGTGCATAGGTACGCCCTTCTCGGTGGCAATACCGATGGTTGCATTGTATTTCTTCGCGTGAGCAGCCGCTTCGGCGGATTGACTCAGAATGCCCTCTTTGGGATAATAAAGCGCCTTGCCAAGATTGGAGAGCATATCGTACACATGTTCATTGCCTGCCTTGATGCTGTCATTCAATTGTCCAGCCAGTGGATTCATCAGTTTCATCCTTCCGGTATTCTTCTGGGATATACGTTAACATTGCCTAACATTATATCACCGTGATTCCCCGCCGTCACTGATGAAAGACGCATTTTCCAGAACCTTTTAGAAAATTTGTGGCGGATCTGCCAGACCTGAACCCCGGGTATAGCGCTCAGGACCCAGAGCGTTCCATTCCTGCGGCCAGCCGAACAGCGAAATGGCCTCCCGGATCTCCGCAAGCAGGTACACCTGCCCACGGTAGGGCTTGCCGTCCGGATATCTCATCGCAGGAAACAAGTCACCATACGTAAAGCTGATGCATTCCGGGGAAAAGGAGGCAACCGGCCGGCCTTCTTTGGCGGTAAAAGCCTTCCGGGCCTTCTGCTCAACATAGAAATATTTTAACACCTAAGAGCGGTAGGGGCAGTACTTTTCCATCATCGCTATGGTTTCGGCATCGCGCGCCCCGTTCCGGTTCATCAGCCCCTGCACGACACCGGTACGCTCATCCTCCTTCAGGTTCTGGCCAAATTTGAATTTGGCGCTGAGCTCCTCCGGAACAATCCGCACGACCGCGACTCCCTTAAGCCGTGAACGGTATCTGGGCTCTCCGGCATCTATCGGGGCGTGGCCGCCTTCCGGCTGGAGCTTTTGCATAAAAAGCGCAAGCACGGCTGCCTTCTCGGCAGCATCCGTTACAGGCTCGGCCTGTCCATAAGCGGTTACGCTTTTGAAATAGGCAGTGGCGGGACAGGCCAGCTCAGGATCGCTGAAATAGGAGGGAATCAGGGCGTATTCGTCGGCGACCGTGAAGCATACCTGCTGATTCCGGCGGATGGTCTCCATTTTGCCTCCGGCGTGGCTGCCGTGGAAATAGAAGCTTCCCTTCATATATACAAAATTCAGCGGCGTCACACGCGGCCGGCCCTCCTCGTCGCTGGTCCCGAGAAAGCCGAAGCTCATCCCGTTCAGAAACGCGGCCAGTTCCTCTTCCTGCTCTACTTTGAATTCTTTTCGGCGCATAACGGCACATCCTTTTCTGATTATTGGCGGAGCCCAATTCTCCGGGTCAAAAGGTTTATTAAAAATATAAAGATTTATATGTCTGCTTAGAATAGAGGAAGAATTGACAATAAAAAAGGACCGGTTTACATTAATTTTAGTAGTCCACTTTGGAGTGGAGAGGATGGGAACATGAATTTCACGCTGCCGTATGACCAGTACCTTGCTGTACACCGCTATAAGTATTTGGCCTTATATCACGCGCTCCGCGCGGCTATACTGGGCGGAACTCTGCCGGGGGGGACGCGTCTGCCCTCTACCCGGAAGCTGGCGGGGCTGTACCTGGTATCGCGCGGCTCGGCATCGCAGGTTTACGATATGCTGCTGGCTGACGGCTACATCAGGACAGAGAGCGGCCGGGGCACCTTTGTTGCGGATGACAGCTTTGCTCCGGCGGAGGGGGAGCGGGGGAGCGTGGTTCAAGAGGCTGGAGGCGCTGCTGCAGTGCGGCCAGGCTGCGGGAGTGCCGCTGGCACGGGAAGTGACAGAGCCGCTGCGGGCAGGATTGATGGCGCAGAAGCCGGGATGTTCGGTGGTGCAGGAGGTGCTGAAGCCGGAAAGACGCGGCCGGAAGGCGGCGCAGAAACTGCAGAAGCCCAAATCACGGGTGCGGCGCATAAAACGGCCGGAGACAGTCAGGCCAAGGCTGCAATGCCGGCCCGGGAGCCTGCTGCCTCTGCGCCGTCCGGCCAGTCCGGGGTACCGGCCGGTGCTTCCGCCGCCGCATCCCCTGCTTCCCAATCCGGGGCGCCCTCTGCCGGGATACCGCTCTCCGGTTGGGGGAGCCGCCTCATGGAGCGGCAAGTCTCCATGTATGAGAGAGCGGGAAATGATGTGGTCAGCTTCCGCAGCCAGGGGATGCCGATGGAGCATTTTCCCTACGCTGAGTGGCGGAGCGCGCTGAATTACGCTGGCGGCAAAAGCGGAGGGCGGCTGGAGAGCTATTGCCCGCCCCAAGGGGAGGAAGGCCTGCGGCGGTCTATTGCCGCGCATCTAAGGGTGACACGGGGCATCCGCGCGGAGGCGGAGCAGATTGTGCTCTTCAGCGGCTCCATGCAGGGTATTGTCCTTCTCACGCAGCTGCTGCTGGAGCCAGGAAGCCCGGTGGTTGTGGAGGACCCCGGATTTCACGGCATCCGCAGAGCCGTGGAGATTTCCGGCGGCAGGCTGCTGCCTGGCAGCGTGGACGCGAGCGGGCTGGTGCCGCAGGATTGGGCCGCCCGGCTGCTGTTCGTCACGCCAAGCCGACAGTTTCCCACCGGCGCGGTGCTGCCGATTGATCGGCGGCGCAGTCTGCTGGAATGGGCGCACCGGCGGGATGCGCTGATTGTGGAGGATGATTACGACAGCGAATTCCGCTGGGGCGGGCGGCCCATAGAGCCGTTGAAGGCACTCGACCGGGGAGAGCGTGTCATCTACATCGGCTCATTCTCGAACAGCATGTTTTCCGCCTTGCGGCTGGGTTACGCGGTACTGCCTCCCCTGCTGGTCAAGCCAGTGACCGCCGCCAAGGCGCTGTACGAGCCGATTCCGGGAGGGCAGCAGGAGCAGCGGGCCTTGGCGCGCTTCATGCATACCGGCGGCTACAGCCGCCACCTGCGGCGGATGACGCGTGTCTACGGCGAGCGTGCCCGCCTCCTTCGCTCACTGCTGGCGGAGCGGCTCGGGATGCTGTTCGAGCCGCTGCCCGGGGATGCGGGGCTGCACATCTACGCGCGCTGGCGGCGCAGCAGGAGAGAATTCGCCGCCTTCCGGGCGGCGGCTCTCGGGCGCGGCGCGGACTTCCGGGATGCGGCGCTGTACCGGGTCGCCGGGGGGGAGCCGGCGGCCTGTTTTTCTTTCTCCCATTTGGATGCCGCCCGGCTGGAGGAAGGGGTAAGCCGCCTGCTCCTGGCCTGGAATGATGTGCAAAAAGAAACGTGACAAGGTATTATGAAAGAAAAGAAACTATAGGCCTTCTGTGAAATGCCATCGGCTGAAGCGCCGTGCATGAGTACTTGAATGTCTATTGTATTTTATACAGCTGAACAGGCTGATTGCGCTCTGAAAATGAATTCTGCTGTATTCTGTGCAGTAGAGTTCCGTTTCCAGGCTGAAAACGGGCAGATTTGGGCTTTTAGGATGTACCAAGTGCAATAGAATTAATAATTCCGCTCTCAGAACGTCTATTGCAGAAAGTGCAGCAGAAGCTTGCGGCAGGAGGGGCTGCAAACAGTTGTGAGTGTGGGGACGCTTACGAACTGGACTTTGTTCGGAGCATACGCAGGAAGCGGCGCTTACAAACTTAAAGCGGATGCTTATGAAGCGAGTTTTATTGCGGGGTATTTCAAAGGAGTAAAGCTTCATAAAACAAAGCGGACGCTTACGAAGCGAGTTTTATTGCGGAGTATTTCAAAGGAGTAAAGCTTCATAAAACAAAGCGGATGCTTACGAAGCGAGTTTTATTGCGGAGTATTTCAAAGGAGTAAAGCTTCATAAAACTTTTAGGAGGGAACATTATGCTGCATGCATCGCCGTCCTCTTTTGTGATCCTGCCGGCCCTGGCGAAGATCGTCTGCGAACCGGGCTGGAAATGGCAAAAAAGGGAGAAGCCGCTGCAAAACTATGATTTGTTCTATGTCTGGAGCGGGGAAGGCACCGTTGTGCGCAGAGGGGTGCCTTATCAGGTGGGCAAGGGAAGCTGCTTCCTGTTCCGTCCGGGGGATCATACGAGCGCGACCCATAATCCGCAAAAGCCGCTTGTGCTTACATATATTCATTTTGATGTCGCCGAGGACGTGACAGAGATTCCCGAGCCGTACCGCGAGCTGTCGGAAACGGTGGAGTTCGAGCACTTGCTGGCCCGGTATGTCCGCCTGTTCCTGGTGAAGACCTTTGCGGCGGAGGAGGAGGGCCAGCTCATTCTGAAGCAGCTGATGATTCATTTGCTTCGTGAAGATCTGGTAATGCCTGTGGAACGCCAAGTGAGCAACCAGCTGGCGGAGGTCATCCACGAGGTGGCCAACTATGTCAGCCAGCATCCCGGAGCGGTGCACCGGGTGGAGGATCTGGCTGCCCGCGCGGGGCTGTCGCCGCGTTATTTTTCGATCAAATTCAAGGAAATTACCGGCTCCTCCGTCCAATCCTATGTAATCCGCTCGCGGATTGAACGTGCCCAGCATCTGCTGCTGTACGCCGGAATGAATGTCACCGAGGTGGCGGATGCGCTGGGCTACCGCGATATTTTCTTCTTCAGCCGCCAATTCAAGCAGCACACCGGCAAAAGCCCGTCCGAAATCCGCTGACGCCACGGTTTGTTTCACTTTTTTCCAGCCGGGGTAATTACGTTGCAACCTGGTTACATACTGATGTGCTCAGCAGCTTGGAAGGGGAGAACGAACAGAATGATGATTAGACGCCGCATATGCAATACCGAATGCAAGGGCGGGGGGAGCGGGATTTTCCGCAACCGCTGGAAACGATTGAAGCGCAGCAGCGCGTTGACCGCCGACCATTGGTTCTGACCATTGATCCGAGAGTGATAGACCAGATAAACGAGGGAGAACCGGGGCCGGAGGGCTTCCGGTTTTTTGAAAATATAAGACCTTCCATACCGCTGCGCGGCACCACTGGGGAATGAAATATCGCTGCGGCCGCGTGATTACAGGGCAGAATTTATATGCTTGCACACTAAATGCTCCTTCTGTTTCTCGCTGAAACACGCCGTCCCTTATAAGGACGGCGTAGCCGTTTCTGCTTGTCGTTTAGGAAATTATGCTTCTCGTCAATTGTGGATAAGGTAGGCTATGAAGTTAGGGATAAATTATAATGCGTCTTAAGCGTGCGTGCCTTTAAAGACCGGTTTCAACCAGTAATCTTATTCCAATCAGGAAACCGGGCTTTAACAGCGGCCGGAAGAACCCTCTGAACCCGCAGCGGACTTCGTTCACATCGTCAACCGCAAAAGCTGATGGAACGCAAGAAGGTTCATAGGGAAGCGGAAGCGAAGTGTAAAAAGTAACACTAATGGGCTGGAATTCTGGCTTCAACGGGCTTTAGTGGGATTTTGTACACTTCATAGAGGCCCGTTCATCCCATCCGGCTGATTTCAGCCGGATTAGTTGTACTTTTTCCCACTAAGGATGATCCAGGATCCGAATGCGGTGGATTAGTTATCCTTTTTACCGCTAAAATGGCTGCCCTTTTGGATAAATGTTTCAAGTACATCTTAATGTAGGCGTATTCCTCTGCAAGGGGGGGGAACGGATCGATTAGGGTTCCTTTTTCCACTAAAGCTTGCGAAAAAGCGGCTGAGGGGAGTATGAAGTGACCTTTTGCCACTTGGCTTCCCGCCTGACATCAGTAGGCCAGCCCTACATCTGAAATCCCAGCAGCGATGCCGGCCAGTCAAGGACGGCATCGCTGTTTTGTTCCGCCACTTATAAAAAATCAACTCTGTGCCTGAACTGTAAAATTTGGAGTATGTTATATAGCCAGACTGTAGCTGCAGTGTATTCTTACGCCTGCGCCGGGGTATAAGGATAGAAAGAGTGTTCGTCTTGAACAACCTGTCCGGCAAGCCTATGCTAATGTAAAGGATAGGTCAGCTTGCACCTATATAAGCGGAATACAGAAGACATTGCGAAATTATAGGCCGGAGGAGTGAGAGTATGTACGAAATCGTATTGATACGCCATGGAGAGAGCGAGTACAACCGACTGAATCTGTTCACAGGCTGGAGTGACCCCGATCTGACGGGGAAGGGGGTGGAGGAGGCCAAAGCGGCGGGCAGGCTGCTGAAGGAGGCAGGCTATACCTTCGATCTGGCTTTTGCTTCCGTGCTGAAGCGTTCGATCAAGACTCTGAATTATGTGCTGGATGAGATGGACCTGCTGTGGATTCCCGTGCAGAAGTCCTGGAAGCTGAACGAGCGCCATTACGGGGCGCTGCAGGGGTTGAGCAAAAGCGAGACCGCAGTCAAATACGGCGAAGAGCAGCTCCATATCTGGCGGCGCAGCCTGTCGGTCCGTCCTCCGATGCTGGAGCCGGATGATCCGCGCTATGCCCGGAACGACATCCGCTACAAGGAGGTCCGTCCCGGTGATATTCCGCGCGGCGAGAGCCTGGAGGATACGGTGCGCCGTGTCGGTGATTTCTGGGGCAAGCGCATCGTGCCGCTGATCCGCAAGAAGGAGCGGGTGCTGATCTCGGCGCATGGCAACACGCTGCGGGCGCTGATCAAATTCATGGAGGACATCGACGAGAAAGCGCTGCTGGATCTGAACATTCCGACCGGAGTCCCTCTGGTCTACAAGCTGGATGATGATGTGAAGCCGATCAGCCGGTTCTATCTCGGCGTGCCGGAAGAGGTTCAGGAGAAGGCCCGTGAGGTGGCGAATCAGAGCAAGGTCACGGAGTAGCCGCCTGATTTATCTGCAAAATCAAAAAGGCAGCAGCTTTCCGGTTTCTGGAAAGCTGCTGCCTTTATTTTGTTCTTCACTATAATGGACGACGCAGCGTGCCCAGCAGCTCGCCCATCTTCACCTTGGTCCCGCAGGCAATTCCCGGACGCGGAGTGAAGCTGCCGTTCTCCAGAAGCAGCACCACCGTGGAGCCGAATTCGAAATAGGCGAGATCATCGCCGATCTGCCAGGCCTCCGCCTGATCATCCGCATAGCGGATGCTGCTGACGTTCATCGCGCCCACCTTCACTACTGCGGCTTCTCCGTTTGCTCCGGCGATATAAGTAATGAGCCGTTCATTGCGGCTCAGCACGCCCTTCATATGTCTCATGCCGAACTCATTGACAGGGTAGGCCCGGCCGCGGATATGCTCACTCTCTACCTTGCGCCCGGTAAGGGGGGCGTGAATCCGGTGATAATCCGTGGGACTTAAGTACAGCACGAAGAAAAAGCCCTTTTTGTACAGCTCCTGATGCGGAGAGTGGTTCAACAGCTCTTCCAGCCCATAATCCTGCCCTTTTACATTCATAATGGTTCCGGAATGAATCTCGCCCATGGCGGTAATCAGCGCATCCACCGGGCTGGCGACAGCATTCTCGCCGCCGGCGACGGGGCGCATGCCGGATTTCAGACGGCGGCTGAAAAATTCATTAAGCGTATGATATTCCCCGGAAGGCTTCTCTGCTTCAGAAGCGGGAATATGATAAATCCGAATAAATGCCGGGATTAAAAAACGGCTGAGTCTGCTATGGGAAAAAGCTCCCATTAACCGGGAAAGCCATCTGTGCGAGGACAGCTCGGTCATCAGCCGCAGCAATTGTTTTACCATGCCCATCTCCCTTCCATCATGCAGCAGCACGGTCCCGTAGCCGGGACCGTTTCCGCTCTGCATTATATTGACATAGAATAGGAGACAAATCAATAACTGTTACTGTGAGGGATGGTCAAGCAGGTATCTTGCATAAGCCATAGGCCTCCGGTAGCTTTCTTTCCAGGTTCCGTTCAGCCCGGCTTTGCGGAAGCCATAGCGCTGGTCGCGCCCGTTGCATTCGATGAAATAGATTTGGCCTGTTCCGGTAATGCCCATGTCCAGACCGATATCGGCAAGGCCGGGCAGGCTGCGCTCCAGCTCGCGGGCAAGGCCGAGGCTGCGGGCCAGGACGGACATGCGGATGCGCGCCGCCGCTTCGCCGGAGAATACCTGCCCCAGGGCAAGCGAAGCGTCGAGTGCCTCTCCGCCCCGGGCGATATTGGAGACGAACCCGCCGGGGGCCGCCCGTTTGGCGAACAGTCCGGTGACCTGCCATTCTCCGCCCCAGCCGCGCTGCACGGTGACGCGCAGGTCAAAGGGACGGCCGCCAATTTCGGCCAGCGGGATGCGTTCCTGGACCAGGTACGGTGCGGACATCAGACGCGCCCGCAGCGCTCTGGGCAAGGCATTCTGATCAACAGCTGCGCTGACCCAGCGGCGGGAGCCGGCGGGCTGGTAGCTCCAGAGCCAGCGCCCGGAACCGCTCCGTGAGAGGCGCATTACGCCTTGGCCGATACTCCCGCGGCAGGGCTTGAGAATGAGGTCGGAATAGCTGTCCATCATGTCCTTCAGTCCGGAGAGCCCGGCTGAGGTCGCCGGCAGAAGCTCGCGCAGTCCGGCGTTCTGCTCCAGCAGGCCGTGAATCTGGTCTTTGCCGTAGCGGTTGCATGTATTGTATACCTGAATGCCGCTGCGCAGGAGCCGGTCGACTCCGCGGCTCCCCGGGTCGTAGATGGCCCGGTTGTGAATGACGTCCGGTGTCGGAATTACGGCTCCCCTGTAGCCTTGAGGCCCTTTCATATAGGCAAGGCTGTATCCGGAGTTCGTATCGATGTCGGACAGCTTCAGGAAGCAGGGGGTCAGTCCGTATGCGGCGGCGGCTTCCTCATAGCTCTTCAGCGACTCCTGTCCCGTTTTTAACCGGGGAACGCCCCGGTGCATAGCGGCATTTAGCAGTATTCCCACGAGCTTCTGCCCCATGTTTGTTCCTCCCGTTATCATCTATAGTCCCTGCTGTTCTCTTCCTGTGTCATTGTATGTGTGTGCTTGCCCTTTAGGGTGGACGAATGCGCGGTGGCAGATGCCCTTTTTTTTGAAAGATGCCGGGAATTCCCTTTCTCCTGACGCCTGAGGCAGATTTGTAAGGCTTGGCGTAATTGGGTGTCATCCGCCCAGTACGCTGCATATGATGCCTAGGTGAAACAATAGATGGAAGGAGGAGACTGCTTGTGAAGGGCTCCAAAAAAAATCAGCATCGCAGTTCCAAAAAACCGCTCTATGTTGTGGATAATCCGAATAAGAAAGAATTAAGCATGCTGAAAAGCATTCCCAAGGTACAGAAGGGCTCAAGCTTTGCCGGAAGTAAAGCGCCGTTAATGCCGCAAACAATACAAGCTTTGGATACCGGGAGTATTACTCTGAAGGTAAGCGGGGTGGATACACTTGATGCTCCGGATTCTGTATCTGCGGTACTAAATCAAGAAATTCCCGGGGATCAGGCGGCGGCAGAGAGGGATTTGATTGCTGCAGAGCCTTTGCCAATGCTCCCGGAGGCGCCGCCTGTTCTGGAAAAAGAACGCCTGCAGCCCGTGTATACCGACGATCTGAGCGACGCAGCCGTGACCGGGAGCAAAATCGCTCCACGGGCTATAGACGGGTCCAAGCTGAAGTCCGGCATCATCGGAACGCCTTGGCTGCAGGATTACGCTGTACAGAGCATTAATATCGCGGACAAGGCAGTAACGTCCTCCAAACTGGCCCCGGAATCCGTTTCGGGTAGGCATTTGGCAGAAGGAAGCATCAGCGGCGGCAAGCTGCTGGACCATTCGATCGGCGGCGAAAAGCTTAAGAACGGCAGCATCGGCCCGGAACAGCTGGCTGACCGGATCATCGGCGGAGATCAAATTGCCGATCAGGCGATTGCCAGCCGCCATCTTAGCGACTGCATCATTACGTCGGAGCTGCTCGAAGATGGGGCAGTGACCGGCGAGAAAATTCTGAGCAGCAGCATTGTCAGCCGCCATTTGGCGAACGGGAGCATTGACCGCTCCAGGCTGGCTGACGAAGCGGTATCGGGGGATAAAATTGCCGACGGTGAAATTGCCAGCCGCCACTTGGCGGACCGCAGCATTTCTTTTGTGAAGCTGGCGGAAGGCAGCATGGAAGCCGCGAAGCCGGCTGCACCGGCAGTTCAAGCCGGGCATCTGGCCGCAGGAGTCGTTGGCCCCGGCTCGATCAGCGACATGGCAGTGCAGGGCAGGCATCTGGCCCCGGGAAGCGTCGGCGGAGCGCATATTCGGCCAATGTCCATCGGCAATGGACATATTATCCCAAGCTCTGTCTCATCCATCCAGATTCAGGATGGCAGCATCAGCGGTGCCAAGCTGACTGAAGGGGCTGTTGCTTCCCGTCATCTTGCGCCCGGAAGTGTGGCAGGCAGCCACTTGGCGGAGGCCTCGGTGGAAGGACGGCATATCGGGCAAGGCGGCATCACCCTGGTACATCTGGCCGAGGGGGTCCGCAGCAGCCAAATTCTTCCGGACGGCAGCAATGGCGGAGAGAAGCTGGCCCCGGATGCTGTACGGTCCGTTCATTTGACTGCCGGAAGTGTGCGCGCGGGGCATCTGGCACAGGAAGCAGTGGAGGGCCGGCACATCCGTACAGGCGAGATCACATTGGCGCACCTGGCGGAAGAAGTGCACAGTGCAGACATTCTTCCGGACGGCAGCATCGGAGGCAGCAAGCTGGCGCCGGGCGCAGTCCATTCGGAGCATCTGCAGCAGCGGAGCATACAAGGCGGGCATCTTGCGGATGGAACGCTGGAGGAGCGGCATATGAGCCCCGGCATCGTTAAGCCGGAGCATCTGGCCCAGGAAACGAGAAGTGCAGAAATGCTGCCCGATGGCAGCATTACCGCAGAGAAGCTCGCGGCTAAGAGCATCGGGACCGCACAGATCGCTGAAGGTGCAGTTGGGAATTCGGAGCTGCAGGACGAAGCGGTGGATGCCGCCAAAATTACTTCGTTCGCCATCCAAGCCCGCCATCTGGAAGAAGACAGTGTGCAGGGCTGCCATATCGCTGCCGGTGCGGTAACCGGAGACCATCTGGCTCCCGGCTCGGTACATGCGGAGCACCTGTCGTTCAGTCCGGTACAGAGCGCCGGCAGCCGGGAGGTTCTGCAGCAGTTCGGCATGACGGCCTTCATGTTCAACGGAGATGCGGAGAGCGTGGAGGTTACAGTGGCTTTTGATGAAAGCTTCGGCCATACCGGCTATGTGCTTGTTGCCATGACGAACCAGCCGTTCTTTCATGCCTCACTGAAGAGCAGGGCGGGCGGAGAAGCAATTATTGAGGTGGTGAGGCTGCGCGAAACCCCGCATTTCTACGGAGTGTTATCCTGGATTGCCCTCGGCTCCCCTCTCGTGAAGCCGGCTGCGGATCATCAGGTATTCGATTGAACGCTGACCGGGAAACTTTGTTGAAGGCAATAATGAATGAGGAAGTCTTAGCAAAATAAGTTCGGATTCACTAATAGATATTAAAAACAGGTAAACCCGGGCGCGGCCAATGGCTGCGCTCTTTGCGTTGCCGAGCACCGGGGGCTGTTTCTTTCAGGGAAGGGTGAGGCCGGGTTTTTGCCTGCTATCCCCGACGCCGGGCGGCTGCATAGCCGTCAAACGCCGACCTTGCCGGATTCCGGCAGCAAGAGCAAGCGGGCATGTGTCCAAATTTCTGCGTGCAGGGAGACATTTGCCGTTACCCGGGACGGCGGATTACATAGACTGTGATGTAACCCTCAGCCCGGAGACCATGCCCTGCAAGGAAGGTGGATGAGCTTGAAGCATACACGTACATCTGCCCGCCGCACGGGGCGGCGGGCTTCGCAACCCACGCGGCGGATTCCCCGGACGGTGCGTCCTGAAGCGCCGGGCCCGGCGGCCAATCACCCCGAGCCTTATGTATCGGTGATCATTCCGGCTATGAATGAAGCGGCAACGATTGCCAGGGTGATTGCCGGAGCGAGAGGAGTTCATCCCCGCTGTGAGGTTATTGTTGTTGTTAACGGCTCTGCCGACAATACGGCAGACATTGCGTTGTCGCTGGGGGCACATGTCATCCTCTTCGAGCAGCCGCTCGGGCATGATGTGGGCCGCTGCATCGGTGCAGAGGCGGCCAAGGGAGAAGTCCTGCTCTTCACCGACGGGGATCTTGTGATTTCCGCTTCACAGCTGCGTCCCTTTGTGGCCGCAGTCAGTCATGGCACAGATGTTGCTCTAAATGATTATTCCGGTCCGGTCCGCAGCAAGCTTCCGCATCCGGTGGTGCTCTCCAAGCATGCGCTTAACATTATGCTTGGCCGCCCTGACCTGAAGGGATGTTCGCTGACGGCGGTGCCCCATGCGCTCAGCCGCAAAGCGCTTGCCGCTCTGGGAAGCGGCCTGTTGTCAAGGCCGCCTCTGGCGCATGCGCAGGCTGTTCTTGACGGCCTGCTTGTGAAGGCAGTGCACAGGGTGCCTGTCGGCAGGCTGAACGCCGTCCGTCCCAGGCAGGCTGGAGCCGATCCCTTGCGTGAGGCCATCCTCAGGGATCATCTCGACGCGGCAGGCCTGGTGCTCCAGCGCAGAGGTGAGAGGGCGGGCTTCATTGACGGTAACCGGCGAAGGGAGATGGTAAGATGACAGCAGCCATGTCAAATCCTTCATCCGGCTTACTGCAAAAGGCATATGTATCCTCGGCTGCTCCCGCCCGGCAGTTCGGAGCAAAGGTGCTGAAGGCTTCCGCTGCCCTCCGAGCTGAAGCTGGCTCGCTGGGCCGGCACAGCTCCGCTGCCGCCGTGGCCCTGACGGCGGGAACCCCGCCTGCCCGCCGGACCGGGGCAGGCAGCTCCGCTGTCCGGCGCAAGGCGGCAAAGCCCGCCGCCGCCGCAGCAGTCCGCCGGAGCACTCGCGGCAGACCCGCCGCTGTCCGGCAGGCCGGGGGCAGGTCCGGTTCCCGCCGGATGCCGGCGGGAGCTTCTGCCGCTTACCGCCGGTCCGGGCCGCAGCTGCCCGGTCTGCGCGGCTCGCTGTCGGTAATTATCTCGGCGCGCAATGAGGAGCGCACTCTGCCGGCTCTGCTGAAGCAGGTGCAGCGCCTGAAGCCGGCCGAAATTATCGTTGTGCTGAACGGCTGCACCGACAACAGCTATAAGCGATCCCGGCTATGCAAGCGGGCGACAGTGGTGCATTGCCCGGATTCTGCCGGGCATGATGTGGGCCGGGCAATCGGGGCCAAGCTCAGCCGGGGTGACATCCTGCTGTTCCTGGATGGAGATATGGTCATCTCCGCTCCGCAGCTGGCAATGTTTGCAGCGGCTGTGGACAGCGGAGTGGATGTGGCGCTGAATGATCTGGATGCGCTGCTGCCCCCTTTCGGCTTAAGCGATGATGTCACCCGCTGCAAGATGTACCTCAATGCCGTTCTGGACCGGAGCGATCTTGGCGTCAGCTCCATGACCGCAGTGCCCCATGCGCTGTCGCGGAAGGCCCTGGAGCGGATTGGCTGCCGGACGCTGATGGTTCCTCCCAAAGCGCAGGCCCTTTTGATCCTGGAGCAGCTCCGGGTGGAAAAGGCGGGCACGGTAAATGTCATTAAGCATAACCGTCTCCGGCAGGGAAATACGGGAGCCGGCAATGCCATGGAGCAGCTGATTGCCGGTGATCATGCAGAGGCCCTGCAACGGATACTTGCCCATCGTGACGCGAGCGGGGTGCTCTCCGGCGAGAACCTGCAGGAGCAGCGCAGGCAAATGGCAGCCTGGAGGAACCGGATATGACGATAACCAGTATTATTATCCCAACCTATAATAGGGTCGGCCTGCTGCGTGCCTGTGTTGAATCTATCAGGGCGCACACCGGGTCCCCCTATGAAATTATTGTGATCGACAACGCTTCAACGGATGGAACAGACGATTACTGCCGCGCGAACAGGCTGACCTTTATTTCACTTCCCGAGAACCGGGGATTCCCGGTGGCCTGTAATCTGGGGCTGCAGCTGGCTTCCGGCGATGAATTGCTGCTGCTGAACAATGACGTTGCCGTATCGCGGGGCTGGCTGGAGAGCCTGAAGAACGCCTTGTACAGTGCGCCCGACATCGGCATCGTGGGACCTGTAACGAACTATGCCAGCGGCCGGCAGCAGGTAAGCACAGCGTATTCGGATATGCCGGGCTTCCACGCCGAAGCCGAGACGCTGAGCCTTCAGGGCTCCCGCGGGTGGATTGAAACCAGGAGGCTGATCGGCCTGTGCTTTTTATTCAAAAGAGAGCTGATGGATGCCATCGGCCTCCTGGATGAGCGGTTCTCGCCCGGGCACTATGAAGACGATGATTATTGCTACCGCGCACGGCTGCAGGGCTACCGTCTGCTTATTGCCGGGAATTGCCTGGTGCATCATGAAGGAAGCGCGAGCTTCAAGGAGGTATACTCCTCCGGGCTTCAGGAGCTGGTGGAACGGAATCGCAGGATGTTCATAGATAAGTGGCATGCGGATCCGGCACAGTTCATCTGAAAGGACGGCCCAAAGGCTAAAGACACAGATAAAAAGGAGGAAAGTAAGTGAAAGGAGTCATACTGGCGGGCGGAACAGGATCAAGGCTGTATCCGCTGACCCGGCTTATGAACAAACATTTGCTTCCGGTCGGCAAATATCCTATGGTGTGTTACGGTATAGACCGCTTGCGCCGGGGGGGTATAACCGATATTCTCCTGGTCATCAGCAAGCAGTCTGCGGGGCAGTATACGGATTTTTTGGGCAGCGGCGCAGAGTTTGGAGTCTCTCTTACTTACAAAATTCAGGAGGCCGCCGGAGGCATTGCGGAAGCGCTGGAGCTGGCGAAAGGATTCATTCTCCCCGGTGAACGTTTTGTTGTGCTGCTTGGTGACAATCTTTTTATGGATGATCTGACGCCTTATGTGGAGAGGTATCTGCAGCAGCCGCAGGGAACTGCCAAGGTTTTGCTGAAACCAGTGGATGATGCGCGGAGATACGGTGTTCCAGTGTTTGACAGTCTGGATCCCGCCTGGATTTCCTATATCGAAGAAAAGCCGGAGCATCCGAAGACCAAATTTTGCGTAACCGGAATTTATATGTACGACGAGGCTGTATTTGATATTATCCGGCGCGTGACCCCTTCTAAAAGGGGAGAGCTTGAGATTACCGACGTGAATAATATCTATGCGGCAGACCGCAGACTCAGCTACGATGTACTCAAGGAATGGTGGAGTGACGCCGGAACGTTCCAGTCTCTGTACGAAGCCGGGGAAAAGCTGAAGAACACGTTGCCGTGAGGCGCGTGTTTTTTTGGAAATATAAGAATTGATATGTTTCACGCAATCAATTATCCTTCTATTTTTGGAGAAACGGATACCGCCTCTTTCAGAGGACGGCGAAGCCGTTTCTTCTTATGCGGCGACTCCCGGCTGTGCGGAGCATAAATAACGGCAAATGTGCCGTTATTTTGGGCGATCCGGGCTGGAAATGTACAAATAACGGCAAATCTGCTGTTATTCCCGCCTTTGAGGGTCTTGACCCCTTTAATAACGGCAAATGTGCCGTTAGCTCAGCCAGGGTTAAGGGCCGCAAATCCAAGCGGATGCTTGTAAGCTTCAATAGAATACCTCAAATCCGGGTAATAATTCTTCTTTTTCAGATTTCTCTGTCGGGTCCGGCTGAATTGACGGAAGGTTCAGCGTGCATATAAATCCCGCATTTACTGCGGCAACACCTCTGCAACTTCCTGCAGAGCCCCGCACCGCAAGGGCTTCTGCCGCATATGCTGTAGCAGGGCGTTTGAGCAAAGGAGACATGAAGGTGCAGAGTAAAATAACGAAAGTCCTGCAGCACATGGCCCATACGCACGAACAGATGGCACGGATTCTCGACGCCGAACGCCACGTAGCCGTCCGTATGTCGCAGATAGTCCATGATCTGCCGGATGTAGAGCCTGACTTTGGCGGATTCAGCGGACTGGTGGAGAGCACAGGTCAGGTCAACAAAAATATTATTGCTTACTTGAACGCGCTTGCCGATCTGGAAGAGGCTATGGCCGAAGGGGTAGGCAGGGTCATCAAGGAATTAAACGGCGAGGAAGAAGAGTAGCGCTTAAAGAGCAGGAGGTGGAAGATGAGCAGAGAAAAGGCTTATCTGCAAATGCTGGAGTCAACCGCTACTATCCAGTGGAACATCGCGATGATTCTTGAGGCCAAAGCGGTGGAAGCGGAAAAAGTAAAGCAGTGGACACAGCATCATATCCACGCTAGAGCGTTCGACTCCCATGAAGAACAGCTTAAGGAATCCATCTCCATTCACGAGGTGATCGTGGAAATGGTAGAAGGGCTGACCAAGCTGGAAAACGGGTTATACAGCAATCTGAAAGCGGTGCTGGGCAGCGGTGATGATGGCGGCGAAGGGTTTGGCGGCATGTCCGGCGACGCCTTTGATTTCGGAGAAGACAGCAAATGAGCGGCGGGCTGCTCTCTGAACACGCCGTCAAGCTGGAGATGATCCGCTCCATTGCCCGCAGCCAGGCTGCGCTTGCGGCCATCCTGGAGAGTATCGCCGAGGTTACAGGGCAATCGGAGCTGACAGCCCGCAAATTGAGCGACAATATCCGGATTCTCAGCCAATACCAGAGCGCAATGTGCCGGATGATGTCCGGTATTTCGCTGCATCGGCCCAAACGGGGAATTCCTGCTGCGCCATGGCTAAGTACGGCATGCGCAGGCGGCACTGCAAGAAGTACATGGAGTACAGGAGGAGTAGAAAAATGAAAAAAAAGAAACTTGGAAAGGTGCGCTCGGGCGGCAGAAGCCGCAGACGCACACTGCTGCTGTCGCGTAAAGCCAGAATCCGCAAGGGGCTGGGGCGCAAATCGCGCAGGGGATTGATCCGCCGGAGCGGCAGGACCAAGAGAGAACTTTTGCTGCGGAGAAAAAGAAGACTCCGCCGCCGGCACCGGAGAGTGCCCGCTGTTCATCCGCCGGCGCAGGTAGTGGCGGCCGTCGAAGCACCTCCCGCGCCGCAGGTGGTACCGCTCCCCCCGGATCTTGGCGTCCCTCCGGAAACGCCGCCGGAAGACGCCTTTCAGCAGGGCTACACCGAAGCATACAACGTGGGATTCGACGCGGGTTTCGCCAAGGGCTTCGAGGACGGGCATAAGCTGGAGCTTGGCTGATCCGCCCTAAGACACCCGGGTGAGGCGTAATAGAGGCGGTTGAATATACGCCGCCTCTATAGAATCTGGAAACGTGCCGCACTATCGATTTTGCTCCCGGATATGGTAGACTTCATTACAGAATCTGTACCGGGTTCAAATGCTGATAAGGAGGCAGGAATGTACATGAGCGGGAGTGAGATCCGCAATGCGCGGAGAGACGAAATTGGGGAGATCATGGAGCTGATTGCCAAATGTGTGCAGGTCATGCAGGCTGGCGGAAGCGACCAATGGGACAGCAGCTACCCGAACAGGGACGTCATCGGGGAGGACATTGCCAAGGGCGCGTTATATGTCTGTGTGGATCAGGCTGCCATCGCCGGCATTATTGTGCTGGACGAGAACCAGGCAGAGCAGTACAAAGCCATTGACTGGACGGAGAAGCAGGGGCCGCAGCTGATCATGCACCGTCTGGCTGTTCATCCGGAGGTACAGGGCAAGGGCATAGCGCGCAAGCTGATTGCCTTTTCTGAGGAGCATGCCCGGAGAGGCGGGTACAGCAGCATCCGGCTGGATACTTATGCCAAGAACAGCAGGGCGCTGGCGCTGTATCCTTCGCTTGGGTACGAGTGCAGAGGCGAAGTGGATTTTCCGGGGCGGACAGCAAGATTTCCTGTGTTTGAGAAGATTCTGACTGCTGCCTGGGAATAAAGGACAAGCCCGGAGCCGGCTGCAGCAATAAGCGAAAGCTATTATCCTCATACATATTTGTTAGTTAATATGACATTATATCAGGGATAATTACTTTATATATTAAAAATCACTCACGGATAGGACGAGAAAGGGGATTGTGTTATTTTATCTTACTTGTATTGACAACAAACTTGTCTTTGGATTATGATGGGGTTATTCAGTAAGCAATTTAAGCAATTGAATAATCCTTTTTTTTCGTATATCCTTAATAATTGGTTTAAGGGTCTCTACCGGGAACCGTAAATTTCTGGCTACGAAAATATGCCTATGCATATTTTTGTGGCTTTTTTGTGTTAATAACAAATCCGGACTGCAGCAGACGAGGGGGACGATGGAAATGGCCAATATTCTGATCAAGAACGCCGAGATTATTACAATGAACAAGCAGGAAGAAATCATACACGGAGATATCCGCATTAAGGATAACCGGATTGCCGAGATCGGCAGCGGCCTTGTGCCGCAGGGGGATGAGCAGGTGATCGATGCCGCGAACCGCACCGTCATTCCGGGTTTTGTACAGACTCATATTCATCTCTGCCAGACGCTGTTCCGCGGCAAGGGCGATGACCTGGAGCTGATGGACTGGCTGCGCAAGCGGATCTGGCCGCTCGAAGCGGCGCATGATGAAGAATCGCTATATTATTCCGCCATGCTGGGGATTGGCGAGCTGATCTCCAGCGGCACGACGACGATTGTGGATATGGAGACGGTGAATCATACGGATTTTGCCTTTCAGGCGATTGCAGAGAGCGGCATCCGCGCGCTGTCGGGCAAGGTGATGATGGATCAGAAGAATGCGGATGCGCCTGCGGCGCTGCAGGAGGATACGGCAGCTTCGCTGCAGGAAAGCGTGGATTTGCTGGAAAAATGGAACGGGTACGGAGGCGGCCGGATTCAGTATGCATTCTCGCCGCGTTTTGTGATTTCCTGCACCGAGCCGCTGCTGCGGGAAGTACGCGACCTGTCGGAGCGCTACGGGGTTAAGGTGCACACCCATGCATCGGAGAATTTGGGCGAGATCGAAATCGTCCAGGCGATGACCGGCATGCGCAACATCGTCTATCTGGACCATCTGGGGCTGGCGAATGAACGCCTGATTCTGGCGCACTGCGTCTGGGTGGATAAGGAGGAGCGGCGCATTTTGCGTGACCGCGGAGTTCATGTCAGCCACTGCCCGGGCTCCAACCTGAAGCTGGCTTCGGGTATCGCCGACACGCCGGGCATGCTGCATGACCACATTCATCTCAGCCTCGGTGCAGACGGTGCGCCGTGCAACAACAATCTGGATATGTTCAATGAAATGCGTCTGGCCGCCATTATCCAGAAGCCGCACCATGGGCCGACCACGATGGATGCGAGAAGCGTATTCCGGATGGCAACGATAGGCGGTGCCAAGGCGGTAGGCATGGAGGATCAGATCGGCAGCATCGAGGTTGGCAAAAAAGCCGACCTGGCGATTTTGAATCTCTATAACTTCCACACCTTCCCCTCCTTCGATGTAGACCCGATCTCCCGCATTGTCTATTCCGCAACCCGGGCCGATGTGGAAACGACGATTATCGACGGTGAAATTCTTATGGATAAAGGGCTGCTGAAGACGGTTGACAAGGACACTGTGCTGCATGAAGCCAACCGCTCGATTAAAAGGCTGCTGGCGCACACCCCGCTTGGCCTGGCGGATTGACCGCAGGACCCGCTGCCCTATAATTTGCAGATGGAGATTTGCGTAACGCATGGATTCCGAATATAATCGGCAGCATTGGAGCATTGGAGCATTGGAGCATTGGAGCATTGGAGCATTGGAGCATTGGAGCATTGGAGCATTGGAGCATTGGAGCATTGGAGCATTGGAGCATTGGAGCATTGGAGCATTGGAGCATTGGAGCAATGTGGAATGAGGGAATATAAATGGACGGAAAAGCGTCCCGCAGAAGGAATAGTAGGAAAAAGTAAACTTATTTTAAGCGTATTCCCCTGAAAAGGGACTAAACGGATGGATTAGGTATCCATTTTCCCGCTAACGCTTGCGAAAAAGGGGATGGGGGGAGAGAGAAAGAGAAGAGACGTAAGCCTGCGGGGCTGCGTCTTTTTTTTGAAAGAATTTATATGTTTTGGGGTCCCCGCAAAGTACCTGAGTGATCATCGAAGCCAAGGCCCCGCTTTGTGGGGTTATTTTGAAATATAATTTATCCTGAATTTCGAAAGTGAATTGAACCAATCCAAGATTGGACAAGGGATAAACCCTCTTTTTGCTTCACCCATTGGGTGCAAGCTGTTTTTAGCAAGAAATACCTTAGTGTAGAGCTTATTAGATGATTTGTGGATACTTACTTTCGAAATTCAGGTTTATATATTTCACGCAATCAATTATCCTTCTATTTTTGGAGAAACGGATACCGCCTCTTTCAGAGGACGGCGAAGCCGGGTTCTTCTTAAAAGATAAGAATTTATATATTTTGGGGGAAACGAAGCTTATCCGTTATTTCACGGCTGCGCTGTAGCTGTATATGAAAGAATGGATCGGGATTTCGGCCAAGCAAACTGCGCGATTGCGTTGTCCGCAGCTGGCAGGACGAGGGAATCAAAGGCAAAAGTACCTTTGATTTCGCCCGAAGCCGGCTGGACGAGGGAATCAGAGGCAGAAGTACCTTTGATTTTGCCCGAAGCCGGCTGGACGAGGGAATCAGAGGCAGAAGTACCTCTGATTTCGCCCGAAGCCGGCTGGACGAGGGAATCAGAGGCAAAAGTACCCTTGATTTCGCCCGAAGCCGGCTGGACGAGGGAATCAGAGGCAAAAGTACCTTGGATTTCGCCCGAAGCCGGCTGGACGAGGGAATCAGCGCGAAATGATTCTTCTCCTCCCCACTGAAATGGCAGCATTCTTATTATAGGACGCCGATAGGCGTCTTTCTTAAATGATAAGAATGTATATGTTTCACGCTATACATTAGCCTTATCTTTCTCACTGAAACGGATACCGTCCTTATAAGGACGGCGCAGCCGTTTCCACTTGCAGCTTTATAGGAGCAGTTGCTCCCCTCTAAGTGCGCTCAAACTTGTGCTTCAGGATTCATTTGCTATACTAGAGAAATCTGATATTTTACAAAAAAAGAGAATTGGGTTTACAATCATCTACAAGTTAAGAGGGGAAAGCTATGAATGAGAATAAGCATACACGGGTAGGAGCGCATTTCTATATTGTTGCGGTGCTTATTTGGCTGAAGCTGCTGCTGCTGCGGTTACTGTTTTTTGACCGGATTGCCTGGGAATGGACCGCTGCGGATTTGGCTCCGGTTCTGCTGCTGCTGGGGCTGCTGGCGCTGCTCATTCCGGCGCGGATGAAGACCGCTGTCTACTGGAGCCTGAACGGCCTGCTGTCGCTGCTGCTGTTCGCCGCCAGTGTCTATTTCAATCATTTCGGCTCAGTTCCCACGTATCTGGCCTTGTATGAGCTGAATCAGGTGTTCCAGGTAAAAGAGAGCGTGGAGTCTACCATCCAGCCGGTTGATTATTTGTTCTTCTCGGATCTTGTGGCCGTAATGGTCTACAGCCTGTTCCGCAGATGGAAAACAGGAGCTGCACAGCCGTTGCGCCGCTATCTTTCGCCGGGAAAGCGCAGAGCACAGTGGATTGTCATCCTTGTGTCCATCATCGGCGGAGGGCTGCTGTCGGCATACTCTGTTCATGCGGCACGCGGAATTACCAATGAGCTTGTGCAGGCAGAGAGCGCCGGGCTCCTGAATTATGAGGTGCTCGCGGTGATAAAAGCCAAGGAGGACAACGGCCTTACCGGCACCGGAGACATTAAGGAAACCGTCGCGAAGGTTGACGCGCTTGAGGCGTCCTATCCTTACAGCAGCAAGCCCGCGGGGACGGTGCCGGATTATTTTGGCTCGCAAAAGGGAAAGAATGTAATTGTAATTCAGATGGAAGCCTTTCAGAACTTTCCGCTGCATCAGTCGCTGGATGGGCAGGAGCTGACACCGGTGCTGAACCGCTTAGCGGAGGAAGGCTTTTATTTCCCTCATATCTACCAGCAGATCGGGGCGGGCAATACCTCGGATGCCGAGTTCATGAGCAATACCTCCATCTATCCGGTTGCCTCGCTTGCGATGTCTACAGGCTTCGGAGACCGGGTGCTGCCAAGCCTGCCGCGTCTTTTGCGGGATAAGGGCTATGAGGCCTATACCTTCCATGTGAATAAGGCCGGCTTCTGGAACCGCAATGAGCTGTACCCGGCGCTGGGCTTCAATGACTATTATGACAAGGGGTATTTCAAGAATGACCATTTCAACGCTTTCGGCGCCTCCGATGAGCAGCTGTACATTACGGCGGTAGAGAAGCTGGCAGCGCTGCAGCAAAAAGGGACGCCGTTCTATGCCCAGCTGGTGACAGCTTCGAGCCATCATCCCTTCCAAATCCCTGAGGCCTACAAAAAAATCACGCTGCCGGATCATCTGCAGAATACGATGCTCGGGGACTATCTGACGGCAATCAATTATACGGATTACGCGGTGGGAACACTTATTGAAGGGCTGAAGCAAAACGGACTATGGGACAATACTGTGCTGGTGCTGTACGGCGACCATTTCGGGCTGCAGCCGCAGGATGTCCCGCCGGAGCAGGTGGAGGCGGCGCTCGGAATCCCTTACGATTCGCGGATCAGCCGGTTCAATATTCCGCTCATTGTCCATGCGCCGGGAATGGCCCAGGGCCAGGTTGTGGAGCGTACGGGCGGGCAGCTGGATATTCTGCCAACCGTAGCCAATCTGCTCGGGCTGCCGCTGAAGCAGGAAGGGTTCACGGCCTTTGGGCATGATCTGCTTAACATTGAACGCAACGTGCTGGGGATGCGCTATTATTTGCCTACAGGCTCTTTCTTCAATGACGACATTATGTTTGTGCCGGGCAAAGGCTTCACGGACGGTGAGGCGGTGTCGCTGGATACGCTTCAGCCTGTGGCGGATTTCAGCCCGTACCAGAGTGACTATGATTATATTCTGAAGCTGATGAATTTATCGGATGAATATGTGAAGCTGCTGCCGCAGCGGTAGGGAGAAACTATGAAACGATTATTCAATGCGGAAAATCTTATTGCCCTTGCAGGCTGCGGGCTGATATTCTATCTGCTGTTTGTGCAGCCGTTCGTCGGGGTCGCCGACAACGGCGACTTCAAGCGGATGATGAATACCGTAGGACTGGATTATTACAACACTGCAGAGAGCTATGCCGACCGCTTCTTCAGCTTCAGCCATTCCAGATTCTCCTATGAAAACTTGTTCAAGGGCTTCTATCCTTCCTCGCAAATCGTGCTGGTGCTGGTGCCGAGACTGCTGTCCGGGCTTGTGCACGGGAGTTATTTCGATATCCGCTTGCTGGCTGCGGTGTATGCCCTGCTGCTGCTGGCGGCTACCTGGCTGATCGTCAAGGTGGGGGCGCGCCGTTCCTGTATTACGGGACTGCTGCTGGGTGCGGGAATGCTGGTGGTGTTTTATGATATCGGCTATTTGGCTTATTTCAATTCGCTCTACGGCGAGCCGGTGTCGCTGGTGTCCATGCTGCTAACCTTTGCGCTGGGACTGCGGCTGGCGGGACAGGAGCGGCCGACAGCCGGGGGGTTGAAGCTGTTTTTTACCGCGGTGCTGTTTCTGATCTGCTCCAAGATCCAGAATGCGCCGGTTGGCATCGCCTTTTCCCTGATTTTCCTGCGGCTTATGACGCTGAACGGGACGGGGAACTGGCGCAGGCTGGCTGGGCGGTTCGCAATTGCGGTATGTCTTGTCTCTGTCATTATGTATATGGCCGCGCCCAAAGAGCTGAAGCATATCAATCTCTATCAGACCGTGTTTTTCGGAATCCTGAATGAATCGCCGGATGTGCAGGGGGATTTGCGCGAGCTGGGCCTGCCGGAGAAGCTGGAGGTGCTGGCGGGAACGAACTATTTTCAGGCCGGTACGGCGATCAGGCAGGATGATCCGTCGCTTCAGGCGGATTTCTATGACCGGGTGTCCCATAAGGATGTGCTCTTCTTCTATATAAAGCATCCCTCGCGGCTGGTGGATGGCATGAAATATGCTGCCCGGAACAGCATGGACCTGCGTCCCTATTACCTGGGAAACTATGAGAAGTCCTTAGGGAAGCCGGAGAAGGCCTTAGCCTATACTTACAGCACCTGGAGCCAGTTCAAAAGAGAGGTTCTGCCCCATTCGCTGGGTTTTCTGGCATTCTTCTATCTTATCTATTATGCCGGAGTCCTGTTCGAATATTTCCGCAGCCGGGATTTGCGCGGACGGATTGCGGGCGAGCTGCTGATGCTGCTGGGCCTGATCGGACTCTTTTCTTTTCTGGTGCCGATTCTCGGCGATGGCCGGGCCGATATCGGAAAGCACTTGTTCCTCTTTAACGTCAGCTTCGATATGATGGCTGTGGCGATGTTCGGCTGGACGGTGCACAGGCTTGTTCGGATTGTGAAACATTTTGCCCGGTAAAGTGGGCTGTTGATTTGCCGAATCGGCACTGGCCGTGACTTCAGCTTATATAGACAAAACAAACTTAAAAACCGGGCAGACAGATGTCAGCGATGCATCAAGGAGGCCGCTATGGGCAACGAAGAACAGAAAGCCAGAATCGAGCGGGAACGCAAGGCATTAAACACGCTGGCTGTGGAGCTTGGCATGCGGCATCCAAGGGTGCTGAGCCAATCCGTGAAGCTGGATGCGCTGATCAATGAGTATATTGACAGCCAGAAGGACGAAGAAGATGAATTCGTTCCAAGAGATAAATAAATCCGGCGATTGTAAAAAGACACTTGTACAGGTGGTGAGGCTGCCTGTGCCGGTGTCTTTTTGTGCTGCTGAGAATTTCGATTCTCAATCGTCTCCCAGCAGCTCGCGCAGCATGCCCCCGCGGTCGTTCATGAACGCTTTCGTTACGGTATAGTGCTCCGTTTCTTCCAGACTGACAGGCCGGATGGCCTCGCCCTCCAGCAGGAAGATTTCGGAGCCGGGGCAGGACATCAGGATGGGGGAGTGGGTGGCGATAATGAACTGCGAATGCTGCTTCACCAGCTCATGCATGCGCACCAGCAGCGACATTTGCCGCAGCGGGGAGAGGGCCGCTTCCGGCTCATCGAGAATATACAGGCCCTGTCCCCCAAAGCGGTGGACAAAAGCGGCAAAAAACGATTCCCCATGCGACTGCTCATGCAGTGATTTGCCCCCGTAGGAATTCTTAATCATATTGCTCTGTACCCCCGGCTCCCCAGGTATCTCATCCAGCTGTTCAATATAGGAGGCAACATTGTAATAGCTCTCCGCACGCAGAAAGAAGCCGTCTTTGGGGCGTCTTACCCCTTTGGAAATCCGCAGGTATTCATGCAGGCTGGAATGCGAGGAACGGGTGTTGAAGGAGAAATTCAGCGTCCCGCCCTCCGGATTGAATCCCCAGGCCGCAGCAATGCCTTCCAGCAGCGTGGATTTTCCCGTCCCGTTCTCGCCGACAAGAAAAGTAACCCGCTTCTGAAACGCAAGCCGGTTAAAGCTGCGGATGACCGGCAGATCAAACGGATAGGCCTGGAAGGAAGGCACCCGTTCACGCAGCAGCTCCGCTTGGCGGATATAGAGCATGGCGTTGTCCATAGCATACATATTCCCACTCTCCCAATCTTCTAAATAAGCGCTCGCCTGCTTCCGTAATTGTAGCCCGAGTGGAACCAATCTGCAAAGGTTCGGGCAATCCGGGCGAAAGACAGGGGGCATATGCCAATTTCGGACTGATACAGACAGATGTCCATGAGGCGGATGCTGACTCCGCATATAGTTATACTGTCTTGAGAATATGACGGGGCAGGGTGAAAGCCGTGAAATCAAAAAAGAGAAAAGAGCGTCCGCAGGATTACAGCGACGGTTATCAGGAAGGATACCGTCTCGGCTTGTGCGAAGCCGTGAAGCGGCTGAATTCTCCGGAGGTGGGAGCATGCCGGCCGTTCAAGCTGATGTATGTGCCACAGGGATTTCAAGCGATTGATACGGGAGTAACGGAAGCACTGCGGCAGCTTGTAAGCGAACTGGTCATCAGTTCACCGGAAAACATGCTGGCTGTGGCCGCACGCGAGTCGCCGGGAGCTGTACTGGTCATGAATGGCCTGCATGTATTTCCCGAGAATCATCTGGAGCAGATCATGGAAATAAGAAAGCTGGGTATTCCTACGGCAATCTGGTTTGTGGATGATCCTTATTTTTCAGAGGATACATCGGTGATCTGCCGGCATTATGATCATGTATTTACGCATGAGCTGGGCTGTGTGGAGTTCTATCGTGCGCTGGGAATCCGTTCCGTGCACTACCTTCCACTCTGCGTCAATCCGCAGATGTTCTATCCGCGCCGCACCGGACCGCAGTATCAATACGATGTTGTGTTCATCGGCAATGCCTTTCGCAACCGGACAGAGCTGTTTGACGAACTTGCTCCGTTTCTCCGCGGCAAGAAGGTGCTGATTGCCGGAGGATTCTGGGAACGGCTGGCCGCCTTTGAGGAGCTGTCGCCTTTTATCAAGGACGGATTTATCCCTCCGGAGGAAACAGCAAATTATTACAGCGGAGCGAAGCTTGTCATCAATATTCACCGTCCCTGGCAAGGCGGGCAGGACAACCGGAACACCTTTCAGCTCCCTTCCCGCTCGATTAATCCGCGAACCTACGAAATCTGTGCCTGCGGGACGATGCAGCTGACCGATGTCCGTGAGGATCTGGGCAGCCATTACCGACCGGGCAAGGACCTGGATACCTTTGCCAATGCCGATGAGCTGAGACGTAAAATCGACTATTACCTGAAGCATGAAAAGGAGCGCCGGCAGTTAGCGCTTCAGGGGCTGCAGACGACACTCCGCCATCATACCTTTACGGCGCGAATGCCATATTTGTTGAATGTTCTTACAGCGCAAGGCTGAAAACCAATACGGATTAAAGGAGCGAATACCATGAATAATTTTATAATGCCAGCACCGCCACTGCCCCGGACGCCTGCCGAAGAACAGAAGCTGAGCGGCCGCCTGACCGGATTCAAGGTTGGATACGATGAAGGTTACCTGCGGGGAAGACTGGCCATTCTGGACGGCCGGCCGGAGGAGCCGCTTCCGGTCCGCAACCTCCATGTGATGTACGTGGCTTCAGGAAAAGGCTATCCGTATTCGCCGCTGGACGATGCGGTTCTCTATGCGCTGCAAAGACTGACGTCCCAGGTCACGATTACCGATGTGCGTCAGAATCTGGTCGAGCTTGCCGATGCGCAGCATCCCGATCTCGTGCTGGTGCTGGATGGACTGGATCTGCCGCTTGATCAACTTGCCGTTCTGCGCGGCAGGGGCATTAAGACAGCCATCTGGCTGACAGATGATCCGTATTACACCGACTTTACGGTAAAAATTGTAAACCACTACGATTACGTGTTCACGCTGGAGCTGAATTGTGTGGAATTCTACCGTGGCCTGGGATGCAATGAGGTGCATTATCTGCCTTTTGCCGCACACCGCGAGCATTACCGCCCCACGACAGGGCGTTCGCCGGTCAGCAGGGATATCAGCTTCATTGGCTCGGCATATTGGAACAGAGTCCATTTCTTCCGCGATGTTATGCCGGAGCTGATGAGCTACAACACGGTTATCAACGGCATTTGGTGGGACCGTCTGCCTGAGGCTCCGCTGTATGGGGACCGCATTGAGATTGGGAAGTGGATGTCGCCGCAGGAGACGGCAGTTGCCTACAGCGGTTCCAAAATCGTGATTAACCTTCACCGCTCGCACATTGACGACAGTGTCAACAACAACGCGCTGCTGATTCCGGCAGTCTCTCCAAATCCCCGCACCTTTGAAATCGCGGCCAGCGGAACGCTGCAGCTGAGTGATGCCAGAGATGATATGAATTCATTTTATACAGTCGGGGAAGAGATCGACACGTTCTCCAGCCCGCAGGAAATGCTGGATAAAATCCGTTATTACCTGACTCATGAAGAGGAGCGCCGCGCCATGGCCCTGCGCGCTTTTGAACGGACGCTCAGGGATCATACGTATGCCAGACGCTTGAACCAGCTGTTGACGATCATTTACGGCTAGCTTGACGGACCCGGCGGAAATGGGCTTATATCCGGGGGACAGGTGTCGTGACGGCATTTGTTCCCCCTCAATATACTACTGGAGTACCTGGTTTTGGCGTTTGCCGGCAGAATATTGCGCCATGAGCCGCAGGACCAAAGAATTCAACATCCCAAAGACTGAAGCAAAGCTCCGTAGAACTAAAGCGTACGCCTGCGCAGCGAGTTTTACTGCGAAGAATTACTGAAGCAAGGCTCCGTAAAACTTTTAGGGAGGTGAATGGCTGCTCCACAGCCCGCCAAGGAGCGCCGACACACCATGGCCGACAAAGCGACAATCGTGATCTTTTCCCATGTATCCAATACACGCAGCATCACAGGTGCGGAAAAGCTGCTGCTGTTCTTCAGCCGGGAGCTGTCCTCTTACTTCAACTGTATTCTTGTGGCACCCCAGGAAGGCAAGCTGACCCGGCAGGCGCGCAAGAATGGACTGAATGTGCAGCTGCTGTCCATCCCGCTGGTCTACGGGATGTACACACCGTATGCCGGACTGGAGGCAGATATCCGCAAATTTCAGGACAGCCGCGAGTATGCTGAACTGGTGGAATGGCTTGCTGCGCTGCGTCCGGCTTTTATTGTCTCCAGCACCTGCGTGCATGCTTTGCCGGCGATGGCGGCGAAATCACTGGGCATTCCCGTGATGTGGAAGATTTCGGAGACGATAACGGACAACGATTTCACTTCAATCAGCACGGAGCTGATTCACAGGTACAGCGATGAGATACTGGCCATTTCGCACACCGCGGCATCCTGTTTTCCCGAGGATATCCGTGAAGGAAAGCTGACACAGCTTCCCCCTTCCTGGAATGATGCGGAGATGATGTTCGAAGCCTGGAGCAAACTGCGGGGCGAGCGCCGCCGGGAGTTTCGGATTAACCCGGAGGAGCCTCTGATCGGTTATATATCTTCCTTCATTAATAAGGAGAAGGGACTGGAGCATTTCGTCAAAATGGCTGTTCTTGTAGCGGAGCAGCATCCTGAAGCAAAGTTCATTGTCGTCGGCACACCTGGGGATAAAAGCTACTACGACCGCTGCGTCCGCAAGGTGAAGCTGGAAGGCCTGACCTCCCGCTTCAAATTCGTCGGTTATGAAGACAGTCTCCCCGAGGTCTATTGCGCCATGGATATGCTGGTGGTTCCCAGTCTGATCCGTGAGGGCTTCGGGATGACTGCTCTGGAGGGAATGGCCTTCGGCAAGCCGGTGGTTGCCTATGCTTCCGGCGGCTTGTACGAAATTCTCCATGCCGCCGGCTGCGGCGGACTGCTGGTTCCGGCGGGGGATATTGGCGCCCTCGCCGAACGGGTGAACAGCCTGCTGGCGGAGCCGGGGCTGGCTGCCGCCATCGGCACCCAGGCGCGGGAGCGCATCGCTGCCGTCTATGGGCCGGCAGCCTACCGCGCCCGCCTGCTCGGGCTGGCGGAGAGGTGGCATCTCCGCTACTGCCTTGCGCCGCCTGAACCCGCCGGCGCCCCGGAGCCGCCCGCGGCCGAAGCCTCGGGCAGCGGCGAACCCGCGGCCGCGCCGCCTGCGGCGCCGCGCAAGGGCCATCCGCGCCGTGCAGCACGGCTGCGGCGCGGCAAGCTCCGGCGCGGCAGGCTCCGCCGCGCCGCGGCCCGGGCGCGCAGCCGCTCGCGGCCGGGCCGCAAACGGCGCGCGGCGGGAAGCGCGCGCCGGCGGGACAGCGGCGGAGGCAAGCACCGCCGCGCGGGCCATTCGCGCCGCGCAGCGAAGCGGCGGCGCAAAGCGGGCTAGGCCTGCGGGTCACACCGCAGGCTGCGCTCCTGGGGTGCGCCGCCGCAAGCGGGCGTGCCGTGAAAGCTGCGCGGCGCGAACGCGCAGCAGCCTGCCGCGGCGGCACCCGGCCGCGCCTGCATCCCTTCAACGGCAGCAGCGCCGTCTGGGCCGCATATGCACTAAATAACGGCAAAAATGCCGTTAAATTAGCGGCCTGAGCGCACAGCGAGTCTAATAACGGCAAAAATGCCGTTAAATCCGCGGCCTGAGCGCACGGCGAGCGAAATAACGGCAAAAATGCCGTTAAATCCGCGGCCTGAGCGCACGGCGAGCGAAATAACGGCAAAAATGCCGTTAATTTAGCGGTCTGAGCGCACGGCGAGTCTAATAACGGCAAAAATGCCGTTAAATCCGCCGCCTGAACGCACAGCGAGTCTAATAACGGCAAAAATGCCGTTAAATCCGCGGCCTGAGCGCACAGCGAGTCTAATAACGGCAAAAATGCCGTTAAATCCGCGGCCTGAGCGCACAGCGAGTCTAATAACGGCAAAAATGCCGTTAATTTAGCGGTCTGAGCGCACGGCGAGTCTAATAACGGCAAAAATGCCGTTAAATCCGCGGCCTGAGCGCACAGCGAGTCTAATAACGGCAAAAATGCCGTTAAATCCGCCGCCTGAGCGCACAGCGAGTCTAATAACGGCAAAAATGCCGTTAAATCCGCGATCTGAGCGCACAGCGAGTCTAATAACGGCAAAAATGCCGTTAAATCCGGCGGCCTGAGCGCACAGCGAGTCTAATAACGGCAAAAATGCCGTTATACCCGCCGCCCGTATGCGCGGCGCACTCAACACCAGCCTGCCGCGCATTCCCAAGGCAGGCTAACCTCAAAGGGGAGTGAACCCATGAAGATCATGACGATTTTGGGCACACGGCCCGAGATCATCCGCCTAAGCGTCATTATTCCGCTGCTCGATGAGCATGCCGAGCAGCATGTGCTGGTGCACACGGGACAGAACTTCACCGCAAGCCTCAGCGGCATTTTCTTTGCCGAACTGGGGCTGCGGGCACCGGATTATGTGCTTCAGGATAAGCAGGCAGGCCTTGGCGGGCAGCTTGCCGCCATGTTCGGAAGCCTGGAGAGCATTCTGCTTAAGGAACAGCCGGACCGGATTCTGCTTCTGGGGGATACGAACAGTGCGCTGTGCGCAATCCTCGCCGAGCGGATGGGCATTCCCGTAGTGCATATGGAAGCGGGCAACCGCTGCTACGATTTGAAAGTGCCGGAGGAGAAAAACCGCCGTGTTATAGATGCCGTCTCCACTATAAATATGCCTTATACCCAGCAGAGCAAAAGACATCTGCTAAGCGAAGGTTTTCCCAGCCAGCGCATTGTATTAACCGGCAATCCGATCCACGAAGTGATTACGCATTATGAGCAGCAGATTGGAGCCAGCGATATTCTGACCCGGCTGAAGCTGAGCGCGGGCCAGTACTTTCTCGTCACTGCACACCGGGCTGAGAATGTGGATGATCCCGAACCGCTGCTGCAGATTATGTCCGGACTGAACCTGGTGGCAGGGCATTTTGGCATCCGCCTGATCTGCAGCATCCATCCCCGTACCCGCTCCAAGCTTACGGAGCAGTTCAAGCTTGAGATGAATCCGCTGGTGGAATTTCATGAGCCTTTTGGATTCTTTGATTTTGTCCATTTGGAACGGTATGCCCGCTGCGCGATCACGGACAGCGGAACCGTTCAGGAGGAATGCTGCCTGATGGGGGTGCCCGCAGTAACGATCCGCCGAACCACAGAACGTCCGGAAACGGTGGATTGCGGCAGCAATGTAGTGTCAGGAGTGGAGCAGGAGAGCATTTTGCGCTGTACCCGGCTTATGACGTCGCTTCATCCGGAATGGGAGGCGCCGGAAGGTTATTTAACCCCGGATGTCTCGGTAAAGGTAGTCAAATTTTTGCTTGGAGGGAACCTGCATGTTCAATAATAAAAGGATAATGGTCACAGGCGGAACCGGTTCCTGGGGGCATGAACTCATCCGGCAGCTTTTGCCGCAGAACCCGAAAGAAATTGTAATTTTCTCCCGCAGCGAGTCTGCGCAAGTGGCAATGAGCCGCGAATATGAAGATTCCCGCCTCAGCTTCATCATTGGCGACATTCGTGACAAGGACGCTCTGACGGCGGCTTGCCGCGGCGTCGATTATATCTTTCATCTGGCGGCGCTCAAGCATGTGCCGGTCTGCGAGGATCAGCCGTATGAAGCGCTCAAGACCAATGTGGTCGGTACCCAGAATGTCATTGAAGCAGCTATCGCGAACAATGTGGAAAAAGCAATA
Organism: Paenibacillus sp. S150; assembly: GCF_019352175.1. GTDB lineage: Bacteria > Bacillota > Bacilli > Paenibacillales > Paenibacillaceae > Paenibacillus_AQ. The sequence continues at coordinate 173,959 of NZ_JACBYI010000004.1, forward strand.
TACATCTCCACCGACAAAGCCGCCAACCCCTCCAATTTCTACGGCATGACCAAAGCGATCGGGGAAAAGCTGTTTGTCTACGCCAACCTGCTGGGCTCCGAAACCAGGTTCGTGACTGTGCGGGGCGGCAATGTGCTGGGAACGAACGGCAGCGTGGTCCATTTGTTCATGAAGCAGATCAAGGATAAGGGACAGGTGCGGATTACCGATATGAATATGACCCGTTTCTTCTTCACCCTGCGCGATGCCATCACCTTGCTGTTCAAGGCCTCTGAGGTCAGCATCGGCGGTGAAATCTTCGTCATGACCATGCCGACCTGCCGGATCGCGGACCTGGCCGGGGTGCTGATTAAGGCATCCGGCAAACCGGATGTAAGCATTGTTGAAACCGGCATCCGGCCGGGTGAGAAAATCCATGAAATTCTCATGAGCGATTTCGAAAGCCAGACAACGGTTGTCTACGATGAGCAGTATCTCGTCATTCTTCCTACGCTGGATATGCCTGAACTGAAGACCCATTACAGCAAATTCCCGCATGTGTCCTTCAACAGCTTCAGCTCGGAGAATAACCTGATGGACCAGGAGGAAATCAAGCACATCCTGATCAGGGGGGGGTTCCTCCAATGAAGCTGCTTATCCTCGGCGGAAACGGTATGGCGGGTCATATGCTGGCGGATTATTTCCGCCGCCAGCGCAAGCATCACGTCTTCCATACAACCCGGGATAAGAGTGATCCTGGCGGGCTGTATATAGATGCCGATGATATCGCCGGAGTTGAAAAACTGGTCGAAATTGTTTCTCCCCATTGTATAATCAATGCGCTGGGCGTGCTGAATCAATTTGCTGAACGCGACCCGATCGGCGCATACCATGTGAACGGGTTTCTGCCCCACCGCCTGCGCCGCGCGGCCGACCTTGTCGGCGCCCGGCTGGTTCACATCAGTACCGACTGCGTGTTCGAAGGGACACGCGGCGGTTATACGGAGGACGATAAGCCAGACGGGACATCCGTGTATGCAATTACCAAAAGCCTTGGAGAAGTGCGCGAGCCCGGGCATTTGACGATCCGCACCTCGATTATCGGCCCTGAAATCCGCTCCGGCGGCATCGGTCTGATGGAATGGTTTCTGGCCCGGAAGGGCCAGGTATCGGGATATCAGCGGGTCATGTGGAACGGGGTAACGACATTGGAGCTGGCCAAAGCGATAGATTCCCTGCTGGATTCAGAGATCTCCGGACTGATCCATCTGGCCCATCCGCAGCCGGTCAGCAAATATGAGCTGCTCCGGCACATGCAGGCCGCATTCCGCAAGGAGGATGTTGAGATCATTCCCGATTCAACGCACATTCAGGATCGTACTCTCGTCAGTACAAGACCCGATGTTCAGGTAGTGCTGCCCTCCTACCCTGTTATGCTTGCGGAGCTGGCGGGCTGGATGAGCCGGACGGCGGTGTCCACATGAAGGCCCGGAGGCTGTTGATTACGGGGGCCGCCGGATTTACCGGAAGGCATGCGGCAGCTTACTTTCAGGCGGCCGGAGCTGAAGTTACCGCCGTGGTGCGCCATACGGCAGCCGCGTCCGTATTTCCGGCCCAGGTGAAGCAGTACGTCTGCGATTTGAGCGACCGCAGGGCGGTAAGGTCAATGATTGAAGAGATTCAGCCGGATGAAGTCCTGCATTTGGCCGGCAAGAACTCGGTACCCGAATCCTGGCGCGATCCGCTGCTCTATATGGAAACAAATGTAATGTCTACACTTTATCTGCTTGAAGCCCTTCGTACCCGGCCGGCCCGCCGCATTCTGGTGGCCGGCTCCCGGCTTAAATACAGGCCGGGTCTTGCAGAAGGTCCGCCTCATCCCTACAGTTTGAGCAAAACGCTGGCCGAGCTGGCGTCTCTGGCCTGGTGTACGCTGTTCAAGCAGCCTGTGCTGCTTGCAGAGCCCTGCAATCTGATCGGGCCAGGCCCATCCACAGGATTCTGTTCCTTGCTTGCACAGCATATTGTGCGGAGCGAGGCCGCCGCAGGCACTTCTGACACACCTCCGCCGTTCAAGCTCTCTTCACGATATGACCGCAGGGACTTTCTTGATGTGCGCGATGCGGTAAAAGCGTATGACTGTATCCTGCGCAAGGGAGAAACCGGAAAGATCTACCGGATTGATTCCGGCATTCAGCGGGGACTCGGAGAGATTGCTGAGCAGCTGCTGGCACATGCGGCCGTTCCGGTGGGTATGGAATGGGGGCCGGACAACGGTGAGGCAGAACAGGCTTCTGCTCTGGCGGCAGCTGCCGTTCCGGAAACGTTGCCGGCAACATCTGCTAATAAAGAATCATCCGTATCCCCCGAAGACAATGCCGCCAGTCTTGGCTGGAGCCCGCAGGTGAAGCTTGCCCGTTCGCTCGCGGATATCGTTGACTACTACCGGGCGAGCAGGGAAGGAGGTGCTTAATGAGGCCGAAGGTTTCTGTAGTGATTCCTTTTTACAATTGCCCCTATATTGAGCAGGCGCTGAACAGTGCCTTGAACCAGTCCTGGCAGCCCTATGAGATTATCGTGGTCGACGATGGCTCCACCATGCATGCAGAACGGATTGCTCCGTACCGTCCGCACATCCACTATCTGGGCAAAAGCAACGGAGGCACTGCATCTGCATTGAATCACGGCATCCGTCATGCGACAGGCGACTACGTTGCCTGGCTCAGCTCGGATGATATGTTCTACCGCGACAAAATCAACAATCAGGTGCAGTTCATGGATCAGAACCGCCTGCTGATTACCTATACCAATTTCAATTACATTAATGAAAACTCACAGCTGACTGCACTCAACGCGGCTGCGGTATTTCCGAGCCAACTGGATTATTTACGCTGTTTTCTGCAAGGGAATCCGATTAACGGCTGCACCGTGATGTTTAAGCGTGAAGTGTTTGGAGCCATTGGTTTTTTTGACGAGCTGCTGCCTTATACCCATGACTATGATCTGTGGTTCCGGGCAATTCTGAGCGGATTTCCGCCGGTGATGCTGAACCAGTCCTTGACCGCCTACCGGCGGCATGACGGAATGGGAACGATTAAGCACTACGATACTATCATGGCTGAGGCTGCTGCAACCAATGCCCGTTACAGCCCCATGCTCCGCGGACTCATTGCTTCTATGGGCGGCTGAGCTGCAATCTGCTAGTTATTGGAGGAATGGATCTATGTACCGGGAAATTGAGGTGAAGGACTTTCTTCCGGTTCTGCTGGAGCATCTGAAATTCTCTGAGAGTATCCTGGATGTCGGGAGCGGCACCGGTACGCTGCTTGAACGCTACGAAGCTTCGGTGGTGATCGCACTGGATATTCACAGGCCTTATCTGCTGCACCGCAAGTATACGGCACCCCATATCATTCCGGTGCATGCCGATGCCGGACATATCGATAAGCTGTTTCTGCCGGGGACCTTTTCGGCAGTGACGCTGGTCGACTCCCTGGAGCATTTCACCATGAGGGAGGGCAGGGCCATTTTGCGAAAAGCGGAGATCATCGCCGCAAACCGCGTGGTTGTATTTACACCGCGCGGGTTCTTTCCCCAGGAAGGAACGGATCATTACCATCTGCACGGAGAGCAATTTCAAAAACACCGGAGCGGCTGGGAGCCGGAGGATTTTTTGGAGCTGGGCTATGCCGTCACCGTCCTCAAGGGCTATCATCATGCGGAGAATCCTTCCTTCCGTGAAGCGTTCGGACCGGAGCATGCGCCGCTGGACGCCTTGCTTGCCTGCAAAATCGTATAAATTCAACCCGGGAAGGAGGTGAGCGCATGAATCATGGAACCAGAGTCTCGGTGGTAATCCCGTTATACAATTGTCCATACGTGCATCTTGCCATAGAGAGTGTGCTTACGCAGAGCTACCGGGATATTGAGATTATCGTTGTCAATGATGGATCAACGCTTCACACAGAGAAGCTTGCCCCTTACACCGGCAGAATAAAGGTGCTTAACAAAGTAAACGGCGGTACCGCTTCAGCCCTGAACCTGGGAATTAAGTACGCCAGCGGGGCTTATTTTGCCTGGTTAAGCGCCGACGACCAGTTTCATCCTGATAAAATCAGGCGGCAAATGGAAACCTTGCGCGGCACACAAACCTCTTTTAACCATACAGCCTATTATTATATCAATGAGCTGGGACAGCGATTCTCCGATATCGTCCGTATGTCCCCCCACAGTAAAACCCAGCTTATTGAGATTATGATGAAGGGCTGTCCGGTAAACGGAAGCTCTGTACTGCTCGATATGAATATTTTCAAAAAAGTCGGACTTTTTAATGAAAAATTGCTATATACCCAGGATTATGATCTGTGGCTGCGCATATTGCCGCATTATGAATGGTCATATATTGAAGATCCGCTGCTGGATTACAGGGTTCATAAGGAGATGGGATCCGTCATCCACAGTGAGGCGCAGAACCGGGAGATTAAGCAGGTGCAGGAGCAGCATCAGGGAACCCTTGTACGGCTGCTCGGAAAGGAGGGAGAGCGATGAGAATAACCTTCCCTATTCTAACGCTATCCCGGGGAGGAGCGCAGCGGATGCTGGCTGAGCTGGTCAACCGTCTCACGGAATTAGAGCACCGGGTGATTGTTCTGATGCCGCCCGGCGGCATCGTGGAATATGAGATCAGATGCCCGATTATCTTTTCCGGCGCTGCCCGGATTTCGGAGGATGATTTCCCGGAGGGCGATGTGATCATCTCCAACTTTTTTTCAACTGTGTCTGTGGCGCAGCGGGCCAGCCGGCAAGGGAAGGGTATTCATATCCGCCTGGCGCTCTGCTATGAGCCCACGTTCTTGCCGGACAATAACGAATCGTTTGCCTCTTACCATCACTCGCCGAATTTGCTGGTGCTCTCGCGCTGGCAGCAGGGGATCATCCGCCTCAACCATGGAATCAAAGGCCGGATTGTGCCCATTGGCGTAAGCTCCGACTTTAAAAATATGCACATCCGCAACCCGCAAAGGAAATTTGTGGTTTCCACCATAATGCGCAAGCCGGAGGGGGGCTTCTCAGACCACCGGGAGCAGGAATACCTGCTGCAGCAGCTGAATTTGGTAAAGGCCAGGCATCCGGAGGTTCAGCTGTATCTGATTACGCCGCCGGGAGAATTCGCCGAATCGCCTGCCCTGCAGGCACTTATGGGCGACGGGCGTTACCATTTGCGCACTCCTTCAAATGATGAGGAACTCTGCTACCACTATAATGAAAGTGATATTTTTGTAAGCTCCAGCACCTACGACAGCGGCTCGCTGCCCGGTCTTGAAGCGATGCGGTGCGGTGCGGCACTCGTTACGGTCTATTCCGGAGGCAATCTTGAGTACTGTGTCCACGGACATAACTGCCTGATGTCGTACCGTTATGAGAACCGGCTGGCAGAGGATGTTGCGGCTCTCATCCGGGATCAGGAGCAGCGTGACCGGCTGGCCCGCAATGGGGAAGCCGATTCCCTGCGGTTCACCTGGGAGAGAAGTGTACAAATTTTCCAGGCAGAGCTTTATGAGCTTTTATCTAAGCAGGGCTGAACCGGATTGCATAAGGCAGAAAGAACCTTCAACTCCACTTGGCCGTGTGGAATTGAGGGTTCTTTGTGTTTTAGAAAATGGAGAAGGAATTCATCATTTCGCGAAAGGACTGGGCATATTTCTCGGAACCGAACCGGGAGATCATGTGATTGCGGCCCTGCTCGCGGAGGAAGCTGCGCAGCGGCATATTGTCCATCAGCTCCAGGCCTTCGTTAACGGCGGCTTCAACATTCCCCAGCGGGTAGAATTTTCCCGTTATATTATGAATGATGAAGGAACGCACACCGTCGGAATCTGTGCTCAGCACAGGACAGGTACAGCATACAGCCTCGGCAACGGCATAGCCGAACCCTTCGGTGATGGAGGTGGACAACAGAAATCCGCCGGAAGCGGCAATGGAGGAGTAGTATACCGGCATAAGATGATTGGGAATATTGGTGAATACATTCAGCCTGTCATTCAGCCCCAGAGATTGAAGCTGAGTGTTGAAGAGCTGCTTCTGCTCCTCTGACGCCAGATTCGGGTCATGGAACATCCACAGATGCAGATTGGGTTTGCTGCGGCGGATGAGGTGCGCCACGTTCAGATATTCACTCCAGTTCTTGTTCGTTTCCAGCCGTCCTACCCAGGCTATCACCGGATCACAGGGAGGGTCACCGGGAATGAAATGGAAGGAATGGACATCTACAATATTGGGAATGACATAACGCTGCAGCCATGGGCAGGTGGAAATAAACAGCTCCAGCAAATGGTCTGTGGGCGGAATCAATACCGCATTGCAATAGGAACGAAAAAAGGGGAGGGCATCAATGATCATCAGCTGGGCATCGCTGCGTGTTCCAAGGCCTTGGGCTTCATAAATGATCGTACGGTTGTACCCCAGACGGCGCAGACGCTCCATCAGCAGATAATCCGAAGTTACAATAATGGCATCGTAGTTGTAGGTATTGAGTATTCCTTGGATCTCCGTATCCGTTTGAGCAATAAATACTGGAAAGTTCGCCTTATTTTGGCTTCCTGATCCCGGCATGAGATACAGCACATGGCACTCTATCCCGCTGCGCTGCAGACTTTCGCACCGCAGCTTATTCAATGTCTCCACTCCGCCGCTGGGTACATAAAAAGTAAACAAAATCTTCAAGCTCATCCCTCCTGACTTTACCCTGCGAAAGAGATGCCCCTCGCAAAGTACGGCCTGCTGTTTATAAGATACGCCGGACTCCGCTTGCAGGTGACGATGAAAGGGCGGCGTTCCAAATCCTTTCAGGATAGCCCAGCCGGGTGAAGGCCATCCTAATCAATGTTGCGCTGCACATATTACAAATTCAGAGATGGAGGATGAATTCATGTTGCGATCAAAGATCAGCATGTCGGTTATGGCCGCGCTGCTTCTGGGCATGGTGAGCATCACGGGGTGTGGCACCAATAACACGGCAAGCGACAATAATGTTCAGACCAACAGTGTGCGGGGAGCCCAAGATGGCCGGCTGGGTGTAAACTCCGTACCCGGAAGCTTGAAGGCAAATGCCTTCGACAAGATGGAAATGAGCAAGGAGCTGGCTGACCGCGTGGCGGCTTTGCCGGAAGTCCGTTCCGCCAATGTAATGGTGGCTGGCAAAAGCGCATATGTTGCGGTAACTCTGGATGAAGCCGCAGGAGGGACGCATGCCAAAAACAGCGGCAATACTACACGGATAAACAGCTACAACGGTACAGGCAACGGCATGAAGGATATGACTATCGGCACGAGAGGGTCGAGAACGGGAACGCCGGGCATGACCGGCATGGGCGGCTCGATGACAGGCGTTCCGGGAAGCGCGACAGGCACAGGAACCACCGGCGGAACAGGGACGGCTGATCCGGGGGCTTATGCAGGCAATGGAGGCAACGGAATTATGTCCCGCAGCAATATAACCGATGGCCGCACCCTGAAACGGGATATCGACAGAAGTATGGGAACAGCGGCGGGAACCCGTACGGTCACTCCATACAGTACGGACAGCACGGGTAACGGCAACGTTATTGCTAACGATACTGTGACCAAGGAAATGAAAGATAAGGTCGCTGCCGAGGTCAAAAAATACGATAAGAACATCGACAATGTATACGTATCGGCCAACCCGGATTTCGTGGAGCGGGCAAACTTTTATGCCGAGGAATTCAGCGCAGGCCATCCGTTGAAGGGCTTCGCAACGGAATTCAGCACAATGGTTGAACGCATTTTTCCAACACGCAGCGGATATTAATCATAATGGCCAGCAAGCCTTTTCTTAAAATATAAGAATTTATATGCTTTGCACATTAAATTATCCTTCTATTTCTCGCTGAAACGCCCTGTCCCTAATAAGGACGGCGAAGCCGTTTCTGCTTGTTATTATTCCTGCGGATTGATGCATTATTCCGAATGTAATGATAATACGCAAAAAAAGCGCAGCCCCTTCCGGCAGTAAATAGCCGGTCCGGGGCTGCGCTTGTATGAATTCACGGGCATTTTTAGTCAGCGAGCCTGCGTCCGTTGATCCAGACTCCGCGCAGGTCCAGCGCATCATCCAGCAGCAGGATGTCACCGCGTTTGCCGGCTTCCAGCGTTCCGATGGTCCGCTGCATGCCGAGGGCTTCCGCCGGTGTCATACTCGCTGCTCTGGAGGCCTCCTCCAGCGTCAGACCGACCTCCTGCACCAGATAGCGGAATCCGCGGATCATGGTGAGTGTACTGCCCGCGAGGGCCTCCGGATTCTCCTTTAGCCTGGCAACGCCGTCACGGACCAGAACCGGAAGGTCGCCGATGGTGTATTCGCCGTCACTGAGTCCGGTCGCCGACATGGCGTCTGTAATCAGCAGCAGATTGCCGGCATTCTTCAGCCGGGCGAGGACGGAGATGGCTGCCGGATGCACATGAATGCCGTCGGCAATAATCTCTGCGCGTATCCGCGAATCGAACAGGATGGCCCCGGCGGCACCCGGCTTGCGGTGATGGAGCGGGGTCATCGCATTGAACATGTGCACTGCCTGGTTCAAGCCGGCATCGGCCGCAGCGATGACCTCTTCAAATACAGCATCGGTATGGCCCAGTGCTGCTGTGATTCCATGCTTGCGCAGCCAGGTGACGGCTTCCAGCGCACCTTCCCGTTCCGGAGCGAGGGTGACCTGCCGGATCAGTCCGGGATATAAGGCCTCCCACTGCTCCAGCCATTCAATATTGGCGGGGACAATATGCTCGGGGTTTTGCGCACCGGACCATTTGGGACTGATGAACGGCCCTTCCAGATGCACCCCGGCAAGCTGTGCAAAAGGCATCGGGGAGGCGCGGAATGCGTCCACTTCCGAGAGCGCGCGGTCAATATCCTTTTTGTCCGCTGTCATGGTGGTGGCCAGCATGGTGGTGGTTCCCTGCGAGGCATGAAACCGGGTAATCGCCTCCAGTGACTCTGCATTTGCATACATGAAATCAAATCCGGCCCCGCCATGCACATGCACATCTACGAAGCCCGGAATCAGCAGGCCGCCGGTTTCCTCAGTGCTTACAGGCCAGTGTGCATAGACTTCCGGCAGAAAGGCGGCTTCACCGGCGTAATGGATGGCCTCTTCCGAGACGGCGATCGCCCCCTGCTGGATGATTCCTGCAGGGGTAAGAACTTTTCCGAACAGCAGCTCGCCGGCGGTGGAGGTTATTTCAGCCATTTTGCAGCACCTTCATCCAGCAGCACAACGACATTGGGATGGCTCTGGAGCAGAGAAGCCGGGCACTGTGTGGTGATCGGGCCTTCCAGTGCATTCTTTACCGCTTCTGCTTTTTCTTCGCCGCGCACCAGCAATACAATTTGCCGTGCCTTAAGAATGCCGCCGATGCCCATGGTGACCGCCTGGCGGGGAACATCCTCCCGGCTGTCGAAGAACCGGGCATTGGCTTCCAGTGTCTCAGGAAGCAGATCAACGACATGCGTGCCGCTGGTAAGGCTGGCATCCGGCTCATTGAAGCCGATGTGGCCGTTGCTGCCGATGCCCAGAATCTGCAGATCGACCGGGCCGCCATCCTCCAGCAGCTTATCATAAGCAAGGCATTCCGCGTCCAGATCGGCGGCGTTGCCGTTCGGGACATGTGTTCTGGACAGGTCAATGTCAATGTGGTTGAACAGATGCTCATTCATGAAGCTGCGGTAGCTCTGCGGATGATCTACGGGCAAACCTACGTATTCATCCAGGTTATAGGACGATGCCTTGGCGAAGCTGACGATGCCCTTGCAGTGCATATCGACCAGCTTGGCGTATACACCGACCGGCGAGCTTCCTGTAGCAAGACCCAGTACAGCCTTGGGATTGCTCTGCAGCAGGCTGACAATCAGGTTTGCTCCGGTCTGTGCGAAATCCTCATTGCTTTTAAATTTCAAAATATTCATTAGGCTTGACCTCCCCGTTTATGACGGTAATGTTGGACATTCAAGTAAGACTGCTCCAGCTTGGGAATGAAATCCCCAAACCTTGTGCTGACCATTCCGGTGAACAAAATATCGATGATATGCAGCTGTGCGATCCGTGAAGCCATATCGCCGCGCCGCATGCCCTGCTCCAGTGAGGAAGAGAACAGCGGGATGCCAGCCAGAGTGGCAAGCGAATTGCTGCCATAAGAGGTCAGCGAGATTGTGGCCGCGCCGCTGGCGGCGGCACAGCTCAAGGCGTCAATCGTTTCCGGGGTTTCCCCCGAGTAAGAGACCGCGAACGCCACATCGCCTTGATTGAGCGAAGACGCAGACGTAATCTGCATATGGGAATCGGAAAAAGCGGTGCAGTTCACGCCGATGCGGATCAGCTTCTGGTAGAAATCCTGGGCAACGATCGAAGAGGTCGCCATCCCGTAGAGGTCCACCCGCCGCGCCCGGCATAGCACATCAATGGCACTCTGCAGCCGCTGGAGATCAAGCAGCGAGGTGGTATCACGGATGGAAGCCAGATGATTGGCCTGCATCGCTTCGACAATCACAGAAAGAGGATTGCCTGCGACGATATCCTGGTAAGAGGAGCTGCCATCCTGAGGTGAGACATCGCTGTGGGCAATTTCTGCCGCCAGCTTGACCTTGAAATCCGGGAAGCCTTTGAAATGCAGCACCTTGCAGAACCGTGTAATCGTAGCCGGGCTGATGCCGCACTGCTCAGCCAGCTCCGTAATGCCCATATGGACGATTTCCCCGGGAGAGGCCAGAATCCGCTCTGCCAGCTTGCGCTCCATTTGAGACAGCTTGGACTTCTCATGCTCAAGGGCATGCAGGATGGGAGACATCCTTCCACCTTCCTTTCTTAGTTTCTTCAGATGTGATGAAATTATTTTTTAATAAAATGATAATTAATTAGAAAATTATTTTCATAATTAGGATAAAGCATAACCCTAAAGGATGCAAGAGGGAGTTTTGGCTGAATGCTGCGGGCTTAATAAGCTGCCGGAGTACACAGTGTGCTTATGGGTAAGACCGCTTGCGAACGGCCTTTTAGTTTAGTTTTTGCATGACGCTGGAGATGTGGGCTACTGTGCTATAATAAAAGCACGACATTTCAAGCGAGTTGAAGCCGATGAAACGGGCAGAGATTACGGAATTGCACCCAGGTCGCTTTGTACTGGTGGAAGCAATCAAAGCAAGCTCCAGCAACCGTGTGCGTCAATTAGAGGATATGGCGGTCATTCAGGACTACGGCAATCCTCAAGAAGCGTGGAGCGGCTATAAAAAACTGCACAAGCTTCATCCGACACGTGAGTTATATGTATTTCATACGAGCAGAAGTGATGTTGAGGTTGTAGAGGAATTTTTCTCAGGAGTACGGCAACGGAGTGAAATTTGTTATGAGCAGCAGATTCCCGGCTTTTGCATTGAACATATTGCTTTGACTGATTTTCCAATTCAGCTTGGTTCGATTCAAGAGCCTTATGGCTTTGACGGAATTGTTGGCATTGATTTTTATGATGAGAGCCAAATGCAAGGTGAACTTCGAAACCATGACAACATTTTCCCACAACAAAAAACCTCCCCTCATCCCGAAGGATAAAAGAAGGCATAAACGCGTCGCTTCTAAAGCACGGCAGCTATATCTTCAGCTCCCCAAGCTTGATCAGCTCGACAACCGCTTGCGAACGGCCTTTTACGTTTAATTTTTGCATGACGTTGGAGATGTGGTTGCGGACGGTTTTTTCGCTGATGAACAACAATCCGGCAATATCCCGTGTTGTTTTGTCCTGCACAAGAAGCTCGAATACTTCGCGTTCACGATGCGTCAACAGAAATTTGCTGTGATGTTCGTTCCCTTTCAATGGTGTCACCCCTCCTTGCCCTGGGTTTGTTTGGTATAACAAGGTAAAGGGATACAGTCAAAACCATATTATGTATCGGGGCAGTTAATGGTGCGGTCGCTGCCTTAAAATGGGCGATGGCGGAGAGAAGGAACACAGGCACGGAAATCAACAGGCAAAAAAACGGCTGCCCCTTCCTGTCCGCCAGGAAGACCACCCGTTACATATACCGGTCCGTCACGCCCTTGCGGTCACGCCGGTTTCTCCGGTAATGCTGTTGCTCCTTCAGTGTATTTTGTGAAATGGATTCCATAGCAAGCTTTTTATTCGGAGAGCTTCCGGCACGCAATATGCTAAAATAAAAGCACTATATACCCTGATCCAGGAGGCAGCGCCGATGGCCAATATCAAAGAAATCGCCCGCATTGCCGGGGTTTCCGTAACGACTGTATCGCGTGTGCTGAACAATCATCCATATGTAAGCAAGGAAAAGCGGGCTGTGGTGCTGAAAACGATTGAGCAGCTGAACTATACACGCAATATGAACGCCGTCCATTTGATCACCGGCCGTACGGGGGCGGTTGCGGTTGTATTGCCGTCCATCAATAGCTTTTACTTCTCGGTGGTGGTGGACGGACTGGCACAAGCAGCACTGACCGAGCAGTATCGGCTGATTCTGTGCCAGACCAATTATGTCCCCGAAGAGGAGCTTAAGGTGCTGGACATGCTGCGCAACAAAGAAATTGACGGCGTGGTCATCGTCTCCACAGCACTGAAGCCCGAAACCATCGAACAATACATCACTTATGGACCGATTGTTGCCTGTCAAAATAGCGGGGAACGCCAGTACTCTACAGTATATATTGAGCATTACGCCGCTTTCCGCCATGGGCTGGACTATCTGTACGGCAAGGGACACCGCAGAATCGGCTATTGCGAAGGCCGTCAGAACGGCAGCAGCGCCTCCATCCGCCAGAACGCTTTTCAAAATTTCCTTGCTGAAAAGGGGCTGCGCTTTGAGAAGGAGTGGATGATTTTCGACTGTGTGCGCGAGGAGGACGGCGTGGAGGTAGCCCGGAAGCTTCTGGAGATGCAGTCCCGGCCTGAGGCAATGATTGTCTCCGGTGATCATGTGGCCGCAGGCCTGATCATTGAAGCCCGTAAGCAAGGCATGAGTATCCCGGAGGAGCTGGCGGTGATGGGATTCGACAACCAGCCGATCGGACGGCTGCTCGGAATTACTACGATAGACAATCAGCTTTACCAGATGGGCGCGGCTGCCTTCGGGATCATTTACGGTCATATTAACGGCAGCAGCCTTCCGGTAACCCGCAAGCTGGAGTACCGGATTATCGAGCGGAGCACGGTATAGGCAGAGGAACCGGGGACTGGTGCTTTCTGGAGGTATTAGGAAGAGGCAATGTCTTGAAGATCGTTCCCAGCTTATCCGTATTATCTCCGGCACGGCCGAAGAAGCCGGCGACATAGCTGCCTGAAGGGGCTGACAGGGCGGTCGGGGATCCGCTTTTTGTTCCTGCGGCGAGCTTGCGGCCCAGATTCGCTGTCAATTCAAGATAGAATATTCTGCCGCTGCCGTTATAGCTGTTCTTGTATGCCAGAGCGCTTGTGATATATTCTCCGCTGTTTAGCGTGAGTGTTGCTGCTGTGCCGCCGTTTCGCAGAGTTGTTCCATCGGCATATTGCAGACTTACGGAATCCAGGCGGCTTGCGCCGCTTATGGTTGCAGATACCGGTCTGCTTGTTGAGGAGGCTGTGCTTCTCAAAAAGTTGCCGGCACTGGTCTCACCCGGTGTGCCGAGCATATAATTCTGCGTTATATTTTAAAAAAAGCGGCTGCCCCATGGAGACAAACGCTTGAATTGGCGATATGCAGAGGCAGAGAGGCTATTTAATCCGTTTCAATGCGGCTTCCTGGTCAATGGAGCGTCTTGACAGCAAATCAAGTGTGACGTCATGTCCCTGCAGTGTTGCTTCTATACGCTGGATGGTGTCGCGGGTGGCAATCACTTCAGCGTTCACTTCGGATACGGCCTGCTGGATCAGCGGAATCAGCTTGGTATCTTCTTTGATGCTGGAGATATCTGATTTCATCTCGCTGATCTCGGATTTCATTCCGGAGATACCTGATTTCATATCCTTTATGTCAGACTGCACACCAGTTAACGCTGTTAGTATCTGTTGAAGTACGGGGTCACTCATCGCTACAGCTCCTTAGCTTTAATCAATACATTATCGGTGGATATGTGCGGGAGGGGTTCTTCATCGGTGTAATTTTGATTTATTATAGCATAAATGGCCGGGACAGGAATTGGAAAAAGGATGAACTCTGTACTCTTGTCAAAAAAAGACCGGGAAATCTATAATTTTGACTGGTTTTCACACTAATTATTGGGATATTTACCAGCTGATAATGATGCTATATTGGTTCTGGTAAGCGTTTGCAAAAAATGCCGGAGGTGATTTTATGCAGTAGTCCCCATCCTGGACAACACAGATCAAAGAACGGCACGGCCACATCTGTTGTAAAAAGGAGCCTTACACTACAAAGGGAGGAATTAACTTTTTATGTTTAAACAGAAATCGTTTATGCCTTTGATGTTCATCGCTGTTTTGGTGCTGGCGCTTGCAGCGCCAGCAGTGTCCGCTGCTTCTTCGGAACCAGCGCCGCGGGCACAGGCTGCCGCCGCAGCTACAGGTTTGCAATCCTATGTCGACGCCATGCAGCCGGGCTGGAATCTCGGAAATACGCTTGATGCGACCGGTGCGGATGAGACCTCCTGGGGCAATCCGGCGGTCACTCAGGAGCTGATTAAGAAAATTGCCGCGCAAGGGTACAAAAGCATCCGCATTCCCGTGACCTGGGATGTTCATACCGGAGCCGCTCCGGGCTATACCATTGAGCCGGCTTACCTGGCCCGGGTCCAACAGGTTGTTGACTGGGCGGTGGCCGAGAACCTGTATGTAATGATCAATCTCCACCATGACTCCTGGCTGTGGATCAGCAGGATGGAGCAGCAGCATGATCAGGTGCTGGCCCGCTATAAAGCCATCTGGACGCAGGTTGCGGACCGGTTCAAGAGCTACTCCAACAAGCTGATGTTTGAGAGCGTCAATGAGCCGCGTTTCACCGACGGAGGAACAACCGATGAGAACAAGGCACTCCAGATGCTGGATGAGCTGAACGTATCCTTCCGCAGCATAGTTAGAAGCTCCGGCGGAAACAATGCCGCCCGTCCGCTCGTGCTGTCTACCTTGGAAGCGTCTCCAACCCAGACCCGGATGGACTCGCTCTACAGCACGATTACCGGGCTGAACGATTCCAACCTGATTGCGACGGTGCATTACTATGGCTTCTGGCCGTTCAGCGTCAACATTGCGGGCTATACCAAATTCGATGCGGAAACCCAGAATGATATCAACACTACCTTCACCAATGTATACAACACCTTTACCGCCAAGGGGATTCCGGTCATTGTGGGCGAATACGGACTGCTTGGCTTTGACAAAAATACAGGTGTAATTGAGCAGGGAGAGAAATTGAAATTTTTCGAATATCTGGCCTACTATCTGAAATCCAAGCAAATTACGCCGATGCTGTGGGACAATGGCCAGCATTTCGGCCGTACTACGTATCAATGGTCCGATCCACAGCTGTACAACATGATGAAGGCCAGCTGGACCGGACGTTCATCCACTGCTGAAAGCGATCTCATAAATTTGAAAAAAGGGGCAGCAGCCAAAGACGTGACAGTGAAGCTTAACCTGAACGGAAACACGCTGTCCTCCATCCTGTACGGCAGCCAGCGGCTCGTCCAGGGAACGGATTATACGCTGAGCGGCGATCAGCTGACCTTCAAGGCTGCCAGACTCTCCAGCCTGACCTCCTCCGGCAAGCTCGGAGTGAATGCGGTATTGACCGCTCGCTTCAATAAAGGGGCGGATTGGAGCTTTAATGTGATCCTCTACAACACGCCTGTACTGAGCAGTGTCCAGGGCACGACCAGCTCGTTTAAAATTCCTGCGGCCTTTAATGGAACCACGCTGGCTACGATGGAAGCCGTGTATGCCTCAGGCGGCAATGCCGGTCCGCAAAACTGGACTCCGTACAAGGAATTCGGCTATGCCTTCACCCCCGGCACAAATGGGATCAGCCTGCTGCCGGCCTTCTTTAACGAAGTGAACAACGGCGAGGTAATTCTGAAATTCCACTTCTGGAACGGTGAAATTGTGAATTATAAAATTACGAAGAATGGAACGAGTGTTACAGGGACGGCTATGTAAAATAAGCGAATAAGACAGAGCCTTCTTTTTCACCCGGTGCGTTTACGGGCGGGAGAAGGCTTTTTGCCGCTGCTTGCCAAGATTCATTGATTTAGTAAAGGTTTCGTTATTTTGTACCGTGGAAGTAAAGATGGAGATGGGATAGCATGAAATATATAACAATTCATCAGAGCTGCTAAGGATAGGCGGTGAGGTTCAGGGAACTTTGCGGAAGAAGGATTAATTACCGCAGAAACGGTGCGGCCTTTCAGGGGTGGCTAATCCGTTTCTGCTGATGCACTTTTTGTAAGCGTTAACATTCAAAGGATAAGAAAAGGAGCGTGATCATATTGCCTAAAAAAATGATCTCCATTCTGCTATGTCTCTTGATGCTGTCCGTCTACGTGCCGGGGGTACTCGCGGCCAAGACGGAGCTTGCTGTGGAAGGGGATAGCCTGGCTTTTGCGGCAGGGGAGCAGCAGATGCTGGCTGGGGCTGCCGGATCGCTTGCCGCAGCCGAAGACAATGGGCTGGACAGGCTTCCGCTTGCCGGGCAGTTCCCGCTGAAAAACGGTGATTTCTCGAATGGTGCCGCGGGCTGGAGCGAGCATGTGCAGGGACGCTATGACGGCTGGGACTACACGACAAAATTTGCTGTGCAAGGCGGGGAACTGAAATTTACTATTGCCAGCCAGGGCAACAACCCGTGGGATGTGATGCTCATGCAGAATGATTTTCAGCTGCATGCCGGAAATACGTATGTTGTGTCTGTAGATGCCAGAGCTACTCAGGCGAGAGACGCGGAGATTGTAGTGGATGATGCAAACGGACGTTATATCAGCCAAAAGGTAAGGCTCGGCACAGCAATGCAGACCTTTGCATATGAGCTTCCTGTGACCGCCGATTTGACCGCCTCCTTCAAAATACTGCTCGGAAAGGTGGACGGCCTGGCTGCTGCCGGAGAGCATGCTGTATTCGTGGATAATGTCAGAGTAGAGGTGAAGGATGCGCGGGCGAAGGCTTTTCTGCTGGCGAACGGCGATTTCTCAGATGGCTTAAATGGCTGGGAGAGCTACTCATCGGATCAAGCCGAACCCGGGGCCTCCGAAGCGGTTTTTGACGGAGCAGGCCATGCTGCAAGGATCGCTATAGATAAGACAGGAGCCTATCCGTCTGATATTATGCTGATGCAGAACGGCAAGACGCTGTCCCAAGGCGCAACCTATGTGCTCAGCTTTTTTGCCCGGTCCACACTGCCGCGCTCCATAGAAGCCATTGTGGAGAACGGCAGTTATGTCCGCCTCCTGAACGAGAGGCTTCAGCTGGAGAATTCCACGCTGAGCTACCGGTATGAGTTCACAGTGGAGAGCGATGAAACCGCCGGATTGAAGTTTCTGCTCGGCGATGCGGATGCTGCGGCTATTGCGCCGCATGATGTTTTGATTGATACTGTGCGACTGGAGCTGAAGGGCGCGCAGGAAGCTACCGGTGAACAGCCGGTCAGTACTACGGATATCTCCCTCCCGGCCGGTCCTGTATTGTCGCCTGATGCGGATCAGAATGTTGTGGGACAGCCGGTGGCACTTACTTTTGCCGACCATGCGGCTTGGAGAGCTGCGGTAAGCGAAGTGCTGGTGGACGGTGTGCCTCTTCCGGAAACGGCCTTTACGCTGGCCGCAGGCCTTCTTACAGTCGGGGAAAGCGCCTTTGGCAGCGTTAAAGACTACGAGGTCACGGTCAAGGCCGCAGGCTACGAGCCGGTCCGGCTGCTGCAGCCGATTGTAAATGAAAGCGACTGGAGCCTGGTATGGAACGATGAGTTCTCCGGCGAAGGGAACCATCTGGATGCCAATGGGGTCAACCTGGACAAGTGGGCTTACCAGAACGGAACCGGACAGGAATACGGGCTGGATGGCTGGGGCAACAACGAGAAGCAATATTACCAGAAGGACAATATCAAGGTGCAGGACGGACATCTGGTGATTGAAGCCAGACAGGAGACGGTCGGCGGCAAGCCTTACACCTCGGGCAGACTGTTCACCGACCCGACCTTCAGCAAGGCGTACGGCAAATTTGAAGCCCGGATCAAGCTGCCCGAGGGGCAGGGGCTGTGGCCGGCGTTCTGGATGATGCCGAAGGATCAGGCTTACGGCACCTGGGCGGCTTCCGGGGAGATCGACATTATGGAGGCGCGCGGACGGGTTCCGGGAACAGTCGACGGCACACTTCATTTCGGCAAAAACTTCCCGAACAACAAAGCCGGAGGCGGGCACTATGTTTTCCCCGAAGGGGAGTCCATTACCGGATTCCATACGTATTCCGCGGAATGGGAGCCGGGCGAGATCCGCTGGTACGTGGATGGCCGGCTGTATTTCACGGAGACGGACTGGTACAGCTGGAGCAGCGGACA
Organism: Paenibacillus sp. S150; assembly: GCF_019352175.1. GTDB lineage: Bacteria > Bacillota > Bacilli > Paenibacillales > Paenibacillaceae > Paenibacillus_AQ. The sequence continues at coordinate 192,485 of NZ_JACBYI010000004.1, forward strand.
GCCGGAGAAAAACGCATTCCCCGCTCCGTTCGACCAGCCGTTCTACATGATTCTTAATCTGGCGGTCGGCGGCAACTATGACGGAGGCCTGGAGCCGACGGGCTCCATGCTGCCTGCACAGATGGAAGTGGATTATGTCCGTGTCTATGAATTGACGGGACGGGACTATAAGGAGCCTATTGAACCGGTAATCAGCAAAGAGCCGGTTCCGGCCAACGCCAAAACGGCAATCGACGGCAGCTATGTCTACGATGCCGCCTATGAGCATGGGTTCCATGCGATTACGGCGGATGAAGCGCTTGATCCTCTCTATTGGAATGCGGTGACAGGTACCGGCGGAGCAGCCGGCGCCGCCGTCGACACCGTGGAGGGAACGCCTTATGCCAAAATGAGCATTACAAACGGGGGAAGCAACGATTACTCCGTCCAGCTGATCCAGAACGTGTCTCTCGTCAAGGGGCATTATTACAAGGTCAGCTTTGATGCAAAGGCCGGGTCTGCGAGAAATATAAACATGAAGCTCTCCGGCGGAGCCGACAGAGCCTGGGCAGCCTATTCTGATGTGTTTCCGGTCTCGCTTAAAAATCAGGTGCAGCACTATTCATTTATCTTCCAAATGTCCGAGGCCACTGATCTTTTGGCCCGCCTGGAATTCAATATGGGCTTAAGCACCGTTCCGGTATGGCTGGGACAGGTCAAAGTGGAGGAGACGGAAACGCTGGTGGATACTCACGCTCCCAAAGCGCCGCTTGATAACGGCAACCATGTGTACAACGGCGGCTTCGACCTGGGAACGATGGACCGGATGGTTTACTGGGATTTCGCAGTCCGGGACGGGGCTTCCGCGCAAGCAGCAGTAGATCCTTTGTCCCGGCAGCTGACGGTCTCGACAACAGGGGCAGGAGCGGATTCCGGCACAGTGACGCTGTCCCAGCAAGGGATGAATCTGCTGCAAAAGGACAGCTATATCCTGACCTTCGACGCCAAGGCCTCAGCACCGGGAAGTGTACAGGCTTCACTTGCCGGCAAGGATGGCGGCACTGTGTATGCGGAAGACCGTTTTACGCTGGATACGAATATGGAGCAGCAGTCCCTGCACTTTACAATGCCAGCCGGTACAACGGATGAGCAGGCAGTGCTGGAATTCGGCATAGGGGCTGTAAATGGCAGCGTTACACTCGATAATGTGCAGCTGATCCGTACGACCAACAATAATGTGGATTACAGCGGCGTGAAGCTGTTCCCGCTGGCCAACGGCGATTTTGCGCTCGGCCTGGAAGGCTGGGAGACCTTTGTCCAGGGAGGGGCGGCGACCTTCTCGTCATCAGGGGATCAGGCGAAGATCACGGTGCAGAATCCCGGAGCGGAAGCCTGGAACGTGATGCTGAACCAATCCGGCCTGCCACTGTCCAGGGGCTTTGAATACGTGCTTTCCTTCGATGCCAGCTCCTCGGTGAACCGCAATATCGAGGCAGCGCTGGAGAATGCGGGCTATACCAGACGTTTTCAGACCGGGGCGATTGACCTGACTCCGGAAACAAAGCATTTTACGTATGTCTTCAAGGCGGCGACGGATGATCTGGTGGCGCTGAAATTCATTCTCGGCCAAACCTCCTCCGCACCGGCCACGGTCCATGATATTGTGATCGACAATGTGGTATTTGAGATCAAGGATGCTCCGGTAAAACGGCCGCCTACCCTTGTTCCGGATAACAGCGGCAATGTTGTGGGAGCGCCGATTGAGATTACTTTTGCTGCGGAAGAGGGATGGAGCGGGGCTGTTCAAGCGCTGATAATCGGCGATAGCGTGGTTCCTGCATCCCGGTACACCGTAGGGGCGGGAAGCATCACCCTGGCTGCGGAGCTGTTCAGCATGGACGGCAGTTACACGGTTACTGTGGAAGCCTCCGGGTACGCGCCGGTCTCTGTACAGCAGCAGGTGTTCAGCAGCGACGGCAATCTGGTTCATAACGGCTCGATGTCCAACGGAAAGGCAAGCTGGCAATATTGGACAGAGGCGGAGGATTGGTCCCATTGGGACGTAGAAGACGGTGTTTCCGCGGTGGATATCCATTTCGACGGTGCCCAGCAGAATGAGTGGAATGTGCCATACAGCTGGTCCACCCAATTGCTGCAGGATGGCATCAGGCTTGAGGGCGGCAAAGCTTATGAATTAAGCTTCAAAGCCTGGTCCGATCTGGAACGGCCGATTGTGGCCGAACTGAACGGTTATACGGGTGCCGACAAGATCACCTATGAAATCTCTGAAGACCGCACCAAAGTATATACGGCCTCCATCACTCCGGCCCATACGATGACCTTGAAGCTGATCTATTTACTCGGCAATATAGATGGCTCCACGAACGGGAAAGAGCATACCGTTTTCATTGATGACGTAGCCATTAGAGAAGTGAAGCCGTCCCCCGCTCTGGTGGAAGATACCGCTGAAAATACAGTCGGACGGGATCTTCAGATTTCCTTCGCAGACAATGCTGAATGGAGAGCGGCGGTTGCTTCCCTTGCAGTAGACGGTGTTCCGGCTGCGCCGGAGCAGTACACGGTCGGTCCGGGAGCAATTCTCCTGAAGTCATCCCTGTTTCCATCCGCGAAAAGCTACACTATTTCGGTCATCGCAGCGGGCTATGCGAATGCATCCGTAGCGCAAAAGGTCAAAACCGGCGCCGCGAACCTGGCTTTGGGCAGGGAGGCTTCCTCTTCCAGCAGCATTCAGCCGGCCGCCTCCGCTTTTGACGGCAATGACAATTCGCGCTGGGAATCGGCTGCTTCCGATCCGCAGTGGATTGCGGTAGATCTCGGTGCCGCCTCCGTTTTGGAGAGCCTCCTGCTGAACTGGGAAGGGGCTTACGGCAAAAGCTATAAAATTCAAATCTCCACGGCGGCGGAACCCGGGGACAATGACTGGAACGATGTATACGCCACAGACAGCGGCAAAGGCGGAATCGATGAGATTCCCCTGAACGGACAGACGGCACGCCATGTCCGGTTGTACGGAACTGAGCGGGGAACACCTTACGGATATTCGTTGTGGGAGCTTGAGGTGTACGGCACACGGGGAAATGTTGAGGGGCCGGAGCCCGGAAATCCGAAACAGGCTCCCGCTCTTAGCGCGGATACAGCGGACAATACAGTCGGCCAGGACATCGCGGTCAGCTTCACGGATGATTCCGGCTGGAGAAGCGCCATCACTGCGGTCAAGGTGGACGGCATTGCCGCAGCGCCTGGGCAGTATACGGTCCGCGGGGGCGTAATTACCCTGCAGGCTGCCTTGTTCCCCGCCGCCAAGACCTATGCGGTTACAGTATCGGCGGCAGGGTATGCCGATGCGGTGCTTGCGCAGCCGGTTGCGGCAGCGCCCGCGGCGGCAGTGAACGTGGCGCTGAACAAGGAGGCGTCCTCCTCGGGCGCCCTCCAGCCGGCCGCGGGGGCTTTTGACGGCAATACAGGAACCCGCTGGGAATCGGAATTTTCCGACAATGAGTGGATTGCGGTAGATCTCGGTGCCGTCTACAGCCTGGATAAGCTGCTGCTGAACTGGGAAGGGGCTTACGGCAAAGGCTACCGGATTGAGGTTTCGAGTGCTGCATATCCGGTTGCCGGCGACTGGAGGGAGGTATTTGCCACCGCCAGCGGCGACGGCAATATCGACGAAATCACGCTTCAAAATGTGAGGGCCCGGCATGTCCGCCTGACCGGCACGGAACGCGGGCTTCCCTACGGTTACTCCCTGTGGGAATTTGAGGTGTACGGTACGCTTGCGGAGTTGTAAGGCTCCGGCTGACCGGATTCGCTGAATAAGCAGCACAAAGGGGCTGTCTCAAAAGTAGATTTTCTACGAGCGGAGACAGGCCGCCATCAATTTTAAAAGCATAAAAGTCAATAGAGCAGCGCTCCTCCTGTTATTGGAGGAGCGCTGCTCTATGTTTTTGGTCCAGGGCTGCTCGCTTCAGCAGATTGTGGGCAAGTGAAAGCCAACCGGCCTCTAGCGTCACTTTTTCGATCCCGCGAAGCAGAAAACGCCGGAAGCCCCGGTTATTTTTTAGTTGTCCCAATACACTTTCTGGCTCCGTAATTCGGCGTACAGCTAAGGCGTAGCCCTCTTCACTCCGCAACCGTTTCTGCGAGAAAGATAAGGCTAATGTATAGCGTGAAACATATAAATATCTTTTAAAAAAGGGCTGATCCAAGCAGCCATTTCATGGCTTTTGGGTCAGCCTCTTTGCCGTGAACGGTGCCGGTTCCATCACAGTAGTTAATCATTATCAATAGTCCTTAGCCCTGACTGGGCGAGGGGAGGCTTTTTGCCGTGGAGTTAATCCGGCAAACTATTTCAATTTATAAATATACAAAATAGAGCAATGGGTGTAAAATTGCATTGCTTAGATTTTTTGGGGGAGCAGGCAGTGTACATAATTCTTGCCAAAACGGATTACTTCATTAAGGGCTGTCCCCCCGTTCAGAGGGAGGAGGGCCGTTTTCGCTTGTTATGTGAATTAATTCGCATATGTCAGATGATGCATTGCCTGGCCGACCCGAAGGGAAGGAAAGTTTCAGAATCCAATCAACAGAGAAGATGGAGGCTGCCCGAAAATCATGAAAAGAACAAACCGGAAACACCGAATGATGCTGTTTATGCTGGCCGCTGCGGTCAGTATGGCTGCGGCGGGCTGCGGCTCTAATACGAACAATGCCGGCACGCCAAATACGGGAAATGCCGCAGCAGACGCGCCGGCGGCAAATGAAGCACCGGCTGAGGCGGCTGTGCTTACACTGGGACTATTGCCTTCGATTGACGCTATTCCATTTATCATTGCCCACGAGCAGGGCTTCGACCAGGAGCATAACGTGAACCTGGAGATTCAGACGTTTAAAAGCGCCAAAGACCGTGATGTGGCTTTTCAGGCCGGTAAAGTGGATGGCATCAGCGCCGATTTGGTGGCGATGTCGATCTACAACGAAGCGGGCCTGGATGTGAAGATCACCAGCACCACTACCGGTGAATTCGATCTGCTGACCGGAAATGACGCCATTCAGGATGTACAGGATCTCAAAGGCAAAACGGTGATTTTATCCAAGAATACTTCAACCCAATATACGGTCGCGATGATGCTGAAGCAGGCAGGTCTGACCGGAGACGATATTACCGTGACCGAAGTGCCGCAAATTCCGACCCGTCTGGAGCTGCTGAAGAATCAAAAAGCCGATGCGGCTATACTGCCGGAGCCTTATGTCACTATGGGCCGGGCGGCGGGCCTGCGCGTGCTCAGCTCCACCAAGACCGCAGGAGTGAACCCGTTTGTGCTGGCCTTTCCGCAAAGCGCCATTGATGCCAAGGGACAAGCCATTCGGGATATGTATGCCGCTTATGACGAAGCGGTAGCCTATATGAAATCGCATGACCAATCGGAGTATATTGACCTGATTATCAAGGAGGTAGGCTATCCGGACACCTTGAAGGATCAGATTACAGTGCCGGAGTACCTGCCTGCGAACCAGGTGGACGTTAAGGAAGTGGAAGCGGCATTTGCCTGGGCACGGGAAACAGGCCTGCTGACCAAAAATATATCGGCTGAAGAAGTGATCTCCGATGTCCAGTTTAAGAAATAGCGGACTCAGCATCAAAGCGCTCCAAGTGGAATATAAAAGCGGGCAATTGGCGCTCGGGCAAGTCAATTTAACCTTGCCGGAGCATGGGATCTATACGATTATCGGGCCTTCCGGCAGCGGCAAATCCACGCTGCTGCGCGCGGTGGCGGGACTTTTGCCGGGTTATGAGGGCGAGCTGCTGTTCAACGGGAAATCCGTTCATGACAAAAACACGCTGATCGGGCTTGTCCCGCAGAATTACGGGCTGCTGCCCTGGAAAACCGTCCGTGACAACATCCGGGTAGCCATGCGGATTACCCGTCCGGCGGGCGGGAGCAGGGAGTCCGTGGAAGCGGAAATTACCCATTGGCTGACGTCGATGGGAATTGCCGAGCTGGCCGGCCGCTACCCGCTCTCACTGAGCGGGGGACAGCAGCAGCGGGTGGCCATCGCCCGGGCATTTGCCATCCGGCCGGCCATTCTGCTGCTTGATGAGCCATTCTCCGCGCTGGATGCCATTACCCGCGAAGCGCTCCAGCAGATTTTCCTGGACAATTGGCTGGCTCATCCGGCAACCGCGCTGTTTGTCACCCATGATGTGGAGGAAGCGATCCTGCTCGGGCAGAAAATCATCGTTATGCCGTCAGGCAAACAGGACACCCCCCAGATTCTCGATAACGCCGCTGTTTTTGCAATGCAGCATGAGCACAAACGGGACAGCGATGATTTCTTTGAACAGAGCAAGCGGATCAGAAAGGTAATGCTTGAGAAATGGTGAAAAAACGGCGTCTTTCTCATGTGCTGCGGTTGTTATTAGTCTTTTTGTGCATGAACATCATCTGGTACATGGCCTATCTGCTGATGAACCACCCGATTCTGCCCAGCCCGGGGGCAGTCTATGAGGCAATGCTTGAGCTGGGAGCCGGGGATGTGGCGCTGAATGTCGGGTACAGCCTGCTGCGGATCTTCGAAGGCGTGCTCCTGGCACTGCTGATCGGCCTGCTGACGGGTCTCTTAATGGGACGTTCGCCGCTGTGGAACCGGCTGCTGGACCCGGTGGTCTATCTGACCTATCCGATTCCGAAGATTGCGCTGCTGCCGGTGGTCATGCTGTTCTTCGGCCTCGGCGAAATCTCCAAGGTGCTGATGATTATGCTGATTTTGCTGTTCCAGGTCATCATCTCCGTGCGTGACGGTGTCAAGGCGATTCCCGAGAGCACCTATGATGTCCTGACCAGCATCGGGGCAAGCCCGGGGCAGAAATTCTGGAATGTGACGCTGCCCGGCGCATTGTCGGTCATTCTCAGCACCATCCGGATTTCGCTCGGAACAGCGATTTCCGTTTTGTTTTTCACCGAAATTTACGGGACGGAGCACGGCATGGGCTTCTTCATCATGGATGCCTGGCTGAGGCTGGACTATCCGGAGATGTATGCGGGCATTATTCTGTTCAGCCTGGTCGGCTTTGTACTGTTCCTGCTGGTGGATGTTCTGGATTACAAATTTATGAAATGGCGGCGATAAGTGCCGTTATATAATCCTTGAATTGCAAAAAAAGACGACGTTCATTCTTTTTGGAATGAAATGCCGTCTTTTTGTTTATTATGCTTTCCTTATGACCACACTATCGTTGATTTGCAGCCGTTATAGCTAGATTCTGCCGTTCTAAACTGCAGAATACAAACTGTTCCGAAGATAACGCTTCCAAGTAAAATAGAGCTATAACCAGCTGGGTTGCTTCATCCGATACTAGTATCACAAATGAGGGATTTCAATGAGAGAATATACGATTGTCAATATCTTGTTCACCCGCAAGATGCCTGTGCGCATGGGCGAGCTGATAGCGGAGGTGGGCCTTTCCGAAAGGACGATCCGGGATGTCATCCGTTCGCTGGACAAGACGGGCGAGGCGAACGGCTTCCGGGTCCGCATGATCCGGGGGCAGGGCTATTTGCTGGATATCAGCGATGAGCCGCGGTTTAGCGCGTATTGGGAGAAGGGGCTGCTGCAGCGCGACCAGGTAGACCTCGATAACAGGCAATCCCGGCAGCAGTACCTGTTGTTCTATCTTTTGCAAAGCGACGACTTCAGGTCGATGGACCGGATGGCGGAGGAAATGGGCATCAGCCGCTCAACCATCATCTCCGATTTGAAGGAGGTGGAACAGCGGTTATCCCCCTTCAGGCTGACCTTAACGCGCCGGGCCCACTATGGAATGAAAATCGAGGGGGATGAGAAAGACTTCCGCAAGGCCTTTTCCCACTTTATTTTACAGAATGGACATGCTCTGCAGCACACGGAGGATTTTCACGCCTATGAGCGGGTATTTGACAAGGATCAGCTAAAGGCCTATCTGCTGCAGGTGCTGAAGGAGAAGAAGCTGAAAATCTCCGATGTGTTCCTGAATAATATAGTGACCCATTTGTTTATTCTCCTGTACCGGATTTCCAGGCATAATTATATCGTCTCCGGGCAGGACATGAAGGGTGCGTACGAGCCGCTGTACCATGACATCGCCGCAAGAATCGCCGGCTGGATTGAATCCAACTATCAGATCACTCTTCCCGAAGATGAAATTGATTATCTGGCGCTGCACCTTTCAGGCAAAACCATTATGGAGCATATCTCGGAAGAAACGAAAGCACATTTGCGGAAGGGGATAAGCGGTATTCTGGACCGGCTGGACCGGGAATTTCTCACCGGCTTCAATCAGGACCAGGAGCTGCGGGAGGCACTGCTGATTCATATGTTCCCGCTGCTGAACCGCCTGTACTATAATCTTCAACTCGGCAATCCGCTTGTGGAGGACGTATACAGCCAGTATGCCAATGTATTTGTGATATCCTTCCGTTTCGCGGACATTGTGGAAGAGCAGTATGGTTTCAAAATGTCGCGGGACGAGGCGGGCTATGTGGCTCTGCATTTCGCTACACATCTGGAACGGATGCAGCAGCGTAATTTGGAGCAGTTCAGACGGATAGCGGTCATCTGCTCCTCGGGCGCAGGCAGTGCCCAGCTGCTTCGCCTGAAGCTTGAAGCTTTGTTTCCGAAGGCGCTCGTAATCACAGCGTCCATAACAGAGCTTGAGGAGATCAGCGGCAAGCCTGTGGACCTGATTCTTACGACAGTGCCGCTGGATACAGAGATTAAGGGAAAACCGGTAATTCATATTAAACAGCTGCTGGATGATTATGAAATTCAGCGGATCAAAGAAATACTTTCCCTGCAGATCAACCGGACGCAGCCTTCTTATAAGCTGATGGATTTCAAGGATCTGTTCCGCAAGGAATTGTTTCATTTATCAGGCCCGGAGAATTATACAGACCTGCTGCTGCAGCGATGCGGGGAGATTGTGAGCCGGAAATACGCCGACGAGGATTTTCCCAATCAAGTGCTGTTCAGAGAGAATAAATTCACAACCATTTACAGAAACGGGGTTGCCGGACCCCACCCGATGAAAATGAGCGCCATCAGGGATTGCATTAGTGTGACCCTGCTGAAGAAGCCGCTTGTGTACGAAGGCAAGACGGTGCAGTTGATTTTCTTGATAAATTTGCGCCCGGGCCAGCTTTTTCTGCATAAGGAGATCAGCAAGCTGCTGCTGCTGCTGATGGAGAAGGAGGATACCCGCAACCGGTTGCTGTCAGTAAACAGCTATGAGCAGTTTATGTGTGAGATAGAAAGCTTACTATAGACAAGAGGAGTGGAGACATTTGGATTACGAACAAATGATTATGCAAATTATTGCGAGCAGCGGGGAAGCGAGAAGTCTTAGCCTGAAGGCGGTACGCACCGCGCGCGGAGGTGCTGTTACAGAAGCGCTGGAACTGATCAAGAGTGCCAAAGAAAGCCTCACCAAAGCACATAAAGTGCAAACCGGACTAATCCAGGCCGAGGGGCGGGGCGAAAAAACGGAAATTACGCTGCTCATGATTCATGCGCAGGATCATCTGATGAACGCGCTGACGGTCAGAGAGCTGGCCGTGGAATTAATTGAAGAAATCAAGGAACGCAAAATTATGGAGCAGGAATGGAAAGGAACGGTGAACTAGAATGCAAAAAATACTTCTTGCCTGTGCAGGCGGATTCTCGACAAGCATGCTGGTGGAACGCATGAAGGAAGCAGCCCGTGGCAGAGGGATTGAGATTGTAATCGATGCGGTGGCGGAGAACGATATAGCCGCCCAAAAGCCTTTTGACATCATCATGCTTGGACCGCAAATGGGTCATGCCGAAGGGGAGCTGGCTGCCGAATACCCGTCTATTCCGGTAACAACGATCGATATGATGGATTATGGCATGATGGATGGGGATAAAGTGCTGGGAACAGCGCTTGAGCTGATGGAGAAGGGGGTCTAGAACATGGCAAGCGGCGCAGAATGGAGAGCCAAGATCCAGAAAGCCAGTACCAAAATTCAGAAAAACAACTATATCAGTGCCATTTCCAACGGCTTAATGGCCTTGATGCCGATCTTGATTCTGGGTGCTATTTTTTCTCTCATCAACGCATTGAAGCTGGAGCCTTACCAGAACTTTCTGGAAAGTACCGGACTTAAGACATATACCTCGATTCCGTCGACAATCACAACAGACTTAATTGCTCTGTATGCGGTATTTTCCATTGCCTATAATTTCGCGGCACAGCTTAAGCAGCAGGGCTTTTCGGCGGGGATTCTCGCTCTGATGAGCTTTCTGCTGGTAACTCCGAAGGGCCTGCTGGACGATGGTGCGACCAAAGCCTTCGGCTATTCCTGGCTGGGGGCCAAGGGGCTGTTTGTAGCCATTATCGTGGCTTTGATCGTAGGCAAGCTGTATACCTTCATTTTAGAGAAGAAATTTTATATCAAAATGCCGAAGGGAGTTCCGCCTACCGTCGAGAAATCCTTTGCGGCTTTAACACCCGGTTTCATTGTAGTCATCGTAATGCTGATTCTGGCCGCGATCTTTGGGGCGACGAAATATGGAAATATGCACGAATTTGTATTTTCAATTATTCAGCTGCCGCTGACCAGCCTCGGCGGAACCTGGTGGGCGATGCTGATCTGCATCTTCTTAATCCACTTGCTGTGGTTCTTTGGCGTTCACGGTACACTGGTTGTCTATTCCGTAGTGGGTCCGATCTGGGTGGCCTTGGGCCTTGAAAATCTGGACGCCTATCAAAGAGGTGTTGAGGGCACGCATATTATCGGCTCGCCCTTCTTCCCGGTTTATGTGCTGCTCGGCGGTGCCGGGGCAACGCTTGGGCTGGTTACCGCCATGCTGTTCGCCAAGTCTGTGCGGTATAAAACGCTGGGCAAGCTGGCCTTCATTCCCAGTCTGATCGGCGTGAATGAGCCTGTAATCTTCGGAATGCCGCTCGTCCTCAATATGCGCTTCATGATTCCGTTTATTCTGACACCGCTGGTGAGCAGCGGAATGGCAATTCTGCTGACCTCGATAGGCATTCTGCCGGTGCTGCACGGCATTCAGGTGCCGCTGGGCATTCCGGTGCTGGTTAACGGCTGGATGAACGGAGGCTGGCGGGTTGCCGCGTTCCAACTGGTGATGATTGCCGCCAGCTTCGTGATTTACTACCCGTTCTTCAAAAAAGCCGACGCCGAGGCGTTCGGGCAGGAGCAGCAGGCCGAAGTGAAGGCGTCGGCAGCCAATTAAATCTAAGGAGGACTATCCGATGTCCAGCCAATTTCCGGAGAACTTCCTGTGGGGAGGAGCGGTTGCAGCCAACCAGGTGGAAGGGGCGTGCCAAGAGGATGGCAAGGGGCTGTCCACGGCGGATGTGGTGAAGTATGTTCCGCCGGAGGAACGCAAGAGCCTGGAGCATATACTGGGGATGTCCAGGGCGGAGCTTTCCGCCGCTATCCTTGACAAGCAGGAGCAGAAATACCCCAAACGCAGAGGGATCGATTTCTATCACCGGTACAAAGAAGACATTGCCTTGTTCGCCGAGATGGGATTTAAAGTGTTCCGGATGTCCATTTCCTGGCCGCGCATCTTTCCGGACGGTGAAGAAACGGAGCCCAATGAAGCGGGACTCCGCTTTTATGAAGATGTTTTTAATGAACTGCGCAAATATAACATCGAACCGCTGGTCACGCTCTCCCATTATGAGATGCCTGTCCATCTGAGCGTCAAATACAACGGCTGGGAGTCGCGGGAGCTGATCGGCCTGTTTCTCCGTTATGCGGATACAGTGCTCCGCCGTTATAAAGATAAGGTTAAATACTGGCTGACCTTCAATGAGATCAACTGCACAATCAAGTTCCCGTTTCTGGGTGCGGGAGTGTTGACAGAAGGCAGGGACAACGGGAAGCAGGCCGCCTTTCAGGCGCTCCATCACCAGTTCGTCGCCAGCGCCTTGACCGTCAAGCGCGCCCGGGAGATCAATCCGGAGTTCCGGATCGGCTGTATGCTGGCCCGCAAGCTGGTGTATCCGTATTCCTGCCGTCCGGAAGATGTGCTGAAGGCCCAGGCCGAGAATCAAATGGCCCAATTCTGCTCGGATGTTCAGGTGAGAGGATATTATCCGTCGTATATCAGGCGGCATCTGCAGGAATATGGCGTGACCATTGAAATGGAGCCCGGGGACGAGGCGGTTCTGCGCGGCAACCTGGCCGATTTTCTCTCCTTCAGCTATTACATGTCTTCAACTGTCAGTACGGACGAGAGCATTACGGACAGAACGGAGGGCAATCTGTCGTCGGGACTGGCCAATCCCCATCTGAAGAGCTCCGAATGGGGCTGGCAGATTGATCCTATCGGCCTGCGTGTGGTGTTGAAGGAAATGCATGACCGTTATCAAATTCCTCTGTTTGTGGTTGAGAACGGGCTGGGCGCTGCGGATGTCAGGGAAGATGACGGCAGCATCCGGGATGATTACCGGATTGAATATTTAGCCAGGCATATTGAACAAATGGCTGAGGCGATTGCCGATGGAGTGGAACTGCTGGGCTACACAAGCTGGGGCTGCATAGATCTGATCTCCGCATCCACCTCGGAAATGAGGAAGCGGTATGGCTATATCTACGTGGATCAGGATGATGCCGGCAGCGGAACTTTGAACCGGTATCGGAAGAAAAGCTTTTACTGGTATAAAAAGGTGATCGCAAGCAATGGTCAGCAGCTCGATTAGCAGATCGGCCCGCGGATTTTTCCGCAGGGCCGTTTCATTTTGGACGGATAGCCGCCGTTTACTTCTCTGCCTGCAATATTTCCTTCAGAGCCTCCAGCAGCAGTCTCATCTCCGCATCCGTTCCTACGGTGATCCGCAGGTGGTTGTCAATGCGCGGCTTGTCAAAATAACGCACCAATATCCCATGCTCCCTCAGCCTGCGGAAGAGGACGGCTGCCGCAACGGCGGGATGGGTGACAAAAAGGAAATTTGCGGTGGAATCCGTCATTTGGAATCCAAGCCCGGCAAGCTGCATTTTGGCGGTTTCTCTGGTGCGGATGATCCTGGCGGTTGTTTCACGCAGATGTGCTTCATCCTGAAAGCTGGCTTCTGCTCCGGCAAGGGCCAACCGGTCCAGCGTATAGGAATTGAACGAATTCTTAACCCGGTTCAATCCTTCAATCAGCTCCGGCTGCCCAAGGGCATAGCCCACCCGCAGCCCCGCCAATGAACGTGATTTGGACAATGTATGAATGACGAGCAGATTGGGGTAGTCGGCAATCAGCGGCACGGCGGATTCACCCCCGAAATCAATATAAGCCTCGTCCACAATCAGCACATGCTCTGTATGCTGCGCCAGCAGCCTGCGGATATCCTCCAGCGGAAGGCAGACAGCGGTAGGGGCGTTGGGATTCGGCAGAATGATCCCGCTGTTCGGTATGCTGTATGCGCCGGTCTTAATGCGGAATTGTTCATCCAAGGGTACCGGAGCATGAGAGAGGCCGTATAAATTGGCGTACACGCTATAGAAGCTATAGGTCACATCCGGGAAAAGCACAGGCAGTCCGCGGTCAAAAAATGCCTGAAAGGCAAATGCCAGTATTTCATCCGAACCGTTGCCCAGAAAGATGTGCTGTTGGGATAATCCGAACCGTCCGGCGATTTCCGCCGCCAGTCTGCTTCCGTGCGGATCGGGATAGAGGCGCAGCTTGCTGTCTGCGGCACGGCGGATGGCCTCCAGTACCCTCTCTGAGGGAGGGTAGGGATTCTCATTCGTATTCAGCTTGACCATACTGCCCTCTATAGGCTGTTCGCCGGGAATATAAGGTGTCAGGGCCGAGGTGGTGGTGCTCCAGTATTTGCTCATAACCGGTAAGTCCTTTCTGCTGATTATTTTGACCGAAGCCAAGGAGGTATTCTAAATATATATTGATTATCGCTTTAAAGCAATGAAGTGACGGGCCTCAAGGCTTCTTCTTTTGCACATGATATCCATTCTGTAGGCCCATCATCAAACAGGGTTTTCACAGCTCTTGAAGACGCAGTAAAGCCTGCTTCCCGTGATCAGGCGGGGAGCAGGCTTTTACAGGTTTGGCTATGCACAGCTGTCTTTTATTTACCTAACTGCTTATCGACCTCACGAATGGGGTTTTCACCCACATTCTCTTCAATCTTATGGCTGCTCATGAACCAGCCGGTGGCTGCAATAATTACAAGCACTACATAGAAGGTAGCCTTCCACCAGGTGCTGTGGGCGAAATCCTCGGACAGCACACCCAGCGACGGATGGGCGAGGGTGATGACGGCCAGCTTGACGCCGACCCAGCCAACAATGAAGAAGGCGGCAATTTCAAGGCCGGGACGGGAATGGAGCAGCTTGACGAAAAAGGACGCCGCGAACCGCATAATCACCAGTCCGATGAATCCGCCGGCGAAGATCACGAGGAATTGTCCGCCGTCCAGGCCGCCGATATTCCCCATTCCGCTTGCCGGAAGCGCAACGGCAAGCGCAACAGCCGCGAGGATAGAGTCAACAGCAAACGCAATATCCGCCACTTCAACCTTCAGAACCGTAAACCAGAAGCTGGATTTCTTCTTTTCCACGGCTTCCTCAGTGCCGCTTTCGGCAGCCTCTTCAGTGACAGGCTTCTTGAACAGCACTTTTCGGAAGATATGGTTCCCTGCGATGAACAGCAGGTAGAGTGCGCCGATGGCTTGTACCTGCCAGATGTCCACCAGATAGGAGATGACGAAAAGTGAACCGAAGCGGAATACAAAAGCCCCCGCCAAACCATAGAACAATGCTTTCTTGCGTTCCTCATCAGGAAGATGTTTAACCATGATTGCCAGTACAAGTGCGTTATCTGCGGCGAGCAACCCTTCCAGTGCTACGAGAACGAGCAGTACCCATCCGTATTCTAATAATAATCCCCAATCCATTGCTGCTTCCTCCTCATTTGGGTGTGAAATACCGCCGCAAAAATTCCTGCGATACATTATTTTAACCAATTATATATAAAAAAGACCTTTACCAAGCAGATCAGCCTTTGGAATAAAGACTAACCTGATTGGTAAAGGTCTCGCTAACAATAGTTCATTGCCGATAAAACCGGAGAACATCCTCACGCTCTCGTATTGACGATTTTATCTAACAGCTACTCCCCTTTACGGGATATATTAAATTTTATTGGTTACGTGATTGATCTAGAAGTATCATATATGACTTGAGAGTCGTTGTCAATGCCTTTGAGAATAAATATCAATAGAAAATGCGCAAATGGAAACGGAAACATGATATGTTTAAGTAAGATAACATGACATCTCATATGGCGAAACTGCAAACATAAGGAAATATAGGGGTTTTTAAGCCTAAACCCAATTGACGGTGCGTGTGATTGAAAATATGATGAGACTAATTAAAGCGGCCAAGCGAATTGGTGTTATGAAATATAACATTAACTCATTTGCCCGCAAAAATAAACTCTATTTAGTAGCAGATTGCCGTAGCTCCATAGTTGTAAAGCTCCGTAAAACTTGGCGGATGCTTACGAAGCGAGTTTTGTACGCTGACTTTGCAGGAAGCCGGGCTCACAAAACTTTTAGGAGGTGGGAAATGATGCAGCCGTCGCCGTGTATATCAAGTGAAGCAGAGGAGGAGATCAGCCGCCACCCTTGCTACAGCGAGGAAGCCCATCGGTTTTATGCCAGGATGCACATCCCGGTAGCTCCCGCCTGCAACATCCAGTGCAATTACTGCAACCGCAAGTTCGACTGCGTGAACGAGAGCAGGCCTGGTGTGGTCAGTGAGGTGCTTACCCCGGAGCAGGCGGAACGCAAAGTGAAAGGGGTAGCGGCCCAGCTCATGCAGCTCTCGGTGGTCGGCGTAGCCGGACCCGGCGATCCGCTGGCGAACCCGGAGCAAACGTTCGATACTTTTGCCAGAGTCAAGGAGCATGTGCCTGATGTCTCCCTTTGCCTCAGCACCAACGGATTGACGCTTTACCGGCATATCGATGAGATTATGGAGCTTGGCATCCGCCATGTCACCATTACAATCAACGCCATCGATGCTGATGTCGGCCAGGAGATTTATCCCTGGGTGTTCGACGAAGGGGTGCGCTACGAAGGCAGAGCGGCAGCAGAGCTGCTGATCAGCCGCCAACTGCTCGGCCTTGAATTGCTGGCGAAGCAGGGGGTATTGGTCAAAGTCAATTCCATTATGATTCCCGGGGTCAACGATCATCATTTGCCCGCAGTGTCCAAAAGAGTAAAAGAGCTCGGGGCCACACTGCACAACGTAACACCATTAATTATCGCACCGGGCAGCCAGTACGAGCTGGACGGCCGCAAAGCGCCCCGTCCGAAGGAGCTGCACAATCTGCAGGAGCTTCTTGGACGCGACGGCATGAAGGTGATGCGCCATTGCCGGCAATGCCGGGCTGATGCCATCGGACTGCTGGGCCAGGACCGCAATCAGGATTTTCCGCTCGAGGCCATGGAGGCTGATCCGGTAATCAACGAAGAAGCCAGGGCGCTGTTCCAGGGCGAGCTGGACGCGAAGATCCGCGAGCGTGTCAAAGCCAAACAGGCCAGACGCCTGCAAGAGAATGCCCCGAAGATCAGGGTCGCGGTAGCCACCAGGGGCGGCGATAAGGTCAATCAGCATTTCGGGCATGCGACGGAATTCCTGGTTTACGATACCGACGGAGCGGATGTCCAGCTGCTCGGTGTCCGCAAGATACAGGCATACTGCCAAGGCAAAGCCGACTGCAATGGCGACAAAGCCGCCACGCTGCAAGAAATCATCTCCATTTTAAGTGATTGCCGCATTCTTCTCTGCTCCGGTATCGGCGATGGCCCGCGTGCGAGCCTGAACAAGACCGGAGTCCTGCCTCTCGTCCGCAAAGGTGGAATACAGGAAGCGATTCTCGAAAGTGTGAAGTACAGTTCTTATTTTGAAAATATAAACATTTCGAAGGGATGATGAATCATGAGACAAATAGCTTTCTACGGTAAAGGCGGTATCGGTAAATCCACAACTTCCCAAAATACTTTGGCCCAGCTCGCAACCAAATTCAAACAAAGAATTATGATCGTAGGCTGTGACCCCAAGGCAGACTCCACACGCCTGATACTGAACACCAAAGCCCAGAACTCCGTACTGGAGCTGGCGGCAGAACTGGGTTCCGTAGAGGATCTTGAACTCGAAGATGTGCTGCAGACCGGCTTCGGCGACATCATCAATGTAGAGTGCGGCGGACCTGAACCGGGCGTAGGCTGTGCAGGGCGCGGGATCATTACAGCCATCAACTTCCTGGAGCAGGAAGGCGCTTATCAGGATCTGGACTTCGTATCCTATGACGTACTGGGCGACGTTGTATGCGGCGGGTTCGCAATGCCTATCCGCGAAGGCAAGGCGCAGGAGATTTACATCGTCTGTTCCGGTGAAATGATGGCAATGTACGCCGCCAACAACATCGCACGCGGTATCCTGAAATATGCCACAAGCGGCGGCGTGAGACTGGGCGGACTGATCTGCAACAGCCGTAACACTGACCGTGAAGATGAGCTGATCATGGAGCTTGCCCGCCGTCTGAACACGCAGATGATCCACTTCGTACCCCGCGATAATATCGTTCAGCATGCGGAGCTGCGCAGAATGACAGTTGCCCAGTACAACCCTGCACATCAACAAGCCAAAGAATATGAAATCCTGGCTGAAAAAATCCTCAACAACAAAATGCTGACCATCCCTACTCCAATTTCCATGGAAGAGCTGGAAGAGCTGCTGATGGAATTCGGAATTATCGAAGATGAAGAAGCCGCGCTCAAGAAGCTGCAGGCTTCCGGCCAATAAGCCAGCAAGCCGTCATTACCCAGGCATCCGGTGAAAGGGAGTGGAGAGACGGCCTTCACCGGATGAACTTTCAGTGGCCTAGAGAGAGGCCATGCAGGCGGCATAAGCGTCCTGCACCACGAAAAGGAGGGTCAATAAATGGGACTGAATATCGAAGAAGAGAATAAGAAATTAGTAGAAGAGGTTCTCGAAGCTTATCCCAAGAAAGCGAAGAAAGACCGCGAAAAGCATTTTCAGGTCGCTACAGATAATGCAATAGATTGTGGTACGTGCGCAGTGAAGTCCAACATTAAATCCCGTCCGGGCGTTATGACACCGCGCGGATGCGCATATGCAGGGTCCAAAGGTGTGGTATGGGGGCCAATTAAGGATATGGTTCATATCAGCCACGGTCCTGTCGGCTGCGGGCAATACAGCTGGGGCTCGCGCCGTAACTTTGCCAACGGAACGCTGGGCATCGATAACTTTACGGCCATGCAAATCACAAGTGATTTTCAGGAGACGGATATTGTCTTCGGCGGGGATAAGAAGCTTGCAGTAATCATGCGTGAGATTACCGAAATGTTTCCTCTTGCCAAAGGCATATCGGTTCAGTCCGAGTGTCCGGTCGGACTGATTGGTGATGATATTGAAGCAGTTTCCAAAAAAATGTCCAAAGAGCTAGATATGCCGATTGTTCCGGTACGCTGTGAAGGGTTCCGTGGTGTCAGCCAATCCTTGGGTCACCATATCGCTAATGATGCCATCCGCGATTTTGTAATGGGGCGTGCAGAACTGGCTGAGACGGGGCCATATGATGTCAACATTATCGGTGACTACAATATAGGCGGTGACGCTTGGGCATCCCGTATCCTGCTGGAAGAAATGGGGCTTCGCGTTATTGCCCAATGGTCCGGTGATGGCTCCCTCAACGAACTGGAAGTAGCTCATAAAGCAAAGCTTAACCTGATTCACTGCCACCGTTCCATGAACTACATGGTAGATCATATGGAAAAAGCATATGGTATTCCTTGGCTTGAATACAACTTCTTCGGACCAACGAAGACTTATGAGAGCCTGCGTGCGATTGCAGCCCTGTTCGACGCAACAATTCAGGAGAACTGCGAGAAGATGATCGCCAAATACAAGCCGCAAATGGATGCCATTATCAATAAATACAGACCCCGCCTGGAGAAGAAAACGGTAATGCTCATGATCGGTGGGCTGCGCTCCCGCCACACCATCGGAGCTTATGAAGACCTGGGCATGGACATCGTGGCTTCCGGTTACGAATTTGCCCACAAAGATGACTACGAAAAGATGCTCCCGATGTTGAAAGAAGGAACAATCGTTATGGATGACCCGACGGCCTATGAGCTTGAAGAGCTCACCCAGAGATTGGGTGTTGACTTGGTCGGTTCGGGAGTTAAAGAAAAATATGTATACCACAAAATGGGTGTTCCGTTCCGTCAGATGCACTCTTGGGATTACAGCGGCCCATATCATGGATTTGACGGGTTCAAGGTTTTTGCCAAGGATATGGATATGACTGTAAACAGCCCGGTGTGGGATCTGGTGAATAAAAAGGCGAAAATCCAGCCAGAGGGGGCGAGCGTATGAGCAAGGACGAATTGAACATTAAAGACAACACCAGCTTGTTCAAGGAAGAACGTTACGTGCAGCAGCGGGAGAACAAAAAACAGTTCGAAGCGCCTTGCAGCGAGCAGGAAACTGCCGAAGCTCTCGCCTACTCCAAATCTGCCGAATATATGGAAAAGAACTTTAACCGTCAGAATGTTGTTATTAATCCACATAAAGCATGTCAGCCATTAGGTTCAGTTATGGCAGCCCTCGGGTTTGAGAAGACATTGCCCTTTGTGCACGGTTCGCAGGGCTGCAACGCCTACTTTCGCAGCCATCTAAGCCGTCACTTTAAAGAACCTACGCCATCCGTCTCCACTTCCATGACCGAGGATGCCGCTGTGTTCGGAGGAATGAACAACCTGATTGACGGCCTTGAGAACAGTGTAGCACTGTACAAACCGGAAATGGTTGCTGTGTGTACAACTTGTATGGCCGAGGTTATTGGTGATGATCTTAATTCCTTTATTGGCAACGCCCGTATTAAAGGGGTAATCAGTGAAGAGTTCCCGGTGGCCTATTGCAATACGCCAAGTTTTGTCGGCTCGCATATCACCGGCTATGATTCTATGGTCAAAGGAATCTTGAGTTATCTGTATGAACGCTCCGGTATTCAGGCGAATCCTGGAAGTGGTGAAGGGACAGGCGAGAAGCTGAACGTTATGCTTGGCTTTGAGCCATACACCGGAAACTTTGGTGAGATTCGCAAAATCCTGAACGCTTTTGATACGAAGTTTACAATCATAGGCGATCACAGTGGCAACTATGATTCGCCGGCTACGGGAGAATACGAATACTATTATGGCGGTACCAAGCTTGAGGATGTGCCGCAAGCAGCCAATGCGCTTGCGACCCTGTCACTGCAAAAGTATACGTTGAAGAAGACACAGGAATATATCAGCGGAACCTGGAACCAGCAAATTGCTGCATTATCTACGCCGCTCGGTATCAAAGGTACAGATAAACTTCTGGAAACAATCAGTGAACTGACAGGACTTCCTATTCCTGCATCACTTACCGAGGAGCGCGGCCGGGTAGTGGACGCTCTCATGGACAGCCATCCTTATCTTCATGGCAAACGGGTAGCGCTTGTAGGTGATCCGGATCTTTTAATCGGTCTGATCGGGTTCTGCCTCGAGATTGGTATGGAGCCGGTGCATATTGTCTGCTCCAACGGGGATGTTGATTTTCAAGAAGAGAAATTCAAGACGGAAGCCGAAGCTCTTCTGGCTGCGAGTCCGTACGGTTCAGAAGCAACAGTGCATGTCGGAAAAGATTTGTGGCATATGCGTTCACTGCTGATCAATGATCCGGTTGATTTGGCTATTGGCAGCTCGCATCTGAAATTCGCCGCTAAGGATGCCGATGTTCCGCTGATCCGGGTTGGATTCCCTATCTTTGACCGTCATCATATGCACCGTTATCCAATACTAGGTTACCAAGGAACTCTAAATCTGCTGAGTCTGATAGTTAATACTATCCTTCAGCAATTGGACGATAATAATTCCGGCTTCAATTTCGAATTGGTACGTTAAGTGATACGCTGGTGCGAATTGAGTTGAAGTGACGAAAATTACTGAAACTTTCTGTAAGGATATTTTATATTATAAATACATCAATTTGAATAAATGTAAAAATCATTTCACCCGGCGTTCCCTGGTCCCTTACATTTCGGCGAAGGATTATTTCAAGCCAAATTCCGGGGACAGGGCAGGCCGGGAATTTTGCAATAATGTGCGAGTAGGCCGCCTTAGTAGCGCGAGTCAGCGTGAAGCAAGCAACTTTAGCGAAGGAGATGAGAGCCGATGGACCCTGTTCGAAAAGACGAATTTGATTCCGAGGCTTGCGGGAGCCTAGCCCCAAAATCCAAGCCCTGTCCACGGCCCAAACCGGGTGAAGCGGCTGGAGGCTGCTCCTTCGACGGAGCCCAAATTACATTGCTGCCGATTATGGACGCTGCGCATCTTGTCCATGGTCCGATTGCTTGTGCCGGGAACAGTTGGGAGAGCAGGGGGGCTCTGTCGAGCGGCCCCTCCCTGTCCCAATATGGCTTTGCTACGGATCTTACCGATTCCGATATTATTTTTGGCGGAGAGAAGAAACTGAAGGAAAGTATTCACTACATTGCCGAGCGCTTTGCGCCTCCGGCAATATTTGTATATTCAACCTGCGTGACTGCCCTTATCGGTGAAGACATGGATGCCGTTTGCAAGACTGCGGCAGACCGGCTGGGCATTCCGGTTATCCCGGTGAACAGCCCCGGTTTTGTCGGCAGCAAGAATCTTGGCAACCGTCTGGCCGGAGATGCCCTGATGCAGTATGTCATCGGTACCGGGGAACCCGCTCCAGATATGTCCATGGGCATCAATCTTATAGGCGAATATAACATCGCCGGCGAGATGTGGGATATCGAGAAGCTGATGAACAGTGCCGGTATTTCGGTAACCTCGCGTATTACAGGAGACGCCCGCTACAGGGAGATTACCTGGGCGCACCATGCGAAGGTTAACATGGTCGTCTGCAGCCGGGCCTTGCTCGGACTCGCGAAGGAAATGGAGTCGAAGTACGGGATTCCTTACTTCGAAGGCTCTTTCTATGGTGCCAAGGAAACGACCTATTCATTAAGACAGATGGCCTTCCTGATGAATGACCGCGAAATGGAGCGCCGCGTAGACCGCCTCACCGAACGTGAAGAGGCCCGTCTCACCCAGGATCTGCGCCCTTACCGCAAGATTCTGAAAGGGAAGAAGGCGGTGCTCTATACCGGCGGCGTCAAAAGCTGGTCCGTCATTTCCGCACTTAAGGAGCTTGGCGTTCAGGTGGTGGGCGTCGGCACGAACAAAAGCACGGAGGATGATGTCCGGCGGATTGCCGACCGGGTGAGCGACGACACCGAATATATTCCCGAGGGCGGCGCGAGCCGGATTCTCAAGACGGTGCGTGAGCGCAAGGCGGATATTATGATCGCCGGCGGCCGCAATATGTACGTGGCGATGAAGGAGCAGATTCCATTCATTGATATCAACCAGGAGAGACATAAGGCATATGCGGGATATGAAGGCTTGCTGCGGCTGGCCAAGGAGCTGACCTATTCGCTTGCCAATCCGATCTGGAAGCTGGCCGCGAGTCCGGCTCCGTGGGACAAGGAGGCGCCTCCTTATGACCGTTAGCAGAAGGAAAAAACCGGCCGCAGTCAATCCGATCAAGATCGGCCAGTCGCTCGGCGCCGTGCTGGCGCTGCAGGGCTGCTATCGCGCCATGCCGCTGATGCACGGCTCTCAGGGCTGCTCCGCGTTTCCCAAGGCACTGCTGACCCGGCATTTCCGCGAGCCGATCGCCGTACAGACCTCCGCGCTGCAGGAGATGGATGTCATCTTCGATGCCAACCGGAATCTGGAGGAGGCTCTTAACCTGGTGCTGAGCAAGCACCGGCCCGATATTATCGGAATTATCGGAACGGAATTGACCGATGTCGCCGGGGTGGATTATCAGAGCATGCTCAAGTCCTACAAACGGGAGCGGAACATGCGCGGAGGACTTGCTTTTTCCGTGGTGCTCCCTGACTTCCGCGGTTCGCTGGAGTCGGGCTTCAGCATTACGGTGGAGGCGATGATCGATGAAATGATCCAGCAGGTGGGGCACAGGGGCTCGAGAAGCGTGAATACCCGGCAGATTACGCTGCTGCCCGGATCTTTCCTGACACCTGCGGATGTGATGGAACTGAAGGAGATTATTTCTTCCTTCGGCTTCGAGGTGATTGCGCTGCCGGATATCTCGACCTCCCTGTCAGGGCATTTGCTGACCGGGTTCTCTCCGCTGACCCGTGGCGGTGTGCCGCTGGATTCCATGCTGCAGAGTCTGCAGTCCGGGCTGACAATCGCCATCGGCGGCAGCATGGAGCGTCCGGCAAGAAGGCTTCACAATGCGCTTGGCACGCCTTACAAGGTTTTTGAAGGCGCGATGGGACTTAAGGCTTCCGATGAGCTGCTGCATTTTCTGCACCAGATCAGCGGAGAGCCGGTGCCGCTGCGGTATTGCTGGCAGCGTGAGAATTTGCTCGACAGCATGCTTGACGCGCATTTTCAGTTTGCCGGCATGTCTGCAATGACCGCGCTGGAGCCGGATCATCTGTATTCCGTCTCGGGATGGCTTGAAGAGCTTGGGGTGGAGCAGAAGGCGTTGATTGCTTCCTATGAAACACCGCTGATTGCAGGAATGGAGCGCGAGGTGTGGGTAGGAGATCTGGACGATGCCGAAGTGCTGGGCAAGGGGGCCGATCTCTGGATCAGCAATTCTCACGGCATCGCCGGAGCGAAGCGGATTGACGCTGCATTTATGCCGGCCGGCTTTCCGGTATGGAACGAGCTTGGAGCTTACATGTCCGTCTCTGTAGGATACAGAGGCGCCATGGAGTGGAGTAATAAAGCAGGGAATTTGTTAATGCAAAGGGAGGCCAAACACCGTGAAAGTAGCATTCGCCACAGATGATGGAAGCCGCGTGAATGCCCACTTTGGGCAAAGTCCTATGTTCGCCGTATATAATGTAACCAAAAATGGCGGCGAACTGGTAGAACTGCGCAAGCTGCCGGTTGTCCTGAATCAGGATGAAGCCGGTAAAATTGACAACCGGCTGGCGGCGGTAGAAGATTGCACACTGATCTTCATCATGCAGATTGGCGCTTCAGCCGCCGCGAAGGTGACGCGCCGCAAGATTATGCCGGTTAAGGTTCCGTTCGGCAGCCCGATTGACGAGCAGGTGAAGCGTCTGGTTGAGATGCTTCAGGGCAAGCCGCCGATGTGGCTGGCCAAGGTGCTGCGTGCGGAAGAGGAAGGCACAGGCGAAGGGGAGGAAGCGAATGGAACCATTGGCAAATGAGAAGATGACAATTCAAGCTGCTCCTTCCTTGGAAGGAGCGGCGGTGAAGCTCCGCCGCCGCAAGGCCGAAAAAGAACTGGATCAAGATACGGCGGATGCTTTTGTCCGCCGTTTGTGCAATCTTTTGGATACGGCTGACTTCTTCGGACGGCATGCCTCGCTGTCCCCGCAGGAGAAGATTGCCAAGCTGTTCCTGGCTACCGCCGAGGACAAGGATAAATCGGACTTCAACTGTGCCGTATCTCCGAAGGTCCGCCAGCAGGTTCCGGTTCTGTTCCAGGCCATCGCCGGAGTCATGGAAGAGAAGAGCGGAACCATGGTGCAAAGCACCGCCGAGATTAATGTGGAGGGCTTTGGAAGGGGATTGCTGTACAGCGGCCGTGTCATCCTGGTGCTGAAAAGTCTGCGGGCCGGCTTTCCCTTCCCCTTCACCTCGGAGGAGAAGACCATCCGTTATGGAGTGGAGTGTGTGGAGGAAGGCCTGGCCTTTTTGGAAAAATATAACGAGATGACGCAGTTTCACGGATTGCTCAGCCTCGAAGGCTAAAGGCGCGAATTAATTATCAGTCACAGGGGGGAACAGGGATGGAGCAGCTTGCCGGTGATATGGAGCTGGAACGGTATGCCCGGCAGCTTAAGCTGCTCGGAGAAGACGGGCAGAAGGCGCTGAAGGAAGCGACGGTGATGGTGGCCGGAATCGGCGGACTTGGAGGAACGGCTGCGCTGTATCTGGCAGCGGCGGGCGTCGGCAAGCTTATTCTGGCCCATGAAGGGATAATTGTCCCTCCTGACCTCAACCGGCAAATTCTCATGGATGCGGAGCATCTGGGGATGGAGCGGATGAGCACGGCCATTGCCCAGCTGAAGCGCCTGAACCCGCATGTCGAGATTGAGGGCTATAATTCCAGGATTGAATATGAACTTGCCAGACCCTGGGTGGAGAGCGCAGATATTGTGATCGACGCCCGTTATGATTTTCCGGAGAGATATACGCTGAACCGTCTGTGTGTAGATACCGGCACACCTATGGTGGAAGCCGCTATGTATGGATTTGAAATCTCCCTGACTACGGTCATTCCCGGTCTAACGCCCTGCCTGGAATGTTTGTATCCGGATGTGCAGCCGCAGTGGGAGCCGCTTGGATTTCCAGTTCTGGGAGCGACCTCCGGAATTGCAGGTTGTCTGGCTGCGCTGGAAGCCGTAAAATGGATTACAGGGGTAGGGACAACTTATGCGGGCGTGATGCATCGCTTCAGCTCACTCGACTTCGCCTGTTACAGCGTCCATATTGCCCGTAATCCGAATTGCGCTTGCTGCGGAGAAGGAGGTAAACCGTGAAAAGTCTCAAGCTATGTGACACGACACTGCGGGATGGTGAACAGGCGGCTGGAGTTTCATTCACGAGGGCGGAAAAGCTGGAAATCGCAAAGTTGCTGTCGGAGTGCGGAGTAGAGCAGGCAGAGGTGGGGATTCCTGCCATGGGCAAGCGGGAGCAGGAGGATATTGCGGCCATCGCCGAATTGAATCTCCCGATGAAGCTCATGACCTGGAATCGTTCGGTGGCGGGGGATATCGACAAGGCGCGGGCGACCGGAGTGAACTGGAGCCACGTGTCCATTCCCGTCTCGGAGATTCAGCTGCAGGGCAAGCTGGGCCTCACCCCTGCGGAGGGGCTGAACAAGCTGCTTGGCGCGGCCGAATATGGCCTGTCGCTGGGGATGACGGTGTCGGTAGGGATGGAGGATTCCTCCAGGGCCAATATGGGTTTCCTGGTCCAGCTGGTGAATTCTCTCCATAAGGAGGGAATCCGCAGGTTCCGTTATGCGGATACGGTCTCGGCCCATCATCCAGGGCAGATTGCAGAGCGCGTAAGCACTCTGCTTGGTGCGGTCCCGGCAGATGTTGAGCTGGAGGTGCACTGCCATAATGATTTCGGGCTGGCCTGCGCCAATACGCTGAGCGGAATCGCCGCAGGTGCAGTGTGGGCCAGCACCACGGTGGCCGGAATCGGCGAACGCACCGGGAACGCAGCCATGGAGGAAGTGGCGATGGCCTGGCATTACCTGTACGGTGGAGAGAGCAGCGTAAGATTCGATCTGCTCAAAGGCTTGGCCGACAAGGTGATTGCCGCTTCCGGCCGCAGTGTAGGAGATGCCAAGCCCATTGTGGGACAGATGGCTTTTACGCATGAGTCGGGCATTCACGTGGATGGTCTGATGAAGGAGAGAGCCACTTATCAGACCTTTGATCCCTCTGAAGTGGGCCGGAGCCACCATTTCGTACTGGGCAAGCATTCCGGCACCGGTGCTGTGTCCCATGTGCTCGATCAGTGGGGCCTTGCGATCAGTGCGGATACTGCTGGGCGTCTCCTGGAGCGGGTCCGTGCATACGCAGAGGCCCGTAAAGGAACTGTACCGGAATATATGCTGGTGCAGTGGCTGATGGAAGAGCAGCAGCGGGCACAGAACGCTGTATAAGAATGGAGCGTAACGCCGGAGCCGGGATTAGAACACAGAACGCCTGAGCGGCCTGTAAGAAGGTTTTACAGCGTAGGCCAGGCGCCTGTGACGGAAATGTGCTTGAGGTTTGGATGGCTCTGAAGTGTTAATATTAAGCAGACAGCGCTGATCTTCATTAAGGAGGAGGGGAGCGCTGCCTGCTTTTTTTGCAAATATATGCTTGTTAAGGGTTCACGGCCATCAGCAACAGGAGTGATAAGCAGAGAAGGCAAGTAGAATGGAGGAGCAATGACTCAAAAAACAATCTTTTTTGATATTGACGGCACGATTTATGATGAAGCCAAGAAAATTCCCGCGTCTGCGAAGGAAGCCATCGCTGAACTGAAAAGCCGGGGCCACAATGTGGCTATCGCCACCGGCAGAGCTGCTTACATGTTTGAGGATTTGCGTGAAGAGCTGGGAATTGATTCATATGTGTCACTGAACGGGCAATACGTAGTTTTTAAAGGAAGAGAGATCTACTGCAACCCCCTGGATACCCAATCTCTGCAGAAACTGACCTTGTTCGCCGAGAAGAACGATCACCCGGTGGCCTATATTGATGCTGTCGGCATGACCGTAAATGTTGCGGAGCATGAGTACATCAAAACAAGCATCGGCTCTCTGAAGCTGGCGTTTCCGACCCATGATGCGGGTTATTTTTTGCAGCATGAAATCTATCAGGCGCTGATTTTTTGCCCGCAGGAGGATCAGGGCTTGTACTCAGAAGCGTATCCGCATTTGAATTTTGTCCGCTGGCATAAGCTTTGTATGGATGTGCTGCCGGGAAATGGCTCGAAGGCGGGGGGCATTCAGCAGATGATGAAAATTCTTGGTGTGCCGAGGGAAGATATCTATGCTTTTGGCGACGGACTGAATGATCTGGAGATGCTTAGCTTTGTTGGTCATGGCATCGCGATGGGCAATGCGGAGGATGAAGTGAAGGCGGCCGCCGCCTATGTGACCAAGCATGTCAGCGAGAACGGCATTCTTGAGGGCTTGAAAATGGTGGGCCTGTTGTAGAGAAGAAGGCAGGACCCTTCTCTTGCAGAATCTGCAGCAGATGCGGTCCTTTTTGGCTTGGGGCGAAGCTCTGCGTCTGAGGGCTGAAATGCAGGCTGGATGTTTGGGGAAAGAGTTGAATTCAAGCCGCTGTACAGGTGCAATTGCAAGTTAAGCTGAACAAGACTGGGCGGGTTGTCCATCTATAGTATATGTCCGCTCAGCAGCAGAGGTGTCCAGGCATGTGAACAGATTATTCCGGTCCCGGGTAATTTCAGCTTGTCCGGACGGGGTAAACACCCGGATTTTGCAAAAATAAACTGCGGCCTACGAGACAGATGTCCATGCCTTCCCTGGGTAAATGGAGTACTATACATCAAGTCTATTGGGAGGTGCTGTAAATGGGAAGTCTGGAGCTTAAGAAAAAATGCCCGAATCCTGAGAAAAAGCGGCTTGAGTGCTCTTTGCCAAAACCGTGCAAGAAAGGGCTTAAAAGAAAAACTGCAAGACGGAAGCATGAAACGGAAAGGAAATGCGGCTGCAAGAAAATTATCGTCAAAAAGCAGATTGTCCGTGTAAACATTCCGCTTGGTGCATTGGGAGCGGCCGGAGCCGCCGGAGCGCTTGGCGCAGCGGGTGCTGTGGAAGCGCTGGGTGCAGCGGGTGCAGCCGGAGCCGCCGGAGCTCTGGGGGCCGCCGGTGCAGAAGGATTGCTGGGGGCAACGGGTGCAGCCGGAGCCCTGGGGGCTATTGGAGCCGCCGGTGCGCTGGGCGCCGCCGGGGCCGCCGGGGCTTTGGGCGCGGCCGGGGCAACGGGCGGCCTGGGAGCGGCCGGAGCCGCAGGGCTGCTTGGCGCCGCCGGCGCTGTCGGCGCTCTGGGCGCAATGGGTGCTACGGGAGCGCTGGGCGTCGCCGGAGCCATTGGGGCCGCCGGAGCTATCGGGGCCGCCGGCGCCATCGGCCCGGCAGGAATCGGAGGACTGGTGGGTCCCGCTGGACCGGCTGGGGCCGCCGGCGCTGCCGGACCTACCGGACCGGCGGGACCCGCCGGAGCCGCAGGGCCTGCCGGAATTGCCGGGCCTGCCGGAATTGCCGGGCCTGCCGGAATTGCCGGACCCGCCGGCGTTGCCGGACCGGCCGGGGCGGTCGGACCCGCGGGACCCGCCGGGGCTGCTGGAGCAACGGGCGCAACCGGAGCTGCAGGAGCGGCAGGCGCAACCGGCGCAACGGGTGCGGCCGGAGGGATAGCCCAATTTGGTTATGTGTATAATCTGGGGGCGCAGGTCGTGCCGATTGAGGCGGATGTGTCTTTTGATACGAACGGTCTGCTGACTCCGGGGATTACCCATGCTCCCGGCACAACGACAATTTCAGTGACTAATGCCGGGATTTATGAGGTCAATTTCTCGGTATCCGGCGTGGAACCCAACCAGTTCGCATTGTTCGTCAACGGGGCCGAGGTTGCGGGTACCGTATACGGCTCGGGTGCAGGAACCCAGCAAAACACCGGGCAGGCGATCTTCGCCTTGGCCTCGGGAGATGTGCTGACGCTGCGCAACCACAGCTCCGCGGCGGCAGTCACGCTGCAGACACTGGCCGGGGGCACGCAGGCGAATGTCAACGCGTCGATTGTAATCAAGCAATTAAGCTAGGCTCAAATGAAAGGGAGCGCGGTTCTAACCGGCAGCACAAACCTGCGGAGCAGAGTGGCGGAACCTTTAAAAGCAGAAGACGGAAGCTCTTCCTTATTAAGAAAAGAATGAGCTTCCGTCTTTTTTTTTCTGCAGATTCAGCTGCCGAAGTACATACAGGGCCTTTCCTTTCAGCATTGTCGATTGACGCTCTGCCTGCTAAGGCGGCCAGTGACTGATGATGCACGGAAGTGAAAGGTTTTAACGGAATTTTGTTATTCTCTTCCTCCGGTGTGGTTAAGATATATTAATATGTCCGGAAGAGGCCGGGGTGGCCTTTATACGGATCTGAAGCTCTTATCCAAGCAGGAATCGCAGAAGCGGAGGGAATTCCGGTGAACCCCAAATGGTGGAAAGAAAGCGTCGTGTATCAGATTTATCCGATCAGCTTCATGGACAGCAACGGTGACGGAATTGGAGATTTGCGCGGAATTATGTCCAAATTGGACTATTTGCAGGATCTGGGTGTGGATGTAATCTGGGTATGTCCGATTTATAAATCGCCGGGCCACGACAACGGATATGATATCAGTGATTATTGCGACATTATGAAGGAATTTGGAACGATGGATGATTTTGACCGGCTGCTGCGGGAGATGCATTCGCGCGGGATGAAGCTGATGATGGATCTGGTGCTCAACCATACCTCCCACCAGCACCCCTGGTTCATTGAATCCAGAAGCTCGAAGGATAATCCCAAACGGGATTATTACATCTGGAGAAAGGGCAGAAACGGCGGTCCGCCGAACAACTGGGAGTCCTATTTCAGCGGTTCGGTCTGGGAGCTCGATCCAAGGACAGGGGAATATTACCTGCACCTGTATTCCAGATTTCAGCCGGATCTGAACTGGGAGAATCCCGCCGTGATCGACAAGCTGCATGAAATGGTGCAGTGGTGGCTGAAGAAAGGGATCGACGGCTTCCGGTTTGACGCAATTGCCCATATTGTGAAGAAGGACGGGTATCCCGATGCTCTGAATCCTAACGGCACGGCAACTGTGCGGGCGTATGACATGTTCTCCAATCTGGAGCATGTCCATACGCTGCTGCGCAATCTGAATGATCGGGTGCTCTACTTTTACGATATTATGACGGTCGGCGAAACCTCGGGCCTCGGGCCGGAGCAGGCGCTCGATTATGTCGGCGACGGACGCCGCGAGCTGAACATGACCTTTCAATTTGAGCATATGAATCTGGATTGCGCCGCACCGGGCGGAGGGAAGTGGGACACCATCCCCTGGAGCCTTTTGGAGCTGAAAAAAATCATCAGCAACTGGCAGACGGTCCTGCACAACAAAGGCTGGAACGCCAATTATTTGTGCAATCATGACCAGCCGCGCTCGGTATCGCGGTTCGGCAACGATATGTATTACCGCATCCCCTCGGCCAAAATGCTGGCCACCTTTATTCACATGCTGGAGGGTACGCCATATATCTACCAGGGTGAGGAAATCGGGATGACGAATGCGGGCTTTGAGTCGATTGACGATTACCGGGATGTGGAGACGCTGAATTATTATGAGGAAAAACGCACGAATGGCGTTCCCGAAGCCGACATCATGGCCGCTATCCACAAAAAAAGCCGGGACAATGCCCGGACGCCGATGCAGTGGAACGATGGCGAGGACGGCGGATTTACGGAAGGGGTTCCGTGGATTCGGGTGAACTCCAATTTCCGGGAGATCAATGCAGCCAGGGCGGTCAAGGACCCGGACTCGATTTATCATTATTACAAAAAGCTGATTCAGCTGAGAAAAAAGCATCAGGTCATTGTCTACGGTGAATACGTTCTGCTGCTGGAGGAGCATCCGGAAATTTATGCTTATACCCGCATGCTGGAGGATGAGCGGCTGCTGGTCGTGCTGAATTTTTTTGAGCGGGAGCCGGTGTTCGAGCTGCCGGAGGAATTTCAGCCGGAAAAGCTGGAGCTGCTGATCTCCAACTACACGCCGGGCAAAGAGGAAGACTTAAGGAAGCTGAAGCTTCGTCCCTATGAAGCCAGAGTCTATCTGGAGAAGCAAGGCTAGTATGAGAATAGGAGTTGCCACAACCGCGGGAAGTATGGCGGAATGGCGACTCTTTTTTGAGTTTAAGGTGAAAAGGCGGTACAATTGCGTTACATCAGATGATGTATCCAAGCCCGGTATCAGGCGCGATAAAGCAGGGCTTGAATACACGCATTCAGCATACATAGGACGGTTTGTGCATGTACTGTTGCGGGAGGAGAAGGAACATGGGTGAATGGTATGAGGAGAGCTTTGGCGAGGATTATTTAATCGTATACAGACACAGGGATTTTGGCGGGGCGAAGCGCGAGGTGGAGCGGATGATCGGATGGCTGGGGCTGCCGAAGGGGGCCAGGGTGCTGGATCTGTGCTGCGGCATGGGACGCCATTCGCTGGCGCTTGCAGAGGCGGGCTACGAGGTTACGGGAGTGGATCTGTCTGAAGCGCTGCTGCGTGAAGCACGGGCGCAGGCCGGGGCCGAAGCCGTCACCTGGATACGTTCGGATATGCGCAAGCTGCCGCTGGAGGGCGGTTTTGCCGCTGTGGTTAATCTGTTTACTTCGTTTGGTTACTTTGAAGAGGATGAGGAGCAGGTGAAGGTGCTGCGGGAAATTCACCGCATGCTTGTGCCGGGCGGCAAATTCATTATTGATTTTCTCAATCCGTCTTATGTGGTCCGCCATCTGGTTCCGCACTCTGTCCGTGAGGACGGAGACAATCTGATCGACGAATCGCGGCGGATTGAGGACGGCTATGTGAAAAAGGATATTATCCTGACCTCCAAAGCGGGCGGCGCCCCCCGTGAATACCATGAGCGCGTCAAGCTGTATCCGCTGGAGCAGTTCCGCCGGATGATTGGAGCCGCAGGCTTGCAGCTGGAGGCTGTGCACGGCAGCTATGAGGAAGAGGAATACGTTGCGGAGAGCTCGGCACGAATGATTTTTACGGGCGTGCGTCCTTAGGATGGTGTCGGGAAGAAGATTCAAGGGAGGCGGAGACGGCATGATGCATAAGACAGACCTAACCACATGGGAGGGCGGCATTATTCAGGTCTCGGTTCCGATGGCTCCGCCGCTGCGTCAAGTGAACAGCTATATTCTGCCTGACCGGAACGGGCAGCTTACGGTGATTGACCCTGGCCCGCATACGGCTGAGGCGGAAGCGGCCTGGGAGGCTGTGCTGCAGGAGCTGAATTCTTCCTGGAGTAAAATTCGGGATATTGTGGTTACGCATCATCACCCGGACCATTACGGCCTTGCGGGCTGGCTGCAGTCCCGCAGCGGCGGCAAGGTGTGGATGTCGGAGCGGGCGCATGACGAAGCCCGGCTGACCTGGGGAGCAGAGGGGATTCTGAATGAGGCGCTGCCGCTGTTCTTCATCCGCTACGGAATGCCGGAGGAGTGGGTGCAGGGAGTCAGGGAGCATCTGGAGAGCTTCCTGCCCCAGGTCACCCCCCAGCCGGAGGTGACCTACATCAATGCTGCGGAGCCATTTGTCATGGGCAACCGCAAATGGCAGCCGCTGGTGACCGGAGGACATGCGCCGGGGCACCTGTCTTTTTACCACGGCGGCAGCGGGCAGATTCTGTGCGGCGATGCTGTGCTGCCGCAGATTTCGCCCAATGTCAGCCTGCAGCCGGGCAGCGATCCGCAGCCGCTGCGGACCTTCATGGAGGGGCTGCGCGAGCTGCGCAGCCTCCGGGTGGGCCAGGCGTTCCCGGGCCACCGGGAACCGTTCACGGGCTTCGCGGGGCGGGCGGACAGCCTGCTCGCGCATCATGAGGAGCGGCTGGACAGGACGGCCGCTCTGCTTGCAGGCGGCCCGCTCAGCGGCTTCGCGGTATGCGAAGCGCTGTTCCGCAGCCGCGTGAGCAGCGCGCACCAGATGCGCTTCGCCATGAGCGAGGCGCTGGCGCATCTGGCCGAGCTGGTGCGCCGGGAGCGGGCAGAGATAATCCAGCCCGCTTCCGGCGGGGTGACGATGTTCGCGGCAATGAAGTAAGCTAAGCAGCGGACGGACAGCAGCTTAATAGAGGCCAGGCTGCGTATGCATAGGGTGTCCCCCATGTATACGCGGCCTGGCCTTTTTGAGCAACAACGGCAGAAGTGCCGTTGTTGAGGCGCCAAGGGCTGGGTTGCCGAGGAATAACGGCAGAAATGCCGTTATTGAAGCGCCGACGGCCGAAGTGCCCAGAAATAACGGCAGAAGTGCCGTTATTGAGGCGCCAAGGGCTGGGTTGCCGAGGAATAACGGCAGAAATACCGTTGTTGAGGCGCTGACGGCCGAAGTGTCCAGAAATAACGGCAGAAGTGCCGTTATTGAGGCGCCAAGGGCTGGGTTGCCGAGGAATAACGGCAGAAATACCGTTGTTGAGGCGCTGACGGCCGAAGTGTCTAGAAATAACGTTACTACTTAGGTACCCATATAGTGCATTTTGTACCAATTGGGATTTGAAGCACTACATGTAGATGTTTATCTGGTCGTGTTGCCTGAAACATAGGTGCAAACTCAAATTTAAGTAGATAAAAAACACAACATAAAGTATTTAAGTAGCCTTTAAAATCAAAATGTTGTACCTAAGTAGTTACGAAATAACGGCAGAAATTCCGTTATTGAGGCGCCGACGGCCAAAGTGTCCGTAATCCTGCAAAGAAGCTTATATTCTAGGGAAATCTAAAAAAGTGCACAAAAAAAAGAGATTCCTGTATCGTAGAAGTTGTAACGACACCCACGAAAGGAGATCTCTTGCTGTATATGTATAAGTTACCTGAACAAGGGTTGTTATGTCAAGTCACTACGTGGTTAAACACGAAAAGCAGGTTGTGGATCGGTGACCGTTATGCCAAAAAACTGAATTGGGGCATTACCACATTTCTTTTTATGGAAGCGATCCTGAGCCGCCGATCCGGGGTGCAGGACATCGCCGATTTCCTGTTCCGCACGCCTTGTTTTCAGGAGTGGACGGGGGTTTCTTCGATTCACCCCTCGTCCCTCTGCCGGAAGTTAAGCCAACTGCCACCGGAACTCATGCGTGAACTTTACCAGTCCCGCCTCCAGCTGCTACTCGGAAAAGAAGGACCGCCTCTTCCCAAACCGTTACAGAAGCTCGGTCCCTTAGAATAGGCAGCCACCTTGCGTGTACTGTGTTAAGTTCTTTGCAAAATCACTGCGAAGTGTCCAGAAATAACGGCAAAAGTGCCGTTATTGAGGCGCCAACGGCCAAAGTGTCCAGAAACAACGGCAGAAGTGCCGTTATTGAGGCGCCGACGGCCGAAATGCCGTTATTGAAGCGCCGACGGCCAAAGTGTCCAGAAATAACGGCAGAAATACCGTTATTGAAGCGCCGACGGCCAAAGTGTCCAGAAATAACGGCAGAAATACCGTTATTGAAGCGCCGACGGCCGAAGTGTCCAGAAATAACGGCAGAAGTGCCGTTATTGAAGCGCCGACGGCCAAAGTGTCCAGAAATAACGGCAGAAATACCGTTATTGAAGCGCCGACGGCCGAAGTGTCCAGAAATAACGGCAAAAGTGCCGTTATTGAGGCGCTGACGGCCAAAGTGTCCAGAAATAACGGCAGAAGTGCCGTTATTGAGGCGCCGACGGCCGAAGTGTCCAGAAATAACGGCAGAAGTGCCGTTATTGAAGCGCCATGAGTTGTCTGACTGTGCACATAACGGTTAGTCCAGCTTTTTCATCTTGGACGGGTTGTTGATTTTGTACCTGACCGGATGCTGAGTGAGCTTCTTGGCGACTATCTTTGCTTCAAAGGAAACTTTATCGCCGACAGCCAGCTCCAGCTTTTTCAGCGTTGCGCTGTGGCTGGACCAGACTTCCTCAATCGCAAGGTCATGTCCCTCAATGGTCACTCCTTCATAAATGATAACCTCGTCATCGTTGTCCGAGAAATGATTGGGGACGGTCGTGAACTCTTTTACAATCGCCGTCATCTGCAGCTTGTCTTCGGGCAGCACGAGGGCGGGCTTCTTCTTGGATTTGACCGGCTTTTTTGGAGCTTCCGGTGGTTCTACGGTCCCGGCAGCTTCAGCGGCGGAGCTTATGGACGCTGATTCTTCGCCCAAGGCATCCCCGCTTCTCTCCGGAACAGCTGCCGCATTTTCACTATCTTCCGCGACGTCAGCTTCTGCCATCATGCCAGCTCTTTCCGCTATCCCGGCTTCTTCCGCCACCCCGGCTTCCGGAGCCTCATCCGCCTTTGCAGCTTCCGAAACAGCACCTGCTCTGGAGCCGAAGCCGGCGGTCTGCATTTCTTTTAGATAGGCGGGATGAATACAGTGCTGCTGCTTGTTCTCGAACTGGATCACAACCGTCTGAGGGTCCACGTAACCCACAATTCCACAAGGCAGAGTAAGCCCTTGCCGCTTATACAGATAGGTTTTGACCCGGGTTGCTGTACTGGATAAAAGATTCCATTCCTTGCACCGCTCAATCAGCTCATCTTCACTCTCAAATTCCTGTACCAGCACGGGGCTGATCACAAACGAATAGGTCATTCTGCGGTTCACCTTCCAATCTGTTAACTTGATCCGGAATCTACCTGCGCATAGTGCGGGGATAAGAAGCTAAGTGGAAAAAGTAACACTAATCTCAGCAGTTTGGCCCCCAAAACTTCATTAGTGGTAATAAGTGAACCTATTCAGCGCAGATCGGCCTAATATGGTGAATTCGGCCGAAATAGGTGTACAAAATCCCACTAAACTCCACTGCTGAATGGATGATAGCGGATTAGTTATACTAATTCCACTTAGCCTCCGGTGTTCATGCTATGCCCTTGCAGCACCCATCTTCCTGTTCCCGGCAGCGGGCAGGAGCCCGGTCCAGCTTAAAAAAGGCTTCGCGCCCGCGTAATCTTTACGTCCGCTGAGCTTTCCGGTCCGGCCTCATTCAGGCTGTTCCTTGTCCTGCGGTGCCTTCCGCGCGGCTTCCTCCGTGTCCTCCGGCGCATGCGGAAGTCCAAGCTCCTGCTCGCGTTCGGCCTGCTTCCGGTGGGCAATGCGTGAACTCGCGGCGGCGGCGACAGCCCCCACGATATCGTCCAGATAGGTATGGACTTGGCCGGTGGTTTTGTCATTCAGCCGTTCCAGCACACCGGGCTTCAGCTTGTCCACATAGCCGTAGTTGGTGAAGCCGATGCTCCCGTACACATTCACAATCGAGAAGGCCAGAATCTCATCGACGCCATACAAGCCCTCATCGTTTTCGATCATATCCTGCAGAGGGGAGAACAGCTTGCCCTCTTCCGCCAGCACATCCAGCTGAATGCCGGTAAGCACAGCGTTCTGCACCTCGCGTTTGCTCAGCACCATCTCTACGTTATGGATGCACTCTTCCATGGTGAGGTTCGGATAATATTTCTTTTGCAGCAGCAGAACAAGCTCGGCGATCTCCTCCAAGGCTACTCCGCGTTTGTGCAGCCAGAATGTGGTTGCCTCCGCGACCTTTTTGCTGTTGAGACTGTAAGGTATTTTTGCATTAGCATCAGCCATGATGATCAGTCACCTCGTAATTGGAGTCATTAGTTTATACAGCTTAGGAAATTGTACCCTTCCTGCGCTGCAATTGTCCAGAAACCGGTAATTTAGGATAAGCCGTTGTTATTTTTTGGACAGGAGGCTCGTATACATAGCAGTACAACTGATCTCAAGCATTGAAAGGGGTAATCATTTATGAAGCATATGAAACAAATCCGCGGGCTGTCCGCGGTTTGCCTGCTCGCGGTTCCGCTCGCCTTGTCCGGCTGCAGCCTGTTCGGTTCGGAATCGGCATCGGTTGATCCGCCGCCGAGCGAGGTCGAAGCGCAAATGCTGCAGGTCACCGGCGACGGGACGCTGGATACGGGAGTGTTCGGGCCCGCAGCGCTGGATGGAACGGATCTTGCAGCAGGAGTGAGCACAGACACTGCGCCGGCGGCTGCAGCCGGGGAACGGACAACCGTCTTTCTGGAGGATGGCAACGGCCTGCTCGCTCCGGTGTCCCTCAGCCTGCCGGAAGGCGATGCCGCCGCGATGCTGAAGGATTCGCTGACCGCGCTGGTCAGCAAGGGGGAATATGCCTCAGCATTGCCGGAGGGCTTCACGGGAGTGCTGCCTGCCGGAACGGAAGTGAAGAATGTCTCCGTAGACCAAGCGAAGCTGGCAGTAGTGGAGTTCAACTCGAGCTTTAATGATTACGATCCTGCAGATGAACGCAAAATACTTGAAGCGATCACCTGGACGCTGACCGGCCAGGAAGATATCCAGGGGGTACAGCTGTGGGTGGACGGCAAAAAGCTTACGGAAATGCCCCTTCAGGGCACTCCGCTGGACCGCCCGTTAACCCGTACCCTCGGCATCAACCTGCCGAAGAATGGTCCGCTGCTGATGAATTCGAGCGCGGTTACGGTGTATTTTTCCGCTGCTTCGCCTGACGGGACTCATCAGTATTATGTTCCTGTGACCCGCTTTGTACCCGCAGGGCAGGACACATTGGAGGCGGCGCTGAATGAGCTGATTACCGGTCCCGGCTCGGAGAACGGGCTGGAGATGGTGATGACCCAGGACACGGTGCTGGACTCCGTGGAAGCGGGCCAGAACGGGGT
Organism: Paenibacillus sp. S150; assembly: GCF_019352175.1. Taxonomy (GTDB): domain Bacteria; phylum Bacillota; class Bacilli; order Paenibacillales; family Paenibacillaceae; genus Paenibacillus_AQ. The sequence goes on from NZ_JACBYI010000004.1 coordinate 230,624, forward strand.
GGTTACCGTTTCGCTGACCGACGATATGTTCGAAGACGGCAAGGGAGTGCCTGCGGAAATGCTTGAATCCGTCGTGCTTACCGTTGCTCAGAATACGGATGATGCCCTGGTGCAAATCCGCATGAACGGGCAAAAGACTGTAACAGGCACCAATAATGTAGACTATGGCCAGCCGGTATCGGCGCCGGAATATTTGAACGTGCTGCCGCTGTAGAATCGAAAGCAAGGGCAAAAGATGCTTTTGTGCCTGCTCTTTGGTAGAATAAATCTTGCCAAGAAGAAACGGCTGCCGCTTGTGAAGACGGAATTCTCCCCAACCGGCTGTTATGCCGCAAGCGTTGCCGGCAGCTGTGGCTGAGGGAACAAGAGCAAGCCATAACGCGGGCCCTTCCCGAATCTTATATTTGAATCCAATTTGCGATGCCGTCCTGTTCTATTCGGGGACGGCATCCCTTTCTGCGTAAGAGGTAAGAGGACGGAATGCCGGTGGAGCTTGTTTTCCCTGTAGACATGCATGCCCGCTGGGAGATTGACTGGCAAGGCGGGCTGGCGCAAGGACAAGCGGAATTTACACAAACTTAGAGCAAGAGATGTAGGAGGCAGAAAAGATGAGATCAGACGGGCGCAATGCAGATCAGCTCAGGCCGCTGACGATAACGACCCAAACCAATAAATACGCCGAGGGCTCCGTAATCATTGAGATGGGAGACACCAAGGTTATTTGTACAGCAACCGTGGACGAGAAGGTTCCCCCGTTCCTGAAGGGACAGGGCAAAGGCTGGGTAACCGCTGAGTATTCCATGCTTCCCCGTGCTACGCAGACGCGCAATCAGCGCGAAGCGGCACGCGGCAAGCTGACCGGGCGGACGATGGAAATTCAGCGTCTGATCGGCCGGGCGCTGCGTTCCGTAGTGAACCTGCACGCTCTGGGCGAGCGCAGCATTACGCTGGACTGCGATGTCATTCAAGCGGATGGCGGCACACGGACGGCTTCCATTACGGGCGCTTTTGTGGCCATGGCCTTTGCGGTTAACAAAATTGCGCTGCAGCATAAGCTGGGCGTATTTCCGATCACGGATTATCTGGCCGCGATCAGCGTCGGGGTTGTCGGCGACCGGACGCTGCTTGATCTGAACTATGAAGAGGATTCCAAAGCGAAGGTCGACATGAATGTGGTGATGACCGGCGGCGGGGCTTTTGTCGAGGTGCAGGGCACCGGCGAAGAACGCCCGTTTTCCAGGCAGGAGCTGGACCAGCTGCTGGGTCTGGGCGAGAGGGGAATTTACGAGCTGATTGCCGCGCAAAAGGAAGTGCTGGGCGCGATTGCGCTCAAAATTCCTTCCGGCCAGCCGGGCCAAGAGGTGTAGCATGAAATACGGCAGCGGTATTCTGATTGTGGCGACGAAGAATAAGGGCAAGGTGCGGGAGTTCCAGCATGCTTTTGCACCGCTCGGCCTTACCGTTAAGAGCATGTTCGATTATCCTGACCTGCCCGATGTGGTGGAGGATGGAGCGACTTTTGCCGAAAATGCGCTGAAGAAGTCCCGGGCGGTCGGGGATGCCCTCGGCCTGCCTGTTCTGGCGGATGACTCCGGCCTCTGTGTGGATGCCCTGGATGGAAGACCGGGAGTCTACTCGGCCCGTTATGCGGGAGAAGATGCGGACGACAAGGAGAATAATCTGAAGCTGCTGAACGAGCTGGAGAAGCTTAAGCAGGGCGAGGACACAGGCCAGCCGCTGCTCAGCACAGCCCGTTTCGTCTGCGCTTTATCCCTGTATGATCCTTCTGCCGGACAAGAATGGACCGCTGAGGGAACCGTGGAAGGCTGGATTACCTCCGAGCAGGCGGGTGCAGGCGGCTTCGGCTACGATCCCCTCTTTTACCTGGCGGAGTATGAGAAAACAATGGCCGAGCTTACGCTGGAAGAGAAGCAGGTAATCAGCCACCGGGGCAAGGCGCTGCAGCTGCTGACCGAGAAGCTGGCGGAACAGCAGGACCAGCGGGGCAGGTAGAAGATTAAAATCAGGCGTTTGTTGCAGCGGCCTGGCCATATTTTCAAAAAAGTCTGTCCGTGTAGCTGCGGGCAGACTTTTTTTGCGGTTTTTGCGGTTTACCTTGAACGTGCTTTCCGCCTGCCGAAATAACTGGAAATTAGATGATATTCCCCCCTGACTATGGAAATTTACCCCTAGCGTAATCATGTGCTTTGTATGAGAATAAGAATTGCCTTCATCCTTTCTTTTGACAACAATTCCCTACTCCATGTACACCGCCATCCCTCCCAACCGTTTTGAGGCACAAGCATTGCCGGACAACAGCGCACAAAACGCACTTCTGAAGTACAGGATCATTTCCGCACACCGGACAACATTACTGGCACAAATGATTATTTGCCGTGCGCTTTTTTTGTGTACTTAATCTATCATCCTGTTGTTATGAATCTGCTAGAGACACAGGGTGAAGGTGAATCCGAACCGGGGGGTGACACGAGGATCTTTGCCAGTGAAGCAGGATTACAAGCATGCATAGAACTGAGGAGGTAATTGAAAATGAGGCCGAAATACAGCAGATTTCGTAAAGCCTTTGCGCTTGGCATGGCCGTTGCACTGATCATTGCACTTTTTTCAACGCTTGGAACCAGTGTCAAAACCGCAAATGCGGCTGCGGGCTACAAGCTCGTCGGTTATTATGCTTCGTGGGCTGCCTATGGGCGGGCCTATAATGTAACGGATATCGATCCTGCCCAAATGAATGTGATCAACTACGCCTTTGCCGATATTTGCTGGAACGGGGTTCACGGCAATCCTGACCCGACCGGGCCGAATCCGGCCACCTGGACCTGCCAAAATGAGCAAGGCCAGACCATCAGCGTCCCGAACGGCACGATTGTGCTGGGCGATCCCTGGATCGATGCCCAGAAAAGCTTCGGGGATGACAAATGGGATGACCCGATTAAAGGCAACCTGAAGCAGCTGTGGAAGCTGAAAGAAAAGAACCCGAGCCTTAAGACGGTTATATCCGTCGGGGGCTGGACCTGGTCGAACCGGTTCTCGGATGTTGCCGCCACGGCAGCGACCCGTGAGGTATTCGCCAATTCCGCAGTCGATTTCATCCGCAAATATCAAATGGACGGCGTCGATCTGGACTGGGAATATCCGGTCAGCGGAGGCCTCGCAGGCAACAGCTACCGTGCGGAGGATAAGCAGAATTACGTGCTGCTGCTGCAGAAAATCCGTGAGAAGCTGAATGCCGCCGGTACGGCCGACGGTAAAACCTACCTGCTGACCATCGCTTCAGGCGCAGGTCCCGCATATATTCAGAACAATAACCTTAGCGCAATCGCCGCGGTTGTCGACTGGATCAATATTATGACCTATGACTTCAACGGCAGCTGGAATACGACTACAGGACATAACGCCCCGCTCTACTACGATCCGGCGGCAGCCTCGTCGGGTCTGACCGATCCGGCCAATTACAATATCGACAAGGCCGTTACCAGCTATCTGGAGAATGGAGTCCCGGCGAATAAGCTTGTGCTGGGGATGCCGTTCTATGGACGCGGCTGGGGCGGTGCGCCGAGTACAGGGAACGGACAATATCAGGTCTCAGCCGGTATTTCGAACACAGGCACATGGGAAAAGGGAAGCTATGACTTCTATGATCTCGAAGCCAATTACATCAACAAAAACGGCTATACCCGCTATTGGAACAACACCTCCAAGGTTCCTTATCTCTATAATCCGTCTAACCAAACCTTCATCAGCTATGATGACGTAGAATCCTTCGGCTACAAAACCAGCTATATCAAAACCAAAGGGCTGGCAGGAGCGATGTTCTGGGAGACCAGCGGCGACCGCAACAAAACGCTGCAAAACAAGCTGAACGCCGATTTGGGCAGCGGGGTGGTGCCATCGCCTACTCCGACGGCATCCCCAGCCGCGACAGCAACCCCGAGCCCGACGCCTACAGCTACGGTTACGCCAACGGCAACCCCAACTTCGACTCCGGGGCAGTGTACGGCAGCGGCCTGGAATGCGGCAGCCGTCTATACAATTGGCATGCAGGCTTCGTATGGCGGTGTGCTCTATGAAGCCAAGTGGTGGACACAGGGAGAGCGTCCTGACCTGAGCGGTGCTTCCGGGGTCTGGAAAGTGATCGGGAGCTGCGGCAACACCACGCCGGCGCCAACGGCTACGGTAAGCCCGACCACAACACCGGTGCCGACCGCGACCGTAAGCCCGACCGCCACAGCAACTCCCGGGGTATCCGCCTGGGCTGCCGGAGTGGCTTATAAGGTTGGCGATAAAGTGAGCTACAGCGGCAAAACGTACACCTGCCTCCAGGCCCATACCTCACTTCAGGGCTGGGAGCCGGCGACCACACCGGCCCTATGGCAGCTGAATTAGAACAATAGTTCAGGCATCCCGCTAAAACAACGGCGTTCCCCCCGCAACTCTTCCTTCCGGCTCTGTTTTGACGGTACAGAATTTGCGCATGGAGCGCCGTTTCCGTATTTGGAAGAATGGCATGAACTGAAAATGGAGGAATGTGAGATGAAAGGGAACACAATTTCCAGGCGTAATAATATGCCCCGGATGCTTGCGGCGGTTATGAGTCTGCTGCTGCTGCTGCCCCTGTATACCGGACAGGGAACCGGCAAGGGCCACGCGGCAACCGCCGCAGGAGCTGCGCCTGCTGCTCCCCTGCCCGCTGCGGATCACCCCCGCAAGATCGTGGCTTATTTCCCTGAATGGGGCGATCAGGAGAACAAGGGCTTCTATACCGTAAGCAAAATTCCGTGGAGCAAAATCACACATATCAACTATGCTTTTGCCAAAGTCAACGCCCAGAACAAAATCGATTTCCTGGACCGCACAGCCGCAATTGAAAAGGATTATGCCGGACAGCTTGACGATGTTCCGTTCAAGGGCCACTTCAACCAGCTGATTAAATACAAACGGCTCTATCCGGATGTGCGCACCCTGATTTCTGTAGGCGGCTGGTCAGCCTCGGGCGGCTTTTATAATATGGCGAATTCGGAAGCAGGCCGGGAGACCTTTGCCAACAGCGTGGTGGATTTCCTGCGCACATATCAGTTCAACGGAGTAGACATTGACTGGGAATATCCGTCCGGTACCGCCCTCTCCGGCAATCCGAACGACTCCGCCGTGGCCGAACCGCTGCGTGCAGCCAACTACGACAACTATGTGCTCCTGATGAAGAAGCTGCGTGAAAAGCTCGACCTGGCCGGAGCGCAGGACAACCAGAAATATGATCTGACGATCGCCGCGACCGCATCCTCGTGGATTCTTGGCGGAATGAAGCTGGGTGAAGCAAACGCCTATTTGGATTGGGCCAATCTCATGACCTATGATTTCCACGGTGCGTGGAACGGCTATGTAGGACCGCATTCCGCCCTTTATCCCGATTCCCGCGATACTGAAACGGCTGCGCTGGGCACTCCGGTGCTGAACACGGACTGGGCGGTCCGCTATTATCTCGGCGCACTTCCCCCGGAGAAAATCGTTATCGGCGTTCCCTACTACTCGCGGGGCTGGAAGAATGTCAGCGGCGGGGTCAATAACACCGGTCTTTACGGTTCAGCGGCATCCACGGGCGGGGGAGCCGACGGCACCTACGGCATCTGGAACGATCCCGCTCCGGAGCAGCCCGCCGGGGCCAATCCGATCTGGCATATTCTGAATCTGCTGAAGGACCCTGCCAATCAGCGGTTTTTCGATTCTGTTACCAAGACCCCGTATTTGTACAATGCGGCGGGTAAGGTGTTCCTCACCTATGAGGACAAGGAATCGCTGGGCTACAAGCTTAATTACATCAAGGAAAAAGGCCTCGGCGGAATGATGTTCTGGGAGCTGACCGGAGATTATTCCCAGCAGGCGGACGGCACATACACCTACGGCAGCTCGCTGACCGACTATGCTTACGAGCAGCTGAAGACGGCCGCTCCACCGGGCGGACCCGTTAAGCCAGTGCTGCCAGCGCCCAGAAATTTCACTGTCGCCTTCGGCGGCACCTACGATCATCCGAACTACACCTATTCGCTGAAAATAACCAATAATACCGGCGCCGAAATCCCCGGCGGCTGGCAGCTCGAGTTTGATCTGCCGACGACCACAACGCTGACCTCAGTCTGGGGAGCAGGGGCTGTAGAGCAAATCTCGGCAGCCTGGGATTTCAACCGCTACCGGATTACCGGAACAGCCTCACAATCCATCGCGAATGGTGCGGCACTGGAGCTTCAGGGCATGATGAAGCTGAACTTCACGGGCGGCCCGCAGCGCATTACCTTGAACGGAAGCTCATCACAGGCGGAGTATGATAAGCTGTACGGTGGCGTGGCCCCAACCCCGACACCGTCCGCTGCAGCCACGCCAACGGCGACCCCGACAGCGACGCCAACACCAACACCTACGGCTACCGTACAGCCTTCCGCGACGCCAACGCCGGCACCGACCGCCACTCCCGGGCAATGTACGGCTGCGGCCTGGAGCGCAACAGCCGTATACAATCTCGGCCAGCAGGCTTCGTATGGCGGTGTGCTCTATGAAGCCAAATGGTGGACGCAAGGGGAACGTCCTGATTTGAGCGGGGCTTACGGAGCCTGGAAAGCAATCGGCGCCTGCGGGAACACTTCGCCAGCGCCAACGGGTACCGCGGGTCCGACTGCAACCGCAGGCCCGACAGCTGCACCAACGGCAACCGTTAGCCCAACCGCGGCACCGGTGCCCACAGCAACCGTGACCCCGGGAGTATCCGCATGGGCAGCGGGAGTTGCCTACCAGGCAGGCGTCAAAGTAAGTTACGGCGGCAAGACGTATGTCTGCCTGCAGGCCCATACCTCACTGCCGGGCTGGGAGCCGGCGGCAGCGCCGGCATTGTGGCAGCTTAGCTAAGGCTTTAAAGTGCACGGCAAAAAGCTTGCAGAGAAGGATACGCCTTGACTCTGCAAGCTTTTGTTCAGCCGTAATCTTCAGGCTTCCGTTGCCTAATCCAATCCTGCATGCTTCTTCTCAGCAGCCGCCGCTGTTCTTCAGCCCGGCATATTTCCAGTTCTCCTGAAAAACCTCCTGAACGTGGGCTTTAAGCTGTTCAAGGTCATTGCCGCGAATGAAATCCCAGCCGAGCCAGTTGAACGTTGCGCCCTCCGGCAGACCCGGATCAACCCCGGAATTCAGCATCACAAAATGCTGGGCCGTTGCCTGCTCTGCAAAGCTTTTGCTGGTGATAAACTCAGTTACCGCCTGTACCGCAGAGGGCTTCGATTTCCGGGTAAGCAGGAACAGCGGATTCACAAGCGCCCCGTCCTCCGGCCAGATGATCGACACATGGTCCGAATCCTTGCACTGCTGGGCGAAAATCCATGGGATCACATAGATGCCGGCACCTTCGGTATTGCTCTCCGGCGCTTCCACCGTCTTGACCATTACCCGGCCATGCCAGCCGTCTTTGATATTTGCCGCCAGCCTGATAATGCCGTCGTCGCCAAACTTCTTATACAGCGTGAGCAGCAGCAGCTCGGAAATTTTGTTCGAGGAGCCTACAGCGATAATCTGGTCGGTGTACTCGGGACGCAGCAGGTCGCTCCACGAGGACGGGACGGGAAGTGCCCCCAGCTTGGTCCGGTCGACCATGAGCACATAAGGATACAGGCCATAAATGGTGAAATCCTGCTGCGGGTCCACAAACGGCTGAGCCGCAACGCCGGCCGGCCCCTCAAGCGCCACCGATTGAAAGTGTCCTCCTGCGGCCAGACCCTCCAGAAAGGATCTGCGGAAAAAATTCCCGAATCCAAAGCCGGATACCACTGCCGGGAAGTCGGCAATCGCCTCAGCCTGCCATACGTCCGCGTATTCGCCGCCGTTGCATTTTTCCGGGAGATAGCTGTTCAGGGCCGCTCCGCCTTTTGCATTGTACTCCTGTACCCACTCTCCAAAAGCGCTGCGGAACGTTCCGCGCAGGGCGCACAGGGTATTGCCCAAAAAATCGAGCTCGCCAGCCGGAAAGGCGGCCTCCGTAAATGCCAGCGGCTGCTGCTGTACTGCTTCAACGTCACTCATATTGCTGATCGCTCCTTTTGTGCTTCATGTGATCAAGTTTATGTTTACATATAATTAGTTATATTTGATCATAGAACCATTATCATACTAAAAACAATGGTTTACCCGCTGTTCCAGCCCTCATAATGTGGAAATTTTGTGGATTTTTATGTGTGAGGAGAAAGTGATGCTCATAAGCTTCCATCCGCTGAAATATACTGGCTAAGCATACGTGTGTACGGGTTTTTAAAAACTTATGCAACGTGATGCCGTTTTTTTCGTTATAGTATAGTATATAGCGGAAGGTGGTGGGTTCACCGATGGTGGTCTGGGTGTTTTGGTTAATTGCAGCCGGTGTCCTGTTTGTCGTTGAAATGATGACGCTTACGTTTTATCTCCTTTGGTTAAGCATCGGCGCTCTGGTGGCCGGTCTCGTATCTCTGTTGCTGCCGGATGCGATATTGCTGCAGGTCGTGGCAGGCTCGCTTGTTGCCCTGGGACTGACGGTTTTTTCGAAGCCTCTGGTGGCGAGATTCCGCAGTTCCAAGGGATTTAAGGATACCGGGACGGAGATTGTCGGCAGGCAGGGCTTGGTTGTGGAGCCTATTGAGCCGGGCCGGTACGGTCAGGTTAAGATAGGCGGTGATACCTGGAGCGCAACCTCTATAGAGCCGCTGGGCAAGGATGAAGTCGTCAAAGTGGTTGGAAGAAGCTCGACAATTATTGAAGTAGTTCGATGGGGGGATATGTACTGATGCAGTGGATCATTACAGTAATTATTATTTTTGTGGTTGTCGTATTCGTGGCATTGACTGTCAAAATCGTACCGCAACAACGGGTGGGGGTTGTAGAGCGTCTCGGTAAATTCCACCGGCTGCTCACACCGGGTCTGAACATTCTCATTCCTATTATCGATCAGGTGCGCACTTACCATGATTTGCGGATTCAGCAGGCCAATGTGCCTCCGCAGACGGTGATCACCAAGGATAACGTGCAGGTGCAGATTGATACGATTATTTTCTATCAGGTAGTGGGTCCTGAACAGGCAACTTATGGAATTTCCGATTATGTATACGGGGTGCGCAACATTTCCACAGCGACGATGCGCCAGATTATCGGGAAGCTGGAGCTGGATGAAACCTTGTCCGGCCGGGAAAAGATCTCCTCGGATATCCGCCTCGCGCTGGATGAAGCGACGGAGAAATGGGGCGTGCGGATTGAGCGCGTGGAGGTAATCGATATCAAGCCTCCGCTCGATATTCAGGAAGCGATGGATAAGCAAATGAAAGCGGAGCGCAGCAAACGTGCGATTGTGCTGGAGGCGGAAGCTGCCAAGCAGGATATGATTCTGCGTGCTGAAGGTGACAAGCAGAGCAAAATCCTGAAGGCCGAGGGCGATAAGGAAGCACGCATCCGGCAGGCGGAAGGCTTGCGGCAGGCTCAGGAGCTCGAAGCGCTCGGGCAGGCCAAAGCGATCCAGGCGGTGGCGGAAGCCGAGAAATCGCGTATCCAGCTGATCAGCAGCGCAGGGCTGGATGAGCGTGTGCTGGCCTATCAATCCTTCGACGCACTGACTGAAATCTCCAAAGGCCCGGCGAACAAAGTGTTCCTGCCGACCAGTGCCGTGGAAACGCTGGGCTCTCTCGGTGCCATAGCCGAGGTGTTCAAGGCCAGCAAGGAGAGCAAGTAGACGGAATAATTTACAATTGCGGCACATTCCGTTAATGTAAAAGCAAAACGAAGCTTAGGCTTACGAAGCTGTTTTGCTGCGCAAAGCTCAAGGGTATGCTCAGGGTGCCGGTTTTGCTGCGCAAAGCTTTAAAGGAGAGAATACGGTGACGCAAAAAGAAATTTCGCCGCTGGTGGAAGCGCTGGGGCTTCAGCCCCACGTGGAGGGCGGCTGGTACAAAAGATTGTGGGAAGCTCCCTTTGTCATTCCGCAGGAGACCCTGGGTGGGAGTTACTCCGGGCCAAGAGCATCGGCCTCTTCTATTTATTTTCTGCTGCATGCTGATGAGGCCTCGGAATGGCACACGGTGCTGTCCTCCGAAATCTGGCTGTGGCATTCCGGCAGTCCGATTGTCCTGAGCCTCGGGGGCAGCGGCGACAAGCCGGAGAATGTGACCGAGGTCATTCTCGGCCTCGATGTCGCCGCCGGCCAGCAGCCGCAGGTGGTTATTCCGCCAGGCGTATGGCAGGCCGCCCGGCCGCTCGGCGAGGAGCCGGTGCTGGTCTCCTGCATCGTGTCTCCGGAGTTCCAATTCGATGATTTCAAGCTGATCGAGAAGTAGCTGTACTGAATAGAGTGCTGACTGTGGACACAGTCGCACTCTATTTTTTTGAAAATAATTAGTTTTGAAGGTTAAGAGGAAAAAGTAGAACTAATGGGCGGAATTTTGTCACGCAGCAGAGGTTAGTGGGATTTTGTATACTTAATTCAAGCGGGAATACACACAGAAACCCCTAATCGGCCGGATTAAGTATACTTTTTACCACTACGGACCATTTATACGGCAGATGGGGAGGATTAAGTTTACTTTTAGGCCTTGTACATAAGCTGTGACAAGGCAGGAAACTGGGCAGGCTCCTGAAAATGGCACAATCTATTTGAGCGGTGCAGTTTTTGGGACAAACCGCCTCTTTCGGTTGTGCTTTGGCATCGAAGGCATGAACTGCTATACTGTTTTTGGAAATGGCTGATTACGCTGCCGTTTTTAGGGTTAAAGAAAGTTAGCTCAAGGAGAAGGATGCAACATACATTCTGCAGCTGAAACGGACACTGGCCTGGTGCAGGCTGGCGGGGCAGTGTCCGCTTAATACCACTACGTTTGGAGGAATGATCATGACTGAAGCAAACGGCCCATTCTCTGGAGGACCAACGCTTAATGATGGGTTTACAATGCCATGGCTGGGAATCGGGGTGTGGCAGACCAAGAACGGGGAAGAGGTAATACACGCTGTGAAGACAGCGCTGGAAACCGGTTACCGGAGTATTGACACGGCTGCCGGATACAAGAACGAGGATGGTGTCGGACAAGCTATCCGCGAATCCGGCGTAGCCCGGGATGAGCTGTTCATTACGACGAAGCTCTGGAACCGCGACCAAGGCTACGAATCGACACTGAAGGCTTTTGAAGTCAGCCGCAAGAAACTCGGCCTGGAGGTCCTTGATCTGTACCTGATCCACTGGCCGGTGGCGGGAAAATACCGCGATTCCTGGAAGGCGCTGGTGCATCTGCAGAAGGAGGGGCTTGTCAAATCCATTGGCGTAAGCAATTTTCAGCCGCATCATCTGCAGGATATTATAGACGATACCGGAATAGTGCCCGCCGTGGATCAGGTGGAGTTCCACCCGCTGCTGACCCAGCGCGGGCTGCTGAAGTTTGCGAAGGCGCATGACATTCAGGTGGAAGCGTGGAGTCCGCTGATGCAGGGGAATCTTGATCTGCCGCTGATTAAGGAGCTGGCTGATAAATACGGCAAAACGCCGGCGCAAATTGTGCTGCGTTGGGATCTCCAGCAAGGCGTCATTACGATTCCGAAATCCGTGCATGCCGAGCGTATTGTGGAGAATGCCGGATTCTTCGACTTCACCCTCAGCGATGAGGATGTCAAGGCGATCGAGGAACTGGACCAGAACCACCGCTTTGGCCCGGACCCGGATAATTTCAACTTCTAAGCCGGGAGAATGCGGGTTGGGAAATAGGATATGTCAAAAAGCAGGTCTCCATCAACGGGACCTGCTTTTTGGCTTGAACGGATAGATTGCCTGAAGAAATTTATCCGATTGAAACGTTATACTTGCGCAGCCAGAGATTAACCTGGGACAGATAGGCGAACAGCTGCGGACCGGACATCAGCTGGCCGAACCAGGGCAGATTGCTGGAGGATTCCGGCGATGCGGCGATCTCGCGGATTTTGGACGGATCGATCAATGGCAGGATCGGCGAAGACGGATCATCGAGAATATTCAGCATCTGCGTCCGTACGGTGTTTAGGTACGCAGGGTTGTGTGTTTTGGGATATGGGCTTTTTTTGCGGTAGAGCACATCATCCGGCAGGATGCCCTCCAGCGCTTTGCGGAGTATGCCCTTTTCCCGGTTGCCTACGGTCTTGATTTCCCAGGGAATGTTGAATACGTACTGCACCAGCCGGTGGTCGCAGTAAGGCACGCGCACTTCAAGGCCTACTCCCATGCTCATCCGGTCCTTGCGGTCCAGCAGCGTTGGCATGAAGCGGGTAATATTGAGGTAGGACATCACGCGCATTTGCGCCTGTTTGCCGGTTTCACCGTCAAGCTTGGGTACTTCTGCTACCGCATCGCTGTATCTGTCGCCTAAATATTCCAGCGGACGTATCCATTCACTGACTTCGGGTGACAATAGACTTGCGCGCATCTTGGGGGCTACCGACCAGGGGAAGGTACCGGAGGACAGCATTTCCTCCCGGTGAAACCAGGGATATCCGCCAAAAATCTCATCGGCCGCTTCGCCGGAAATGGCGACGGTCGCCTCTTTTTTAATCTCCCGGCAAAATAAATACAGCGACGAATCCACATCTGTCATCCCCGGCAAATCGCGTGAGTAGAGGGCGTTGTCGAGTGCCGCCACCAGCTCCGGGGTATCAAAAGCGACGTAGTGGTGATTCGTATTCAGCTCGTCGACCATCCGCTTGATCCAGGGACCGTCTGCGCCGGGCTGGAAGGAATGGCTTTTGAAATGCTTGTCGTTGTCTACATAGTCAACGGAATAAGTATCCACCCGGCCTTGCCCGCTGCGGTTGTAATAATCCACAGCGAGTGCAGTCAATGCACTGGAATCAAGTCCGCCGGACAGCAGGGAGCAGACCGGCACGTCGGAGACGAGCTGGCGTTCCAGGGTATCCTGCAGCAGCTCGCGCACTCTGGCGGCGGTTTCCTCTTCATTTTCCGTGTGCTTGCAGCTCTCCAGCTTCCAGTAAGCATAGCTGCGGAGACCCTCGCGGTTATAAATCATGGCATGACCCGGACGAAGCTCGAATATATCTTTGTATACCCCCTGTCCCGGTGTGCGGGCCGGACCGATGATGAAGATTTCCGCCAAGCCTTCCGGTCCGACCTTCGGCTGTACTTTGGGGTGCTGCAGCAGCGCTTTGGGTTCAGAGCCAAAGACAAATACATCGTCTACCCGGCTATAGAACAGAGGCTTGACGCCCAGACGGTCACGTGCCAGAAACAGATGCTCGCGCACGCTGTCCCAGACGGCAAAGGCAAAGATTCCGTTCAGCTTCTCGGTGCAGTCCGGCCCCCACTCCATGTAGGCGTGCAGCAGAACTTCGGTGTCGCACTGGGTCTGGAAGTGATGTCCCCGCTGCTTGAGCTCGCTTTTCAGCTCGCCGGCATTATATAATTCGCCGTTATACACTAGTGCATATACACTCTCGTCATGGCGGGCGATCATCGGCTGTGCGCCGTTCTCGGGATCGATTACGCTTAATCTGCGGTGTCCGAGGGCACACGGTCCTGAAATCCAGGTTCCGGCGGCATCCGGTCCGCGGTTGGATAAGGTCTCAGTCATTTTTACGAGCAGTTGCGAGTGCTGGGTAAGGTCGCCGCGCCACTGGATAAATCCGGTTATTCCGCACATGATGTTTCATCCTCTCTTTTGTGCGTATTGTTGTCCTTTCTTTTTTGCCAAGTAATACAGATATATGCCGAAGGAAGGGATAAAATGTATGTCCTTATCCGAACACTAGGGGAGAGGGAAATTTGCCAGGAGGGATGATGACCAGTGTATTACATTAAAGACGCCAAAATCCGCAGAATGACCGAATATGACGGCGCGCCATGCGCAGAGGTTGGCGTATTGCCGGGGGCTGTGGGCGATTCCGCACTTTTGGTGTACATTGTTGAGGACCAGCGCGAGGAAGGCTATGAAATTGTGCGCATTTTGACGAATGACGCAGATACCGCAACCGATTGGTTTGACAACAATTTGCATGATGCGTTTGAGGATGTGACGGTCAGCGCGTTCGCCGGCAGCGCCATCATGACTCCCGAGGATGAACGGTCGAAGTTCCAGCGGGAGCTGCTCATTTTTGGGGATTTGAAAAAACAGCTGGAGGCGCATTTTCAGAAGCTGTCCTGAGCTAACTAAAGAGCGGCATCTTGTGCCGTTAATATCTGCCCCGGAGGCGGTTATTGAAGGAAGCGGCGGCTGGATTGCGGCTGCCTCCGCTCCGGGGGCAGAAATGCCGGGAAAGTATGGCGGACGGGCAAACTTTTGAGCAGCCTCTTGAAAATTTTGCCGGATACGTTATAATAAATAACGTTGCGTTAATACATATGGCTTAAAAGTTTTCCATTTTCACATTTGTCCCGGTAGCTCAGCTGGATAGAGCATGCGCCTTCTAAGCGCACGGTCAGGGGTTCGAATCCCTTCCGGGACGTCACAAAGCAGCCTCCTTCGGGAGGCTGCTTGTGCGTCCGGGGAAGAGCAGCCCCCGGTGGGGTTCGTTGGAGCATAGGCATCGGGAGCCAACGCATCGCAATCAGCCCGTGAGGGCTGCATCCCTTCCGGGACGTCACAAAGCAGCCTCCTTCGGGAGGCTGCTTGTGCGTTCGGGGAAGAGCAGCCCCCGGTGGGGCCGCGGCAGCCTGTGTTCCCTGAACTTGAGTTACGGAAGTCCCCGCAGCAGCCTTCGCAACCAGAGATGCTAAGTGGATTTTGTACCACTAAATTCTCCGGAATTCATGCCACAACGGGATTAGTGGGATTTTGTACACTTAATTCGGGGGAGTTCGGTGCTTGATGGCTAATTGAACCGAATTAGTGTTACTTTTTCCACTTCATGCTGCTAAGGGAGCTGAAGAAGCTTCGATTAGTGTTACTTTTTCCACTTAGAGTCTGGTGCAGCTCGTGTTACTAAAATCCGACGCAGCAAGCTGCGGGAAATTGAACCCGCAGCGATTAAACTAGGTGAGTGATCCTCAGGTTTTTGTTGTATGAAATGCAGTTACCTGGCTCCTTGCTGCCGGTAAAGGTCTAGTCTTGCCTGGATTTACTTCCTGCTTTGCCTTGCTGACATATTTCCGGCTCTCCCGGCCAATTATATGCCCCCGGCAGTATGCTCCGCTTACATCCGCTCCGGCTTTGGCAGCCCGAGCACCTCAAGGACTTCACCCAGCGTGTTCCGGAAGCGTAAGGTCAGCCAGAGGCGGAAGCGGATGGAGGCGGCCTCACCTTTTAGAATCGGACATGCCGAATAAAAGTTATTGAACAGCGAAGCCAGTGTGTGAGCAAAGTTACAGATGACATTTGGCGTCAGCTCAAGGCTCGCCGAATAAAGGGTGTCCTGCCAGGTGCTGAGCTGTCTCAGCAGGGCAAGCTCGGCTCTGTCCAGCTGTGCGGGGAACTGGGGAGGCGCGTCTGCTTTTGCCACAGTGTCAGCGGCTTTGCCGAGCACGCTCCCTGCACGCGCATAGGTGTACATCAGATACACTCCGGTGTTGCCGGAAATCTCTGTGGCCTGCTTGAAGTCGAAGACAATCTCTGTGCCCAGATTGAAGCGGAGCAGGTAATAACGGATTGCTGCGGTGGCGATGAGCCGGCTGGAGAGGCCGGTTTTGTCGGAGCGGGTAGCCTCGATGGTATTCTCCATGAGCTGAACCAGATCCGTTACCTTGACACCGATCCCCTGGCGGCCGGACATGGCGTAGGAGCTTTTGCCATCCGAGGTATCAATGCCGAGCTCGGCGGCGGAAGCCGGACTGAGTGAAACCACACCGTAGCTGACATGATGCAGCTTCTCTGCCTGCGCTGTGAACCCAAGAACCTCCAAAGCCTGCTTCACCATGGCCTGCGGATACTCCTGGCGGCAGTCGATAACGTTGACCACCCTGTCCGCTTTGCCAAAAGGCAGCTGTGCTCCGGTCAAGCCGGTTGTCCACAGGCCGGTGCTGAATTCGCTGTAGGCGAACTCCTTGTCCAGCAATCCGAACTTCCAGAGATGATAGGCGATATCCTTGGCGGTGTAGGTCAAAATCCCGTTTGAACGCACCAGCACCTTGTCCTTCTGATGATCCTCCGCATCGCTTTCTGCTCCCTCAGCCGCCGGTTGTTTCAGAACCCAGCAGCCTGCCAGCTTGCCCTCCGGCTCCTGGATGAATACGGCTGTCTGCTCCAGCAGCGAACAAGCCGAGGACCAGAAGCCCTCCTTTAAAATATTGCTCTCCCAGACCAAAAGATCGTACGCGATGCCGAAGCTCTTCATTTCCTCGACATGCTCTCTTACAATACGTTCAGCTACCAGATTGCCCAGCCAGGCAGTGTTGCCGTGACCTCCCTCCAGCTCATGGAGAATCTCCGTCCGTTTATGGACCATGTCCGGCTGCTGTACATATTCCTTGTTGATGGCGGCGTAAATATCCCAGCAATAATCCCCGAACCGGGTATGCTCTCCAGCCAGCGGCACATGCAGCAAGCCCGCTACCGTATCCGCCAGCTGATTGCCAAGATCATCCACATAGTTGTGGACTTCCACGCTGTAACCGGTTTTCCGCAAAATCCGCACCAGCGCATCCCCGATGCAGGAGTTTCTGAGATGCCCTATATGCATGGATTTGTTCGGATTTACGCTGGTGTGCTCAATGATGACTTTTTCCCCGCTGCCCGGAGGAAGCTCAAAGGAATGCGCTGCCCACACCTGCCAGTTGATGTATATGTTGATGAACCCGGGAGCCGCAATCCCGGTCCGCTGCAAAATGCCTCCAACTGCGCCCATCTGCTGCATCTCCGCGGCAATCAGTCCGGCGATGGCCATGGGGGCTTTGCGCAGTTTTTTGGCCAATTGCATGGCTATGCTGCTTGAATAATCGCCGAAATCGGCATTGGCAGGCTGCTCCAGCGAAACGGTTACCGGCTCTGCAGAGTCAGGACCGAGAGTGTTGATTACGTTGTGTACGCTTTGTTCCAAATGGCTTGTGATCAGCTGACTTAACAATGGGTTACCCTCCTTAAATGATGCAGCTATATTGCCCGCACAAATCACGTTCGTGTTCAGGTTCAAATCCTCGGCTCCGGTAAACACCAAAAAACCCCGTCTCTAAAAGAGACGAGGGCATAAGCGCTCGCGGTACCACTCTCGTTGCTGAACGCAGGGTTCAGCCGCCTCACAGGTTAACGGCCTTCAGCCGGGACTTCCTACTGCCAGTTCAAAAGTCCATCTCCCGGGTGCGCTTCATGACAGGCTCTGTACCGGCTTACACTCTCCCGGCTCGCTGGGACTAGGGTCCTGGATCACTACTTTCCCGTTCATTGAATGTAGATTTATTTTTATCAGTATAGCGAATTTATGGAAGAAAGCAATAGCGAATGTCTTGGAAGCAATTATATAGATCGAACTTAAAAGCATCATCGAAAAAGGAAGAGTGGAAGAGTGGCGGAAGGGGAGTCTGGAACTGCAGGAGCGGAAGCGTCCGCCTTTGACTGCGGATTTCCACCGCGGACAGCGGTATTGAATCGAGAAATCTGCAGGGCGGGCAGCGGCCGGAAGTCCAAACATTCTCTGGAGTCACGGCCGAACCTAAATTATAACAATCACAAGCTCAATCTATATAGTTTGAAAAATACATTTTCTATAATTATGCGTTTAAAGGAGTTTTGTCCACACGGCTGCTTCACCCTTTGAATATTAGTATGTTGATAAATCAATAAATATTTGAAGGGAGAGTTGAAAAAAATGAGTTTTTTATCTACAGGGCCGATAGAAAACAATTTAACAGGCGGCCTGAGACCTACCCAGGAGATCACGGTCAAAATTGACAACCGCAGCAATGATACGGCCTCTATAGTAACGATTCATGGTTACTTTCTTAATGGAGCACGAACGTTATACGTCGATGAAACCCTGAATTTGTCGCCTAATCAAGTGCTGACCAGAACTTATTATGCCAATCTGGATGCACTCGAATTCAATTTTATAACCTCAGGCCTGACAGATGATCCAATCCAGATTTCTGTTTGGGGAAAAACCAGCACAGGCCAGCTTGTCACAGCCCATCGGCTGGTCTCCGCTGAACTGCTGGGAGCGACAGCAACGGGAGGGACCGGGGCAACAGGGTCGACCGGGGCAACGGGTGTGACTGGAGCGACAGGAGAGACGGGAGCAACGGGTGTGACCGGGGCGACCGGGGTGACGGGTGCAACGGGTGTGACTGGGGCGACCGGGGTGACGGGAGCAACGGGTGCGACTGGGGCGACCGGAGTGACGGGAGCAACGGGGTTGACCGGGGCGACGGGAGAGACGGGAGCAACGGGTGTGACTGGGGCGACCGGGGTGACGGGAGCAACGGGTGCGACTGGGGCGACCGGGGTGACGGGAGCAACGGGTGCGACCGGGGCGACCGGGGTGACGGGAGCAACGGGTGCGACTGGGGCGACCGGAGTGACGGGAGCAACGGGTGCGACTGGGGCGACGGGAGAGACGGGAGCAACGGGGTTGACCGGAGCGACCGGGGTGACGGGAGCAACGGGTGCGACTGGGGCGACCGGGGTGACGGGAGCAACGGGTGCGACCGGGGCGACCGGGGTGACGGGAGCAACGGGTGCGACTGGGGCGACCGGGGTGACGGGGGCAACGGGTGTGACTGGAGCGACCGGGGTGACGGGAGCAACGGGTGTGACTGGGGCAACCGGGGTGACGGGAGCAACGGGTGTGACGGGTGCGACCGGGGCAACAGGAGCCATTCCTGCAGGGCTGTCCGAGTATGCGTACATTTATAATTTAGCGGCTCAAACTGTTCCTTTGGAGACAGATGTCACTTTTAGTAATAATGGATTAATTGTTGGAGCAATTACCCATACTGCCGGAGATTCGGTTATTACTATAGGTACTGCCGGAGATTATGCGATCTGGTTCAATGCGACCGGTGTTGAAGTGAATCAATTTGCACTTTTTCAGAATGGTTCATCAGTTGATGGAGCTATTTATGGTTCCGGTGCGGGAACACAGGCAAACCCAGGGATGGTAATTATCACTGCGGCAGCAGGAGATGTTATTACGCTGCGGAATCATTCAAGTGCTGCGGCTATCACATTGCAAACCTTGGCAGGTGGAACGCAGACGAATGCCAATGCTTCCATCCTGATCCAAAAGATAGACTAGCTCATCTGCATCAGTCTCATACAGGCAGATAAGATTGCCGTCCTCAACGCTGCGGAGCTGGCAACCGGCTAAGCAAGATAGCTTGTCTCCAATATCTTCCCTTCAGCACTATTCTCATAGAATCATCTTATTAATACACAAATTTGCAAATGCGCTTCTGCTGATATTGATGAATGGCGCCTGTCCTCTGTCCACACGTTAGCGCTGTATCCGAATATAGTAAATTGTGCGATTAATTATCAAACACTGCTAGAGTCTGAGATTCTCAGGCTGCAAATGGATGATTGATAAAAGAAGGAGGAATGGAAGGATGGCCATATTATCAACTGGACCGATAGAAAACAATCCAGTTCTCGGAGTTAGACCAACACAACAGGTTACGATTAAATTGGTATGCCGGGATACTGTGGATTCTGTCATGGTGTCCATTCAGGGTTATGTGCTAAGCACAACAAGAACGTTATATGTAAATGAAGTGCTCAATATTGCAGCTAATGAAGTAGTGACCAGAGACTATTTTGCGAATATGGATGCCTTCGAATTTATTTTTACAACGGATTCTGCGGATCCGGAAGCGATAGGAATTTCATTGTGGGGCAAACAAGCCTCGGGGCAACTGGTTGATGCGCACCGGGTGGTGGAACAAGAGAACACAGTTGAGGATGCTTAGTGGAAGATAGAGTAAATCATCCAACAGAAAAGGAGAGCTGGAGCCATGAGCTTTTTATCTACTGGACCGGTAGAAAATAATGCCGTTAGCGGTGTGAGACCCACGCAGTCAGTTACAGTCAGAATTGATAACCGCAGCAACGCGGAGGCCTCAATCGTGCAGATGCAAGGGTATTATATGAGTGGCGGAATGAGAATCTTGTATGTCAGTGAATCACTTAATATCTCGCCGAATCAAGTGATAACCAACAGCTATTTTGCAGATCTGGATGCCTTCGAATTTACCTTTACAACATCAGCGGCGGTGGATGATCCCATTCAAGTTTCATTATGGGGCAAGAGCAGTACCGGCTCGCTGGTAACGGCCCACCGTTTGGTTTCCTCTGAATTGTTGGGCGAAGTCCCCAGCATTACCGGAGCAACAGGCGCAACCGGGGCAACGGGAGATCCGGGGGCAACAGGTGCAACCGGGGCAACAGGAGACGCGGGGGCAGCAGGTGCAACCGGGGCAACAGGAGACGCGGGGGCAGCAGGTGCAACCGGGGCAACGGGAGATCCGGGGGCAACAGGTGCAACCGGGGCAACAGGAGACGCGGGGGCAGCAGGCGCAACCGGGGCAACAGGAGTTCCGGGCGCAGCAGGTGCAACCGGGGCAACGGGAGATGCGGGGGCAGCAGGTGCAACCGGGGCAACGGGAGATGCGGGGGCAGCAGGCGCAACCGGGGCAACGGGAGATGCGGGGGCAACAGGTGCAACCGGGGCAACAGGAGATGCGGGGGCAGCAGGCGCAACCGGGGCAACGGGAGATACGGGAGCCACAGGTGCAGGAGCGATTATTCCTTATGCATCAGGGCTTCCGGCCGTGTTGACGACTGTACTGGGCGGACTTTTGAATACCTCCAGCTTGATCGGTTTTGGCAACAGCGCTACAGGAGTCAGTGTTGCCGGAGGGATAATTGATCTCACAGGCGCTGCGGGCACCTTGCTCAACTTTGCCTTCTCGGCTCCGCGTGACGGAACAATTACTTCACTGGCCGCTTATTTCAGTACAACAGCGGCGCTTAGCCTGGTTGGCTCAACAGTAACGATTACGGCCCAATTGTTCCAATCAACCACCCCCGACAACACCTTTACAGCCGTACCGGGTGCGGCTGTAACGCTGGCTCCGCCACTGACCGGCATTTTGTCCCTGGGCACTATAAGCAGCGGATTAACTACAGGACTGAGTATTCCGGTAGCCGCCGGAGACCGTCTGCTGATGGTCTTCTCGGCATCAATAACGGCCGGACTTGATGTGGCTGCAACCCTTGCAGGGTATGCCAGCGGCGGCCTTACTATCACCTAGCAGCTTGCCGCTTTTATAGAACCAAAATACAGGAACCCCTTGCCTTATGGGCTGAGGGGTTCCTGTTTCTGTGCAGTCATGCAAATATAATATAGCTTTATACCAGGTCGCAGGCTTCGGCAGGCATCCAGTGGGCATCCTGGCCGTCCCATTTCACATTGCAGCCGATCGGGTTGGTTAGAGGCTCGCTGACGGGCTTGCCGCTAACCAGCTCTGTGAGCGCGTTATCCAGATCGTTGACGGTCATTTTACCGGCTTCCCGGGGATTATCAATGCCGCGTCCGGTATAAACCAGCTTGCGGCTCCCGTCAAAGACAAAGAAATGGGGTGTGCGCAGCGCACCATAAGCCCGTGCAGTCTCCTGAGTGTCATCACGGAGATACACCCATGGAAATTTGTGCTCTTCCATGCGCGCAACCATATGCTCATAGGAATCGTCAGGATGCGTAGTTTCGCTGTTGGCATTGATGCCTACAAAGGCCACGCCTTGTTCGCGGAACTTGTCCGCTGTACTGCGGGTCACTTCATCGGACCCGACCACAAAAGGGCAATGATTGCAGGTGAAGAAGACAACCAGAAATTTACTTGAACCAAAGCTGTCCAGGGAATAGAATTGTCCATCCGTCGCTTTCAGGGAGAAGTCGGGCGCCTTGGCACCCGGCTCTAAGGTGAAGCTCATAGAAAAGCACCTCCATGAATTAGGTTGTGATGCCAGAATCACTACTATTATAGCGGAATTGCGGCTAGAACCAAAATGGGGCTGTAGGTCAGAGCATCAGAATCTCGCGGATATCTTTTTCTGTGAGGGAAGACAAGGCTTCCTGCCCCGGCTCTATCACTTCATCTATCAGATTTTTTTTCTTTTGCTGGAGCTCGTACATTGTATCTTCCACCGTGCCTTGCGCGATCAGCCGGATTACCTGGACCACTTTTTTTTGCCCAATCCGGTGTGCACGGTCAGCGGCCTGCTGTTCGACGGCGGAATTCCACCATAGATCATAGAGAATGACGGTGTCCGCACCGGTTAGATTGAGGCCTGTGCCGCCGGCCTTGAGCGAGATCAGGAACAGATCCCGCTCCCCTTCATTGAAGCGGCTGCAAAGCTCAACCCGCCGGGAGGATGGGGTCTTGCCGTCCAGATAGAAATGCGAAATCCCCAGCAAGCCCAGCTCGCGGCTGATCATGCCAAGCATCTCGGTGAATTGCGAGAAAACCAGCATCCGTTTGCCGGAGCTGCGGCACTCCTCAATAATCTCCAGCAGCTGCTCGAATTTGCCGGAGCCTCCCGTATAGCCGTCAACAAACAGCGCAGGGTGGCAGCACAGCTGGCGCAGCCGCGTAAGCCCGGCGAGCACCTTGATTCTTCCATTGCCGAAGCTGTCGCTGTCCAGATGCTTCAGCGCTTCCTTCCGCAGCCGGGCAAGATAGGCGGCATACAGCTTCTTTTGCTCCGGCAGGAGCTCCGAGGCCTGCAGGGACTCTATTTTGTCCGGCAGCTCTTTGAGCACATCGCTTTTGAGGCGGCGCAGCAGAAACGGCCGGATTCGCCTTGCAACGGTCTCTCTGGGCAGATCATGAAAGGCCTTTTTGCCCGGAAACAATCCAGGGAATACTACGCCGTAAATAGACCACAGATCCTCCAGCGCATTTTCCACCGGCGTTCCGGTAAGGGCGAAGCGGTAGCGCGCCTGCAATGCTTTTACCGCCTGTGCGGTCTGGGTGGCATGGTTCTTGATCATCTGCGCTTCATCCAGGACGAGCGTATGGAAGGACGACTTGGCATACAGCTCTGCATCGCGGCGAAGCAGCGGGTAGGAGGTGATAATGACATCGCAGCCTGCGGCATTACGCAGCGTCCGGCTCCGCTCGGTCACGCTCCCGTCAGCGATAGCCGCCTTGAGCTGCGGAGCGAAGCGCTTCAGCTCATTCTGCCAGTTGTAGAGCAGGGAGGCCGGAGCGACAATGAGCGCAGGCACTCCGCCATGGCGGATATCAGCGAGCTCCGAGAGCAGGAAAGCGATGCTTTGCAGCGTTTTGCCGAGTCCCATATCATCTGCCAGAATCCCACCGAAACGGTAGTGGGCCAGCGTCTTCAGCCACTGGAAGCCATACTGCTGGTAATCCCGCAGCACAGGAGCGAGCGTATCCGGTACCGGGAAATCAAGATTCTCCGGATTATGCATATTGGCCAGAAGACGGCGGAAGGAACGGCCAATGCTGACTGCATCGGTCCCTCCTTTTTCCGTGTCGGCGTTCAAATGCAGCCCCCGGACCAAAGGCAGGGAGAATTCCGCACTCTGGATATCTGCGGCAACAACCCCAAGCTCGTTCATTAACGCAATGATTTCCTGCAGCTCGGCGGTTTCCAGCGGCAGCAGCGCCCCGTCCGGCAGGCGGTAATATTTGCGTTTCTCCTGCAGCGACTTCAGCACCAGCACGATGTCAGACTCCGGAATGCCGTCCATGCCGAATTTAAAATCAAGCCAGTCGGTTTTTTCATTCCAGGTCAAGCTGGCTTTGGGCGGGGGAGTGCCGGTAAGCAGCCTCCCCTTGACGGCAGTGGTTGCATAGACCTGCAGCAAGGGCTCCAGCCGTGGAATCGTATGATACAGGAAGTCATATTCCCCTTCCTCGTCATTCATAATATAGCCGCTGTCCGTCCTGGAAAAAGATTCATGGGCCATCAGCTCCAGAATCTGCCGCTCGGCTTCACCGTCCCGCATCAGGATGACTTCATGGCCGCGTTCGCAGGCCTTTTCCGCCAGCGGGTTGATCACAATGCTGCCATATTGAAATTCCAGCCCGGTGAGCAGCCGGTCCCTCACCCGGTCCAGATAAAGTCTGGCTTGCAGCTGCGTCTGCACAACCCGGTCAGCGATGGCATCAGCGATATGCACCTGTCCCAGCTTTTGGAGGCCGGGAATGACCTTGTCCATAAAAGGCTCCATTTGCCCCGGGGCGATAACGATCCCGCTTGTTCCGGATTCGGCCAGCATCTTCTTCAGCTCAGCGAGCCGCCTGCATTCCTGCACCGGCAGCTTGAGCAGCCTGCCTTCGGCCAGTACAAGCCCGTAATCCTCCAGCACCGTAATTTGCACCAGTCCCTGAATGTCCAGCCGGTAGCCGCCTTCCTTGGCCTCATCGAACCGAAAGCTCAGCGGCGGCAGCCCGCCTTCAATTGGAATACCCGCTGTGAGGGTATCTCCGGCCTGCAAATGAACGGAGGGCGATCCGGCCAGAACAGGGAGAAGAGGCTCCCAGAAAAAAGGCGGAATGGCCAGTATCCGCTCCCCGCCGGTACTTCCCGAATATGACGGGTAGGGGCTGATATTGTCACGGTATACCCGTTCATTCTGAAGAATCTCAATCAGTCTCAGCAGTACCGCATTATCCTCCTTCTTGAAGCTGTGCAGGGCAGGATCATAGATGAAATGCTTGGAGAATTCAAAGGGCTCGCCACGGCGGACGCGTTCCAGGAACGCTCTTATTTTCTGGACAATATACAGGCGTTTCGGTCCGGCCTTCAGTTCAATGCCGAGCATCCGGCTGCCGAAGTTATAGGAAAACGGCTTGCAGATGAATTCCACCTGCAGCGGTATCCTTATATCCATATAGGTTCCTGCTCCGCTTGGCTGCCCGCGGCTGTTCCCGAACAGCCCCAGCATGCTGCTCACAAGATGCCGGTCGTTCGGAGCGGCGGCAGGGCTTAACGGCCCCCTGTCCGAATGGCGGGGAACCAGTCCGCGCGGCCCGCTGCTCCCGCCGGAGGACGGCTCCGATGGATACAGCCCATCCCCAGCCTCCTCCCCGGTATACAGGATAGCCACCAGACTTCCGGCGATATGCTTGCAGAATGGTCCGCCGCGGGTATAAGCGGGACAGGAGCATTTCCCGTTTACATCCCCATCACTGTCTATGGTCAGCGAGATATCGTAAGTTTCCAGTCCGCAGTAAGTGGCGTGATACCTTGAATATTCCAGCCCCCCGTTATTCTCCACGGCGTCCAGCCGGACTTTTCCCGCTTCGTAATCCTCTGAGCCCCGTTCAAAAGCAGACTTGCCGCACAGCAGCCTGATTACCCGTTCCGGTACATAAAAGCTCAATGCGTGATCACTTCCTTATAACATTTCCTTGAATCCTGAGTTGCTATAGTTCCCATATTAACAGAACATGCGTACGCCTACAAAACCAAAAAGTGGCGGAAGCCCCACACCTCATGGAGAGATGTTAAGGCCTCCGCCGCTTCCCGTCTGGTTATTGATCCTCCCGCCGCAGAGACGGTCCGCTGATTCCATGCAGGATGAAATCGATGGTCAGGTTAATTTCCGCTTCATCGTCCCAGTCCTTGTCGGGCATCAGCAGCAGCCGTGTCAGCAGATAACCGATCACCGAGGAGATGGTGAAACGAATGATCGAAGGCGCAGGCGCATCAATAACCTCGCCCTTTTCCTTGAAGTGCTCCGTAATCGCCGTTACGCGCTCGAGCACCTGGGCAAGAACATTTTCAATGAATTGTTCTCTGAGCACCGGCTGGAAGGGGATTTCCTGAATGAAAATCCGGAGGATTTTGAAGTTGTTGCGGGCGAACTCCAGGCGGTTTATCATAAACGCCCGCAGAAACGCTTCATAGCTGTCAAAAGGAAGATCCAGCACACCGTCAAATTTGCGCATTACGAAAGGGGCGATCATCTTGGTCATCGCCGGACTTACGATAGACAGCAGCAGTTCCTTTTTGGTCTTGTAGTAGCGGAATATCGTACCTTCGGCCACTCCGGCCTTTTGGGCAATTTCACTGGTGGCGGCGGCCGCATAGCCCTTCTCGGAAAATACTTCAATGCCCGCTTGCAGAATGGCCAGCTGCTTGGGCGTCATTTTTTCTTCCTCACTGATGGACAGCAGCTCTTTAATCCACTCTTCCTGCCCCTGCTGCTCTGCCGTTCTGTTCTTCTCCATCCGGTTATCCTCCCAACTCTGTTCCTTGCATGTAGTCTACCACAGGGAACCTGAAGTTTACATTCTGCGGTGCTTGCGCAGAGCCAGCACATTCAGCAGCATGAACAGCAGGGAGAAGCCGATCAGCGCGCAGACATCCAGCGCGATGGCACTCCAGCCTTTGCCGCGGAGCATGATGTTCATCAGCGCCTCCGAGCCGTAGTAGATTGGCGTTGCCAGTCCGATACGCTGCAGCCATAGCGGCAGCGTATCCAGCGGGAACAGTCCGCTCAGAAAGATCTGCGGCACAATAATCAGCGGAATGAACTGGATCATCTGCAGCTCATTGGCGGCAAAGGCCGAGAGCAGCGTGCCCAGGGTCAGCGCCGAGATCGAGAGCAGAAGGGTCATCAGCAGCACGAAGCCGAAGCTTCCGGCCATCATGATGCCGAGAACCCGGACGGAGAACCAGGATATCAGCAGTGCCTGGAACACGGTGAATATTCCGAAGCCGCAGACATAGCCGAGCACAATCTCCCAGCGTTTCAGCGGCGTGGAGAGCAGGCGCTCCAGTGTGCCGGTAGTCCGCTCCCGCAGGAAGGAAACCCCGGCAATCAGGAAGACGAAGAAAAAGACGAATACGCCGATCATAATCGGCCCGAAGCGGTCGATGGTCTTCATATCCTCAGCGCCGTACAGATAGCTGATCTGCGGCTGCGCCTGGCCTTGCCCGGCAGCTGCAGGCTGCAGCGTCTGCACTGCGGCTGTCAGGGCCATCATCACTGCCCGGTTCGCTGCCGGATTACTGCCCTCAAGCACCACTTCGGGTGTCGTTCCGTTCAGGGTAATCAGAGCATCCAGCCCGCCCTCCCGAAGGGCGGCATTGCCCAGGTCCGCTGTCTTATACACTATAACCGCGGCGTTCTGCGCTTCGAGGCTGCTTGTGAAGGCTGCTGCTGCTCCGGTGACACCGATCTTTGGCTCGTAGGCCTCCCCGTTAAACACCAGGCTCATCAGGCTTAGCACCAGCAGCGGGGCAATGAACATCAGCGCCATCGTTCTTTTATCATGGATGAATTGCTGCAGGATCCGCAGGGTAATTGCGCGTACTCTCATCGCCGGGCACCTCCATAATATAGAAAAGCTTCCTCCATTGAAGCCGCTCCGGTGCCTTGCAGCAGACCGGCCGGTGTATCCACTGCCAGCAGCTGTCCGTCCCGGATCATCGCCAGCCGGTCGCATTTTTCCGCTTCGTCCATCACGTGGGTGGTCAGCACAATGGTGGTGCCTTTGCCGTTCAGCGCCCGCAGCTCCTGCCAGATCGACTGGCGCAGCACCGGATCGATGCCGACCGTAGGCTCATCAAGAATGAGCAGCGGCGGCTCATGCAGCAGGGCGATGGCCAGCGACAGGCGCCGCTTCATGCCGCCGGAATATTGGTCCACACGTTTATGCAAATGCTCCTGCAGGTCCACAAGCTCCATCACGTCGGCAATCCGGCGGGTGCGGTTCCCGCCCCTCAGTCCGTAGAGGGAGGCGAAGAACTGCAGATTTTCTTTGGCGCTCAGCTCCGTGTAGAGCGCATCGGACTGCGCCATATAACCGATCTGCTGCAGCATGGAGAGCTTGGGCATCCGCACACCCAGCACCTCTACCTCGCCGGAGGTCACCTCATCGATGCCTGTAAGCAGCTTCACGAGAGTGGTTTTGCCCGAGCCGGAGGGGCCGAGAATGCCGAAGGTTTCTGCCTGCCCTACCTGGAGCGAGACATCCTTCAGCACCTCTTTGTGGCCGAATGCTCGGCAGACATGGCTTGCGGCAATCACAGGCGTTCCCTGATTCATGTCAATCTCCCCGTTTCATATTTTATGAGTGAGTACTCACTCATTATTGTAATTCAAGTCTCACCAGATGTAAATTGCTTTTTTAATTTTCAGGTTGAAGTCCGTTCGATAAAAATTTTATTTTTAAAATTTGTATAAACCATGTTTGATTCCGTGGAAGTACAGGGTAATTATGGGTATAAGTACATAACCTGAAATTTTACAATCATGGAGGAGGGTTTGGATGATGGCAGACAAAAAGCATGCTTTTTCCCTGCTGCTGCTTGTGGCTGCGGCGGGGCTAAGCGCATGCAGCAATCCCGGCAATGAAGCCGGCGGCGGGCATTTCCGCACTTTGGCGCAAGAGAGCTTGGACAAGCCCCGGTATCTTCCCGGGGATTTGCCGATTCCGGCCGGCGCGGGCATCACCTTTACCGAAGGGGAAGAAGTGGACGGGAAGAAGTCCTCCATGCTGATCTATGAGACGCAGGAGAGCCTGGACGAGCTCGGCAGTGCCTATCAGAAGTATATCAGCGACAAGGCACTGAAACGCGGGACACAGATTGTGGACAGCAACAACATTATTATCAGCGGCAAAGTCCCCGATGCCTATTCTTATTCCATTATTGGCAGCAGCTCGGCCTTGAATCCCGGCAGTGCCGAAATTATCGTGACATGGATTCAGAATTAACAATCCGCCGCTGCTTTTGCCGGCCGTTTTCTCTTTTAATTTGAATGTTACCTTAAGACCGGCCTTGTTTGTTCAGGGGCGGTCTTATTTGCATATCGGCACAGTTAATATTTCCATAACATTCCTCTTGAACGGAATTGACACTCATGGATGAAAATAGCATTAGCAGTTACCTAGAGGAAAAGGGTGAATATAATTGAGAAACAGTAAATGGTTCAGCGCGGCTTTGGCTTCAGCACTTCTTGTAACAGGAGGAGCAGGAAGTATTTTGGCAACAAGCAGCAGTGTTGCTGCTGCCGCCGTCAAGACCGCAGCCGTCAAGGAAGGCAGCACGACCTGGACTGTGAACGGAACGCCGGTTGCCCTCAGCACAATCGACAGCAGCGGATACAAGCTGTATTCCTTAAGTCAAGTGGCCGGAGAGCTTGGCGCCAAGCTGATCTTAACCAGCGGCGGGTATGAACTGAACGACAGCAAAGGATTACATACTGTACGGATTGGGGCAGGCGCAAAAAGCTATGAAGCAGATGGTGCAGCTCAGCAATTTACCGTTGCTCCTGTTATTCATAACGGCAAAACCTATGTAGAGCTGACTAAGCTGGTTACCGCGCTTGGCGGCGAGCTGGAGGCTGAAGACCAGACGATTCTAAGCTTTGCCCGTCCGGAAGGCCAGTACGATACGCTGCACTGGAGTGCAGACGGAAGCATCATTGCGAACAAAAGCGATTCCGAAACAGCCCAGCTGTTCAAATTCAGCGCTTACCCTGGCGGCTATGAAGTGTTCTCTTCCAATGACAGTGCACTGGACTTCGCTGTTTCTGCAGATCAGAAATGGGGCGCGTTCACGGATGAGACAGGCCAGCTGAAGCTGATCAGCCTCACCAGCGGAGCTATCTCCCCCCTGGGCACCGACACCAGCGTGAAGACAGATCTGGTCTGGTCGCAGGACGGCAAGACCATCTTCTTCATCCAGGGGGACAAGCAGGAAAAGGTTGCCCAAATCTCTGTAGAGACCGGAGATGTCAAAACCGTGCTTGACGATAAAGTGGAGAACAAATCCGAACTGCGCCTGTCTTCCGATGCCAAGAGCATTGTCTACATTGTTAACATAACGGGTGTGGCTAAAAATGATGCCGACAGCACGGAAGATTCACTGACCGTAGATTTCAGCAATGCCGGAGAGCAGCTGTACAAGCTGGACCTCGAAACCAAAGATGCTAAACCGGCAGCTCTGACCACAGCGCTGGACAACAAGCTGTATCCGGAAATTCTGGCAAGCGGTGGCGTAGTATACCTGAGCGCAGACCCGGACGGCAATACAGTGAATACACTGAAGTCCATTGGAGCTGACGGTGCAATGACCGACATCGCTCTTGACGTTGAAGCTGCATGGTCTGCCGCCGTAGCCACAGGCCTGATCGTATCCGGAACGGCGGCGGACGGCAGCATATCAATCTATTCCATCGACGCGGGCGGCAACAAAACGTTGCTGTTCCACACCACCGAGGATGTCTCGGAAGTGTCGGTTTCGAATGACGGCAGCAAGCTGGCTGTTGTAAGCGACGGCAGAGTGCTCCTGATCCAGAACGGCAAGGCCGTTCAGCTCTCCAAATAAAACGACCGGGAAGCACCCGCACAATATAACGGCGCTACCGCCGAGAGGAGAAATTTTTCATGAAGGCTTTCAAAAAATTAACAGTCACAGCGTTGACCGCTGTCATTGCGATAACCGCATCTTTTGCCGGAATTGCGGCAGCTGCCGGCACACTTCAGGGCAAAATTACAATTAACGGATCGACCGCGCTGCTTCCGCTGACGCTGCAGGCAGCCAAGGAATTTCAGAAGCTTCATCCGAAAGTCAAAATCGCCGCTTCCGGCAAAGGCTCCGTTACCGGACCGCAAGCCGTGAAGAAAGGCATTGCCGACATCGGTGCGTGCGACTGGGATGCCAGCATTGATGTTCCCGGCTTCAAAGCCTTTGACGGACAAGTAGCCAACAAGGTAGCGGTTATTCCTTTTGCCACTATCGTCAACAAAAATGTGACTGTGGACAACCTGACCACCGCACAGCTGGCCGGCATTTTCTCCGGTAAAATCACCAACTGGAAAGAGGTCGGCGGATCGGATGCCAGCATTGTGGTCATCACCCGCGCCTTCGGCTCCGGTACCCGCGTTAACTACCAGGCCAAGGCTCTGGCTGGCGGTGACATCACGAAGAAAGAGAAGAACTACAAGGAAACGGGTTCAAGCGGCGATATGAAAACAGCGGTTGCCACAACGCCTAACTCCATCGGCTATATTGACCTTGTCTATGTAAGCGGCAGCGACATCAAGGCCGTGAAATTCAACGGTATCGCAGCGACTACAGATAATGTTATCAACGGTTCCTACAAGATTTGGGCTTACGGCTATTACATGACCAAAGGCCAGCCAACCGGCGCCACCAAGGAATTCATTGAATATGTACAGAGCAAGAAGTTCCAGCAGGGTTCTCTGAAGAAGCTTAAATTCATCCCGATTGCAGCCATGAAGGGCTAAGTGTAAAGGTTATATAGAACAGTACATTATATTGAACGGCAACAGCGGCCAGCTCCGGATTTCATACGGGGGTGGCCGCTTACAGGAGGGAAAGTATGGGGGCACCGGTCCAGAACCTGGCATCGCAGGCACAGAAGGACAGCCTTGCAGGAGGCGGCGTAAGCGCCAAGCGCCACAACAGGCATTTGTTCAGCAATATCTTGTTCCGCTATTATTTTCTGTTCAGCATCCTTGCGCTGTGTGTGGTGCTTGGACTTGTTATTGTATTCATCGGCAAAACGGCGCTGCTTCTGTTCGCCCGTATCTCGCCGCCGGATTTCTTCTTCTCGTTCAACTGGACGCCGGAAGAGGAAGCCTTTGGCGCCGCCGCCTTTATTGTAAATACATTGTCGCTGACAGCCCTGACGCTGCTCATTGCGGTACCCGTCTCGGTGGGAATGGCTGTGCTCTGTGCGGAAATCGCTCCGGCTTGGCTCAAGAGCTTTATCCGGCCGGTGCTGGATCTGCTTGTCGGTATCCCTTCCATTGTCTATGGCTATGTCGGGTTGACTGTTCTTTTGCCCTTTCTGCGCAGAGTCAGCGGAGAGGGTCTGGGGGACGGCTTGCTTGCCGCTGCACTTGTGCTTGCCCTGATGGTGCTGCCGACCATTTGCCGGATCAGCGATGATGCAATCATTGCCGTTCCCCGCAAATACCGGGATGCTGCCTATGCTCTTGGCTCCACCCGTCTGCAGGTCATTATGCGTGTAGTGCTGCCTGCGGCGAGCAGAGGCATTATCTCGGCGGTCATTCTCGGCATGACCCGTGCAGTGGGCGAGACAATGGCTGTGGTCATGGTAATCGGCAACACGCCGCAATTGGCCAAAACCCTGTTCACCCCCTCTTCGGTGCTGACCAGCAACATCGTGATGCAAATCTCCAATGTGGAATTTGACTCCGCCTGGAACTATGCCCTGCATATGATGGCCTTTCTGCTGCTCCTGATCTCATTTGTGCTGATCCTGATTATCCGCGTATTGGGGCGGAAAAGGGGGGATGCGGCATGAATTTCAACCGTACGCGTTATACGGCCCGTTCGCAGCGCCGCAATAAAATCGCCACGTTCGCCTTCTATACACTCGGCGCACTGGTTATGCTGCTGGTTTTTTGGCTGCTGTTCTCCATTCTCAGCAAAGGCCTGCCTTCGCTCAGACCCGATTTCCTGATCAGGCAGCCGGAAGAAATCGATCCCGGAGGCGGAATTGGTCCGGTGCTGTTCAATTCCTTCTATGTTCTGTTTATTTCGCTGCTGATTTCGATTCCCATCGGCACCGGAGCCGGAATTTATATGGCAGAATATGCGCCGGATAACCGTTTTACCGGCGCGCTGCGCATCTGCGTGGAGTCGCTGTCCTCGGTGCCTTCCATTGTGTTCGGGCTGCTGGGGCTTGCGATCTTCGCCGAATACTTCAACATCGGCTTGACCATTATCGGCGGGGGCGTCAGCCTGGCGCTGCTCAATCTGCCGATGCTGGCCCGGGTCACGGAAGAAGCGGTCCGCGCCGTTCCCGGCGAAATCCGCGAAGCCGGCTACGCGCTCGGGATGACCAAATTTCATGTCATCCGCAAGGTGGTGCTGCCGGTGGCTATGCCGGCCACCGTTACCGGTGTCTGTCTGGTGGCCGGACGCGCCTTCGGGGAGTCGGCGGTCATCATTCTGACCGCGGGCCTCAGCACCTCCGGAGAGATGTGGGACTTCAACCTGTTCTCGCCGGGCGAGACGCTGGCTGTGCATTTGTGGTACGTGCAGTCCGAGGCCATCGTTGAGGATGCGCGCCAGATTGCCGACAAATCGGCAGCGGTGCTGGTATTTGTGGTGCTGCTGATCAATTTCGTCTTCCGCTTTCCGCTGTGGCTGGGACGCCGCCGGAGCCGCTGAAGGACCGGCAGATGCCCTCCTTCCCGCTCCCGCTGAAGCGGATAAGGGTGCCATTCCAATCTTGGGGATGGCACCTTTTTCTGTCGTTATATCGGGTGAATTGATGATTGATTAAAATTCTTAATAATACTAAAATGAAAACAATTCCAAACTTAATCTTGTTCAACAGCAGCCCTAATCAGGAGGTGCGCAAGATGCCCAACCGTATGTCCGAGCAGGAGCTAAGCAAGCTGATCAACATGCTGGAGCTTACACTGAATGATAACGGAGAGGAGTTTGTGGCGGGAGAAGCTTTTTTGGATGACGGATACCCCGACAATGATCTTGGCGGGCGGCTGCTCGTGCGGGCAGGCAAAATATTTGTTCAGGACCCGCTTCCCGGGGGATCGCCGGCAGTGATTTCGGCAGTCCGCCCGGTGGTCCTCCTGGTTAATGGCCGAGCGGTTACAGAGCCGACGCCTGTTACCTCACAGGATGTTATTGATTGGGAGCTGTCGGAGGCTCCACTGTATGCGATTACAGTTTCAGAGGACCGGCTGATGGCTTTTTTTACCTTATATTCCCCCAAAAGCTTTCTCTGGACGCTGAACGATAAATACTCGACCAATATGCTGGAAGTGGATGCTTCGATCGACGTGGAGACGGTGACCGGACAGCTGGGCCTGAAGCAGATTGTTGCCGATTTCGAGCAGCGGGGAATCATTCAGAATCTGAATATTTCCGGCATACACGGAGAGCTGCAGAATCCGACCTACCAGCCCATTCCCGCAGCCGTAGGCAGAGCCGCAGTCCCCGGGGAGAACGCGCATCTGGATTTGTTTTTCTCCGAAACGATTGAGAATGAATTCAATGAAATAGAAGGCCATGTGGATTACCGCAGCCATCTCCACATTCCATCGGCAACCCGGGGAGAGGTTATCGCCCGCAAAACACCAATTGTTGAAGGTATTCCCGGCTATGATGTATACGGAGAAATTCTCTACCCGCCATCGCCGAACGACATCATTGTGCTCGCGAGGAACAACACCGTGCTGCTGGTTAATAACGAGGTCCGGGCGCTGCGGGAAGGAAGGCCAAGGGTTACGGGGGACAAAATCAAAAGCTTTGACATCTGCACCTCCTACATCGTTCCCGGCAATGTGGATATCCAATTAGGCAACATTGTCTTTTCGGGTGATGTAGTGATCCGCGGGAATGTGGAAGATAATATGATCGTTGAGTCGCTGGGCAATGTGTATGTGGCGGGCGGCATCTATAATTCTACAATTACGGCTACCGGCAGTATTCTGGTCAAAGGAAATGTGGTCAACAGCAACCTCTACTCGGGTTACTTTGGCGTAATGTATAACCGGATCTACAACTGCTCCAAGCTGCTGATTAATGAGGGCAGAATTCTGCAAAAAGCGGTCCGTATGCTGACCCAGGCTGTGGAGAGCCGCAGGCAAAGCGTGAAATACGGACAAGCCGTGCTGCTGCTGCTGGAGAGTAAATTCCAGAAGTTCCCCCAGCTTATCAAAGAGCTGCTGTCAGTGCTGACCACCGTGAAGTCCAGCTATCATCAGGACTTGGAGCAGACGCTGCATTTCCTGAATATGTTCCTGAAGCCGGTGCAGCTGGTGGATTTCCTGACAGACGATTTAATGAGCGGAGTGATAGGGATGCTCGAAGAGCTGCACTCGGGTGTAGCACGGATGCAGGAGTCCAAGGTGGAGGTCAACATTGGCAAATGCCAGAGCAGCACTATCAAATCAAACGGCGATATTCTGATCCACAGAGACGGGATTATTCAGAGCGAGCTGCTTTCCTCGGGAAATATTTCGTTTCTAAAAAGCTTTTCGGTCTGCCGCGGCTCCAAGCTGGAGGCGGGCGGCAGCATTTCGGCCTGTTATGTCGGCGGTGAGAGCGGAGCGCAGTCTTACCTTAAGGCGAAGCAGAGCATTGCTGTGCGCAAAATGTATCTGGGCCGGATTACCATCGACCGTGTGACCGCTGACATAACGGAGCCGGTAGAGAACACCGTCTTCGATTCCGACTCGATCCGGAGCTTTAAGCCCGGTTATGGAAACGGGGCATAAGTGAGACAGGCCGGCCTGTCCCTCGGGATATTGAATATATATAACCGCTCTTTTCGGGTAGACTGGGCCGTGTCTCCGATCTGTCCATGAGCGGTTTTTTTGAAAGATAAGAATTTATATGTTTCGGGGTCCCCGCAAAGTACCTGAGTCATCATCGAAGCCAAGGCCCCACTTTTCTGGGTTATTTTGAAAAGATAAGAAATTTTTATATGATTCACGTTAAAAATTAGCCTGATCTTTCCCGCCGAAACGGATACCGTCCTTATAAGGACGGCGTAGCCGTTTCTGCTTGCGTAAGATATACGCAGGCTTTTGGAGTAGACGCTTCGCGAACGGAGCGTTGTCCGGGTCGCTGTGCTCTCCAGATTTATTTCATTCCCCTTAGGAGCTGCGAGGAAATGAGCAGCCGCTTTTGTTGACAAAACCTCCACGGTTTTGGGAGTTTTGTCAACAATGTAGCGGTACTTTATTTCGTCGCAGTCTCTTAGCGATGAAAATCCGGAGACCCAGGCGGCCGCTGCCGCTGTTCCGCGGGTCCGACCGTCCGCTCCGCTGTATAAGCGGGAGGTGGCTCTGTAGTAAGAGGTGATAAGAGTTGGCCAGCTCCGCCTTAACAACGGCATTTCTGCCGTTATTTCGGTGCCCGCGGCAGTAATCTTGCGAATAATCTCACACAGTGAGAAAGAGTAAGCGAATGAGTGTGGAAGTAAGTGTTGGGAAGGGAGCTGCCGGCATGGAACTATGAAGCCTTGCTTCATTTCACCTGCGCACAGATCATTTGGAGAAGCGTACAATCCGTTCATTCCCGATAACTTATTTTGGGATAGGTTCTTAATGTATAGGAATGAAACCGGCGAACCTGAACAAGCTGATGGAACGCAAGGAGGTTCATAGGGAACGGAAGCGAAGTGGAAAAAGTAACACTAATGGGCTGGAATTCTGGCTTCAACGGGCTTTAGTGGGATTTTGTACACTTAATAGAGGCCCACTCTATCCATACGGCTGATTTCAGCCGGATTAGTTGTACTTTTTCCCACTAGGGATGATCCAGTCTCCGAAGGCGGTGGATTAGTTATCCTTTTTACCACTAAAATGGCTGCCCTTTTGATTAATGTGTTTCCAGTTCATCTTAATGTAGGCGTATTCCTCTGCAAGGGAGAAACGGATCGATTAGGGATCCTTTTTCCCGCTAATGCAAGCGAAAAAGGGTAGTGGGGATTAGCCAGGGGAGCTGGGGAGGAGCGGCTCTCCCGGGCCGATGAATTTTGCATTGCCATCTGCAGGTTGGGTGTGCTAAAACTCAAAGTGAACCAAACAGCAACCGGGTAGGGGGGCAAAATGAATATACACAAGTTTCCATGGAGAAAAAATGTGCTGCGCCGGCTGATATTTTCGTTTATTTGTATTCTGCTGCCGCTGTTCATCCTCAGCATGATCATCTACAACTGGGGGGTGCATACGCTCAAGCAGGAGATATCGAGGTCCATGAGCTCACAGGTGTCGCAGTATTTCGGCAATCTGGAGCAGGAATTCCGCCGAATCCAGCTTCTGCAGTATGATTGCCTGACCGATGACAACCTGAATGCGCTCGGCTCCATTCCCGAGTCCATGAACAATATTGAACGGATGGAGAGCATCCTGCAGCTGCAGCAGCGGCTGAATGCGATCCGGAACAGCAGCACTTACATTGTTGATGTGTACGCTTACATTCCTTCGATCCAAAAAACGGTCTCCGCATTGACCGTGGCCGCGCTCAGCCAGGAGGAATACAATGCGCTGAGGGATGCCCAGGCTTCCCACGGCTCCCAGCTGCGGGATAGCGGCGGCGTGCTATACCTGAGCGCAGCCTATCCCACGACTTCGCCGGGCAGCGTGAGAAAGCCGCTGTTTATGCTGACTGTGGAATTCTCCAAAAATAAACTGAAAGAAAATCTGTCGAAGATGGTCAATGCTTCCGATGAGCTGCTCATTCTGAGCAATCCGGAGTACAGCATTGCGACAAGCGGCGAAATCAGCTCCGATCCCGTAATTGCGGACTTGCTGTCAAACCATCCGGACAGCAACAGGACCAGGACGATTGATTTCAAAAATACCCGTTATCTGGCGGTGTATTCCTATTCCCCGTTTTTTGATTCGGTGCTGAGCAAGTATGTTCCGGTCAGCGGTGTCTTCAGGCCCCTGGAGAAATTCAAGAGCTGGTTTGTGATGCTGGCGGCTGTGTCCGTGCTGATTATTGTGGTCTATTCCCTTTACGCTTACAAATACATCCACAAACCGTTGTTCAAGCTGGTCAAAGCGTTCCGAAGGGTGGAGCATGAGGACTTCTCGGTCCGGATCGCGCATGGTGTCGACGATGAGTTCCGGTATATTTACGCCCGCTTCAACAGTATGCTGGGGAATCTGGAGTCCCTGGTCGACCAGGTCTACAAGCAGCAGATTCTGACCCACCGGGCCGAGCTGAAGCAGCTGCAATCCCAGATTAACCCCCATTTTTTGTACAACAGCTTTTTTATACTTAACACGATGGCCCGGCTGGGAGACAACGAGAATCTGGAGCAGTTCACCAATCAGCTGGGAGTCTACTTTCAATTTATTACCCGCAGTCATGCCGAGGAAGTGCCTCTGGCCGAGGAAGTGAGGCATGCGAAGGTGTATACGGATATTCAGAGCACGCGGTTTTATGGCCGCAACCGGGTTGAATTCGGCGAGCTTCCGGATCAGGCGGGGCAGCTTCCGGTGCCGAGGCTGATTTTGCAGCCCATTATTGAAAACGCGTTCAACCATGGATTGGAGCAGAGAGCGGCGAACGGAATTCTGCGGGTTTATTTTCGGCATACGGCCGATGAGCTGCTCATGATTGTCGAAGACAACGGCAAAGAATTAACTGGGGAGCAATTAGCGGGCCTTAACCGTTCCCTGTCGGGCAACGACGTGGAAACCACCGGACTTTTGAATATCCACCTGCGGATCAGGCTGAAATTCGGCGGGGAAAGCGGGCTGTTCCTGGAGCGTAGCGAACTTGGCGGGCTGAAGGCAACAATCCGAATTTTGAACGCAGATAAGGAGGCATTATATGTTTAGACTACTGGTGGTAGACGATGAAATGATCATTGCCGACGGGCTGCATGAGGTTCTGCAGGGGCTCCCGGAGCTGGAGCTTGATGTGTATAAAGCCTATTCGGGGGAAGAGGCGGTCCGTCTGTTCGACCGGACACGCTTTGACATTGTCCTTACGGATATACGGATGCCGGGCATCAGCGGCTTGCAGCTGCTGGACAGGATCAGGGAGAGATGGCCGACCTGCAAGGTTATTTTTCTGACAGGCCATAACGAGTTCTCTTATATCTACTCTGCCATTCAATATGACGGCGTCAGCTATCTGCTGAAAACCGAAGGCTATGGGAAGGTTATCCAGCTTGTGGAGCAGTCCGTCAGGGAGATTGAAACGGAGATGAAGGCGGAAACGCTCCTGAAGCAGGCCCAGGAACAGCTGGACACCACCCGGGAGTTAAGGCAGAACGATTATATCAAAGGCCTCCTGAACGAGCAGCTGAATATCCGGGAAATCAACCAGAAGCAGCTGGACGAGCTGGGTATCCCGCTGCGCTCGGATAAATCCGTGCTGATCCTGCTGGGCAGGGTCAACAGCTTTCAGAATAAGTCCATGTATGCCTACCGCACCAGCCAGCTGTACCGGATCAAGCTGATTGCAAGGCAATACATTTCCGTACATGCCGTCTCTGTGGAGACAGTGAATGAGCAGTCCGACCTCATCTGGTTCATCCAGCCTTTGCCGGGACAGGCTGCGGAAGAGGAATGGGGCAAGCTCCTGACCTATATCAAGGGCAATCTTGAGCTGATTCAGCTGGCCTGCCGGGAATCGGTGGGCGAGGTGCTGTCCTTCGTGCTGGACGACAGTCCGGTCAGCTGGGAACAGGCTGCGGGGCGGTTCTCTGTACTGGAAATGATGATGAACTACCGGATTGGGCAAGGCAGCGGCATGCTGCTGCTGGACAAGCAGCTGATCCGGCAGGAGATGCTGCAGGCGGAGAAACCGGGAACCAGAAGAATTTCTCTCCGCCATTCCCGGCTGGAGCTGCTCGGCGACCAGCTGGAGCACGGGCAGCGCGAGGAATTCGGGAAAACTCTGCAGGAGTGCGCCTCCGCCTTTGCAGCTGTAGACAGCATGCACTACACACCGGCCATGGAGGTCTATTATGCGATTGGACTGGTCTTTCTGACCTATATGAACCGCTGGAATCTGGTGGATACCGCCGCAGCCAAGGCGGGCCTGCACAAGCTCATGCAGCCCGGCGAGCACCCCTCCTGGCAGGAAGCCTTCGGGTATCTGATTCAGGTAGGCGAGCTGCTGTTCAGCCTCCAGAGCCAGGAGGAAGCCCGGAGGGCGAAGGCGGTGGTCACGATTATCCAGAAGCATATACTGGAGCATCTGCATGACCCGGATGAAACCTCGCTGGTCCGCCTGGCAGAGCTTGTCTACTTCAATCCTTCGTATCTTTCGCGGCTGTTCAAGCAGGTGACCGAGATCAATCTATCTGAATATATCACCGGTGCGCGGATGGGCAAAGCGAAGCAGCTGCTCGGTAATCCGGACATCAAAATTCAGGAGGTGGCAGAGCTTGTCGGCTATGGGACGGCCACGAACTTCACCCGCTCCTTCCGCAAGAGTATGAATATGACCCCCCAGGAATACCGTTCCCTTGTGCTTAGCAGGTAAACAGGAGATTCAAATGTAAAGAGATGAATATTGAATGAAAGCGGTAACAGAACTATCATTGAATTACCGGGGGCCCAGGTAGCAGCATATCCATTAGGGAGGTTCAAATGAAGACAAATCATAGAATTCAGAGCTTGGCGCTGCTTGGCGCGGCGGGAATGCTGATGCTGTCCGCATGCGGCAACGGCGGCGGCAATTCAGCGGCAACAGACGGCAAGGGAGCAAACGGAGAGAGCACTGTCATTGATATCAATGCCAAATATGATCCGCCTGTCGACATCTCGGCCTGGAGATATACGGAATCCACCTACAAATATGAGAACGGCGATACCATAGAAGACAATATCTACACCCGCACCTATGCCAGCGATCTGGGCATCAATCTCAAATACGACTGGACGGTGCCGATTGAACAGTTCGACCAGAAAATGAACGTTTCAATCGCATCCGGGGATTTGCCGGATATCATGTGGCTGAAGAACAAGCAGCTTACCGATCTGGCCGAGAATGATATGCTGTACGATCTGACCGACCTGTTCGAGAAATACGCCTCGCCATTGTCCAAGAAAATTATGCTGCAGGATGAAGCCAGCTTCAATACGGCCAGGATCGGCGGAAGGCTGATGGCGCTGCCGCGCACTTCCTCTGCTGTAGACGGACTTCCAATCCTGTATGTGCGCACCGACTGGCTGGACATGCTGGGGCTTAGCGAACCGGAGACCATGCAGGAGGCGGTTGCGGTTGCAGAGGCCTTCACCAAGAATGACCCGGACGGCAACGGCAAAGCGGACACCTTCGGGCTGGCGCTTACCAAGACCTTTTTAACCGACTCGCATTTCGGCACTTCCGGCTATTTCGCCGGGTATCATGTCTATCCGGGCAAATGGGTGAAGGACGCTTCCGGCCAGCTCGTATACGGCAGCACTCAGCCGGAGGTCAAAACCGCGCTGAAGCAGCTTCAGGATATGTATGCGGCGGGCATGCTTGATCAGGAATTTGGCGTCAAGGACCGGGCCAAGGTAACGGAGTCGGTAGCCGCAGGCAAGGCAGGGCTGTTCTATGGCTCGATGTCCGCACCGCTTTCGGTTATCCAGAAGAATGTGGACAATGATCCGAACGCCGAATGGAAAGCGCTGCCGCTGGTGTCTGTGGACGGGGAGCCGGCAACGCCGGTCGGAATTATGCCAATCACCACGTATTATGGGGTCAGCAAGGAGAGCAAGCATCCGGAAGCGATCTTCAAGCTGCTGAACTTCGGCATGCAGGGCTATGATGAGAATGCGGAGGCCAATTCGGAATTCGGCATCAGCGAAAACAATATACCGGTCTACCTGTACAACTTCATCGCCGCTGATCCGGCTAAGAAGAATTTGAATGCGCATAACAACGCGATTAAAGCACTTGAAGCCAATGATCCATCCGGTCTGTCCGCCGAGGAGAAGGGGTACTATGACCGGATCGTGGCTTACCGCGGCGGGGACAGATCAAATTGGGGAACGGAGCGCGTATTCGGCACGCCGAGCAGCTTTGATGTGATTGACAAGTATGTAAATGATG
Source organism: Paenibacillus sp. S150 (assembly GCF_019352175.1). Taxonomy (GTDB): domain Bacteria; phylum Bacillota; class Bacilli; order Paenibacillales; family Paenibacillaceae; genus Paenibacillus_AQ. The sequence goes on from NZ_JACBYI010000004.1 coordinate 272,110, forward strand.
ACAACTATATTTTCGACGCCTTTTACGGCTCGCCTACAGCTGCGATGGTCGAGAAGAACGCCACGCTCCAGAAGATGGAGGAGGAAGTGTTCACGAAGATTGTGATGGGCCAGTCCATTGATACCTTTGATAAGTTCGTGGAGGACTGGAAGAAGCTCGGGGGCGATCAAATCACCAAGGAAGTCAATGAATGGGCAGAAAAAAATAAATAAGCAATCCCGGGTTCAATCCTGCAAGGGGGAAGGGCCGCCTTTCCCCGGATTGAAAACGGGTGCGCAGAAGTGGAGGTTTTGGAAACGGGTATGGGAACTAAACTGAAGACCTTGCCGCTGCATTTGATGCTGCTCCCCGGGGTGATTCTGACGCTGGTGTTCAGCTATATCCCGATTATGGGGATTGTGATTGCCTTTCAGAAATTTGCCCCTTCCAAGGGAATCTTCCATTCCAAGTGGGTCGGGCTGGATAACTTCCGCTACATGCTGGACATGCCGAACTTCACCAGTGTGCTGTGGAATACGATTTTTATTGCCGTGCTGAAGATTGCGGCGGGCCTTGTAATTCCGATTATATTCGCTCTTTTGCTCAATGAGGTCGCCGGTGCCTGGTTCAAGCGCACGATTCAAACGACCATCTATTTTCCTTATTTTCTGTCATGGGTCATTCTGGGCGGAATTCTGATCGATATCCTCTCTCCTTCCAGCGGCATTGTGAACCAGTTCCTGGGCTGGTTCGGGGTGAAGCCGATTTTTTTTCTCGGCAGTGACAAATGGTTTCCCTATACGCTTGTCCTGACAGATACCTGGAAAGGGTTCGGTTATGGCACGATTGTCTATCTGGCCGCCCTGACGGGGATTGACCAGAGCCTGTATGAAGCGGCAACCGTGGACGGGGCGAACCGCTGGAAGCAAATGCTGAATGTGACCCTGCCGGGCATGCTGCCGATTATTACGCTGATGACGGTGCTGAGCCTCGGGAATGTGCTGAACGCGGGCTTCGAGCAGGTCTTCAATCTTTACAGCCCGATGGTGTACAGCACCGGCGATATTATTGACACCTTTGTCTACAGGCTGGGTCTGGTGGAAGCGCAGTACGGGGTTGCCACGGCAGTCGGACTGTTCAAATCGGTGATTTCGCTGATCCTGATTGTGATCTCCAACAGGCTGGCCAACCGGTACGCAGGCTACCGGATTTTTTAAGAGGAGGAGAGAACGTGCACAAACCAACTGCCAGCAGAAAAGCATTTCTGCTCATAAACTACATTGTCCTAAGCCTTACCGCCATTGCCTGCATTCTGCCGCTGATCAACGTGCTGGCGATTTCCTTCAGCTCCAGCAGTGCGGCGGCGGCGGGCTATGTGAAGCTGTGGCCGGTGGATTTCACCATAGCCTCCTATAAATTCGCCTTGACGAAGCATGAGTTCCTCGACGGCTTTCTTGTATCGCTCCAGAGGGTTGCCCTGGGCTATGCCATCAGCATGACGGTGAGCATCCTGATTGCCTATCCGCTGTCCAAGGAGAAGCAGACGCTGCGCTCGCGCAATGTCTATGCCTGGTTCTTCATTGTCACGATGCTGTTCCACGGCGGCCTGATTCCGACCTACATGACGATCAAGTCCGTAGGCCTGCTGGATTCGCTCTGGGCCTTGGTGCTGCCGACTGCCGTCTCGGTGTTCAATGTGATTCTGCTGATGAATTTCTTCCGCGAGCTGCCGAAGGAAATTGAAGAGGCGGCCAATATCGACGGTGCCGGCCACTGGCGGACGCTCTGGAGCATCTATCTGCCTTTATCCAAGCCGTCTGTGGCGACCATTACCTTGTTCATCGTTGTTTTTCACTGGAATTCCTGGTTCGACGGACTGATCTACATGAACTCCACCTCCAATTACCCGCTGCAGAGCTATCTGCAGACGATCATTATCAATGTAGATCCGAGCACAGCCACTGCCAATGATCTGCTGGATATGTCGGCAATCTCGGACAGAACCTTCAAGGCGGCCCAAGTGTTCCTGGCGGCATTTCCAATCCTCCTTGTATATCCGTTCCTGCAAAAGTATTTCATGAAGGGGCTGGTGATGGGCAGTGTCAAAGGATAAACGCCCAGACCCGCAGGAAGACAACAGGCTGAGCCTGCCGCATAACTTGGCTGTACTGCCCGCCTGGGGAGATTTAGGCAACGGCTATTATCGCAACCCCGTGCTGAATGCGGATGTATCCGATCCGGATGCCATTCGGGTGGGGGAGGATTTCTATATGGTGTGCTCGGATTTTCATTTTATGGGCATGCAGGTGTTCCATTCGAAGGATCTGGTGAACTGGCGTCTGATTGGAAAAGTATACGAGCGGCTGGACATCGATCCGGCCTATGACGAAATGCGCGCCTATGCCAAAGGAAGCTGGGCGCCGGCGCTCCGTTATCATGGCGGCCGCTGCTATGTCTACTTCTGCACGCCGGACGAAGGGCTGTACATGAGCTCCGCCGCTGATCCGGCCGGACCCTGGGAGCCGCTGCATGAAGTGGCCCGGGTCAGCGGCTGGGAGGACCCTTGCCCCTTCTGGGATGAGGATGGCCAGGCTTATCTCGGGCACAGCACTGTGGGGGCCGGCCCGATTATCCTGCACCGCATGAGTGCCGACGGCAGACAGCTGCTGGATGCCGGAAGCGTTATATATGTAGGCAAAATTGCCGAAGGCACAAAAATCTATAAAAGGAACGGCTATTACTACTTCGTTATTCCCGAAGGCGGAGTGGAGACGGGCTGGCAGACTGTGCTGCGCTCCCGCAGCCTGTATGGCCCGTTCGAGCGGAAGGTAGTGCTCCGCCAAGGGGCTACAGCGGTGAACGGCCCGCATCAGGGAGCGCTGGTGGAGCTGGAAGACGGGGAAACCTGGTTTCTGCATTTCCAAAGCGCCGGCGCTTTGGGCCGGGTCTGCCATCTCCAGCCGGTGCGCTGGGAGGAAGACTGGCCGGTAATCGGCGTACATGGAGAGCCGGTCAGTGTCTATGCCAAACCGGCGGTAACCGGGAGCCACCCGCCGCTGCTGCCCGCCACATCGGATGACTTTACCGGGCCGGAGCTTGGCCTTCAGTGGCAATGGAACCATAACCCCGCCGACAGGAACTGGTCGCTGACAGGGAACGGCTTGCGGCTTGCGGCTCAAGCGGCCCCGGATCTGCCCGCAGCGCGGAACACGCTGACCCAAAAGCTCATCGGACTCCGGGGGCTGGTCAGCACCAGGATGTCCATCGGCGGCATGAGAAGCGGCCAGAGAGCCGGACTTGCCTTTTTGTGCGCCCGTGAGGAGAACTGGATCGGGGCCGCTGCGGAGCCGGACGGCGGCGTTTATCTGCGTGCCGTTACAGGCGGGACCGTATTCCACGGGCCTAAGCTTGCAGGCGGGACGCTCTTACTCGGCAGCCGCATCGATCTGGACGGGGAGACGCGCTTCTTCTACAGCCTGGGCGGGGACTGGCAGCCGCTGGGCGGTCCCTGCCGCATGGCTGCAGGCTTCTGGAAGGGAGCGCGTCTGGCACTGTTCAGCTATACCGGCGGAGAAACAGGCGGCAGCACTGATTTCCACTGGTTTCATTACAACGTGCAGAGAGGAGGAACACAAGCATGGAAGAACTGCTCGAACGGCTGAGAAGCCTGGATACGGCTGCTGTCATCGGAGATCTGAAGAAACCGTCCGATGAACAGGTGCTGAAGCAATGGCTGAACTCCGGAGTGAAGTTCGTCTCCACGCCGGGCGGCCTGGAGCAGGTCTATTACAGCGCGGTCCGCAAGCTGCTGGACTGCATCGTTCCGGTCCATGAAGGCGCTCCGGTGCTCCATGAAGGAGGCGAATACCGCGGCACCTGGCTGGAGAGTACGGGAACAATCAACGCTGAACTGCTGTCCCGCTATATGCCGGATGTTGCAGAGGCCACATTTCGCCTGTTCGCTGTGCACCAGCGGGAGGACGGCCTGATGCCGTACAAGGTTACCGGCCAGGGACCGGCATACAGACAAATCCAAATGGTCACTCCGCTCGCCAGAAGCGTGTGGAACCATTATGCGCTGAACGGGCGCGATCAGGAGTTTCTGCGGGAAATGTATCAGGCAATGGCCGGATTTGACAGCTGGCTGGAGCTGTACCGCAACACCCGCGGTTCAGGCTGCGTGGAAGCCTTTTGCACCTTCGATACCGGCCATGATTTGTCCCCGCGGTTCTGGCATATACCGGATACCCCGCATTTGGAGGACCCGCGCCGTTTCAGCCCGGAGTCGCCGGTCCTGCCGCTGCTGGCGCCGGATCTCACGGCGAATGTGTACTGCCAGCGCAAATATTTGGCCCGCATGGCGGACATCCTGGGAGAGGACGCCTCCGGTTGGGAGCGCAAAGCGGCACAAAGCCTGGCCAGCCTGTTTCAATACTGCTATGACGAAAATGACGGCTTCTTCTACGATCTGGACCGCAATGACCGCTTTGTCCGGGTCCAATCGGATGTGCTTCTGCGCGTGCTGGCCTGCGGGGTAGGCGACCGCCCCCTGTTCGATCAGGCATTGCAGCGCTATCTGCTCAATACGGCCAAGTTCTTCGCCAAATATCCGTTGACCTCCATTGCGCTGGATGACCCGCGTTTTGACCCATCATCGGCCTATAACAGCTGGGCGGGGACCACGAACTTCCTGACCCTCATCCGTACACCGCATGCGTTCGAGGCCCACGGCCGGGTTGTGGAGCTGATGTGGATCATCACGCCGGTTCTGAATGCGGCAGCAAGAATGCAGCGCTTCTCCCAGACGCTCAGCCCGTGGACCGGAGCGGAGGGCTATACAGACACGTATTCCCCGGCCATTCTGTGTGTGCTGGATTTCGTGGAGCGGGCCTGCGGCATTCTGCCCGCTCCGGAAGGCGAGCTGTGGTTCACCGGGCTAGTGCCGTATCCGCTGGATCACGGGGAGGAGATTGCGCAGGAGACTGCGTATTCCCGCACGGTCGGAGATGATGTCTATGAGCTGGTGAATACCCGGGCAAGTGCCAGGTTATACAGAAACGGCCTGCTTCATCTCGCATTTCCTTACGGGACAAGGGCGCTGACAGACCGCAGCGGGCAGCTTAAAGGGCTGGTGGGCATGACGGCACAGCCTGCGGAAGGCCTGGTGGAGTGGAAAGGGAGAACGTATCCCGTAACTGTTAAGGGAAACGAACAGCTTGTATTCAAGGACGGAGGTTTTGAAAAGGGCCTGGACATCGGGGTTGTTGCTCCAAGCTATGAGGCCCGGCCCGCGTATGCCGTCAACCACTAACCGGGCTGCACGCCCGAAGAACCCGGCCCCGCTTCAAGGGGAGCCGGGTTCTTTGGTTGCAGGCCGGTTCTTATTGCCGCCCCGCAAAGACGGAGTCCGCCAGCCAGAGAGAAGCCCGGCGGACAGCGTGAAGACCTCAATCAAATTTTCCGCAGGCACACGGATTGGAAGAAGGTACGCCTACTGCAGCGCCCCGCGCACGAAGCCGTCCGCATCCAGCAGCCTTTGCCGTGCCGCGGCGGCATCCAACCCGGCCAATATCATTATAATTGCTGTTTTCACATGTCCTTCTGCCTCGCGGTAGGCTGTTTCAATCTGCCCGTCAGGAGCGCCCGTCGCCAGCTTAATGATGCGTTTCGCCCTGTAGACCAGCTTCTCATTGGAGGGGTTCAGATCGACCATCAGATTGCGGTAGACCTTGCCGGTCCTGATCATGGCGGTTGTCGTCAGCATGTTCAGGATCATTTTCTGGGCTGTGCCGGATTTCATCCGGGTAGAACCCATGACAACCTCCGGTCCTACCACGGCCTCAATCGTCAGTCTGCCCAGCCCGGCCATCGGTGTGCCAGTGTTATTGCACAGTCCGATGACGATAGCCCCCAGCTCCCCGGCGCGCTTCATCGCGCCCAGCACATAAGGGGTGCGTCCGCTGGCGGCAATTCCGACCACTACATCGTTCGCACTGACGGCATTGTCATCGATATCCTTTGCTCCAAGCTCCTCGCTGTCTTCCGCGCCTTCCACCGGGTCCTTCACTGCCCGGAAGCCGCCTGCAATGAGTCCCTGCACCATGGAGGGATCGGTTCCGTAAGTGGGCGGGCACTCTGAAGCATCCAGAATGCCGATTCTCCCGCTGGTTCCTGCCCCGATATAGAACAGCCTGCCGCCCTTCTGAAAGGCATGGATGATGTATTCGGCTGCTTCCGCAATCTGCGGGATAAGGGCTTGAACACACTCGGCGACCAGCCGGTCTTCATTGTTGATCAGCTGTATGATTTCAGCAGAGCTGAGGTGATCGATTTCAGTTGTTTTATCATTGGGCTGCTCTGTCACCAGATTGGCTAAAATATAGTTCATGAGGCTTTGTCCTCCTGCCTGTCTATTGTTGTCTGTGAGATTCTTTCCATTATCCGGCTTGCCCGCCAACCAGCCTGCGGGCGAGCTGCGCCGCTCCGGCGGATGGCGGGGCTCCGAGGCTCCCGTCCACAATCGCAAGTTTCCCGCCGGATTGCTGCAGTCTCTCGCAGAACAGCCCGCGAAAGACTGGAGAGTGCCGGAACACCGAACCGCAGAGCACTACGGGAAGGCGCGTAAGCTCCGGATTCCGCCGCAGAAGCGCAGCCGCCGTCCCGCCGAGAGCCTCCGCTTCTTCTGTGAGGATAACGGCCGCGGCGCCGTCTCCAGCTTCTGCGGCCTGTATGCAGAGCTTGGAGAATGCAGCGATCTGTGATTTGGCGGCGGAAGAATGATAAATATATTCCTTCAAATCACTGATGCGCTGTAAATGGTATTCTTCCATAATCATACCGGTCATTGCGGTAGCGGGCAGAACAGCATCATAGCTGCGCATAACCGATTGAAGCGCACGGAGACCAATCCGGTAGCCGCTGCCTTCATCGCCCAGAATATGTCCCCATCCGCCCGTGCGGTGGCAGGAGCCATCCGGGCTGTAGCCGTAGCAAATCGAGCCTGTTCCCGAGATCACCAGCGTTCCGAAGCTGCTGCCCAGTGCAGCCATCAATGAGATTTGTCCTTCGGATTGAATGAACACCGGAATGGGCAGGCTTCGCTTCAATAAATGCTGTTGAACAGCATCCTTAAGGATAGCTTGCTCCTCCATTGTCGAAAAACCTGACACCGCGAGACAGATTGAGACGATGTCCGCAGCAGCTTCCCTTATTCGCTCCAGCAATCCGTCAATAGCTGACATGACTTCTGTAAGCGCTGTATCCCAGGAGACGCTATGAGGGTTGGAGGGGCCGCCGGTATAACGCGCAAGCAGTTCCCCCGCCTCATCCAAAGCGGCAGCATCGGTCTTTGTGCCGCCACCATCAAGGCCTAAGTACACTTTCATCGATCACTCACCACTTTGATTTTTTTCTAATTATATGAGAATCCCCCGATAAAGTAAAACAAAATTTCAAAAATAAAAAAGTTGTTGAAATTTTATTTCACAGCTCATATAATGAATTCATTCCAAACCGACTTGGGAGAATATCAAACGGATCAAGTCATTTTATCTAACATCAATTTGCGGATTGGGAAGTTTCGGGTTGGCGATTATATGGGGGGTGCTTGGATTCAATGAACGGCGGATTAATTCGGCTTAGGGAAATGCATGACGCATTAAGTCCCTCTGAACAGAAGATTGCTGCATATATCCTGCAGAATCCGGATGAGATGATTCATCTTTCTATCGCGGACCTGGCCGCGAAGAGCGGGTCCAGCCAGGCGGCGATCGTAAGGCTGTGCAAGACGATTGGTTTTAAAGGCTACCAGGACCTGAAGATCAAGGTGGCCGGCGATTTGCAGGGCAGAGATCCGGCAATTATCGGCTATCAGGAAATCCGCCCGAATGATACCGTTGCGGCGATCATGCAGAATGTATCCAATAACAACATTCAATCGATCCGGGACACGCTGACGATTCTGGATGAAGCCATGGTGGAACGGGCTGTGGAGGCCATTGACTGCTCCAAGCGAATCTATTTCTTCGGCGTGGGCGCTTCCAATCTGATTGCCATGGATGCCCAGCAGAAATTTCTGCGGATCAACAAGACCAGCTTTTCCTTTGCCGACCCGCATGTCCAGCTCACGAGCGCGATAACCGCTACGGAGGAAGATGTGGCTGTATGCATCTCCTACTCGGGGGAGACCAAGGAAGTCATCCGGGCCGCTTCCATTGTCAAGGAGAATGGCGGCACCGTGATCAGCATCGCCAAGTACGGCAGCTCCACTCTGAGCAAGAGCGCAGACATTCCGTTATGCACCTCCGCCACTGAAAATGAAATCCGCAGCGGAGCGATGGCTTCCCGGATAACCCAGCTTAATTTGATTGATATTTTATATCTTGCCGTCGCAAGCCGGAATTATGAGCAGTCCGTTACTTATCTGGAGAGAAGCAGACAACATATCAAGCGGCTGTAGCCGGAGAATAAAGGGGAGACAGGATAATGAAGAAAAGTTTATGCATAAGTATGGTTCTGGTTATGATGCTGATTAGCGCATGCGGCAATTCAGGCGGCAAAGAGGCGGCGGACAGCCCCGATGCCAAGGACACCATTACCGTCTGGACTTATCCGGTTCACGGCACCTATGAGGACGAGCTTAAAGGGCTGGTTGCCGATTTCCAGAAAGAACATCCGAACATCACCGTGAAGACGGAGGTGCTGTCGTGGGCGGAAGGCCCGAAGAAATTCGATGTCGCCCTGAACGCCGGCAGTCCGCCTGACCTGTATTTCCACAGTGTGGATGGAACCTATGTCAACACCGGGCTAGCACTTGCGCTGGACCCGTACATGACCGATGAGATCAAGAATGACTACCTGCCGGGAACACTGGAGCTTGCACAAATCGGCGGCAAACAGTATGGTCTTCCGCTGTATCAGTTCCAATGGGGCTGGGGCGGGAACAAGCGCATCCTTGAAGAAGCGGGCATTGACTGGGCTGCCATTCAGAAGAACGGCTGGACCTGGTCCGAATTCGAAGCGGCGGCGGCCAAGCTGACCAAGACGCTTGCCGACGGCTCCACGCAATATCCGCTGGTAACCGACGGAACATCGCTTGACTTCATTGAAATGCTGTCCCGCAATAATAATATGCCGGATGTTCTGGACGAATCGGGTGCTTTCCAGTGGAACGACGACCGTATCCTCGGTACGCTGGGCTTCATCAAAGGCCTGCTGGATAAAGGCTATCTGCCCAAAGAGACTGCGGCGATTGCTCCGGCCAAACGCTCCGATATGTTCTATGCCGGACAAGCGGCCATAATCTCCAAAGCCATTCCTTATTACGATGTGATGATCCAGAACCGCAACAAGGAAATTGACGCCGGTACTGTAAAGGGCGAGAAAATCGACTTTGTTCTGCTTCCGGTTCCGCATAATGATGATGCTCCGGCAAAAACTACTATGGGTGCGGAAGGCTATATCGCTTTTAAACAGAAGAACGATAAAGGCGAGCAGCACGCCAAGAATACCTTCCTGGTGCTGGATTACCTGAGCGGCGCCAAAGCCGGCAATTCCTCCAATGAGCTGGTGCTGCCGTTCGTACGCGAGTCCCAGGCAGAAGAATTCGCAGGCAAAGCGCTGGGCACGGAAGAAACCATCCAGGCATCGGAAATTATGGCCAAGAATATGGCAGTGCCGGTTACCTTGAAGCTGGATACCGCCATTGCCGCCAAGATGAAGCAATTTAAAGAACAAGTGGTGACCCCGAACATGCAGGCGCTGTATTCGGGAGAGAAAACGCCGGAAGCCATCGCAGAGGATTTCAAGAGTAAAGGGAGCCAAATGCTGGGCAATTAGTTCGCACTCAATAAAACTAATCATAACGCGGCTGATTGATCCGCAATATAAAGTTTGCAGGCGTACTAGACTTGCAGCGGGGGCGTCCTTCGGAATGCGGCGGGGCGCCCCCGCCAATATGGAGGAGGGAAAAGGGATGACAACAATCGCGCCAAAGCGGGTGCGCCGTTCCGCCGGCAGAGTATGGCGTGAATACGGCTGGGCCTACCTGTTTATCCTGGCGCCGGTCCTGCTGTTTCTGGTGTTTACGCTGTATCCGGTCGTGTCGGCTTTGATCATGAGCTTCCAGCAATACAATATTATGGATTCCGCCTGGATTGGCTTCGACAATTATGAACGTCTGCTTCAGGATGATACCTTCTGGAAATCGATGCGCAATACCGTTATTTTTACGGTCTGCACGGTCCCCGTCAATATCATCATCACCTTTGTGCTGTCTTACCTGATCTATCAAATGAAGACCAGATGGCAGACCTTCTTCAAGGCCACCCTGTATCTGCCGGCAGTCGCTTCAGGCGTAACGATTTCCATCGTGTGGCTGGCGATTTTTGATCCGACCAATGTCGGGCTGCTGAACCGGTTCCTGGAATGGTTTGGACTGGACCCGGTAATCTGGCTGGGCCAGTCCAAAACCGCATTGTTCTCGCTGATTCTCATGAACTGGCTGGGCTCGCACGGAGCGGGAATCATTCTGTATCTGGCCTCGATGGGCGGGGTTCCGAAATCGCTGTATGAGGCGGCCGACATTGACCATGCCAGCGGCTGGACCAAGTTCACCCGCATCACCTGGCCTTTGCTGAAGCCGACCACGCTGTATCTGCTTGTAACGGGAGTCATTACATCCTTCCAGGTGTTTATCTCCGTATATATGATGACCCAGGGCGGACCTAACTTTGCCACAACGACCATTGCTTATCTGATCTACCAGACGGCGTTCCAGTTCTATGAATTCGGGCTGGCTTCCGCGCAGTCGTTCGTGCTGGCCTTTCTGATTATCCTGGTCTCTGTCATTCAATTTAAATACTTCTCGAGTGACGTCGAGTATTAGGGCGGAAGGAGCGAACCTGTTATGAAAACCAGATCCAAGACCATTTTTCTGCTGATCGCGGCCGCGTGCCTTATTGTGTGGAGCATTGTCACGATTATTCCGCTGTACTGGATGCTAGTCGGCTCTGTGCAGGACTCGGCGGCAACTGCCAGCTTCCGTCCCAGCATGCTTCCGGAGGCCTTCTCGCTTGCGCCGTATGAACGCTTTTTTGCCAAAACCGCGGCCTGGCGCTGGCTGCTCAACTCTCTGTTCATTTCCTCGGTGCTGACGGTTACCAATGTCTTTTTTGCTTCCCTTGCGGGCTATGCATTTGCGAAATTGAAATTTCCCGGAAGCAATGCGATTTTCTGGGTGCTGCTCAGCACGATGATGATCCCGGCCCAGGTCACGCTGATTCCGCTCTATATTCTGATTGTCAATGTGTTCAATCTCGGCGACAGCTATACCGCGATTATTCTGCCTACGGCCATTACGGTCGGCAACATCTTTTTAATGAAGCAATACATGTCTTCGCTTCCGACCTCGCTGATACATGCGGCGCGGATTGATGCCTGCAGCGAATTCGGGATCTTCCGGAAGGTCATTCTTCCGCTGGCGAAGCCGGGGCTTGCCGTTCTGGCAATCTTCACTTTTGTTGCTTCCTGGAACGAATTCTTCTGGCCGTTTCTGATTACCAACTCGACGGAAATGCGGACCATTCAGGTCGGGCTGGCCTCCTTCGTATTTGCGGAATCGACAGATTTCGGAGCGATCATGGCGGGGGCGAGCGTGGGGGCTCTGCCGATGCTGATTCTGTTCTTCTCCCTGCAGCGGTACTTCCTGCAAGGCATTACCATCGGAGCCGTCAAAGGCTGAGTCAATATTCAAATGAAATGGAGGGGAAGCGCAATGGCACGAGTTGAATTCCGCAATGTGCGCAAGCAATTTGACGATCAGAACAAGCAGACCTTTACGGCGGTGGCGGGTTCGGATTTTGTGATTAATGATAAAGAATTCGTTGTGTTCGTCGGACCCTCGGGCTGCGGCAAAACCACCTCGCTGCGGATGATCGCAGGGCTGGAGCAGCAGACCAGCGGCGATATTGTGATCGGCGAACGCATCGTCAACAATCTTCATCCCAAGGACCGTGATATCGCAATGGTGTTTCAGGATTACGCGCTGTATCCGCATATGACAATCCGCGAGAATTTATCCTTTGGCCTGAAGAATCTGAAGAAGCCGAAGGCTTATATTGAACAAAAGGTCCAGGAGGCCGCGGCGATTCTCGGACTTGAGGACATGCTGGAGCGCAAGCCGCGCGAGCTGTCCGGGGGCCAGCGCCAGCGGGTGGCACTCGGCCGGGCGATTGTGCGGGATCCGCAGGTATTCCTCTTCGACGAGCCGCTGTCTAATCTGGACGCCAAGCTCCGCATTCAAATGCGGGTGGAGCTGGGTGAGCTGCACAAGCGCCTCGGCGCCACCATTGTCTATGTTACCCATGACCAGGTGGAGGCGATGACCCTCGGCGAACGGATTGTGGTCATGAATAAAGGGGTCATCCAGCAGGTGGCTTCTCCGGCAGAGCTGTATGCCAATCCCCGGAATATGTTCGTGGCCGGCTTTATCGGCTCCCCGGCGATGAATTTCATCGATGCCCGGGTGGACCGGGACCGCATCGTGATTGACGGTGCCGAGTTTGTCCTCTCCCGTGAAGCGGCGGAGGGTCTGCGGAGCTACAATGGCCGCGGGATTATCCTTGGCGTCCGTCCGGAGCATATCTATGGCGAAGACTTCGCGCCGGGTGTGTCGGCGGAGCACCGGATGCAGGCGCATATCAAGGTTGTCGAGCATCTGGGCTCGGAGAACCTGGTCTATTTTAAAATAGGCGGCAGAACCGTTACCGCAAAGGTCCATCCGGAGACCAAGGCGTACAGCAATCTCGATAAGCAGTTTATCTTCGATCTGAGCAAGGCGCGTTATTTCGATCCGGCGACGGAAGAGAGAATCGTCTGGTAAAAATAACGGATTAAATCAAAGAAGGGGAGACCAGTCATGCGGAAACTGAATCAGGTATTGGTCAGTACGGGAGCGGAGTCATTCCGGGAGATTGTACCACTAACGCTGCTTAGTCTGGCCAGCTCGGCCATGCTGGTGCCGGTGGTGATTTTTACGCCATTGGCGCTGTCGTTTATCCTTATTCCGCTTCTATATATGCCTTTGTTTTTTGGGGCATTCTATGCGTACCACCGCAGAACGGAAGGAAAGAAGCTGTCGGTCCGGGAAATGCTGGCGGGAGCCCGCAAGGGCTTTGTCCCGGCCGTAGTGTCCGGCCTGTTCTGCTCCCTGCTCGTCCTTATTTTAGGGTCCACCTGGTGGTTCTACGGCGGCCGGGACGGAGCGGTGAATTGGACGATAGCCATTTTCCAGACGTATTTTGTGGCTATGGCTTTTGTCTCCCAATTCTATACGCTGCAGCTGGTGCTGCAGAACAAGCTGGGCATCTTCAAGGCCATGGGGGAGAGCGTCAAGCTCTTTCTCCGCTATCCTGCCTATACCATCGGAGCCTTCTTTCAAGCGCTGGTAGTGGGTGTAATGCTCCTGGTTACAGTGGTGGGGTTTGCCGCGCTGTTCAATGGCCTGCTTGCGGTCTATCTGCATAAGTCGGCCAATAATGTGCTTCATCCGGATGAGGCTGCCGAAGCTGAGGGCGTTCCCGAGACGAGCCCGGCCTATGCGGAAGGCAGGCTGATATGACCGGGAGGGCAGGCGGCGGAGCAGACCGGAGTTCCGGGGACGGGCAGTGTATACCCGGAAGCGCGGCTCCGGTTAAGGGGGCTGTCCGCAGCGGAGCGGACCGGCTTGCCGCAGGTCTTTCCCATCCCCTGCTGGAGGGGCGGCGGATCGGGCTGGTGACCAACCCGACGGGAATCACGGCGGACTTCCGTTCTACCGTGGAGGTTTGCCGCGGGCTTGCCGTCTCCAGGCTTACCGCTCTTTTTGCCTGTGAACACGGTATATACGGCCAGCATCAGGCGGGAGTAAGGTTCGGGGATGAAATCGACCCTGTGCTGGGCATTCCCGTCTATAGTCTGTACGGAGAGCATAAAAAGCCGGATTCTGATATGCTGGCTGATTTGGACACAATTGTTTTTGATATTCAGGATTTGGGGATACGCTTTTATACTTATCTATCGACACTTATGTATGTCATGGAAGCCTGTGCGGAGAATGGCAAAAGCCTGCTGGTGCTGGACCGTCCTGCTCCGCTTGGCGGCGCTGGCTGTGAAGGCGGGATTTTGCAGGAAGGGTATCAGTCCATGGTCGGTGCCTGGCAGATGCCAATCCGTACCGGAATGACGGTCGGCGAATTTGCGCGGATGGCTAATGACAGAAAGGCACTTCACTGTGACCTGGATGTGGTTCCGCTTGCGGGCTGGAGCCGGGAGATGGAATTTACCGATACGGGTCTGCCCTGGATGCTGCCTTCGCCCAACATACCGACTCTGGAGACGGTGCGGGTATATGGCGGCACTTGTTTTTTTGAAGGGACCAATCTGTCCGAAGGGCGCGGGACGACGATCCCGTTCCAGTGGCTTGGAGCACCTTGGCTGGAGGTTGACCGCCTTGCTGAAGCGGTGCGGAAGCATGGGCTTCCGGGTGTGCATTTTCATCCCCAGTATGCAGCTCCGGCGTTCTCGAAGCATCAGGGCGAGCTATGCGGCGGGGTGCGCCTATTCGTGACGGACCCGCAGAGGTATGAGCCGGTCCGTACAGGACTTACTCTGCTGCATGAGGTAAGCGCGCTGTATCCCGGGCAGTTTGAGTGGCTGGCTCCCCCGGAGGGCAGGACGAGATATTTCATTGATTTGCTTACTGGCGGAGAGAAGGTCCGCCGCCTCATCGGCACAGTGGAAGGCTTGCGGGAAATCGCTGAGGAATGGCGCCTTGACAGCGCGAGGTGGCTGGCGATGCGCCGGCCTTATCTTTTGTATTCCTAGCCCGCGACATTTGGACAGACGCGCAAATACAGCGGATTTATCAAGCCTGAAACGGCGGATGGAAACCCCTAACCTGCCGTAGGAAACGACAAAATCACCACACTTTTAGACAAACTGAATTAAGGGGGCGCAGTGATGGCAATCTTTTGGAGCGAAGTGGCAAGGCGGGAATCCGTACTTGATGCGGCGGTTGCCGCAATGAGTCTGAACGACAAAATCGGCCAGATGCTGATGTGCGGCTTTGAAGGAACCGCTGTCACGGATGAAGTGCATAGGCTTGTGGCGGACAGGGGGATCGGCGGCGTGATTTATTTTGCCCGCAATGTGGAGTCCCCGGAGCAGCTTGCCTTGCTGACTGCGGATCTGCAGAAAGCGGCAGCGGAAGGGGGCAAGGCTCCCCTATGGGTTTCCATTGACCAGGAAGGGGGGATGGTTGCCCGGATTACGGAAGGCATAGCCCTTATGCCTGGCGGGATGGCCATATTCGCTGCCGGATCACTGGAGGACGCCTATGAGGCGGCGCTCATCAGCGGACGCGAACTGGCCGCGCTTGGCATTAATTTGAACTATGCCCCTGTGCTGGATATCAACAACAACCCGCAGAACCCTGTGATTGGGGTGCGTTCCTTCGGAGAGTCGCCGGAGGGGGCAGCCGATTACGGCGCGGCGGTGATCCGCGGGTTTCAGGAGGCGGGCGTTGCCGCTACCGCGAAGCATTTTCCGGGTCATGGCGACACTAACGTCGACTCCCATCTCGATCTTCCGACGATCCGCCATAGCCGGGAGCGGATGGATGAGGTGGAGCTGGTTCCGTTCCGCAGAGCTATAGCCGAGGGAGTAGACGCCATGATGTCGGCGCATATTTACTTTCCGGCGCTTGAGCGCGGGAAGCTGCCGGTTACCCTGTCGAAGACGGTGCTGACCGGACTGCTGCGCGAAGAGCTGGGTTATCAGGGAATCATCATGACCGATTGCATGGAGATGAACGCTATTGCTGAGCATTACGGAACGGTGGAGGCATCGGTGCTGGCTGTTGAAGCGGGCGCGGATATCGTTCTGGTGAGCCACCGTGCCGACCGCCAGCTCGCTGCGGTTGAGGCGATCCGCAGCGCAGTGGAGGCCGGCCGCATCAGTGAAGCGCGTATTGATGAATCCGTCCGGCGGCTGCTGGCGCTGAAGGTGAAGCGGGGAGTGATTGCCGCAGGGCCGGAGGCTGCGAGCAGGGATGATAATGCTGGTGGCTTCATTCGAACGGCCATCAATTCCACCAGCGGTGATACTGCTGCGGATGAACCGGCTGCAGGAGTCATTGCCGGTATTGTAACCGGAGACAGTACTGGAGTTGCTGCTAGTGCAGGGGAAGATGAAGGTGCGGGAGTTGCTGCCGGTGCAACAAGTGCTGAAGCGACAGGAGTGGGTCCTTCGGCTTCAGGCTACCCGGTGTTTGGCGGGAGGCTTGATGCGCTTGGATCTGCGGCGCATCTTGGGGTGGCACGGCGTATCAGCGAAGGCAGTATAACCCTGGTGCGCAATAACGGATCTATCCTTCCGTTGAAGAAGTCGGTAAGGACGCTGGTAATTACGGCAGCCCCCGTAGTGGCAACGCTGGCGGATGAATCGTTTGCCGCAGCCCCCGGGCTGGGTGCCATGCTCGCAAGACACGGGCTGGACAGCATTGACCGTGTGGTTCCTGCTGCTGAAATCGGGGCCTATGCGGCAGAGCTGCTGGAGGAAGCCCGGGCAGAAGGAGTCGGACAGATTGCAGTCGGCACGTACAATGCCCAGTTTCATGGCGGGCAGATTGAACTGGTGGAGTCTCTGCTTGCCCTTGGGAAGCCGCTGGTGGTTGTGGCTCTGCGTAATCCATATGATCTGCTGGTTATGCCGGATGTACAGGCATACGCCGCTGCTTATGAGAGCCGCCCGCTTGCGCTGGAGAGCGCGGCCAAAGCTCTGCTTGGGCAAATTCCGTTCAAGGGCAAATTGCCCGTGTCGCTTGGCGAGGAATATCCAGCCGGCTGGGGGATGACGTTATGATTGGTCCGCTCTGGAGCAACAAGCGCAGTTCTGTGGTTGTCGGACTGATGTCCGGCACTTCGCTGGACGGCATTGATGCCGCAATAGTTTCTATAGAAGGAAGCGGACTGCAGGCGGAGGTGAAACTGCTGCATTATTACAGCACCGCTTATGATGATGAACTCAGGGAGCGGCTTAAGGAGCTGTGCACGGTACAGCATTCGTCGGTGGATCTGGTATGCGGGATGAACGTATATCTGGCGGAACGCTTCGCCGAGGCAGTCATTGAGGCCGTTCGCAGTGCCGGAATGGAGATGCAGGAGATTGACCTGATCAGTTCGCATGGGCAGACAGTCTGGCATATCCCTCAGCCGGATGTTCATGATCCCTATCTTGCCAGATCCACACTGCAGCTCGGCGATTTGTCCGTGCTGGCGAAGCGGACCGGGCGCGTGGTTGTCGGGGATTTCCGTCCGGCAGATATGGCAGTGGGAGGGCAGGGGGCGCCGCTGGCTCCTTACGGAGACCTGATTCTGTACCGCGATCCCGGCAAGGGGAGACTGCTGCAGAACATTGGGGGGATCGGCAACTGTACGGCGCTGCCGCCTGCGGCGGGGCCGGAAGATGTGTTTGCCTTCGATACCGGCCCCGGCAATATGGTCATCGATCAGGTCGTATATCTGCTGAGCGGCGGAGAGCGCTCTTACGATGACGGCGGAGCTTGGGCGATGCAGGGAGCCGTTGACTGGATACTTGTCGAGGAAATGCTGCAGCATCCATACTTCGAACTGCAGCCTCCGAAGTCCACAGGCCGTGAGGTGTTCGGCAAAGCTTACGCCGAGGAATTTGCCGCCAAGGCGGGAAAGCGGGGCTTGGCCGATGCGGACATCGTAGCGACAGCTACGGCCTTTACCGCGCGGACGATAGCGGAAGGCTACAACCGGTATGTGTTCCCGCTGTGCCGGATAGACGAGGTTATTGTCAGCGGAGGCGGCGCGCATAATGCTGCGCTGCTGGATATGCTGCAAGCAATGCTGCCGGATCAGCAGGTGCTGACCTCGGGCGGGCTCGGCTATAGCGATGATGCGAAGGAAGCGATTATCTTCGCTCTACTGGGTAATGATTTCATGCACGGAGCGGCGAACAATCTCCCGTCCGCCACAGGGGCGGAACGCCCGACCATTATGGGCAAGCTGGCCTTTCCTTAGGTGCTTGCGGCTTATTTCAGTCCAAAAACACAACAGATGCCCGGGCCTGGGCATCTGTTTCTAGTTCTGGCTTTAGCCAGTTGAGTGCGTGAAACGCGCGAAACAAAAAACCACCCGCTATGCGGGTGGAGGGAACGAGGGTTTGACCACCAAGACCATTCCGATAGAATTGAGATGTTCAGGCTCAAACG
>NZ_JACBYI010000040.1 GCF_019352175.1 Paenibacillus sp. S150
TGTTACTCACCCGTCCGCCGCTAAGCAGGAATGGAAGCAAGCTTCCATTCCTGCTCCGCTCGACTTGCATGTATTAGGCACGCCGCCAGCGTTCGTCCTGAGCCAGGATCAAACTCTCCAAATTGGTATTCAGAAAGAGCGATTGCTCATTTTGAAACATCTGACGAGAATAAAATATTCTCTTGATGAATTCCTCAAGCGTCCAAGACGCTGTGAAACCCACCGGTTTTGGAATCACCGAAGTGAATTCCGATACTCACTCGTTGTTCAGTTTTCAAAGATCAATATCTCGTTTTCCGTTCATCACCGTGTCTCAGCAGCGACCTTTATAATATATCACAGCGCCCAAGCGTTTGGCAAGTTTTTTTCAAAAATAATTTTCATCTTTTCCTGCCGTCAGCTGCTCTTCAAAACAATGAAAAGGAGCGCGAGATATAATGTATCACAGCGGCTCCCTTTTAGTCAACCTATTAAGTTAAAAACAAATCCTCTAATGTTTAGTCTGAGAATAACGTCCTCCCCATGCGTATTTCGAAAGCTCTTTCTGGGGGGCAAACCGCGCGTACATACGGAACACCGTTTTATATCGGTTGGCAATGGCATGCCTGATATTTTGGTCCAAGCGTTGATCACTTAAATCAAGGAGCATTTCATCCAGCTCTTTACGCAACACATAATCCAGCTCTTTGCACTCCTTCTCGTTGAACAACATTCCCAGCATATGCTTGGCCTCCTTCATGAAATTAAATTCAACAAAATCCTTAAATGCCGGTGCTTGTGCAATAGAAGATAGTCCATTGAATGGGGAAAGCTGTGTAATATATCCACTTACACTAGATTAACCGGAGCATCGTATCTGTAACCATAATTATAAAAAAATTCCTTTATGGCTTTCTACGGCTCCACGATTGCAACTCCCTGGCAATCCCAAAATTTAATGGCTTTAATGTTATGCTCATTTCTCTGAAATTTTATGATAAAAGTGAAAATGTAATTGTACTCTCAATGACCGCAGCCACGAACAGCAGAATAACTGTCCATATGGAAGCCCTTAGGGTTTGACGCATAAAGATTGGCCATGCACCGCTTCTCTGTTCTCTGGTGGCAGCAGAGCTGAACAAATCGGAGATAACTTTCCAGCCAAACTGCAACCCAAACGCGCATGCGATGATAATCGCCGGTATTTCAATAATCCCATGCGGAAGCAGTCCCTTAACAATAAGCTCAAACAAATCCAGCCCCTGCAGCGCAGACAAATGAATCAGATAGCCGATCACCGCGCCATTAATCAATAGAAAAAGTGCCGGCAGTATTCCAAATATCGCGCCAAGGAAGATAATAAGCACGCCTTTGATGCTGTTGTTCAGAAATATAAATTGAAAAAAACTCCACTGCGGATGTGAGGCTTCCTTGAGGCTGCCGCTGATTTCACTTAGACCCTCTAACTGCTGGGACAACAGTCGTTGCAGACTGCCGGTACCCATCCATCCCATCACTCCTCCTGCGGCAAATAATATAAGAGCGAGCAGCAAGGCTTTGCGTATCGTAAATAAATCTCTGGCAAAATTGGAGAATGACAACATAATTACCTCCTGAAAGTATGGTTGGACATATATACGGTCATAAGCGTCCTGTACGAGCATACATTTAGAACAAACAAGCATTTCGCATGGGAGAGGAGCGCTGACATTATGAATTCTTTTTATGTATTCAGCGGCAAAAAGATAAAACGGTTCTTCTACATCTTTGCCGCTGCGCTTCTTGCTGCCGGTGTCGTCTATGTCGAGAGAGGCAATATCACCGTTTTTTCTGAAACGGCCCCTTCCGCCATTTACAGCGTGCCGACGGAGAAGAAGCTCATTGCTTTAACGTTTGACATCAGCTGGGGAGAGAAACGGCCAGAACCCATTTTAAAAGTGCTCGAGGACAAGAAGGTGGATAAAGCGACTTTTTTCCTGTCTTCGCCCTGGAGCAAAACGCATCCGGAAATTGTCACAAGCATTAAAGACGCAGGGTACGAAATCGGCAGCCACGGGCACAAGCATGTGAACTACAGCACGCTGAGCAATGAGGAAATTAAGACCCAAATTACAACTGCCCATACTGTGCTGACCGAGCTAACCGGCAAAGAGCCTAACTTGATCCGGATGCCCAATGGGGATTTTGACAAAAGAGTACTTCAGGTAGCTGGCGATCTGGGCTATAAGGTTATCCAATGGGATACTGATTCGCTGGACTGGAAAAACATCGGTGTGGACAATATTGTGAACCGCGTGACCAGCAAGGCGCATCCCGGTGATATTGTGCTTTTGCACGCCAGTGATTCCTGCAAGCAGACGCATGAAGCCCTTCCGCTTATTATCGATAAGCTGCGCAGCCAAGGCTATGAATTTGTCACTGTATCCGAACTGATCAGCCAAAGCAGTGCCGAAGGTACGGAGGTCCGTGATTCCGCTATGCTGAATGAAGGGTTAGAGGATGCTGCGGGACTATAAATATACAGTGACGCAGTTCTTCATGGTTAACTTGAAACAAGCTTTTTAGTGTCGTGGGGAAATGAGCTCCGAAATATCGGGTGTGGGGGTATCCAGCTTCGGATAACTCAGATCAAGGCCCTCCAGTGTCTTGACTACGATGGCTAAAGCCAGATAATTGCGGTACCATCGGCGGTTCGCCGGAATCCAGTACCAGGGGGCTTTGTCAATACTGCTCTCCTTGAATACATCTTCATATGCCGCTTGATAATCATCCCAGTACTCCCGTTCCTGCAAATCACTGGCGTCGAATTTCCAATGCTTGGTCGGGTCGTGCAGCCGTTCCTGGATTTTTTCAAGCTGTTTATCCTTGGAGATATGCAGAAAGAGCTTGATAATCGTTGTGCCTTCTTCCGCAAGCATTCCCTCAAACTCGCGGATGTAGCGGAAGCGGCGCTTCATCTCTTCTTTTTTCAGATTGCCATGCACGCGGGGGACCAGAACATCCTCATAATGCGAGCGGTTGAAGGCAGCGATATAGCCTTTGGGCGGTGTTTTCATGTGCACTCTCCACAGAAAATCATGAGCTTCTTCCTCCAGGGAAGGCTTCTTGAAGCTGGTAACT
The DNA here is from genome assembly GCF_019352175.1 of Paenibacillus sp. S150. Taxonomy (GTDB): domain Bacteria; phylum Bacillota; class Bacilli; order Paenibacillales; family Paenibacillaceae; genus Paenibacillus_AQ. The sequence goes on from NZ_JACBYI010000040.1 coordinate 3,100, forward strand.
ATAAACCCCTGGGGATTAATGCCGGAAAAAATGTGCTTGACCGTTCCATCCTTCCCGCTGGAGTCCATCCCTTGAAGAATAACCAGCAGGGAATGCTTTTTCTGGGCAAAAAGAATATCCTGCAGTTCGGCGAGACGCTCCTTGAGCTTTGCCATTTTGGCTTCAGCTTCCTCTTTGGATTTGAAATCACCGCTCTCGTCGGGATCGAGTTTTTTCAGGATGGATTCGCTTGTGTCTTTTATCATATAGCGCTTGATGTTCATATATTCCCCTCCTTAAGGTTTTGAACCTTCTTAGTTATGCAGACTGTCCTTTAAGATTAACCTGGTGCCGCTGATTTTAATCGTATCAAGAAGAAACGCTATGCCGTCCCATTCGGGATGGTCTAAAAATCCTTATATTTTCGATAAAACCCCGACTTCTCTTGATAGAGGAGCGGGGTTATTTGCTGCATTTCTTTATGCGGAAACAGGCTTCAAGATACGGTGCAGCATCAGTATTTGGAATGCATTGCAGGCAAGCAGCGGGATCACAATAAATACAGTGGCACTGTCTACTCCTATACGGAGCACGCCGATAATTTCCACTATGGTGATCGCTGTCATAAAGAAAAAGGTAGGAATCCAGGCTGAAATATTCGTGCTCCGCACTTTGAAGTAAGTAACAATAATGGCAGTAAGCAGAATTCCGAGGCCCAAAAGCAAATCAGAGAGGACATTTCTGCCTTCACCCACAAAGGTGCGCAGGAAAATCAGTTCAAGCAACGCCAGGGCAGACAGCACCATCTGAATGTACTGCCAGCTCCTCCGGGGGAAAACCCCGATTCCCATATAATTCAGGATCAGATATGCGAAGAACCCCAGCTGCGCGTAAACGCTGACAAGCATGCCATAGCCCAAAAGAATCAGCGGATAGACCAAGGAATCGGCTGTGCTTTTAAAATCAATACGCCCGTTCACTGTCTGCAGCGCCAAGCCGGCGATAACCGCCCCTCCCGACCCGATCAAAAGCGTGGTCCAGAATAAATAAAACCATTTCCTTATATTCAGCCTGTTCACCTCCCGCGTGTCAGATTTATTTTACCAAGCTTACCGCCAAAAAACCATTGCGGCATAACATAAAAGTGTGCCGCTGCGGCATACTACATGCAGGAATCCCATAAAGGAGGGCAGCGCCAATGAAATGGAGGACTTTGTGGACCGGAGGCTTCTTGCTCTGCATGACAGTGGCTCTAACGGCCTGCGGAAGTGAACAGAGCAGTTCCTCTTCCGGACAAGGCAGCTATAAGGAAATGAAGACCATGGTTGTAGATATATTAAAAAGCGAAGAGGGGAAAAAAGCGGTCGAGGAAGCTCTGTCCACCCCAAGCTCAGGGTCAGAAGGAAGCAGTGTCAGCGGATTAAGCATGAAAATGATGCCGCTGCAAACCACCGAGCAAATTCGGATCGCAGTAAAGGATACAATCACGGCACCGGAGTACCAGAAGGAAATCGAAAAGATTATGACAGATCCGCAGTTTGCAGGAGACTTCGCCAAAGCAATCAATTCTCAAAGCAAAGAGCTTCACCTTCAATTAATCAAAGATCCATCGTACCAAAAGTCGGTCGCAGAAATCATGAAATCACCCGAAATGATGAAAATGTTCCTTGATCTTACCAAAACCTCAGATTACCGCAAGCAATCCATGACTATCATGCAGGAAGCGATGCAAAATCCATTGTTCCGAATGGAAGTGCTCGATCTTTTAAAAACGGTAGTGCAGGACGAGCTGCAGCCTAAGGTTGAAAAAGAAGGGGAACAAGAAGGACAGGACCAGGGAAGCGGCGGCGACAGTCAAAAGCAAAGCAGTGATGATTCAGGCTCCTGATTTAGGTTCAAGAAAAAGAGGCGTACCCTAGGGCGCGGCCTCTTTTTGGTTTACTCCTTACTCTCGTATCGGATGATCAGCTTGTCAGCAATCTCAGCGAACAGCTGTGCGGTTGCAGTCTCGGCCTTATACACAGACGGCGAGAAGTCCGGTTCGGATATGTGATTGTCAGGCGCGCCGAGCGGTATCTGTGCAAGCAATTCCGTGTGCAGGGTCTCCGCCAGTCTGGCACCGCCTCCCCGGCCGAAGATATAATCCTTCTTGCCGCAGGAGGAGCATTCATAATAGGCCATGTTCTCAATGACTCCCAGGACCTCATGGTCGGTCTGCAGCGCCATTGAACCGGCTCTGGCTGCCACAAAGGCTGCTGTCGCATGCGGGGTAGTAACAATAATCTCCTTGCTGTGCGGCAGCATCTGATGGACATCCAGCGCCACATCGCCTGTACCCGGAGGCAGATCAAGCAGCATGTAATCAAGTTCTCCCCAGCCGACATCGCTGAAGAACTGGCGCAGCATTTTGCCGAGCATCGGCCCCCTCCAAATCACAGGGCTATTCTCACGGATAAAAAAGCCCATGGACATGACTTTCACTCCGAAACGTTCAACAGGAATAATGGTGCCTTCTTCTACAATCGGGCCTTCCTCAATCCCCATCATATCCGGAATGCTGAAGCCGTAGATATCCGCGTCAATAAGCCCGACTTTTTTGCCTTTCCTGGCCAGTGCAACTGCCAGATTGACCGTTACTGTCGACTTGCCCACTCCACCCTTGCCGCTGGCAATCGCGATGAAGCTCACACCCGAGTTCTCGCTGATCAGCTGATGCCCCTCAAGACCCGCTGCATGCCCTTTCAGCGTCTCCCCTTGTTCCCGTTGCGGCTTGTCCTCCGTGCTCTCTCCGCGAAGAATAGCGCGCTCATAATCGGTGGCATCGCGCAGCCGGATATGAACATTGGCCGCGCCACCCTCATCCAGCAGATCCCGCACTTTCTGTTCAAGCTCCATGCGGCTTTTCTCTTCGGTATCCGGACATACGATTGAAAGTGAGATCCGGTCTTCCTTGACCATGATATCGCGGATCAGCTGCAATTCAATAAGGCTTTTTCCGGATTCCGGGTCGGTAAGCGGCTGCAATAATTCCTGGATTTGTTCCCTGGTCAGCATGGAAAACACCTCTTTTTCCTCTCCGGACGGGTAAGGTACCGGTATTTTGATCTATTATAACATTACCCTTCCGCCGATGCGTAATAACCGGTTAAGGCTGCTCCGAGGTGTAACGCAGAATCCCGCGGTAGATGCTGGTGGCTACCTTCCGCTGATAGACATCGTCTCCAAGCAAAGCTGACTCCTCAGGGTGTGAGAGGAAACCCACTTCCACAAGCGCGGCGGGCATTTTCAGAGCCTTCAGCAAGTATACGGTATTCACGGTCTTGGCTACCCGGTCGGTATTCCCAAGGGTGGCCTTGAGTTCATCCTGCACAAAACCCGCTAATGCTTTGTTCCCTTCGTTGTTTGGGTAGTAGAAGGTCTGGGCTCCGCTCCAGCGTCCCGAAGGCACACTGTTCATATGCACGCTTATAAACAGATCGGCCCCCTTTTCTTCAATACTTCTTACCCGCTGCTTCAGATCTTCTGTCTTGCGTTTGGAATAGCCCTTGGTATCCTGCTGGGCCAGGTCATAATCCCCTTCACGGGTCATGACCACTATTGCTCCTGCCTGCTGCAAGTAATCCCGCAGATACAGAGAAACCGATAGGTTGATGTCCTTCTCAATCAGGCCCTCCCGGCTGACCGCCCCCCCATCCGGACCGCCATGGCCGGCATCGATGGCAATCACTTTGCCGGACAACGGCAGGCTCCAGTAATTCAGCGTTTTGGCGGTTGGCATATCGTAGGCGATAATGCCGATCATTACCGCCAGCAGGACAGCGCCCAACATGCTTTTTTTGATGCTGCTCCATGAGATCCAGACCGAGACTTCCCCCTGCTTTCGGCCAGACATAACAAAGACCCCCTCGTCCCGATAGATTCTACTCATCTATATGGGACAAGAAGGCCAATTAGTACTGGCTGTTTAGGATTGTGCAGTAACTTCCGCCGACATTCCTTCAATGAGAATTTCCGCAACTTCCGGGCGTGTGAATTCGGGAGGAGGGCATTTGCCATCCCGCAGCAGCGCACGCACCTTCGTACCGGAGAGTGTCAGATGCTGGTCGCCTGGATGCGGGCAGGTTTTGCTGGAAGCCATATTCCCGCATTTCACGCAGAAAAAGCTGTGCTCGAAAAACAACGGGGAAATCCCCAGCTCATCAGCCGTAAAATTCGAGAAAATCTCTTGCGCTTCGTAGGTCCCGTAGTAATCCCCCACACCCGCATGATCACGGCCGACAATAAAATGAGTACAACCGTAATTCTTGCGCACCATCGCGTGAAAGATCGCTTCCCGTGGTCCGGCATAACGCATGGCAGCGGGAAATACACCAAGAAAGGTGCGGTCTTCCGGATAATAGTTCTCCAGCAGAGCAAGATAGCTCTTCATGCGCACATCGGCAGGGACATCGTCAGATTTAGTCTCACCCACCAAGGGATTAAGAAACAGCGCATCTACAACCTCCATAGCACATTTCTGAATGTACTCGTGTGCACGGTGTACCGGATTGCGTGTCTGAAAGCCTACAACGGTTCTCCAGCCTTTCTCAGCAAAGATTTGACGCGTCTCGGAGGGGTCAAAGTAAAACTCTCCGAATTTTTGCGGCTGCGGACGATTCAGAACGGTAATGGGGCCTCCCACATAGGTTGTCGGTCTAGCCAGCAATTTGCTAACGCCTGGATGTGCAGGGTCAGCCGTTTTGAACACATTCTGCGCTTCAAGCTGCTGATCTACGCTATAAATGCTCTCAATGTCGAGCAATCCATATATAACTCCGTCTTCATCACCTATCAGCGATACTGTATCACCCACAGCAAGCCCGGAGGCCGCTTCATCTTCTACAGACAATGTTACAGGGATACTCCATACAGTACCATCCGAGAGACGCATGCTTTTAACAACAGACAGGTAATCCTCTTCATTCAAAAAGCCGGTAAGCGGAGAAAACGCACCTACCCCGATCAAATCCAGATCTGATAAGGTCCAGGTGTTCACGGAAATTGATTTGTGGCCCGAAGCCTGCCGAAGCAGTTCTTCTCTGTGTGTCCCTTCCGCGACACGCTGTATCAGTGTTCCACCATGAGGAAGTATTGAAGTCATCTAGGTTCTCTCCTTCTGTGCATTTCGAATTCTGTCCCTATTTATGCAGCCCGCATTCTGTCTTGTCCGAACCGGCCCATCTGCCCGCGCGCGGATCTTCGCCAGGCATAACTGCCCGTGTGCACTGCTCGCAGCCGATACTCGGGAAATTACGGTCATGCAGCGGGTTGTACACAACATCGTTCTCACGGATATAATTCCAGACATCCTCAGAGGTCCAGTTCGCAATCGGATTAAACTTGACAAGACCGAACTTATTATCATATTCGACTTTTTTGGCATTGGCGCGTGTGGGTGCCTGGTCACGGCGGATTCCTGTAATCCAGGCATCATATTGCGAAAGAATCCGGGTTAGCGGCTCTACCTTGCGAATTGCACAGCATTGGTTGGGATCGGTATTCCATAGTGCCTCGCCATACTGAACCGCTTGCTCTTCCGGAGTAATCTGCGGTGACACGCGGACGAATTCCATGCCGTATTTTTCAGCCATGACGTCTCTGGTTTCATACGTTTCCTTAAAATGATAATCCGTATCCAGATAGAAAACGTCAGTAGACGGGCTGACCTTCTGGATCATATCTACAAGCACTACATCTTCGGCTCCAAAGCTGCAGGCAAAAGTTATATTAGGAAAGGTTTCTACGGCCCATCGGATAATCTCCTCTGGCGCGGCATTTTCCAGTTCCTCAGCCTTTACTTTAATCAAATCCTCTTTCTCCAGTAAATTCATTATTCTATTCCTCCATCCTGGTATCTCAAAAGCAGTCATCAGCATTCAGCGCCCGTTAATCCCAACTAATCTTATATGGAATAGTATAAGACATACAGGGCTGAAGTCAATAGTTTTATCCATTTTGGGTAAAAGTTTTGACTAGAAGCAAAGCTCCCGCTGCTGTCCAGAAGCTTGTAAGCATAAAAAAAGACCCCAGCGTTATCCGGCAGGGCCAAATCAGGCATGAATGTATGTAAAGCCTACTAAAAAGCTCAGACAAGCGGAAATGGCTTCGCCGTCCTTATAAGGACGCTGTTTCAGTGAGAAAGATAAGGCTAATTTATAGCGTGAAACATTAAATTCTTGTCTTTTCAAAAAAACGCAGTCCAAAGCATTGAAACCCCAGAGCATGCCAAAAGAACATCCAGCACATATCGGAATGAGCCAATACTCATTTTTCGAACAATATTTTTGGCCAAAAAAGTCCCAACAGTCAGCGAACTGCCTACTATAAGCCCCTGTATGATTACATCTGCCGAAAGAGCGCCTAACCCACCGAAGGTTGCAACCTTGCTGACATAAAGAGCAAGTGAGCTTGCAGCTTCTGTAGAAAGAAAGGCCCCTCTGGCCAATCCATAAAATGTAAACGCCGGGACACTAAGCGGGCCTGTGGAGAGTACTATACCTGTCAAAAAACCTATGATGCCTCCAGCCAAAGCAAGCTGCGAAAGACGTATCTTTATGTTTTTCGCAGCAAGCCAGTGTCTAAAGGGAATCATAGCCAAAAAGAAAATCCCAAGACCCACATCAATGAAGCGTATGGGTAAATCCAGCAAGACTTTTGCCCCTGCCGCCGCCGCAGGTATTCCAGTCATTGAATATGCGGCAAAAGCTTTCCAATCAATTTCTCTCCTCCAAGCAACCACTCTTGATACGTTTGCCATAACAGCTGCAACAGCCATAATGGGAACGGCTTGCTTAGGGCCAAAAGAAATAACCAGAACCGGAAGCAGCATGATCGACGATCCCGTCCCTACGATGCCGCTGATTGCTCCTGCTGCCATACCGACAATTAATACGAATAAATACTCTCCCAATGAAAACACCTCATTGGCTGCAATTATACCCTGTAAATATTCAAAAGGATATAGCACAGGAATGGCTGAGAACACGCAGATGAAATAAGGTCACAGCGTTTTCTAATGATAAAATTAAAGCCCCTGGCCATAAAGGCCAAGGGCTGAAATCCGTTGATGCAATGCAGTTTTTAACGTTTCGAGAACTGAGGCGCACGACGTGCAGCCTTGAGGCCGTATTTCTTACGTTCCTTCATACGTGGGTCACGTGTCAGGAAGCCGGCTTTTTTTAGAGCTCCGCGGTATTCAGGATCAACTTTCAGCAACGCACGGGAAATCCCATGACGAATTGCTCCAGCTTGACCCGAAATGCCGCCACCGTGTGCAAGAACGATTACATCATAGTTGCCCAGAGTTTCCGTCAGGTTCAAAGGTTGTTTGACGATCATCTTAAGTGTTTCCACACCGAAATATTCGTCCATCTCACGTTTGTTAATGACAATGCGTCCTTCACCCGGTACAAGGCGAACACGTGCTACCGAATGTTTACGACGACCTGTCCCATAGTATTGTACTTGTGCCATGAAACTGTCCTCCTCTATTCTTATCCGCGAAGTTCGTAAACTTCAGGTTTTTGTGCTGCATGTGGATGCTCGGCGCCTGCATATACTTTGAGTCTCAGCTTCATGTGATCCCCTTGGCGGGTCTTCGGAATCATGCCGTGTACGGCGGATTCGATGACGCGTTCGGGTTTAGTCTTCAGCAGATCCTCAGCAACAGTAACTTTCAAGCCGCCCGGGTGCATCGAGTGACGGTAGTATTTCTTGTTTTGCAATTTCTTGCCTGTCAGATGAATCTTCTCAGCGTTGATCACAATTACGAAATCTCCAGTATCAACATGTGGAGTGAATTGCGGTTTATGTTTGCCACGGATCAAAGCAGCGGCTTCGCTTGCCAAACGACCAAGTGTTTTGCCTTCGGCATCAATAATATGCCAATTGCGTTCAACTTCGTTCGGCTTCGCCATATAGGTGGTACGCATGAATGTTTCCTCCTTGTTCTCGTACGAAAATCATCTGTTTCGTATATCTAAGTTCTCATTGAATTACGATTATGTGAGTTAAAAAAAGCTTGTTTTTGGCATTTTCCTGATCGGGGCTGTGGGATAGCCATCAAGAAAACACAACTTTTATATTACAGCATAAACATAACTAGTGCAAGTAATTTCTAACATTCAGCGTATATTTTTTTCAAAAAACAAATGGCTGAACGCCTAGAATTCCGCCTCGTCATATTCCACGCTCCACAGTGCCAAGCCCTTAGCCACAGCCGTAGGTCCTGCCGCCGCACGGTCGCAGGCTGCCAGAATATCGGCAACCGCCTCCGCTCGAATCTTGCCTTCACCCACATGAATCAGCGTACCCATAATTATGCGGACCATATGCTGCAGAAAGCCGCTGCCCGTAATATAAGTATGAATAACCCCCTGGTCTGAATATCCGCTGCAGCACATACTGCGGTCAATCTCCATATGGGCCTCAAAAACCGTCCGCACATGAGAGGTCTTCGTAGACTTCCTTGACGCGAATGATGTGAAGTCGTGCGTGCCCACAATATGGGCCAAGCCCTGCTGCATAGCCGGAATATCCAGCTTAACCGGATGATGATGCTGCCAGCGCCGCTGGAAAGGGTCCGGGAACCGGTTGCCGTTAATCGTATACCGGTAGGTTTTGCGTTTAGCCCCTCTGCGTGAGTGGAACTCAAGCGGGACCTCCCGCGCTTCAGTGACCACGATATCCTGCGGCAGCCGGGCATTCAGAGCCAGGCACCAGCGCTCGAGCGGAATTTTGGATGAGGTCTGGAAGTTAAACGGCTGGCCATACGCATGCACACCCGCATCTGTCCTTCCTGAGCCCGTAATCTTGAGCGCCTCGCCGGTCAGATGCAGTATGGCATGTTCCAGATGGTCCTGAATCGTATTGCCCTGAGGCTGGGTCTGAAAGCCATCATACCGGGTTCCGTCATAATTGACCTTCATCAACAGATTACGCATACCGTTCTTCCTTTCAACTGTTCCAACCCGCAACTGCTGTTCACCGTCAAAAAAAAAGAGCCCCGGCGGGAGCTCCTTCTACTCTATACAAGGTGATTCCCGCGGATATTGTACGGCAGGGCCTAAGTGCCCCTGCAGCACAATAACGTTAATACTTCTTTGCCCATACCACTAAAGAGCATGTGCGCTAAGGGGTACATCCGGAAATCATACTTGTAATCCTACGCGCGGTCTACCAGTTCAAGATAAACCATAGGCGCAGCGTCGCCGCGACGAGGTCCCAGCTTCAGGATACGGGTGTATCCGCCTGGACGCTCTGTGTAGCGAGGAGCAATATCAGAGAACAATTTTTGAATTGCATCCTGTTCACCGTCAACAGTCTCACGGCGGACAAATGCTGCTACTTGACGGCGAGCATGAAGATCGCCTTTTTTGGCTTTAGTAATCAGCTTTTCAGCGATGGAACGAACTTCCTTCGCTTTTGCTTCTGTTGTTTGGATGCGCTCATAAAGAAACAGATCCGTTACCATGTCGCGGAACAAAGCTTTGCGAGCACTGGAATCACGGCCCAATTTTTGGTATGCCATTTGTTTTCCCTCCTTTACTCAAGCAATCTGCCAGCTATTCTTCTGTACGGAGTCCTAAACCAAGTTCCTCGAGCTTCTCTTGAACTTCTTCCAAAGATTTGCGGCCAAGGTTGCGGACCTTCATCATATCTTCTTCGGTTTTCGTAGTCAGCTCCTGCACGGTATTAATACCGGCACGTTTGAGACAGTTGTAAGAACGTACTGAAAGGTCAAGCTCTTCGATTGTCATCTCAAGCACTTTTTCTTTTTTGTCTTCTTCTTTTTCAACCATAATTTCAGCGTCTTTCGCTTCATCCGTAAGTCCTACGAACAAAACGAGGTGCTCGTTCAAAATTTTGGCTCCCAGGCTAACAGCCTCTTCCGGTCTGATACTGCCATCCGTCCAAATTTCCATCGTCAGCTTGTCGTAGTTGGTCACTTGACCTACACGAGTGTTGTCGATGCCATAATTCACACGGGAGATAGGCGTATAGATGGAATCCACCGGAATAACGCCGATGGGCTGATCGTCGCGTTTGTTACGGTCCGCTTGAACGTAACCGCGGCCACGGCCTGCAAAAATTCGCATGTGAAGTCTCGCGCCAGGTCCCAGCGTTGCAATATGAAGATCCGGATTCAGGATCTCAACATCGCTGTCCGCACGGATATCACCTGCGGTAACGATGCCTTCACCTTCAGCATCAATCTCGAACACTTTCTCTTCGTCTGAATGAATTTTCAGGGAAAGAGCCTTAAGGTTCAAAATGATCTCCGTCACATCTTCCATTACACCGGGAATGGTCGAAAACTCATGCAGAACGCCATCAATTTGGACCGAAGTCACTGCGGCTCCCGGAAGCGAGGAAAGCAAGATCCGGCGAAGCGAGTTCCCCAGAGTCGTGCCATATCCACGTTCCAGTGGTTCAACTACGAATTTCCCATAGGTTCCTTCATCATTGGCTTCTACGGTCTCAATCTTCGGCTTTTCGATTTCTATCACGAGTGTACCCCTCCTTCAAACGTCGCTCCTATATGAAACTGTCACCCCATCAGGTGTATCATGTAGTATGCCTAAACACCTATTATTAGCAGATGCGTCAGAATTATACCACAATCACAATTCTGATTTCACTATACGCGGCGACGCTTCGGCGGACGGCATCCATTATGAGGAACCGGAGTTACGTCTTTAATGAGGTTTACTTCAAGGCCGGCGGCCTGAAGGGAACGGATGGCTGCTTCGCGGCCCGCGCCCGGTCCTTTAACCATAACTTCAACGGACTTCATGCCGTGTTCCATAGCTGCTTTTGCTGCAGATTCGGCTGCCATTTGCGCTGCAAATGGAGTCGACTTACGGGAACCTTTAAATCCTTGACCGCCGGAGCTTGCCCAGGAAATTGCATTTCCGTGAGGATCCGTGATCGTAACGATAGTGTTGTTGAACGTGGAACGAATATGTGCCACGCCGCTCTCAATATTTTTACGGTCGCGACGTTTGGTACGTACGACTTTTTTCGGTTTAGCCATTGTCTCTTATCACCCCTTCTTATTTCTTTTTGTTTGCTACCGTACGACGCGGGCCTTTCCGGGTACGGGCATTCGTTTTGGTACGTTGACCGCGAACAGGCAATCCACGACGGTGACGAACACCGCGGTAACAGCCGATCTCAGTAAGACGTTTAATATTCAAGGAAATTTCACGACGCAGGTCACCTTCAACCTTAACTGACTTGTCGATCATTTCACGCAATTTGCTGACTTCATCTTCCGTCAAATCACGGACACGTGTGTTAACGTCAATGCCTGTTTCTTTAAGAATTTTCTGGGAAGTCGTTTTACCGATTCCGAAAATATAAGTCAAGGCGATCTCAACGCGTTTATCACGTGGCAAATCCACTCCAGCTATACGAGCCATTTTACGCTACACCCCCTTCTTAACCTTGTTTTTGTTTGTGCTTCGGATTTTCGCAAATTACCATAACAGTCCCTTTGCGGCGGATGACTTTGCATTTCTCGCAAATGGGCTTTACAGAAGGTCTTACCTTCATGTTAATTACCTCCTCAAAGTTTTGCGAAGCAAAACTTTTGTTGTAGTTCCCATCTATTTACGGTAAGTTATACGACCTTTTGATAAATCATAAGGCGATAACTGCACGACCACTTTGTCCCCGGTTAGGATACGGATAAAGTGCATCCGCAATTTCCCGGACACATGGGCAAGTATTTGATGACCGTTCTCAAGCTCTACCTTAAACGTTGCATTCGGCAACGGTTCAATGACCGTACCTTCCACTTCAATGACATCTTCCTTAGCCACAGTTAGTCTCCTTTCTCATTGGCACTTTTTCCAGCCGGTGCACCGTACTTCGTGACTGCAAAACGCAGCTTTCCGTTTGTCACCCGGCCGGTTTCTTCCAAACTGTTCACAATCTCACTGCTGATGAAGGGTATGAGCTCCAAATGCTGAATATTCTTCTTCTTCGGCCCATCAAACTTGCGTTTGTCCCCATCGGCAATATATACAAATCTGCTATCCACAACTGCGATAACAACGGCAATCTCTCCGGCATCCTTGCCTTTGAGAATTCTCACTAATTGACCAATCTGCGGGCTTCCCCCAGTATTCACGTGAAGATCACCTACGCATTCAGTTTCGTGAAAATTTCCATGCCGTCCGGTGTAACCGCTACTGTATGCTCAAAATGAGCACACAATGAACCGTCTACCGTAACGACCGTCCAGTTATCTTCCAGCGTTCTGACATATCTGTCCCCAGCGTTCACCATCGGCTCAATCGCGAGCACCATACCCGGCTTCAGACGCGGTCCGCGGTCCGCTATGCCATAATTCGGAATTTGCGGTTCTTCATGCAGTTCTGCCCCAATGCCATGACCAACATACTCGCGCACGACGGAGAATCCGGCAGCCTCAATGTATTGCTGAATGGCATGGGAGATTGTAAACAAGCGCACGTCCGGTTTAACTAAAGCCAGTCCCGCGTACAAGGAGCCTTCCGTGACGTCCAGCAGGCGCTGGGCCTCTTCGGAAATGCTGCCCACCCCGTAGGTCCAGGCGGAATCACCGTGATAACCGCGGTACTCTGCACCGATGTCCAGCGTTACGATATCGCCTTCGACCAGTTTACGCTTACCCGGAAATCCATGCACCAATTGTTCGTTGACTGAAGCGCAAATGCTGGCAGGAAAACCGTTGTAGCCTTTGAAAGACGGCACAGCACCTTGACTGCGAATGTATTGATCGGCGATTCTGTCGAGTTCTCCGGTCGTAATGCCTGGCTGGATAGCCTCAGCAATCAGACGGTGACTCTCGGCAACAATTCGACCAGCTTCCCTCATAAAGGCAAGTTCCTGTTCGGATTTACAAATGATCATTACACTAACCTCGCAGCAAAGATACGATTTCGGAAGAAACGACATTGATTTCGTTTTCTCCGTTCACCTGACGCACAAGACCTTTATTGTCATAAAACGCAAGCAGCGGCGCTGTCTTATTATCATACTCGTCCAGACGCTTGCCTACACTTTCTTCATTGTCATCCGGACGTTGATACAATTCACCGCCATCAATGTCGCAAATGCCTTCTTGCTTCGGCGGGTTAAAAATCAAGTGGTAGGATGTTCCGCAAACGGTACAGATCCGGCGTCCGGTAAGACGCGCCATCAGCAGTCCACGGTCCACATTCAAGTTGATTACATGATCCAGGGAACGGTTCAAGCGGCTCAAAATATCTCCCAGCGCTTCCGCTTGCGAAAGGGTTCTTGGAAAGCCATCCAATAAGAAACCTTTTTCGCAATCGGACTGCTGCAGCCGTTCTTCAACAATTCCAATGGTCACATCATCAGGTACAAGCAAGCCTTGATCAATATAAGATTTGGCCTTAAGTCCCACGGGTGTGCCTTGCTTGATTGCCAAGCGGAAAGCATCGCCAGTCGAAATATGAGGAATCCCCAACTCTTGTACAACTACAGCTGCCTGTGTTCCCTTGCCCGCCCCAGGAGGGCCCATGAATAAAATGTTCACGATTTCTCTTCTCCCCCCAAAAGTTCGCCACCAAGCAAGAAACAGCACAATAGGTGCCGGGAAGTCTGAGCGTCCATGCTTCGCCGGAACCTATCGACTATTTATTGATGAAGCCTTTGTAGTGGCGTTTGATCAATTGGCTCTCGATCTGCTTCATCGTATCCAGCGCTACGCCGACCACGATCAACAGCGCTGTACCGCCAATCTGCACCTGCCGGGGCAAACCGGACAGAGAACCGAAGAGTACAGGCATGATAGAAATAACGGCCAGAAAAAGTGCACCGGACATCGTCAGGCGTGACATAACTCTGGTCAAATACTTCTCGGTTGCTTTACCTGGACGGATACCAGGAATGTAACCACCATTCTTTTTCATGTTGTCAGCCATTTGCTGAGGGTTCATCTGGACAAATGTGTAGAAGAACGTAAATCCGATGATCATGATCACATAGAGGACCATACCTAGCGGCTTATCATGAGCAAGATTATTAGTGATCCACTTAGCCCATTCATGCGTTGACCAAAAGCTCGAGATTACAATCGGAAATTGAAGCAGTGAAACCGCGAAGATAACCGGGATTACACCAGCCGCATTAATCTTGAGCGGAATATGTGTATTCTGTCCACCATACATTTTGTTACCGACGACGCGCTTGGCGTATTGTACAGGAATTTTTCGGATTCCCTGCTGTACGAAGATAACTCCGACAACAATCGCCACAATCACAATCAGAACAATAACGACTTTAAGAATATTCAGGAACACCTGATCCGGCTGAATAAAGTTTGATTGTGCCGTAGTCGTGATATATCCCGGGATGGCTGCGACGATTCCCGCAAAAATCAGGATCGAAATCCCGTTTCCTATTCCCTTTTCCGTAATCTGCTCACCCAGCCACATCAGGAATGATGTACCAGCCGTCAAAATGATCGCAATGAGCAGGTAATCTGCAAAGGTTGCATTAGGAATCATCTCTGTGCCATAAATCCGGTTAAAACCGATAGATGTGGCAAACGCTTGAATCAAACCTAGCACTACTGTGCCGTAACGTGTAATTTGCGCCAGTTGTTTCTTTCCGTGCTCCCCTTGTTTAGCCCATTCAGCAAACTTAGGAACAACATCCATGGAGAGCAATTGCACGATGATGGACGCTGTGATGTACGGATAGATACTGATCGCAAATATCGAAAAGTTTTTGAGCGCTCCGCCCGAGAAGGTGTTCAAAAGACCCATCAAAGCGTCTCCGCTTTGATTTGCTGATTCCAGTACTTCTTTGTTCACACCGGGAACCGGTACAAACGAACCGATGCGGTAAATGATCAGAACGAACAGGGTAAACAGGATCTTTTTGCGCAAATCTTCAACATGCCATATATTCTTAAGCGTCTTGAACATTAGATCACCTCGGTTTTACCGCCGGCAGCCTCGATTTTCTCTACCGCAGATTGAGAGAACTTATTTGCTTGTACAGTCAATTTAACGGCCAGTTCGCCATTACCGAGGATCTTAATGCCGCTTTTGGAATTTTTGACAACACCAGTTTCAAGCAGCAACTGTGGAGTCACTTCAGTTCCTTCAGCAAAGCTGTTCAGATCTTCAAGGTTCACAATCGCATACTCTTTACGGGTAGGATTGATGAAACCACGTTTAGGCAGACGACGATAGAGCGGGTTTTGTCCACCTTCGAAGCCTGGACGAACACCGCCGCCGGAACGGGAGTTTTGCCCCTTATGACCGCGGCCGGAAGTTTTACCGTTCCCGCTACTAGGGCCACGGCCAACGCGGTTGCGTTCTTTGCGTGAACCTGGAGCTGGAGCAAGTTCATGTAACTTCATCGTTTGCACCTCCTTATATTTGTTAATTTATGCGAGGCGTTTAGCCCTCAATTTCAGTAACGGATAACAGGTGACTCACTTTGTTGATCATTCCGCGAATCGCAGGAGTATCATTGTGAACCACTGACGAGTTGGTTTTACGCAGGCCGAGCGTCTTAACAGTAACACGTTGTGTTTCCGGACGTCCGATTACGCTGCGTACGAGGGTGATTTGCAATTTTGCCATTGACGTTCCCCTCCTTAACCGCGCAGTTCTTCGACAGATTTGCCGCGAAGCTTCGCGACCTCTTCAATGCGTTTCAGACGGGAAAGTCCCTCCAAAGTTGCATTGACCATGTTCATGGAATTCGAAGAACCCAAAGATTTTGTCAAGATGTCGCCAACGCCTGCCAATTCCAACACCGCACGAACAGGACCGCCGGCAATAACGCCAGTACCTTCCGATGCTGGTTTCAGCAGCACGCGTCCTGCGCCGAAATGTCCAGTAACCAGATGGGGGATCGAAGTTCCTACGATTGGAATGTGAATCAGGTTTTTCTTGGCGTCTTCAATGCCTTTACGGATGGCATCCGGAACTTCGCCGGCTTTACCGATCCCAGCACCGACGTAGCCGTTGCCGTCGCCCACAACAACAAGTGCGCTAAAGCTGAAACGGCGTCCGCCTTTTACAACTTTTGCAACACGGTTAATGTGTACAACTCTTTCTGTCAGTTCTAAACTGTTCGGATCTACACGCAAGTCGTTAACCTCCTTTTTAGAAATATTCTAGAATTCAAGACCAGCTTCGCGGGCTGCGTTTGCCAATGCTTGAATCCGTCCATGGTACAAGTAGCCTCCGCGGTCAAATACAACCACAGCGTATCCTTTTTCCTTAGCACGCTCAGCGATCAATTGACCCACTTTGCTTGCAGCTTCAACGCTGCCGCCATTACCGATAGTAGCGCTCAGATCTTTGTCCAGTGTAGAGGCAGATACGATAGTAACGCCTGTCACGTCATCGATCAGTTGAGCGTAGATGTGTTTCGAAGAACGGAACACGTTCAAACGCGGACGCTCAGCAGTACCCTGGATTTTCTTGCGAACACGCAGGTGTCTTTTGAGGCGAGCCTTGTTTTTATCTTCTTTTGTAATCATGACTTCCCTTTCACTCCCTTCAGTTTGCCGTAAACAGCTTCACTTTAAGATGCACGGGGTATCTTACAATTAAGATCAATCCGGTTATTTCTTCTTACCGGCTTTACCTTCCTTGCGGATGATACGCTCGCCTTCATATTTGATGCCTTTACCTTTGTATGGCTCAGGTTCACGTACGGAACGGATCTTGGCAGCATAAGCGCCGACGCGTTCTTTGTCGATACCTTTAACGATGATCTTCGTGTTCGCAGGAACCTCGAACTCAATGCCCGCTTCCGGTGAAATTTCAACCGGGTGGGAGTAGCCGACGTTCAGTACGATTTTATCTCCGGATTTGCTTGCACGATATCCGACCCCAACCAGCTCCAGAGATTTCGAGAACCCTTCAGTCACACCGCTAACCATGTTGTTGACAACGGAGCGGGTTGTGCCGTGAAGTGAACGATGCAATTTGTTGTCCGACGGGCGAACAACGGTAATTTCGTTATTTTCAACTGTAACCTTCATGTCTTTATGAAGCTCACGAGTCAAAGTGCCTTTTGGACCTTTTACTGTAATAACGGCGTTGTCCAAAGTGACATCTACACCGCTAGGTACTGCGATTGGTTTGCGACCAATACGAGACATGTGTTGCACCTCCTTATCTTGTGACGTTTATTACCAAATGTAGCAGACAACTTCTCCGCCCGATTTTGATTGACGAGCTTCTTTGTCGGTCATAACTCCTTTAGATGTGGAGATAATCGCGATTCCAAGGCCGCCGAGTACACGAGGCACTTCATTGCTCTTCGTGTAAACGCGAAGGCCTGGTTTACTGATTCTTTTAAGACCGGAGATAACGCGCTCCTGGTTCGGGCCGTATTTCAAGAAGATACGGATAATCCCCTGTTTGCTGTCTTCAACGAATTCAGCATCACGGATGAAACCTTCACGCTTCAGGATGTCCGCGATTTGTTTTTTCATTGTCGAAGCAGGCATTTCTACCGTCTCGTGACGCACAGTGTTGGCGTTACGAATACGAGTAAGCATATCTGCGATAGGATCAGACATAGTCATGTGTGTAAACCTCCTTCCCGTTTATAAACTTCTTACCAACTTGCTTTTTTCACGCCAGGAATCTGGCCTTTATAAGCTAACTCACGGAAACAAATTCTGCAAATTTTGAACTTTTGCAGTACCGAATGTGGACGACCGCAACGCTCGCAACGTGTATAAGCACGTACTTTGAACTTGGGCTCGCGTTGTTGTTTAACTTTCATTGAAGTTTTTGCCACTTAGCCTGACACCTCCTAAACATTTTCGGAGAAATGGATGAACCGTCCTTATTTTGTGAAAGGCATTCCCAGCTGAGCCAGAAGCTCACGGGATTCCTCATCCGTCTTAGCAGTTGTTACAATTACGATGTCCATACCGCGTGCTTTGTCAACTTTATCATATTCGATTTCGGGAAAAATCAATTGATCCTTAAGACCAAGTGTATAGTTACCGCGACCGTCAAAAGATTTAGTCGAAACCCCGCGGAAGTCACGAACGCGCGGAAGTGTTACGTTAAGCAATTTGTCCAGGAAGTAATACATGCGCTCTCCGCGCAATGTTACTTTAACCCCGATCGGCATGTTTTCGCGCAGTTTGAAGCCGGCGATGGATTTCTTTGCTTTGGTGATTACCGGCTTTTGACCAGCGATCAGTTGCATATCGTTAACTGCAGCATCAAGCACCTTGGAGTTTTGAACAGCATCACCCACACCCATGTTGATGACGATCTTCTCGATCTTAGGTACCTGCATAACAGTTGTATAGTTGAACTTCTGCATCAAAGCAGGTGTGATTTCATTCAGAAAACGTTCTTTCATTCTTGCCGCCATGAAGATTTACCTCCTTTCTTTAGGACTGTATTAGTCGATAATCTCTCCGGATCTCTTAGCTACCCGAACCTTTTTACCGTTATCGAGCACTTTGTAACCAATACGGGTAACTTTACCGCTCTTCGGATCAATGTGCATTACGTTGGACACATGAATCGAAGCTTCTTGCTCGATGATTCCACCCTGCGGATTCAACTGGTTCGGCTTCTGGTGTTTTTTCACCATGTTCACGCCTTCTACCAGGACGCGGTTTTGACGAGGATAAGCAGCGATGACACGGCCTTTTTTACCTTTGTCTTTCCCGCTGATCACAAGCACCACATCATCCTTCTTCACGTGCAGTTTATTGTTGTGGGATTCCAGAACTTTTTTCACTCTAGGCATTTATTACACCTCCTATGACACTTTTTGGGGCACGATCAAATCTTCTGGGGCCCCCGAAAAGTACTCGGAATCAGCTTCGAAGCCTTTCGTCACTTTTTGGGGTAGTGTTTAGATTACTTCCGGTGCCAAGGAAACGATCTTCATGTAGTCTTTATCGCGAAGTTCGCGAGCAACTGGTCCGAAGATACGTGTTCCGCGCGGGCTTCTGTCGTCTTTAACCACAACAGCTGCGTTTTCGTCGAATGCGATGTAAGAGCCATCTTTACGGCGAACGGAACGTTTCGTACGTACAACCACCGCTTTAACAACATCACCTTTTTTGACAACGCCGCCTGGTGTTGCTTGTTTAACGGAACAAACGATCAAATCACCGATTGCTGCTGTACGGCGTCCGGTACCACCCAGTACGCGGATACACATCAGTTCCTTCGCACCAGAGTTGTCAGCCACATGCAAACGTGTAAATGGTTGAATCATTATTAATTTCCTCCTTCCGATCAAGCTTCATAGGTCGTCTTAGATGATAACCGCTGCTTCTACCACTTCAACAAGTCTCCAGCGTTTGTCCTTGGACAACGGACGAGTTTCCATGACTTTAACAGTATCACCGATCTTTGCAATGTTCTCTTCATCATGTGCCTTGAATTTCTTCGTGGACTTGATGCGTTTGTGATACAGATTGTGCTTTTTATAGGTTTCAACAGCAATTACGATGGTCTTATCCATTTTGTCGCTGACTACTTTACCGATCAGCACTTTACGTGCATTACGTTCTTCGCTCATAGTTAGCCTCCTTCCTGATTACGGATTATAAATCCGCCGTCACTTAACTAATCCCAAGTACTCTTTGATGGATAACGGTTTTAGCACGAGCTATTTCCCTGCGCACGTCACGAATCCGAGTCGGGTTATCCAGTTGGCCAGTCGCCAATTGAAAACGGAGATTGAAGAGTTCTTCTTTGAAACCGGCGATCTTCTGTTCAATCTCGGCAGTGGTTAAGTTGCGAAGTTCATTAGCTTTCATTTGCTTCACCACCCAATTCTTCACGTTTCACAAACTTAGTCTTTACAGGCAGCTTGTGAGCGGCAAGACGCATCGCTTCACGAGCGATTTCTTCCGACACGCCTCCGAGTTCGAACATAATCTTGCCCGGTTTAACTACGGCTACCCATTTCTCAACGTTACCTTTACCACTACCCATACGAACCTCGAGAGGCTTCTGAGTAATAGGCTTATCCGGGAAAATCTTGATCCAAACCTGACCACCACGTTTGATGTAACGTGTCATTGCAATACGGGCAGCTTCGATCTGACGGTTAGTGATCCAAGATGGCTCCAAAGCTTGCAGGCCATATTCGCCGAAGTTCAGCTCAGTGCCGCCCTTTGCCATCCCCCTCATGTGACCGCGTTGTTGCTTGCGGTGTTTAACGCGTTTTGGTACCAACATGATTAGTTGCCTCCTTCCTGAGCAGCTTGTTTCTTAGCTGGGGGAAGAACTTCTCCACGGTAGATCCATACTTTTACGCCGATACGGCCATAAGTAGTATGTGCTTCAGCCGTTCCGTAATCGATATCGGCACGAAGCGTATGAAGTGGAACTGTTCCTTCGCTATAACCTTCTGAACGGGCAATCTCAGCGCCGCCAAGACGTCCGCCTACTTGAGTTTTAATTCCCTTTGCACCGGAACGCATTGTTCTTTGAATTGCTTGTTTCAGAGCACGGCGGAACGATACACGGCGTTCCAATTGTTGTGCAATACTCTCAGCAACCAGAATTGCATCCAGCTCAGGGTGTTTGATTTCATTGATGTTGATGTGCACTTTTTTGCCGCCGGCGATAGTTGTAACTGCACTGCGAAGTACTTCTACTTCTGCTCCGCCTTTACCAATTACCATGCCTGGTTTAGCTGTGTGAATCGTAACGTTCACGCGGCTTGCCGCTCTTTCAATCTCGATGCGGGAAACAGCGGAATCCTTCAACTTGCCTTTAAGGTATTCCCGGATTTTGACGTCTTCCATTAAAAGAGTACCGAAATCTTTGCCTGCATACCATTTAGATTCCCAATCGCGAATAATACCGATTCGGAGTCCGACTGGATTTACCTTTTGACCCACGTGTTATCCCTCCTTATTTCTCAGATACCACCAAAGTAATGTGGCTGGTACGTTTATTGATCCGGCTTGCGCGGCCCATGGCGCGCGGACGGAAACGTTTCATTGTAGGACCCTGGTTAACGAAAACTTCGCTAACGAACAAGCTGTTCACGTCCAAAGAGTAGTTGTGCTCCGCATTGGCAATCGCCGAGTTAAGCAGCTTCTCAACTACCGGAGAAGCGGATTTTGGAGTGTGGCGAAGAATAGCAATTGCTTCCCCCACTTGCTTGCCGCGAATCAAGTCAACAACCAGTTTCGCTTTGCGAGCGGAAATCCGCACCGATCTTGCATGTGCTTTTGCTTCCATTGTTTTCCCTCCTCTCAAACGAAGACCTTAATTATCTTCTTGTTTTCTTATCGTCACCCGCGTGGCCTTTGTAAGTACGTGTTGGCGCGAACTCGCCCAACTTGTGGCCTACCATATCTTCCGTTACGTATACTGGCACGTGTTTGCGGCCGTCATATACACCAAACGTATGTCCGATAAACTGAGGGAAAATGGTTGAGCGACGGGACCAAGTTTTAACTACAACTTTCTTATCTGCCTCGTTCAAATCCTCAACTTTTTTCAGCAGGTAGCCATCGATAAACGGCCCCTTCTTTAAACTGCGACCCATGTGTGAATCCTCCCTTCATCCGAATCTTCAAACCGCGAATTGACGCTTCGCGCTAAGCAAACTGCCAGAAGCGTCTTATTTTGTGCGGCGGCGAACGATATATTTATCAGATGCCTTGTTTTTCTTGCGCGTTTTGTAGCCAAGGGTTGGCTTGCCCCAAGGAGACATAGGCGATTTCCGTCCGATTGGAGCGCGGCCTTCACCACCACCGTGCGGGTGATCGTTAGGGTTCATTACAACACCGCGTACTTCAGGACGTTGGCCAAGCCAGCGACTGCGTCCGGCTTTACCGATTTTGATCAGTTCATGATCTTCGTTGCCTACGGAACCGATCGTTGCGCGGCACACGCTGAGGATTCTGCGCACTTCACCGGAGTTCAAACGAACGGATACATATTTTTCTTCTTTACCAAGCAACTGAGCTTCTGTACCAGCTGCGCGAACCAATTGTCCGCCTTTACCTGGTTTCAACTCGATGTTGTGGATAATTGTACCTACCGGAATGTTTTCCAGGGGAAGGCTGTTGCCAATTTTGATGTCGGCTGCAGGTCCGGACTCAACTTTATCCCCAACCTTAAGACCTTTAGGAGCAATAATATAACGTTTTTCTCCATCGGCATAGTGGATCAGAGCAATGTTGGATGTGCGGTTCGGGTCATACTCGATCGTAGCAACGCTACCTGGTATGCCGTCTTTAGTCCGCTTGAAATCGATGATACGGTATTTACGCTTGTGTCCGCCGCCATGGTGACGAACCGTAATTTTGCCTTGGTTGTTACGGCCGGCTTTTTTGCTCAGCGGCGCAAGCAACGATTTCTCAGGCTGGTTTGTTGTAATTTCTTCAAACGTGGACACGGACATGCCGCGTCTTGCCGGAGAAGTAGGTTTGTACTTTTTGATTGGCACTATAGTTCCCTCCTTACTTCACAGAGTTTTATTCTACCGCTTCAAAGAATTCCAGCGGCTTGCTGTCCGGACTAAGTTTTACGATGGCTTTTTTCCATTCCGGAGTATAACCGGAATATTTGCCATAACGTTTCAATTTGCCAGGTACGCGCATTGTGTTCACACTAACTACTTTTACTTTGAAAATAGCCTCGACAGCTTTTTTGATTTCGGTCTTGTTAGCACGGATATCCACTTCAAAAGCGTATTTCAATTCGCTCATGTATTCGGATGTGCGTTCCGTAATCACCGGACGTTTGATAATATCACGAGGATCTTTCATTACGCGAACACCTCCTCTACCTTCAGAACTGCTTCTTTAGTGATGATCAGTTTGTCGTACGTCAGTACGTCAAGAACATTGATGCCGTCAGCCGCTACGAACTTCACCCCAGGGATGTTACGAGCGGAAAGAGCCACATTGTCGTCATAGCTAGGAGCTACGATCAGAGCTTTGCTGCCCACTTTCAGGTTGTTCAGGATTGCCGCGAATTCCTTCGTCTTCGGTGCATTCATGCTCAGGCTATCCAATACGATAATGTCATTCTCGATAACTTTTGAGGACAACGCGGATTTGATGGCCAAACGGCGAACCTTCTTAGGCAATTTCCAGGAATAGCTTCGTGGTGTTGGTCCGAAGACAACGCCGCCGCCCTTCCATTGCGGAGAACGAATGGAGCCTTGACGAGCACGGCCTGTACCTTTTTGTTTCCAAGGCTTACGTCCGCCGCCACGCACTTCAGAACGTCCTTTTACTTTGTGTGTTCCACGGCGCAGGGAAGCTCTCTGCATAAGCGCAGCTTCGTGCAGCACATGCACGTTCGGTTCAATACCGAATACTGAATCGCTCAGTTCAACTTCGCCAACCTCGTTGCCACTGATATTAAAAAGTGTTACTTTTGGCATTTCATGTTCCTCCTTTCTCCAGTAATTATTTCTTAACCGTTTCTTTAACTTTCACGAAGCTGTTCTTAGGTCCTGGAATAGCGCCTTTAACCAGCAATACGTTACGTTCTACGTCTACTCTGATGATTTCAAGCTTTTGAACCGTTACAGTCGTGTGACCCATATGTCCCGGCAGGCGTTTGCCCTTAGGAACACGGTTAGCTTGAATGGAACCCATGGAGCCCGGTCTTCTGTGGTAGCGCGATCCGTGAGCCATTGGTCCGCGGCTTTGTCCCCAACGCTTGATAACACCTTGGAAACCTTTACCTTTAGATGTGCCAGTTACGTCAACAAATTCGCCTTCTGTGAAGATATCAGCCTTCAGTTCTTGCCCAACCTCGAGTGTCCCGAGGTCAACACCGCGAATTTCACGAACGTAGCGCTTAGGTGTTGCATTTGCCTTTTTGGCGTGACCCTGTTCAGGCTTGTTGGAACGACTTTCCTTTTTGTCGGAAAAGCCCAACTGCACTGCTTCATATCCGTCGATATTCAGGTCTTTCTTTTGCAGTACCACACAAGGTCCAGCTTCGATAACCGAAACGGCAATTACATTGCCTTCTGGAGTAAACACTTGAGTCATACCGAGTTTTTTTCCCAAGATACCTTTCAATGTTGACACCTCTTTTCTTTTCCTAGTTGCTTAATGGTAATATTACAATTTGATTTCGATATCTACACCGGACGGTAGATCCAAGCGCATCAAGGCATCCACAGTTTGTGGTGTTGGATTCACAATGTCGATCAGACGTTTGTGAGTACGCATTTCAAACTGTTCACGGGAATCCTTGTACTTGTGTACCGCACGGAGAATGGTAATGATTTGCTTCTCGGTTGGCAACGGAATCGGCCCGGATACACCAGCACCC
This sequence comes from Paenibacillus sp. S150, assembly GCF_019352175.1. Taxonomy (GTDB): domain Bacteria; phylum Bacillota; class Bacilli; order Paenibacillales; family Paenibacillaceae; genus Paenibacillus_AQ. The sequence continues at coordinate 27,414 of NZ_JACBYI010000040.1, forward strand.
GAACGTTTTGCTGTTTCAACGATTTTCTCTGCGGATTGATCAAGAATTCTGTGGTCGTATGCTTTCAAGCGGATACGAATTTTTTGCTTTGCCATTTTAGTCCCTCCTTCTATCGCCCAATTTATTATCGGACATACTCCGTGAAAATTTTCTGACGTCGACCTCATGGCAAAGGGGCCGGGTGTGTCAGTAACCTCTCACATCATCGCAACGTCTCAGAACAACATTTATTATTATATATAATAGGCGGGAACATTGCAAGCAAAAATGCAAAAACAACGCATGATTTATTCATACGGTGTTTTCTTTCTATTATAGAGAGGGCAATTTTGCTCTTAAAAGAGAAAGAAATGCTTTGCGCCGCAGCCGGCATGCACTCCCACTTTCTGCAACCTCCGCAGTACTCGATGGAAATATAGAATAGGAATTCAGCTCCGCTTTCAAACTATTTGAAGGCGGAGTTTTTTGTACAAAAAAGCAGGGAACCTTCGTTAGAAGAATCCCTGCCCCTTATACTCAGATCTATCCTATGGGATAGAGCCAAATTATTTTTGGATGGAAGCTACAGTACCGGCTCCAACTGTACGGCCACCTTCGCGAATGGAGAATTTAGTACCTTCTTCAATAGCGATTGGGGAGATCAGTTGTACGGTTACAGTGATGTTGTCACCGGGCATAACCATTTCAGTACCTTCTGGCAGGTTGATGATGCCAGTTACGTCAGTTGTACGGAAGTAGAACTGTGGACGGTAACCTGTGAAGAATGGTTTGTGACGTCCGCCTTCTTCTTTAGTCAGAACGTAGATCTGGGCAGTGAACTCAGTGTGAGGCTTAACGGAGTTTGGCTTCGCAATTACTTGACCACGCTCGATCATGTTACGGTCAACCCCGCGCAAGAGTGCGCCGATGTTATCGCCAGCTTGAGCGGAATCCAGCAATTTACGGAACATTTCAACGCCTGTTACTACGGATTTTCTAGTTTCTTCGTGAATACCAACGATCTCGATTTCTTCGCCGACTTTAACTGTTCCGCGTTCTACACGGCCAGTTGCCACGGTACCGCGGCCTGTGATGGAGAATACGTCTTCGACAGGCATCAAGAAAGGCTTGTCAGTATCGCGTTCTGGAAGCGGAATGTATGTGTCGATCGTTTCGAACATTTCAACGATCTTTTGCGCATATTCGCCTTCAGGATTTTGCAGTGCTTCACGAGCGGAACCACGGATGATTGGAGTATCGTCACCTGGGAATTCGTATTCGTTCAGCAAATCGCGAACTTCCATTTCAACCAGTTCCAGAAGCTCTTCGTCTTCAACCATGTCACATTTGTTCAGGAATACGACGATGTACGGAACGCCTACTTGGCGGGACAACAGGATGTGTTCACGAGTCTGTGGCATAGGGCCGTCAGCTGCGGATACAACCAGGATTGCTCCGTCCATCTGCGCTGCGCCAGTGATCATGTTTTTAACATAGTCGGCGTGTCCAGGGCAGTCTACGTGAGCGTAGTGACGGTTAGGAGTTTCATATTCAACGTGAGCTGTGGAAATGGTGATACCACGTTCGCGTTCTTCAGGAGCTTTGTCGATTTGGTCGAATGCTACAGCAGCGCCACCGTATTTTTTGGACAATACAGTAGTGATTGCAGCAGTCAGAGTCGTTTTACCATGGTCGACGTGACCAATAGTACCGATGTTAACGTGTGGTTTGTTACGTTCAAACTTTGCCTTTGCCATTTGAACAGTTCCTCCTTATTGTGGGGTTCCTTATATTTGAGCCGCCCGCCTACATGCAATTCTTAGATGACTGAGTAATAATATCCGGACGGCAAGTTAAAAATGGTAACTATTCTCCGCCCTTGTTCTTGGAAACGATCTCTTCTGCAATGGATTTAGGAACTTCTTCATAGTGAGAAAGCTCCATTGAGAATACACCGCGTCCTTGAGTACCGGAACGGAGCGTTGTAGAGTAGCCGAACATTTCGGAAAGAGGTACCTTTGCACGGATAATTTGCGCTCCACCACGGGAATCCATACCTTCGATTCTACCGCGACGGGAGTTCAGCATACCCATAACATCGCCCATGTATTCCTCAGGAACAGTTACTTCCACTTTCATGATTGGCTCAAGCAAGACAGGCTTACACTTGTCTTTGGCTGCTTTGAGCGCCATCGAGCCGGCAATTTTGAATGCCATTTCGTTGGAGTCGACATCATGATAAGAACCATCTACGATGGTAGCCTTGACGTCTACAAGCGGGAAGCCTGCAAGAACGCCGTTCTTCATTTGCTCTTCAATACCGGCAAGTGCAGGAGCGATATATTCTCTAGGTACAGAACCACCGACAACCTTACTTTCGAACTTGCTGCCAGTACCCGGCTCGAGAGGTTCAAATTCAACCCATACGTGACCATACTGACCGCGTCCGCCGGACTGGCGAACAAATTTACCTTCGACGCGTGCTGGTGCTTTGAAGGTTTCGCGGTAAGCTACCTGTGGTTTACCCACGTTGGTTTCTACTTTGAATTCGCGGCGCATGCGGTCGATGATAATATCAAGGTGAAGCTCGCCCATACCTGCCAGGATGGTTTGGCCAGTTTCTTCATCAGTATGTGCACGAAGAGTCGGGTCCTCTTCAGTCAGCTTACCGAGAGCAACGCCCAATTTATCCTGGTCAGCTTTGGTTTTTGGTTCAACTGCGATTTCGATAACCGGATCAGGAAAGTTCATGGATTCCAGAATAACCGGATGCTTCTCATCGCAAAGTGTATCACCGGTACTAGTGTCCTTCAGGCCAACGGCTGCCGCGATATCACCAGCATATACGATGGAGATTTCTTGGCGGCTGTTCGCATGCATCTGCAGGATACGGCCGATGCGCTCACGTTTGTTCTTGGTAGCATTAACTACATAAGAACCGGATTCCAGGACACCGGAGTATACGCGGAAGAACGTAAGCTTACCAACATAAGGGTCTGTCATGATTTTAAATGCCAGTGCTGAGAACGGCTCTTCATCCGAAGAGTGGCGAACCGCTTCAGAACCATCATCCAGATGGCCTTGAATAGCAGGTACATCCAGAGGGGATGGCAAGTAATCTACAACAGCGTCCATCATCAGCTGAACACCTTTGTTGCGGTAGGAGGATCCGACAATTACAGGGAAGATCTTAACGTCGCATACGCCTTTGCGCAATGCCGCTTTGATCTCATCAACAGTAATTTCTTCGCCTTCCAGGTACTTCATGGTCAGATCTTCGTCAAGTTCAGCAACCTTCTCGATCAGTTCAAGACGGCGCTCCTCAACCTGCTCCAGATACTCAGCCGGAATTTCCGTAACTTCGATGTTTTGGCCCAGGTCATCCCTGAAGATGTGAGCTTTTTGCTCAACCAGGTCGATAATACCAACAAAGTCGTTTTCGGCGCCAATTGGCAGTTGAATTGCAACTGCATTGGCTTGCAAGCGATCACGCATGCTCTCTACAACGTTAAGGAAATCCGCGCCGATGATATCCATTTTGTTCACATATGCGATACGGGGAACGCCATATCGGTCAGCCTGTCTCCATACAGTTTCAGACTGAGGCTCAACGCCCTCTTTCGCACTGAAAACGCCAACTGCCCCATCCAATACACGAAGGGAACGTTCAACTTCAACAGTGAAGTCAACGTGTCCCGGAGTATCAATGATATTGATGCGGTGACCTTTCCATGCAGCAGTTGTTGCCGCGGAAGTAATCGTAATTCCGCGCTCTTGTTCTTGTTCCATCCAGTCCATTGTAGCAGCGCCTTCGTGAACTTCACCGATTTTGTGCGTACGGCCTGTGTAGAATAGAATCCGCTCTGTGGTGGTAGTCTTGCCAGCATCAATATGTGCCATGATCCCGATATTGCGTGTATTTTTCAAGGAGAACTCTCTTGCCATGAAATGGGTCTCCCTTCAAAATATAAGTTATTTGAACGGCTTTCGATCCTACCAGCGGTAGTGAGCAAACGCTTTGTTCGCTTCAGCCATTTTGTGCGTGTCTTCGCGTTTCTTAACGGAAGCGCCTGTGTTGTTGGAAGCATCGATGATCTCAGCCGCCAAACGCTCTTCCATAGTCTTCTCACCGCGGTTGCGTGAGTAGTTCACGAGCCAACGTAATCCCAGAGCAGTACGTCTCTCGGGCTTAACCTCGATAGGCACTTGGTAGTTAGCACCGCCGACACGGCGAGCTTTCACTTCCAATACCGGCATAATATTCTTGATGGCTGCTTCGAAAACTTCCATCGGATCTTTGCCCGTACGTTCTTGAATCAATTTAAACGAATTGTACAGAATGCTTTGAGCGACACCTCTTTTACCACCCAGCATAATGCGGTTGATCAAACGAGTAACCAACTTGCTATTATACAATGGATCTGGCAATACATCTCTCTTAGTAACTGGACCTTTGCGTGGCATGGATATCCCCCTTTCTTAAATGTATATTATTCAGCTATTACATTCTTATTTCTTAGCCTTAGGACGTTTCGCACCATACTTGGAACGAGCTTGCATCCGGTTAGCTACACCTGCTGTATCCAGAGCGCCGCGTACGATGTGGTAACGAACTCCTGCAAGGTCCTTAACTTTACCTCCGCGCAGCAATACTACGCTGTGCTCTTGAAGGTTATGTCCGATCCCCGGAATGTAAGCAGTCACCTCAAGACGGTTCGTCAAACGAACACGGGCGTACTTACGAAGTGCGGAGTTTGGTTTACGTGGAGTCATTGTGCCTACACGAGTGCATACACCGCGTTTCTGCGGAGCGCTCAAGTTTGTAGCCTCACGCTTCAGGGCGTTGAACCCCTTTTGCAGAGCGGGAGATTTGGACTTTTCGATTTTGGCTTGACGGCCTTTACGAACCAGTTGATTAATAGTTGGCATGTTGTGCCACCCCCTTCCTGAAATGATAATCCCTTCACGAACTTTAAGTCCACAGACCCAGGCGGTTCATAAAAAGACAAATGAAAAGTCTTTGTTCCCAGAGTTACCCCGGTACAAAAACAATTTCCTTGCTATTGTTTTAAGACGGCTGCCATAGCAGCACCAACTTCTATACCGCAGGCCTTGCCCAAATTCAGCATGGTATCCACATAAGTGATCTTCACGCCTTGTTTGTTGCAAAGCATAACAATTCTGGAAGTAAGCCGTTGATCTCCGTCCTCCGCCACATAGACTTCTGCGGCGTGGCCCAACTCTACCGCCTTGACGGTTTGTTTGGTACCGATCTTGACCTGAGCATCCTGTAGTCCCATATCATCAGTCATAATAAAAACATTACCTCCAATGAACAAGAATAACAAGGCGGCTCACGCACCTTAGATATATTAGCATTATCGTCAGATGATGTCAAGAAAATCGGCAATGATTTTATTGATATTCACAGCAGGACAGCCGCGTCATGATCTTATAAAGGACCATGACGCGTAAACCGCCTACAGTGGTTATTCAACTATTCAGCAGGAACAGTCTCCAAATCTTCCAGCTTGCTTTCCTCATTCGGATCGCTCAGCTTGACATTGCGGTAACGGTTCATCCCCGTACCTGCAGGAATCAGCTTACCAATCAGAACGTTTTCTTTCAGGCCGAGAAGCTTATCCACTTTCCCTTTGATTGCAGCGTCTGTCAGGACACGAGTCGTTTCCTGGAAAGAAGCCGCAGACAAGAAGGAGTCTGTTTCAAGCGATGCTTTGGTGATCCCCAGCAGTACCGGTTTGGCAACTGCCGGCTCTTTACCGGACAGAATAGCTTCCTTGTTGGCAGATTCATATTCATGAATGTCCGAAAAAGCACCCGGCAACAGATTCGTATCACCGGCTTCGATAATACGGATTTTGCGCAGCATCTGTTTGATCATGACCTCAATGTGCTTATCATTGATTTCAACGCCTTGGTTACGGTATACACGCTGCACTTCCTGCAGAATGTAGTTCTGTACCCCGCGGATCCCTTTGATGCGCAGCATTTCTTTGGGGTCAATCGAACCGTCTGTCAGTTCATCGCCAGCCTCAATTTCCTGGCCTTCGCTGACACGCAGACGTGATCCATAGGTAATGGAGTAGGTCTTGGATTCGGCTTCACCTTGAACCTCGATTTCACGGCGGTCCTTGGTTTCACGGATTTCCTTGATTACCCCGTCAATTTCACTGATTGTCGCCTGTCCTTTAGGGTTACGGGCTTCAAACAGCTCTTGAATACGCGGCAAACCCTGCGTGATATCATCACCGGCAACACCGCCGGTATGGAATGTGCGCATGGTAAGCTGGGTTCCCGGCTCACCGATGGATTGAGCGGCGATAATCCCTACAGCTTCACCGATATCCACATGCTTGCCTGTTGCCAAATTGCGTCCGTAGCATTTTTTGCAAACCCCGTGACGGGCACGGCAGCTCAGTACGGAACGAATTTGCAGCTTAGTTACACCTGCATTGACAATTTCCTCAGCCTTGTCGGAGTCAATCAGATCGTTGCGGTTAACGATGATTTCCTTCGTTTCCGGATGACGGACGGTTTCAAAGGAGTACCGGCCTTCAATGCGGTCATACAGATCCTCGATAACTTCCTTACCATCCTGAATACGGCTGACAGTGAAGCCCTTGTCGGTACCGCAATCCTCTTCACGCACGATAACATCCTGTGCCACGTCAACGAGACGGCGGGTCAGGTAACCCGAATCCGCTGTACGCAGCGCTGTATCAGCCAGACCTTTACGCGCTCCGTGAGTGGAGATAAAGTACTCGAGGACTGTTAAGCCTTCACGGAAATTCGCCTTGATTGGCAATTCGAAAATGCGGCCGGAAGGTGTGGCCATCAGACCACGCATACCACCCAGCTGAGTAATCTGCGATTTATTACCGCGTGCTTTGGAATCAACCATGAGCATAATGGAGTTGAAACGGTCCATCGACTTCAGCAGGATATTCGTCAGATCATCCTTTGTCTTCGACCAGATTTCAATGACACGGTCATAACGCTCATCGTTGGTAATCAGACCGCGGCGGTATTGGTTCGCAACCACATCAACCTTGGCTTCCGAATCTTTAAGGATGGTTGCTTTTTCTTCAGGTACAATAACATCCGATACGGCTACAGTTACACCGGAACGGGTGGAGTACGTGAAACCGAGCTGCTTGATTTTATCGAGAATCATAGATGTTTGGGTTGTATGATAAATTTCAAAGCAACGGGCAATGATCAGACCTAAATACTCCTTGCCTACAGCACTGGCGTCCGGCAGATCCATGAGCAATTCGCGGATATCCGCGCCTTTTTCATAGATGAAATATTTCTCGGGTGTGCCTTGCAGCAAATTTGCTTTGGTTGCTTCGTTGATATACGGGAAGCTGCTCGGATAGATTTCATTGAAGATAATCTTACCGATAGTTGTAACCAGCATTGCATTCTGCTGGGCTTCTGTGAAGCATGTTTTGCCAAGAGCCTTGGCCGGAATAGCCACGCGTGCATGCAGACCTGCGGTACCCCGCTGGTAAGCTGAAACAGCTTCATTCACGGTGCGCAGAATCATGCCGGTTCCCTTTTCTTCCTTGTTGTCCATGGTCAAGTAGAAAGTACCAAGGACCATATCCTGGGAAGGGGTAACTACCGGTTTGCCGTCCTTAGGGTTCAGGATGTTGCCGGATGCCAGCATCAGAATACGTGCTTCAGCCTGAGCTTCTGCGGACAATGGAACGTGCACCGCCATCTGGTCACCGTCAAAGTCGGCATTATAAGCCGTACATACGAGCGGATGAAGACGGATCGCATGACCTTCCACCAGGATCGGCTCGAACGCCTGAATCCCAAGTCTGTGAAGCGTAGGTGCGCGGTTCAATAGAACCGGATGCTCCTTAATGACATCTTCAAGTACATCCCATACTTCCGGGCTTACGCGTTCAACCTTGCGTTTTGCACTCTTGATGTTATGGGCAAGTCCCTTGTTAACTAGTTCTTTCATTACGAAAGGCTTAAACAATTCGAGCGCCATTTTCTTAGGCAGGCCGCATTGGTACATCTTCAGATACGGACCTACGACGATAACGGAACGGCCGGAATAGTCAACACGTTTGCCGAGCAGGTTCTGGCGGAAACGTCCCTGTTTACCTTTGAGCATGTGGCTGAGCGATTTGAGCGGACGGTTACCGGGACCTGTAACAGGACGGCCGCGGCGGCCATTGTCGATCAAGGCATCCACAGCCTCTTGAAGCATACGTTTTTCATTCTGCACGATAATATCAGGAGCGCCGAGATCCAGCAGTCTCTTAAGACGGTTGTTCCGGTTAATAACACGGCGGTACAGATCATTAAGGTCGGAAGTGGCAAAACGTCCGCCATCAAGCTGAACCATTGGACGAAGCTCTGGAGGAATAACCGGGAGCACATCCATGATCATCCAATCAGGCTTATTGCCGGAGTTGCGGAAAGCCTCAATGACTTCCAGACGTTTGATCGCCCGGTTGCGGCGCTGGCCTTGAGCCGTGCGCAGCTCTTCTTTGAGGAATTCCAGCTCTTTATCGATATCGATATCCTGAAGAAGCTTCTTAACCGCCTCAGCACCCATACCGGCCTGGAAGCCGTAGCCATACTTTTCACGGTAGCTGCGGTATTCTTTCTCGGACAGCAGCTGTTTCTTCTCCAGCGGTGTTTCACCTGGATCGGTCACAACATAAGATGCAAAGTAGATGATCTCTTCAAGGGATCTTGGGGACATATCGAGTGCCAGACCCATGCGGCTGGGAATCCCTTTGAAATACCAGATATGAGAAACCGGTGCTGCCAATTCGATGTGACCCATCCGTTCACGGCGAACCTTGGCGCGTGTAACTTCAACGCCGCAACGGTCACATACAACGCCTTTATAACGTACACGTTTGTATTTGCCGCAGTGGCACTCCCAGTCTTTTTGCGGTCCGAAAATGCGTTCGCAGAAAAGACCTTCTTTTTCCGGCTTCAAGGTACGATAGTTAATGGTTTCCGGTTTTTTAACTTCTCCGCGGGACCAAGAGCGAATTTTTTCCGGAGAAGCAAGCCCGATTTTCATAAATTCAAAGCTGTTAATGTCCAACAAGGAGCAACCCTCCTTAATCTATATCCTAATTTAGTACCGCATAGGCCCTCTCTTGACGGTTAAGCCAACAGAGGGCACGGTTCTTGTAGATGAAATTGATTGTTTTGCTAAAACTACTCTATTCCGACTTCCGCGCCTTCCAAGTTAAGGCTCAGCTTGTCGCCTGACGTCTCGTCCTCATCGTCCAGTTCCTTCATCTCAATCTCCTGCTCATCACCGCTGAGGATCTTAACATCCATGCCAAGCGATTGCAGTTCCTTGATTAATACCTTGAACGCTTCAGGCACACCAGGTTCCGGCAAGTTCTCACCTTTGACAATGGACTCATACGTCTTCACGCGGCCAACCACGTCATCGGATTTCACCGTCAAAATTTCTTGCAGTGTATAGGCAGCGCCATAAGCTTCAAGCGCCCATACTTCCATCTCCCCGAAACGCTGTCCGCCAAATTGCGCTTTACCGCCGAGCGGCTGCTGGGTAACGAGCGAGTAGGGACCAGTGGAGCGGGCATGGATTTTATCATCCACCATATGCGCCAATTTGATCATGTGCATGACACCTACAGTTACTTCACGCTCAAAGCGTTCGCCTGTACGGCCGTCGTACAGCACAGTCTTACCATTGCGCTGCATGCCGGCTTCTTCCATCGTATCGAAGACATCATACTCACGCGCCCCGTCAAATACCGGAGTAGCCACGTGAATACCCAGACGAAGTGCAGCCATACCAATATGAACTTCCAGCACCTGTCCAATGTTCATACGGGATGGAACGCCCAGCGGGTTAAGTACGACCTGTACCGGTGTACCATCAGGCAGGAACGGCATATCTTCTTCAGGCAGGATGCGGGCAACGACACCCTTGTTACCGTGACGTCCGGCCATCTTGTCCCCCTCAGAGATCTTACGTTTCTGAGCGATGTAGACACGAACCAGCTGATTAACACCCGGAGGCAGTTCATCGCCGTTCTCGCGTGTAAAGACTTTGACGTCAACAATAATACCATCACTACCGTGAGGCACACGCAAGGAGGTATCCCGAACTTCGCGTGCCTTCTCTCCGAAGATCGCATGGAGCAAACGTTCTTCGGCAGTCAGCTCGGTTACACCCTTCGGAGTAACTTTGCCGACAAGAATGTCGCCGGCATTGATTTCGGCACCAATACGGATGATGCCGCGCTCGTCGAGATTGCGCAGCGCTTCTTCGCCGACATTCGGAATGTCACGCGTAATTTCTTCAGGTCCCAGCTTCGTGTCACGAGCCTCGGATTCGTATTCCTCGATATGAATCGAAGTGTATACATCTTCCTTAACCAGCTTTTCACTCAGCAGGATCGCATCCTCGTAGTTGTAACCTTCCCAGGTCATGAACGCAACGACTACGTTGCGGCCCAGGGCCAATTCGCCCATTTCTGTGGAAGGGCCGTCTGCAAGAATGTCACCCTTTTTCACAATGTCGCCTCTTTTAGCCAGCGGACGTTGATTAATGCAGGTACCTTGGTTCGAACGCATGAATTTGTGTAATTTATATTTAACGATATCACCTTTAACTTCTTTGCCATCGACTGTCTCAACACGGCGCAGCCAGATTTCATTGGCAGAGGAGCGTTCAATAATACCATCGTACTTGGAGACAATACATACGCCTGAGTCCTTCGCAGACTTATGTTCCATCCCTGTCCCCACCAGCGGAGCCTTCGGAATCAGAAGCGGAACGGCTTGACGCTGCATGTTCGATCCCATCAGCGCGCGGTTGGAGTCATCGTTCTCCAGGAACGGAATGAGCGCCGTGGCGACAGATACAACCTGCTTCGGCGAAACATCCATATAGTCAACACGGTTACTAGGCATGGTGGTAATGTTGTCAGAATCTTTGTTGTAGCGGACGATAACCATGTCTTCCTTAAAGGTGCCATCCTCATCAATCTGAACATTTGCCTGTGCAACTACATAGTTGTCTTCTTCGTCGGCGGTCAGATAATCGATATGTTCAGTTACCTTGCCGGTCTTCGGATCCACCCAACGGTACGGAGCTTCAATAAAGCCGTATTCATTGATGCGGGCAAAGGTGGACAAGGAGTTGATCAAGCCAATGTTCGGACCTTCCGGCGTTTCAATCGGGCACATCCGGCCGTAGTGACTGTGATGGACGTCGCGGACCTCAAAGCCCGCGCGTTCACGAGTCAGACCGCCGGGTCCGAGTGCAGACAGACGGCGTTTGTGCGTAAGTTCGGCAAGCGGATTCGTCTGATCCATAAACTGCGACAGCTGGGAGCTGCCGAAGAACTCTTTGATGGACGCGATGACCGGGCGAATATTAATCAGAGCCTGCGGTGTGATCGCATTCGCATCCTGAATCGACATTCTCTCACGCACTACGCGCTCCATACGGGACAGCCCGATACGGAATTGGTTCTGCAGCAATTCACCTACGGAACGCAGACGGCGGTTGCCCAAGTGGTCAATGTCATCTGTATTGCCGATACCGTGCAGCAAATTAATAAAGTAGCTGATTGAGGATATAATATCAGCCTGGGTGATATGCTTAACGGATTTGTCGATGTTGCCATTGGCAATCAGCTTGATAACCCGGCCTTCCTCGATCGGCGAGAACACATCGATCGTTTGCAGCGGAATATCTTCACTGTCCAGCACTCCGCCGGTTACGCGGTAGTTCTTGGCAGCAACATCCTTCTCAAAATAAGGAATCAGCTCATCAAGAAGCCTGCGGTCAACCATTTGTCCGGATTCCGCCAGAATTTCCCCTGTGGACTCATCAACCAAAGGCTGTGCCAGACGTTGATTGAACAGACGGTTCTTAATGTGAAGCTTCTTGTTGATCTTGTAACGGCCTACATTGGCCAAGTCGTAGCGCTTTGGATCGAAGAAACGCGCCACCAAGAGGCTCTTGGCGTTATCCAGTGTCGGCGGTTCGCCCGGACGCAGACGCTCGTAGATTTCAATAAGCGCCTTCTCTGTGGAATCCGTGTTATCTTTATCCAGCGTATTGCGAATATATTCATCATTTCCAAGCAATTCCAGGATTTCAGCATCGCTTCCGAAGCCGAGAGCACGCAGAAGCACCGTTACTGGAATCTTACGTGTCCGGTCGATACGGACATACATGATGTCCTTAGCGTCGGTTTCCAATTCAAGCCAGGCTCCGCGGTTTGGAATTACTGTGGCGGTGTAAGTTTTTTTGCCGTTCTTATCTACCTTTGTGCTGAAATAGACGCTTGGAGAGCGAACCAACTGGCTGACAATAACCCGTTCCGCACCATTGATAATAAAAGTGCCGGTCTCCGTCATCAGCGGGAAATCTCCCATGAACACTTCCTGCTCTTTGACCTCACCGGTCTCCTTATTGATGAGCCGCACCTTCACACGCAGAGGAGCCGCATATGTCACGTCCCGCTCTTTAGCGTCGTCAACCGTATACTTCGGTTCGCCTAGGCTGTAATCAATGAACTCAAGCACCAAATTGCCTGTGAAATCCTGGATTGGCGAGATGTCCTGAAACATTTCACGCAAGCCTTCCTCCAAAAACCAGTCATACGATTTTTGTTGGATCTCGATCAGGTTAGGGACCTCGAGTACCTCTTTAATTCTCGCATAGCTCCGCCGAGTGCGTCGACCATACTGAACAAGATGTCCTGCCAACTTTACTCACCCCTCATGTCTACTCACTTAAAAATTTGATTGCGAACCCTTGTTTGGACCCGTATAATGGAACCATAACACAAGGATTCAGCCATAAATAAAGAAAAGCCCTTATCGAAATCTTCGAAAAAAGAGCGCATCTTTCCACGGCCAAAATACTCCTTATCCGTAGATTTGCCTAAAACGTAGGTATTATACGTCACCAAGCAACAGTTTATGCGCTATTATCTATTGCCCCGGCGACCTGCGCCGTGACAGGAACATAGAGAACTAAATTCGCAAAAACTTGCCGTACGGCACGCGCTTGCCGGGCGACAATATATTACTTGACATTTCAGCAAACTAAAGACATGGAGCCTAGCTTAATACTGACATTTTATAATAATAACACTATCGACATTACAAGTCAACAAGTTATATATTTTATTTTTGCGCTCTGATTATTCGATAGCCTTTGTCTTTCCCCGCTTCTTCTACAACCGGAAACAAGCTCTCCAGCTTGGCCGCCGCTGATGGCGCCCCCTGTTTCTTCTGAATAACAATCCACAGTGTTCCACCTTCATACAGATGCTCATACGCCTCTTCAAAAATTTGATGGACCACAGCCTTGCCGGCACGGATCGGAGGATTTGTTACAATCACATCGAATTTCTGTCCTTTTACTGCGGAGAGCACATCACTCTCCATTACTGTTACATTAACAATCCCATTATTCCGGGCATTCTCACGGGCAAGCTGGGCGGCACGGCCGTTGATATCAATCATAGTGACATGCCCTTTGGGCGCCAGATAGGCTGCACTAATCCCAATGGGGCCATAGCCACAACCCACATCAAGTACGGACGATCCATCCGGAATATCCATAGCTTCGATCAGCACACGGCTGCCGTAATCAATGTCTCCTTTGGAAAAGACACCGGCGTCGCTGGTAAAGCGGAGGCTTTTTCCCCTCAGCACCGTCTCAATGGTACGTCTGTCATGACGTGCCTCCGGCTGCTGTGAGTAGTAATGCTGCGACATATAATCCTCCCTTTCACTTTCGATCTTTCTAGCAAGATACAGCTTATACAGCGACCCCCTTGAACAAGTTCAAGGGGGTCGCTGTAACCGGGATTAAGTTAAGACTTAACCCCGGGGCAAAAGCTTAATGCTTATATTACTTCACTTCTACAGCTGCGCCTGCTTCTTCCAATTTTGCTTTGGTAGCATCGGCTTCTTCTTTGCCTACTTTTTCTTTGATTGCTTTTGGTGCGTTGTCTACGAGATCTTTAGCTTCTTTCAGGCCCAGGCCTGTGATTTCGCGAACGATCTTGATAACGTTAATTTTGGAAGCGCCAGCGCCTGTCAAAATTACGTCGAATTCGGATTGTTCTTCTTCTACTGCTGCCACTGCGCCGCCAACAGCTACTGGAGCTGCTGCAGTTACGCCGAATTCTTCTTCGATTGCTTTAACCAGGTCGTTCAGTTCCAATACGCTCATGCCTTTAATTTCTTCCAAAATTGTTTCTTTGCTCATGATTGAACCTCCATTTTATAATTAAATTTGGTTTATGGTAATGATTATGATGCTGGAAGCAAAGGCTTACGCGCTTTGTTCTTCCTTGTCAGCAACAGCTTTAACTGCAAGCGCGAAGTTGCGCATTGGAGCTTGAAGCACGCTAAGCAGCATGGACAGCAAACCTTCGCGGGAAGGAAGCTCTGCCAGTGCTTTCAGTTGGTCCGCATCAATAACGCGGCCTTCTACAACGCCACCCTTAAGTTTAAGAGCTTCGTTCTTTTTAGCGAAATCGTTCAGAATCTTAGCTGCCACCACTGCGTCTTTTTCGCTGAAAGCGACCGCTGTAGGACCAGTCAGAACTGCATCGAGTTCAGTCAGCTCAGCCGCAGCCGTTGCGCGACGAACCAATGTGTTCTTCAGGACTTGAAAATCAACGCCAGCTTCACGAAGCTGCTTGCGCAGTTCAGTCACTTGGGCAACATTCAATCCGCGGTAGTCCGCAACAACAGTAGAGACACTGTTCTGCAGCTTTCCGGTAACAACATCAACCGCATCCTGTTTAGCTTGGATTACTTTTGCATTTGCCAATTGTATACACCTCCTGAAAAAATTATGTTGCGACGATTTCTCCCGAAGAATCCGCGCCGTTCCTACGCAGGCATTAGAAAAGCCTCCGCAGCTTCACGAAGGCTTGATAAAAGGAAAGTGGATCAGGCATTCGCCTGGCACTTCTTATTTCTATCACAACACCTCGGTAGGAAATTAAGCCCTGCGGCACCTACTGTCTACGGTAAGCATATTCAAGTTCAAGAATGATCACCTTAAAGTTTACAACTGCTACAGGATATCAAAGATGGCTCTGGGAGTCAATCTTTATTTATTTGAAAGCAGCTGCGTTCACACGAGCGCTAGGTCCCATAGTGGACGAAATTGCGATGCCTTTAAGATATACACCTTTGGCGGCAGCCGGTTTCGCACGGTTCAGAGCGTCGATCAGGGATTTAAGGTTTTCGTTCAATTGTTCAGCGTCAAAGGACACTTTGCCGATAGGCGCGTGAATTTGACCTGCTTTATCGAGGCGGTATTCGATTTTACCGGCTTTAATTTCTTGAACAGCCTTGGTAACGTCGAAAGTAACTGTGCCGGCTTTTGGATTAGGCATGAGACCTTTACCACCAAGCAGACGGCCGAGCTTACCGACTTCACTCATCATATCAGGCGTAGCTACGCAGACGTCGAATTCGAACCAGCCCTGCTGGATCTTGTTGATCATATCCTGATCGCCTACAAAATCCGCGCCAGCAGCTTCCGCTTCTTTCGCTTTTTCACCTTTTGCAAATACAAGCACGCGTTGTGTTTTGCCTGTGCCGTGAGGCAGTACAACAACACCACGAACCGCTTGGTCTTGTTTACGCGGGTCTACACCCAGCCGAACTGCTGCTTCAACGGTTTCGTCGAATTTGGCAGTTGCCGCCTTTTTCACAAGCTCTACAGCTTCTGAAGGCTCGTAAGTCGCTTCGCTGTTGATCAGCTTAGCGGATTCCTGGTACTTCTTACCATGTTTAGCCATGAAAATGTTCCTCCTTTGTGGTGTTAGCGGAAATTCCTCCCACATATTGCGGTCATACAAGACCGGTTCATCGAATACGTATTAGTCTTCGATTGTGATTCCCATACTGCGGGCAGTACCTTCAACCATACGCATTGCAGCTTCGATATCTGCAGCGTTCAGATCGGGCATTTTGGTTTCAGCGATTTCACGAACCGCCGCGCGGCCCAGCTTCGCTACTTTTTTCTTGTTTGGTTCACCGGATCCTTTTTCTACTTTTGCAGCAATGCGAAGCAGAACGGCAGCCGGAGGAGTTTTGGTGATGAAGGTAAAGGAACGGTCTTCAAATACTGTAATTTCAACCGGGATGATCAAGCCAGCCTGGTCGGCAGTACGGGCGTTGAATTCCTTACAGAATGCCATGATGTTGACACCCGCCTGACCTAACGCCGGACCTACCGGAGGCGCTGGATTCGCTTTCCCTGCAGGAATCTGCAATTTCACCATTTTGATAACTTTTTTAGCCATGAGTGACACCTCCTTGCGTAAATAGTGGTATTCGAACGCCTGAGAGCGTTCTCCCACAAGAAACCCTTGCGACTGTTATATTTTCTCCACTTGAGTGAAATCCAACTCCAGCGGGGTTTCCCGTCCAAACATGTTGACATGTACTTTGATCTTACTCTTGTCAGCCAAAATTTCTTCCACGGAGCCCACAAAATTCGCAAAGGGACCAACCATAATACGTACGGATTCCTTAATTTCGAAATCAATCTTCGCTTTAGGTTCAACCATGCCCATATGCTTCAAAATTTGTTCAACTTCTTCCGGAAGCAGAGCGGTAGGTTTGGAGCCGGAACCTGTCGAACCAACAAAACCGGTAACGCCCGGCGTATTGCGGACCACATACCATGAATCATCAGTCTGAACCATTTCGACCAAAACATAACCAGGATAAACCTTACGCATGACGGTTTTTTTCTTACCGTCCTTGTTTACCAGTTCTTCTTCCATAGGAACAAGAACACGGAATATTTTGTCTTCCATGCCCATGGACTCAACGCGTTTTTCCAAATTGGCCTTAACCTTATTCTCATACCCGGAATAGGTATGAACAACATACCATCTTTTTTCCATACAAGCCACCTGGGACCTCTCTAAATAATCCTTTCGATCACAGCGGAAATACCGATGTCCAGAACCCAGAAGTAAAGAGCGATCACTACAATTGTACCGAGAACGATCAATGTGTAGTTTTTCAATTCTTTACGGCTAGGCCAGCGAACTTTCTTGAGTTCACTCCAGCTCTCAGTGAAAAAGGAAAACAAAGACTTGAAACTACGCTTCACGCCGACTACACCTCCAAAGACTATCTGGTTTCGCGATGAGGAGTTTGCTCGTTACAGAACTTGCAAAATTTCTTCATCTCCAAGCGGTCGGGGTGATTTCGCTTGTTTTTGGTTGTCGCATAATTTCTTTGTTTGCAACTTGTACAAGCCAAAGTGATAATTACCCGCATGATGTGCACCTCCCGAAGACGTCCTTCTAACGTTGAAATTAGAAGACGCAAATATTGATCCTAAAAAAAACCGCGAATTTAGGCCTACCTAAAACACTTTAGCATAATGCCAACCACTGTGTCAACGAAAGAATTCCCCATCGCATTGGGTATTTTCGGGTGCTGCAGCCTTGTGCCACATGTTGTCTTTAGCTTTCTTTTCACGCCAATCGCTGCCTATCCTGTCAGATCAGAATCCATAATTGCATGAATATTCTCCAGATCCTCCAAGAGAATCTCCGCCGGTGAAAACTGTTGTTAAAATGGGCCTTCCCTTGTCCGGGACGGCTCTTCATCTCTACCTATCATTATGGGGCATTTGCACTGCGGATAAACCTGCTTATCAACGGCAACCGGCTAAATTCCTGACATCATCAATCGTAAAATCTCAAAACACTAAAAAAGACTCGATGTCCGAGCCTTTCCTGTACATTATATCATCAATTGTCACGCACTTCCAGATATCTTTCCAACTTACGTTTCACTCGCTGCAAGGCATTGTCGATCGACTTCACGTGCCGCTTCAAATCCTCAGCAATTTCCTGATAGGATCGTCCGTCCAGATAAAGCATCAGAACCTTGCGTTCCAGATCACTCAGAATCTCTGCCATTTTATCTTCCAGACCGATGAACTCCTCCTGGTTGATAATCAGCTCTTCGGGATCCTGTACCTGTGTTCCGCAAATGACATCCATCAGTGTCCGGTCGGAGTCCTCATCATAGATAGGCTTGTCCAACGAGACATAAGAATTGAGCGGGATATGCTTCTGGCGGGTAGCCGTCTTAATGGCGGTTATAATCTGGCGGGTAATGCAGAGCTCGGCAAACGCCTTGAATGAAGAGAGCTTGTCGCCCTTGAAGTCACGGATCGCTTTGTATAAGCCGATCATGCCTTCCTGCACGATATCTTCACGATCTGCCCCAATCAGAAAATAAGAACGGGCCTTGGCACGGACAAAATTGCGGTACTTGTTAATCAAGTGTTCCAATGCGCCACTGTCGCCACCACGGAAGATCTCGACAATTTCTTCATCGCTTATGAAATCATACTCGGACAGCATTATTTCCTTGAGGTCGACACTCACCAAGAATCCCCCCGGCTGCAACGCAAGACACATCGTTACTTCGCGAAATATAGGACCAGTATATATTATGTTACCTTACACCGTCAACCGCAGATTGTCCAAAAACAATCTTCAATAACATATTATGGCATTTTGGCCTCGTAATGCTTCAGCCTCCGGAAGTTTTACTGACGACGCCAGTCCTCCAGCCGTTTGCGCATCTCAGGCGACAGTTTATCTTCCAGGGAATGCCGCGACGGACCGGTGCTTCCCGGCTCAATCGCCTTCTTGACCTGCTTGTGATTCTCCTCGATCTCAAGCCGCAGCTCGCGGGCGGAAATCCGCAGCGCTCCTTGAGCAAAGATAACATGCTGCTCTGTAAAATCGCTGGTCGCCACATATATCTGCCTTCTGCGGTGGCTAAACTCTCCAACCAGCCGCTCGATGCATTCATCCGCCGTTTCTTTTTCCTTGGTAAAGAACACCTGTACTTTCCCCTGTACAAAAGACCTTCCGAGTCCCGGCACACGGTAAGCATCGAATACGGCTATGACACGCAGCCCTGAAAATGCCTGGTAATCAGCCAGCATGTCCAGCAGCCGGTCGCGCGCTCCTTGCATGCCGGTCAGTGACAATGCGGCAAGATCAGGCCAGCCGCCGATCATGTTGTATCCATCCACAAGCAGGATATCGCGCCAGTCGGCCATAGCTATCCTTGCTGATGCCGGCGGCGCAGCACCTCGTACATAATAACGCCCGCGGCGACCGAAGCATTTAACGAATTGATCTTTCCGGCCATTGGCAACTTCAGCAGAACATCGCATTTCTCCCGGATAAGACGGCCCATCCCTTTGTTCTCATTGCCGATCACCACAGCCACCGGTCCTGTGAATATATCAGAAGCGTACAGATTCTGATCCGTGTCCACATCGGTTCCGACTACCCAGACTCCCATCTCCTTGAGCCGGTCAATCGTCTGGCCGAGATTGGTTACCCGTGCGACGGGCACATATTCTACGGCTCCCGCAGAGGTTTTGGACACGGTCGCCGTAATTTGCGCCGAACGCCGTTTCGGCACGATTACGCCGTGCACTCCCGTGCAATCGGCGGTACGCAGAATGGAGCCCAGATTATGCGGATCTTCAATTTCATCGAGCAAAATAAGGAACGGCGGCTCCCCTTTGGCCTCTGCCGCTGCCAGAATATCAGCAACCTCGGCATAAGCAAACGGCGCCGCCTGTGCAACCACTCCCTGATGCTGCACTCCAGGCGCGAGCTGGTCCAGCTTTCTTTTATCCACATGCTGGATCACAATTCCTGCTTTGCGGGCTTCGGCAATAATAGGAGCGGTCAAATGCTTTTGCGCCGTTTCTGCGATCCATATTTTATTGAGTGTACGGCCGGCACGAAGCGCTTCAAGCACCGAATGCTTGCCAGCCAGTATTTCCTCTTCTGTCTTCAATTCCTCCATGTTCATGCCTCCTGTTCTTTAAATCTGCATGCCCTTTTATGGCATTACTTCGGCCGGTTCATCATGTACTGTATGCTGCTGTCAACGATCTCCTGTATTCTGGCCTGCTGTCCTGTGTAATACAAATGACCGATCAGGCATTCAAATGCAGTGGCATGACGGTACTCCAGCACATCCGCATTTTTGGGAATGGTCCCGGATTTGGCATTCCGCCCTTGCCGGGCGACATCCTTCTCCTCATCGGTAAGCACCGGCTCCAGAAATGCAAGAATCCTGCTCTGCGCTTTGGCCGACACCAGTCCCGTCGCGGTGCGGTGCAAATGATTCGGGCGCAGATTCGGCAGCGAGATCAAATACTGGCGCACCGCCACTTCGTAAACCGCGTCTCCCGCATACGCCAGCACGAGCGGCGAGAGCAACCGGGCCGGTTTGGAGGGCTCGTAGGGAAACCAGGCGCTCTCCGGATTAAAGGGCCCGCTCATTTCCGCCGCCACCGCATTCCTTGCGGAGTATCCTCAAGCAGAATGCCCAGCTCATTCAGCTCATCGCGGATTTCATCGGAGCGCCCCCAGTTCTTATTCTTGCGCGCCTCCGCGCGCTCGGCAATCAGGCGTTCCACTTCCTCACCGGCAACCTCTTCTTCCAGTTCCGGCGTAAGGCGCAATACAGAATTCATCTCCGCAAAAGCCTGCAGCAATGCTGTGAAATCTGCTGGCAATGCATCTGCATTCGCAAGCGTATTATTCGCAAGGCTTACCCAATCAAACATGGCGGTAATGGCATCCGGAGTATTGAAATCATCCTGCATCTTGGTATGGTAATTACCTACAATCGTCGCCAAGCGCTCCGCGATCTGCCCGCTGGGCTTACCTTTGGCGCCTTCGGCATCCAGCTCAAGCCTGTGCTTCACATTGCTCTCCGCGAGCGCGATGCGCTCAGCGCTTTTTTCGGCGGACAGCAGAGACTCTTCCGTAAAGTTCAGCGGATTGCGGTAGTGGCTCGAAAGCATGAAGTAACGGATAGCCCCCGCTTTAAAGCGCGACCGGATATCCTTGACAAGCAAACCGTTGCCCAGTGATTTCGACATTTTCTCGTCCCCGATGTTCAGAAACGCGTTGTGCATCCAATAGTTCGACAGCGGCTTGCCGGTCAGCACTTCGGTCTGGGCGCATTCGCATTCATGATGCGGGAATTGCAGGTCCACCCCTCCGCCATGAATGTCGATTGTCTCCCCTAAGTATTCGCGGACCATCGCTGAACACTCAATGTGCCAGCCGGGGCGGCCTTCTCCCCAAGGGCTATGCCAGTGAACCTCACCCGGTTTGGCCGCTTTCCAGAGCACGAAATCCTCAGGCTTTTCTTTGCGCGAATCCACTTCCACCCGGATGCCGAAATGCAGCTCCTCCAGATTCTGGCGGGACAGCTTGCCGTAATCGGCGAATTTGGCGGTGCGGTAGTAGACGTCCCCACCTTTTTCATAAGCGTAGCCCTTGTCTTCAAGCTCCTTAATGAACTCAATAATCAGCTCCATGCTCTGGGTTACCCGCGGATTCATCGTTGCCGGCTTCACCCCAAGCCCCGCAAGATCCTCCCGGTAGGCGCCGATAAAGATCTCCGCGACTTCCGCTACTGTTGTATTCATCTCTTCAGCCTTGCGGATCAGCTTGTCGTCCACATCCGTGAAGTTGGTCACATAATTCACTTCATTCCCGATTTGCTCCAGGTAGTTTCGAACCATGTCAAAGACAATGACCGGTCTGGCATTTCCGATATGCATATAACCGTAAACGGTTGGACCGCATACATACATTCTCACCTTGCCTGCTTCCTGCGGCACAAATTGCTCCTTGCTGCGTGTCATTGTGTTGTAGATTTGCAAAGCCATTCTATTCCCAATCCTTTCTGTTTGACCCCGGCTTTTGTTGAATTCCGGTATGCTTAGATTTCATAGTCGCCAATATACTGCTGGCTTTCCAGACGGCGCTGCTCTTTTTTTTGTTTGTCTTCCGTACCGAGCTGCTCTCTGAGCTCTTCGATCTCTTTTTGTAAAAAACGCAGGGAATCAATGAGCGGATCCGGCATCTTGGTATGGTCGAGCCTGTCGGATACCCGTTCCCCGTTGCGCTTGACCACCCGCCCGGGATTGCCCACCACTGTACTGTTGCTCGGCACTTCACGGAGAACCACCGAGTTCGAGCCGATATTGCAATTATCGCCGATCCGGAACGATCCCAGTACTTTCGCACCGGAGCCAATCACAACATTGTTGCCGACAGTCGGATGGCGCTTCCCTTTTTCTTTACCCGTTCCCCCGAGTGTGACTCCCTGATAGATAATCACATCATCCCCGATTTCACAGGTCTCTCCGATAACGATCCCCATTCCATGGTCAATAAACAGCCGTTTGCCGATCGTTGCCCCCGGATGGATCTCGACACCGGTCATAAATCTGCTGATCTGGGAAATGATGCGCGCCACCGTAAACCAGCGCCGTTTGAAAAGAGAGTGGGCTATCCGGTGTGACCAAATGGCGTGAAGACCGGCATAGGTGAAGACAACCTCGAACCAGCTGCGGGCGGCGGGATCGTTGTCGAATACTGCCCGAATGTCCGACTTGATATGCTTAAACATCACGGTTCCCCTCTTCTTTGACTCCCCCGCCTCCTGTTAACAGGTACACATAGGGAAGGTATTGTCTCCAGCCCACAGTTTCTATCTATACGCTTGCTGCGAGTCTTGGCTTGAAGCTAAGAATTTCTTATATTTCAACAAAAAACGCCCCTGCAGCATATTGCTGCAGAGACGTTTAACCGCGGTCCCACTCTGCTTGGACTATGCATGATTCACTGGCTTCAACCATTTCCGGCCTGTGAAAATGCGGCATCCCTCTTATCGTCTGTAACGGCAACGTTCCCGGCACGGTCTAACAATCCACAGCAGGAATGCTCAACCGCGCAGCTCACAGGCGCATGTTCAGCGCAGACAAATGAATAACTCCCAGCCTGTAAAGGAGAGTCCCTTACTGGTTATTCTCTCTGGCAATTGTCCTTATGCGCGTACTTTTCCTGATCCCAGCTATTATAATATTCTTCTATCTTAGCTAAAAGACAGCGGACTGACAAGGGGTTCCCGCCCTGTCTGTGTCCCTCTAGGCCCCTTTGATTTGCGATTTCAAACGTTCCACTACCCGGCTTCGGCCCAGCAGAACAATGGTTGCATTCAAATCACGGCCATGCGTTTGTCCGGTTAAAGCGACACGGATCGGCATAAACAGCGCTTTGCCCTTATACCCTGTCTCCTTCTGCACTTCCTTAATCAGGACGGCCATGTTGCCGGCGGTAAATTCATCTGTCGCTTCCACCTTAGCCAGGAAAGCGGACAGGACCTCAGGAACATGGCTTTCGGCCAGAATCTGGGCGGCCTCCGTTTCCAGCTCCATATGGCTGCGGAAGAACAGCTCGGACAGCTCCACGATGCTCGATGCAGAAATCATCTGCTCCTGATACAGGGCAACCAGACTCTCGGCCCATGCCTGCTGCTCCTCATTCAGAGAAGCCGGCAATCTTCCGGCTTTTTGCAGGTGGGGAATCGCCAGCGCAGCGATTCGCTTCGGGTCGGCGTGCTTAATGTAATGGTTATTCAAATGGGACAGCTTGTTCGTGTCAAATACGGCCGGACTCTTGGACAGACGGTTCGCCGTGAAGATGGAGATCAGTTCTTCTTTGCTGAAAATCTCCTCTTCACCCTCCGGCGACCAGCCCAGCAGCGCGATGAAGTTGAACAGCGCCTCCGGCAAATATCCCAGTTGATCGTACTGCTCAATGAATTGAATAATGGATTCATTCCGTTTGCTCAGCTTCTTGTGGTCATCGCCGACAATCAGTGTCATATGGCCAAACAGCGGTGCTTCCCAGCCAAGGGATTCATAGATCATCAGTTGGCGCGGGGTATTGGAGATATGGTCTTCTCCGCGGAGCACATGGCTAATTTCCATCAGATGATCATCCACAGCCACAGCGAAGTTATAGGTAGGTATGCCATCCTTTTTCACAATGACAAAATCGCCCATTTCCTTGGTATTAAAAGAAATGCTGCCCTTTACAATATCATCAAAGGTATAAGTGCGGTCTTCCGGCACCCGGAAGCGGATGCTCGCAACGCGCCCTTCCGCTTCATAGGCCAGACGCTGCTCCTCGGTTAAATCCCGATGCTTTCCGGAATAGCGCGGAGTCTCGCCGCGGGCGGTCTGTTCTTCGCGTTCCGCATCCAGTTCCTCTTCCGTGCAGTAGCAGCGGTATGCCAAGCCGCGGTCCAGCAGCTCCTGCCAGTATACACGGTACAGATCGAGGCGTTCTGTCTGGCGGTAAGGGCCATACTCTCCCCCAACATCAACACTTTCGTCCCAATCGATTCCCAGCCATTTCAAATATTTAAGCTGGCTTTCTTCGCCTTCGGCTATGTTGCGCTTTACGTCCGTATCTTCAATCCGGATAATGAATTTGCCGCCCAGATTGCGGGCGAACAGGTAATTGAACAACGCCGTTCTGGCATTTCCGATATGTAAATGTCCCGTAGGGCTCGGTGCGTAACGCACCCGGACTTGATCCGCCATGTCATTCCCTCCGCTTCATAATGGTTAGAATTCACGCTGCAGGCAGCCATTTCAAGATGATATCACATCTTGGAGCAGACAGACAATAGATTGTGCCGCAATTCCTTCTCCGCGTCCGGCAAAGCCGAGCTGTTCGGTAGTGGTTGCTTTTACATTCACTTTGGATATCTCGGCACCCAGCACCCTGGCGATAATCTCGGTCATTTGCGGGATATAAGGTGCCATCTTTGGCTTTTGTGCAATGATAGTGGAATCGATGTTTCCAAGCTTGTAGCCGCGCTCGCGGGCAAGAGCCCACACCTGCTCCAGCAGCTTCAGGCTGTCCGCATCCTTGAAGGCCGGATCGGTATCGGGAAAATGCCTGCCGATATCGCCAAGCCCAAGCGCCCCCAGAATAGCATCGCTTACTGCATGCAGCAGCACATCGGCATCGGAGTGCCCAAGGAGTCCTTTTTCATAAGGGATAGTAACCCCTCCGATAATGCACGGCCTTCCTTCCGCCAACTGATGTACATCAAAGCCTTGTCCTACAGCGATCATGATTCTTCCTCTCCCCTGCTTCTTTGTGTAAATTCAGCGAAATCCAGATCCTCCGGTGTGGTAATCTTAATGTTTGCGTAGCTTCCTTCCACTACGGCAACGGGAATACCGCAGCGCTCCGCGAGACTGGAATCATCGGTGCCGAGAAAGCCGTCAAGCTCTGCCGATTGATACGCGGCCAGCAGCTCAGACAGACGAAAAGTCTGCGGGGTCTGAATCGCCCACAGACTTCTCCGATCAGGCGTGGACACTACCTTGCCTTCCCGGTCCACCTGCTTGATCGTATCTTTTACCGGCACGGCAAGCACCGAGGCACCGATCTCCCTGGCTTGCTCATAGCAGGCTGTAATTTCCTTCTCCTGCACAAACGGGCGGACCCCATCATGTACCATTGCCCAGGCTGTCTTGAGGTTTCTCAGTCCCAGGTGCACAGAATGCTGGCGTTCTAAGCCTCCGGCAACTACAGATGCCACTTTGTCCAGCTTATAGGTCCTGATCCACTCCCGGCAGCGCTCCACATCCTCTTCACCGGTAACCAGCACGATTTCAGAGATAAGGTGATGCCGCTGAAATACCTCCAGGGTATGCACGATAATCGGTTTGCCCTGCAGCAGCAAGTATTGCTTGCTCTCCGCAGTCCCCATTCTTGTTCCTCTTCCCGCCGCTACGATCACAGCGCCTACACTGTTTGACATGTTGCCCTTCTCCTGTCCTTCACGTATATCCCCATCATAACGTGTTTGGCGGCCATTTCCAACCTATTTGGGCAGCTTCAGAGCCTAGAATCCGATTATTGGGCTTTTTCCATCAGCTTCGGCTTGGCAAAGATCATACGTCCCGCCGAGGTCTGCAGCACACTGGTTACCAGAACCTCCATGGTAGTACCAATGTATTCGCGTCCGCCTTCAACCACAATCATGGTTCCGTCATCAAGATAAGCAACACCTTGTCCATGCTCCTTGCCGTCTTTAATAACTTGCACAATAATCTCTTCGCCAGGCAGCACCACCGGCTTCACCGCATTGGCCAGATCATTGATATTCAGCACCGAAACCCCCTGCAGCTCACATACCTTATTCAGGTTAAAATCATTGGTTACCACCTTGCCGCGCAGCACTTTAGCCAGCTTGACCAGCTTGCTGTCGACTTCGGAAATTTCTTCGAAATCCCCCTCGTAGATCAGTACCTTCACATCCAGCTCTTTTTGAATTTTGTTCAGGATATCCAGTCCGCGCCGCCCGCGGTTTCGCTTCAGCAAATCCGAAGAATCAGCGATATGCTGCAGCTCTTCCAATACGAATTCCGGAATCACGATGGTTCCCTCGATAAATCCCGTTTTGCAAATATCGGCAATCCGCCCGTCAATAATGACGCTGGTATCCAGAATCTTATGCTCTTCCAGGCCGCGCCCTTCCGGTTCCGGAGCTTGTCCCCAGCGTCCGGTTGTCCACAGCAATGCCAGCTCTTCTTTCTTTTCCAGCCCGATCCGCAGCCCCATATAGCCAAACGCAAGCGTAACAGCTACCTGCAGCAGCTCTCCGGCCTTTCCGAGCCAGTCCATGGCCGGATACAGGAGCAGGGATAACAGAAGTCCTCCCGTGAGCCCAGCAGCGCCTGCAGCCAATTCATTCATCGGTATGCGCGAACAATACAATACCGCCTCTTGCAGTTTTGAACCTCCCCATTCCGCGCATAAAGTCCCCGCAAACAAAAAAATAATGGCACCCAGCAACGCAAATAAAATGCTTCCTTGCACAGGCAAACTATCACTCAGTTTTCCCATTCCTTCCGGGAACCCTCTTTCTGCCGCATGGTATAGCGAATAACCGGACCAGGCTCCGAATAATGAAGCAAGGGTCAAAATCAATTTTTTCCACATAACCTCAGGCACCTCCTTTTATTCATCCTTAACTGATCTATACCTCACCAGTATGTTCCAATTTTTAGGACAATATCCGGGGGTGCGTTATTTTTTCTGCCGCAGAGCCTTTCCGGTGCTGCAAAGGCAACCATAAACTTCTATTCCTTGTTGAAAACAGGGGAGAGCCTGACATATAATGAACTCAATTACGAACCCAGGGGTGAATGGAAAATGAGCGCACCAAGTTTACAGGCCTTCCAGGATCAAGTCTCCGAACTGCTGCTCCGTCACCGCAGTCTTCTGGATGTAATGTCCAAGAACGGGCAGAGCAGCGCTTCCGTCAATCGTGCAGTTGTCAAAGCCATTACCGAATGCGGCTGTATTCAGCTGCATGCCAAGAAGCAGGTATTCGAGCCCGGTCTAGGACTTGAACAAGCCAAGGAGCTCGCTGGAACTCATCTTGAGGGCGAACTTTGTGAGAACTGCCGGGAGGTGGTCGCCTCGGAATTGGGCCGTGAGCTGTTCTATATGTCCGCACTCTGCAATCTGCTTGACATTAATATGGACGAGGTTGTAGAGAAGGAATCCCAGAAATGCGCCACACTCGGTTTATTTAATTTCTCTTGACCAACCTGACGCGCTCTTCTTCATCCGCTCAACCGCAAAAGAGGCTTTGCCATCCACTGATCTCAGGGACGGCAAAGCCTTCTTTGCATTCAGATCTATGATATATGATAGCTCAGGCACTTTATCATGCAGCAACTCTTTATCCGTTTTTGGAATGATAAACTTTGTCTTCCGTACGCCGTCTGCGGCGATGGCGGCGGCGTGCCGTCAGCCGGTCGATATTTTGCTTAAAGCCATATAAGGCGTACAATGCAAGCAGTACAAAGATCACCTTGGCGATCTGCTCTGGAAAAATCACGGCCACCGCTACAGCTACAACAATAACAACAGGAGCGCCAACCACCGCCTTTTTAGGCAGCCCAACCTTTTTGAAATTCGGATATTTAACCGTGCTGACCATGAGATAAGACAACAACAGTGTAGCTACAATCATAAACGGGGCCGAAACATCTTTGTGGAAAAGCGCCAGTGTGGCAAGCACACCACCCGCAGCCGGGATGGGCAGCCCCAGAAAATAACCTGGAATACCCGGGCGGACATTGAAACGGGCCAAGCGGAGCGCACCGAATACCGGGAAAATCGCCGTTACGGTCCAGCCTAATGCAGAATTCAAATCCTGCAGGCTTGTTATATACATGATGAGTGCCGGCGCTACTCCAAAGGAAACGACATCAGATAAAGAGTCCAGTTCCTTGCCAAATTCACTTTCGCATTTCAGCGCACGCGCCACACGACCATCCAGCCCGTCTAACAGCATAGCGATAATCACCATGATAGCGGCCATGCTCAGTTTACCGTCAAACGCCATCATGATACCAAACATTCCAAGCATTAAGTTACCGATGGTAAACAAACTCGGAATTGATTTTTGTATCATTTCTTCACCTCTGTTTTCTTACTGTTGGGCTCCACAGTCTCCAATATTACGTGATTGTATGTTATTTACATTTGCCTGTCAATAAGAACTTGCTTCTGCAGCCGCTTGAGACCGTCCTGGATATTGCGGGCACGCACTTCGCCAATTCCGTCCACCTCATCCAGTTCGGCAATGCTCGCCGTCATGAGATTAGGCAGCATTTCAAAGCGTTCAACGAGATTATGGATAATCACATTCGGCAGCCGCGGAATCTTGTTAAGCAGGCGGTAGCCGCGCGGAGTTACCACTTCCTCCGAAGCAATTGCTGTCGAGGAATATCCAAGGAGCCGGGCAATATGGTTGTCGTCCATCAGGTCATCGTCGCTGGTACGCTTAAGTCCGGCAATGATTTCGCGGATTTTGTCCTCCTGCTCCTCTCTGGCATAGTCTCTGTACAGAAGCCATGCCTCTTCCTCTGTATTTCCGACCAGTTCTTCCATCTGCATGCTGATGAGGCGGCCTTCATTGCCTAGCTCATTGATGTAGCGCTTGATCTCCATCTTGATCCGAAGCACCATTTCCACACGCTGGATGACACCAACCACCTCGGCCACGGTAACGATTCCTTCATACTCGGAAGCGGAAAGATTGGTTAAGCTCTGCGTGAGGACGGCTCGGTACTTCTCCAGGGTCTGAATGGCCTGATTCGCTTTGGCCAGGATCGCCCCGATCTCCTTGAGCGCATACCGGATGGAGCCTTGATACAGCGTGATAATATTGCGGCGCTGGGATATGGAAACCACCAGCTTGCCCGTCTGTTTGGCAACACGTTCGGCTGTACGGTGACGGATGCCTGTCTCGATAGAGGAGATGGAGGAATCCGGAATCAGCTGTGTATTCGCGTAAAGAATCCGTTTCAGATCCTCGCTCAAAATAATCGCACCGTCCATTTTGGCCAGTTCATATAAATAATTGGGCGAAAAATCACAGTTAATGGAAAATCCGCCATCGACAACCTCCATTACTTCAGGACTATATCCGACAACAATGAGCGCTCCTGTCTTCGCCCGCAGCACATTCTCCAGACCTTCCCGGAAGGGTGTTCCCGGTGCCGCCATTCTGAGCAGATCATTCATATTCTCTAATTCCTTCATCATTCTGTGCCCCCTAATCTAACGCGACCGCTAGTGCATCTGCTACGGTGCTGACGCCAATAATCTGGATATCCTGCGGATGCTTCCAGCCTTTCATGCTTTTCTCGGGCATAATAACTCTGCGGAAGCCGAGCTTGGCTGCCTCCTTAACACGTGTTTCCGCACGTGAGACCCCTCTGACTTCTCCCGTAAGCCCAACTTCACCAAAAAAAACATCATACGGCTTCGTCGAAATATCACGAAAGCTGGAAGCTATACTGATGGCAACCGCCAAATCAACAGCCGGCTCATCCAGCTTGACCCCACCTGCAGCATTGAGGTAAGCATCCTGGTTCTGCAGAAACATGCCCATCCGTTTCTCCAGAACGGCAATAATCAATGCCATCCGTTGATGATCGAAGCCTGTGCACATCCGCCGAGGCGAAGGAAAATGGGTAGCCGCTACAAGCGCCTGCAGTTCGACGAGCACAGGCCTGGTTCCCTCCATACTGGCCACAACTGCCGATCCTGCCACTCCAAGCGGGCGTTCCGACAGGAAGAGCTCGGAAGGATTTTCTACTTCGGCAAGCCCAATCTCCCCCATCTCGAAGATACCGATCTCATTGGTGGAACCAAAGCGGTTCTTGACCGCACGCAGCAAACGGTAGGTATGGTGACGTTCCCCTTCGAAGTACAACACACAATCCACCATATGCTCCAGCATGCGGGGGCCGGCAATTGCTCCTTCTTTTGTCACATGTCCTACCAGAACCGTGGCAATTCCGCGAATTTTGGCAATTCGCATGAATCTTGTCGTACATTCCCGAACCTGCGTCACACTGCCAGGTGCACTTGTTACCTCCGGCATAAATACAGTTTGAATGGAGTCAATGACAAGAAATTGCGGCTGAATCTGCTCAATGGCTTCTTCAATGCTCTCCATGTTGGTCTCGCACAGCACGTACAGCTCAGCCGACAGCGCCCCGAGACGGTCAGCTCGCAGCTTCGTCTGCCGGACCGATTCTTCTCCGGAAATGTAAAGTACACGCAATCCCTGGGTTGTCAGCGCGTGCGAGGTCTGCAGCAGGAGCGTCGATTTGCCGATCCCGGGATCGCCGCCTACCAGCACCAACGAGCCCGGCACAATCCCTCCCCCAAGGACCCGGTTAAGCTCACCAATGCCTGTCAGGATACGCGGCTCTTTGTCACTTTCTATATTTATGATTGATTGCGCCTTTTCTTTACTCTGAAAAATCGGTGCGTTCATACCTTGTGTTTTGACTACGCTTTCCGTCTCCTCCACCATGGAATTCCATGCCTGGCAGCCGGGACATTTACCGAACCATTTGGGCGATTCGTAGCCGCATTCGGTGCAGAAAAATTTGGTTTTTAATTTAGCCATGTATGCTCCTATCGAGTGCGAACTTGCTAAAATTGCGGATAATTTTCTCCTAATCAAAGTTTACCATTTCTGCACACTGAGCGAAAGGTCACTTAAGATCTACTTTTGGAGCCTGCCCCATTAACGTGCCTGAAATGCTGCACAATTAAACATCGGGCTGCCGTTCCGCAAAAAAAGCCCCCGCTCCTCTATACGAAGGAGCGGAAGCTTTGTTTCAAGGATATAGGGTTATTCGGTTCCAACCTCTTTTTCCAGGGTAACTGCAACTGGAGGCTCCAGGGTAGTTACCAAAAGCTCACCATTAACCTCATCAATATTAAGGGAGTCGCCCTTCTTGATGTTGCCTTTCAGCAGTTCCTCGGAAAGACGGTCTTCAATATGCTTCTGAATCGCCCGGCGAAGCGGACGGGCACCGAAGGCCGGATCGTAGCCCTCTTTGGCCAGGAAGGCTTTAGCCCCATCAGTGAGCACAAAGTCCACATCATATTCACGCAGCCGCTTGCGCAATTCCTCGGACATCAAGGTAACAATTTCGGCAATGTGCTTTTCATCCAGAGAGTGGAAGACGATGATTTCGTCAATACGGTTCAGGAATTCAGGGCGGAAGCTCTTCTTCAGCTCTTCCATAACTTTGCCCTTCATGCTGTTGTAATCCGCTCCCGCATCCTGAACAGCTGTGAAGCCAAGCGTTGAGTTCTTTCTGATCGCCTGTGCCCCAACGTTGGAGGTCAGGATGATCAAGGTGTTGCGGAAATCGACTACACGGCCTTTGGAATCAGTCAGACGGCCGTCTTCCAGCACCTGCAGCAGGATGTTGAACACTTCCGGATGAGCTTTTTCAATTTCGTCCAGGAGCACTACAGAATATGGCTTGCGGCGAACCTTTTCGGTCAATTGTCCGCCTTCTTCATAGCCCACATACCCTGGAGGCGCTCCGACCAGACGGGAAGTGGAATGCTTCTCCATGTATTCGGACATATCGATACGGATTACCGCATTTTCATCGCCGAACATAGCCTCGGCCAGCGCACGCGCCAGTTCAGTTTTACCTACTCCGGTTGGTCCGAGGAAGATAAAGGAGCCCATTGGCCGCTTAGGATCTTTGAGGCCTGCACGCGCCCGGCGGAGCGCCCGGCTGACAGCCTTCACGGCTTCGTCCTGACCAATTACACGTTCATGAAGCAGAGACTCCATGTTGAGCAGCCGGTCGGTCTCTTCTTCTTTGAGCTTGCTGACCGGAATACCGGTCCAGCTGGCCACAACCTGGGCAATATCCTCCGGTGTGACCTGAGAGTCGGTACGGCCTTGTTTTTCTTTCCATTGGTTCTTGGTGGTATCCAGTTCCTCACGGATTTTCTGCTCCGTATCGCGCAGTGCTGCAGCCTTCTCGAATTCCTGGCTTTGTACAGCTGAATCCTTCTCCTTGCGGATATCGTCCAGACGCATTTCCAGCTCCTTCAGATTAGGCGGGATCGTATAAGAGTTGAGTCTTACCTTGGAGCCTGCTTCATCGATCAGGTCAATTGCCTTATCCGGCAGGAAGCGGTCAGGAATATACCGGTCGGACAGCTTCACCGCTTCCACGATGGCTTCATCCGTAATCTTCACCCGGTGATGGGCTTCATAACGGTCACGAAGACCAAAGAGAATTTGTACGGCTTCTTCCGGAGAAGGCTGATCCACTGTAATCGGCTGGAAGCGGCGCTCCAGCGCTGCGTCCTTCTCAATGTATTTGCGGTATTCATCCAGCGTCGTAGCCCCAATGCACTGCAGCTCTCCACGGGCTAAGGCAGGCTTCAGGATGTTGGAGGCATCAATCGCGCCTTCCGCGCCGCCTGCGCCGATCAGCGTATGCAGCTCATCAATGAAGAGCACGATGTTTCCCGCCTGGCGAATCTCATCCATAATCTTTTTGAGGCGGTCTTCGAACTCACCGCGATATTTCGTGCCGGCAACCACAGAACCCATGTCTAGAGTCATTACGCGTTTGTCACGCAGAGTTTCCGGAATTTCATTGTTGATAATTTTTTGAGCCAATCCTTCGGCAATCGCTGTTTTACCTACCCCAGGTTCACCGATCAGCACCGGATTGTTTTTGGTCCGGCGGCTGAGCACCTGTATAACGCGCTCAATTTCCTTGCTGCGGCCAATGACCGGATCAAGGTTGCCATCTTTGGCATAAGCGGTCAAATCGCGGGCCAGGCCATCCAGCGTTGGTGTGCTGACATTGGCGGGGGCACCGCTGTGGCTGGAAGTAGCCTCACTGCTGCCCAGAAGCTGCAGCACCTGCTGGCGGGCTTTATTCAGGCTGATTCCGAGGTTATTGAGTACACGGGCGGCTACGCCTTCACCTTCACGGATTAATCCGAGCAGGATATGCTCTGTGCCGACATAAGTGTGGCCCAGCTTGCGGGCTTCATCCATCGACAGCTCAATAACCTTTTTGGCACGCGGAGTATAAGCAATGTTGGTAGGCTGTTCTTGTCCCCGGCCGATCAGCGTCTCAACTTCGTCCTGAATTTTCTCAAGACCCAGACCCAAGCCGATCAAAGCCTTGGCGGCAATGCCGTCTCCTTCACGAATCAGTCCGAGCAAAATATGTTCTGTCCCAATGTTGTTGTGTCCCAAACGAACGGCTTCTTCCTGCGCTAGCGCGAGCACCTTTTGCGCGCGTTCCGTAAATCTTCCAAACATCATATCCCCTGCACCTCCACGGATAATAAATATCTATAATTAATGTTGTGATCCCAGTGTCTCCCGGAGCAGCTTCGCCCGGTACATATCGCGTTCGGTGGCCGTTAACTCGTCGCCGAACATTTTTTGCAGAAAGCCCGGCTGTGTCTTAACATTCAGCTCATTGAGCACTGAAATCGACGGTCCTTCCAGAATTCCAAGATCAACCCCTAGCCTTACATCGGAGAGCCGCTGTGCGGACTCTTTCAGCTCCATTACCGCCGCATACGACAAAATCCCGTAGGAACGCTTGATTCTGTCGGTAATCCGCAGAGCGGAATCCACCAGCAGACGCTCCCGCGCATTGCGTTCATGCTCGATAATCTGGGTGACTACGCTGTGCAAATTCTCAATAATCTCATTTTCCGTCTGACCAAGCGTAATCTGGTTGGAAATCTGAAAGATGTTCCCTACTGCTTCGCTGCCTTCACCATAAATCCCTCTTACCGTGAGTCCCACCTGGTTCACCGCGGATAAAATCCGGTTGATCTGGTGAGTCATGACAAGCGCGGGCAAATGAAGCATGACCGATGCGCGAAGCCCAGTGCCCACATTTGTTGGACAACTGGTCAAGTACCCTCGCCGATCATCGAAGGCGTAGTTGACTGAGCCTTCAAAAATATCATCAATGGCTGTCGCTCTCACCCAGGCCTCTCTGACCTGCAGACCGGGGAACAGACACTGAATGCGCAGATGGTCTTCTTCATTGATCATAATGCTGACTGACTCGTCCTCATTCAGGATGACTGCCCCTCCCCTGGAGTCATTAGCCAGGTTAGGGCTGATGAGATGCTTTTCCACGAGCACTTTTTTATCCAGCTCATCGAGCTCATCCAGCTTCAGCAGCTGAAAGTTGCCGAAATCGGCTGCTGCTTCTCCCTGAAAGACAGGAGCGAGCTGCTCCAGCACCTCTTCCGATTGCTCTGCTGAAGCCAGCAGAGGAAAGGGAAGATGCTCCAGGTTGCGGGCGATCCGCATCCTGCTGCTGATGACAATCTCAGAATGGCTGCCTCCGCAGCGCATCCAGTCGCTTAGGGCTTGTTCGGTAAACCGGAGACTTGACATGTCGTATCCCCCCTATATATCAAAGACTTTACTCTTGTGGCATTTCTTTTTCAAGTCGGCGGATCTGATCCCTCAGCTCAGCTGCGGTCTCAAACTCCTCCTGTGCGATACTTTGCTGCAATTCCTGCTTCAGTTCATCAATCTGGCGTTTGCACATGATCTGTGCGCCGGCACGTTTCGGAAGCTTGCCGACATGAGCCGTACTGCCATGCACCCGTCTGAAAAGCGGGTCCAGCGTGCTGTCAAAATATTTATAACAGGAGCTGCAGCCAAAACGGCCAAGCTTGCTGAACTGGGAGTACGTCATACCGCAGTTCTCACATCGCAGGCCCTGGGCACTCTGGGCGGCTGCGGTTTTTTCCTTGCCGGCTCCTTCAAGATCCAGGAGACCGGACAGCAGGCTGTGAATGGAGAACCCTCCCGCAGTTCCAGGAATAAGCTCACCTTTCTCCCGCGCACAGCTTTCACAAATATGAAACTCCGTCTTCTCCCCATTCACAATCTTGGTGAAATGGAGTGTCGCCGGTTTGACCCCGCATTCCTGACAAAGCATAAGCGGTGTCCCTCCCTTAGACCATTATTTGCCCAATAAAGAGATCAGCATTGCCTTCATTATCTTGGCACGAATCTCATCCCGGTACGGCAGATTGACCGTCAGGCATTCCCGGGAAACAGCGGCGCGCATAAGACACGCTTCACGCTTGGTTAGGAACCGGGCCTCCTCCAGCTGATAAATCAGTCCTTCGGCGGAATTTTGATCAATGTCTTTTCCTATTGTAGAGTTGAGGTGGGCGTACAATGCTACATTCTGGGGCAGCTCAAAGCGCTGAATCCGGATGTAGCCGCCGCCGCCGCGTTTGCTCTCCACTATATAGCCCTTTTCCAAAGTAAAGCGTGTACTGATGACATAATTGATCTGAGACGGCACGCATGAGAACTGGTCCGCCAGATCATTGCGCTGAATTTCCACCGTACCTTCGGGACTTTCATGCAAAATATTCTTCAGATATTGTTCGATAATATCAGAGATATTACGCATCACTCATCCTCCAGTGTTCAATGCTTATAGTACTTCCTGCTGTACCTCCGTCCGGTAATGATCACTAAAGAACTTAACCCAAGGCCAGTGGCCCGAATCGGAATTATGTTCCAGAGCTGCAGCATTACGCCGGAAGTATACCAAAAAAGCCATAAATGAGAGCCGGCCGCCATTGCTGCTTCCATCACTTAAAAAGTGATTGTCGAAGTGATTTTGAATCGCGTTGACTTTGACTTTCTTTGACTTTTTTCATATTATAACACATTCTCACTGAATTCCAAGGGGTTGCATTTATTTTTTACTTTTTGGACTCATTGTATTCTTTTTCTTTCCAATTAAAATGCAAATAAGAAGCCGCTCCTATAATGATTTCCAGTGAATATATTTATTAAAAAGCTCCCCCAGCTTCTTAGAGAAACCGGGAGAGCCATAAACCATAGGATCAGAAAAAATCAAACAATGCCGTTTTCCCTTGCGGAATAATCTCTTCCAGCCAATTCAATTCCGCCGGGTTTGCAATTAGCTGCCCGTATCGCGCCAGTTCTCCGGGACGTTTATAGCCCAGCAGCAGTACAGTAAACGTGCCGATGGTACAGCTCAAATCGGCCGTAGACTTTTCACCGTCCAAGCGGTTCAACGCAGCTGTTCCGTCCTCAGTCACGCTCCATTGCCACAATCCGTTGTTCCATGGGGCTTGCAGATCTTCAATATAAAGAGTCCGGCTCTCAAGACTGTTCCGGCTCCGGAAGGTAAAATTCTCCACAAATGTCCGGGCATTCACAATCCGCGCCATAAAGTAGGGGAAATTCTCCTGAGAAATCCGCGGATCCGGCAGCAAATAAGGAAGGATATCATCGGAAGGCACCCGCTTGAGCGACGCACCTGTAATCATCGAATCATGGTTGGAAAGAAACGTCCATAACCCCCGGCGCGCCAGCTCGCTTAAATAAATAAATTCATCAATGACCAGTTCATTATTTATTATTTTATACAATACATAGCCTTCCGGTTCTCCAAGCTCGGAATAAAACACACAATGATGTGTTTCCTCATCAAGCACCCTGCTCTTCCACCACTCTTGATCACGCCGCAAGGTTCCATTGTACTGGGCTGCAAAAAGACTGTACACCCCTTCCAGTGTCTCAAGACCGGCCGAATCGCGCTTTACGCTGCCCTGGACTTCGGTTTTCCGCGGGAATTTGTCCACGGGAATCGAGTATTTCTTGTACTCACAGTAAACCTCCCAGCCAAACTTGCGGTAAAAAGGAATCAGAAAGGGATGCAGAAAGGACAGGCTTTGTCCCGACTCATTCATCGTTTGCAGGGTATGTGATAATAGCTTGGACACCAGCCCTTGTCTCCGGTTTTCCGGCCATGTGGATACTCCTGCTATTCCGCCCATGGACTGTGCTTTGCCCTGTATGTATACCTGAAGTGGAAGCAATGTCAATTGAGCTCCCAACACTCCGTCTTCGAAGGCTCCCCATAAAATCTCCGGCTTGAAATTCTGCTTGGCCTCAGCTCTGTCTTCACCCGTAATCTTATATTTAAAAGCATATTCGGACAAACTCAGGCTAGCTTCAAATTCCTCGGCATACAATTGTCTAATCTCCACTTCCGCTCACCTCATCAATGTTATTGACAGTACTCTATGTGAGTATATCAAGCAAAAAGCCACGACGCTAATCCGAGGAAAAAATCCAGCCCCACATGTTATCCACAGCCCAAAAGCAACAAAAATTATACTGACGATGATTCAAAGGTTCTAAAAAAAGTTATCCACTATTCTCTGTTACTTATCCACATATCCCACTTTTTATCCACAAAAATCGTGTATTACATAGTTTTCACTTGACTCATTCACCTAATTATGCATTGTGATGACATAAATATTGGAAAAACAGTTTGCTGCAATCATATTCACATGTGCGTAAGTTTTCTGAACTTGCTGAAAATTATCCACAGCTTTTCCACAGCCGTGCACAACACAAAAAAGCCGTTGTCGACTGCTCGACAATGGCTCGGTGTGCTTGGCGGCGTCCTACTCTCCCGGGACCCTTCGGTCCAAGTACCATCGGCGCTGGAGGGCTTAACGGTCGTGTTCGGGATGGGTACGCGTGGAACCCCTCC